>NZ_JAPYKK010000032.1 GCF_029623395.1 Sphingomonas echinoides
GATGCGGTCAAGAACCGGCTCGCGGTGCTGGCAGGATCGCGGCTGACGCGCGAGGGCGTGCTGGTGCTGCGCAGCGAAGGCGCGCGGTCGCAATTGCTCAACCGCGCGGAAGTGCGCGAGCGGCTGATCGACATGATCCGCGAGGCAACGATCGTCCCCAAGCGCCGCCGCCCGACCAAGCCGTCCAAGGCGGCCAAGACCCGGCGGATGGAGGGGAAGACCAAACGCGGGACGGTCAAATCGCTGCGCGGGCGAGTTACGGATTGATTGAGGGCCCTCGACTACCCGAACACCCCCCAACCGTTAGTGCTGAGTAGCGACCGAGGAGCCCCTCTCGGGGCGTATCGAGGGCGCGTATCGAAGCACCATTCCGCACTCAACCCTGTCCTTCGCTACGGGACGAACGGAAGGTGTGGAGCAGAGCCATGCCAAAAGACAGAAGCGCTGGCGTTCAGCCCTCGCTGAACCCCGCCGCCAGGAACCGCTCGGGGAGCGGTGCCTTCGCCACGATCGGCTCCTTGCCCGCGCGCGGGATCGTCAGTTCGGCGGCGTGGAGCAAGGTCTGCCCGCCGCCCTTGCCGTACACCGGATCGCCGACCACCGCCGCGCCAAGCCCTTCGAGCGCATGGACGCGGATCTGGTGGGTGCGCCCGGTTTCGGGAACGAATTCGACGAAGCTGCGCCCGTCCTTGACGTCGAGCACACGCCAGTGCGTCCGCGACGCCTTCCCCTGAGGGCTGCCGACCATCCGCCAGCCCTCCTCGACCGTGCTGACCTTCGCCAGCGCGATGTCGATCAGACCGCCCTCGCCCTCCACGACGCCGTCGAGCACCGCGAGATAGCGTTTGCGCACCAGCCCCTGTTCGAATGCCTGTTGCAGCTTCGCGTGCGCCTTGGGGTTGCGCGAGAGCAGCAGACAGCCCGACGTATCGCGGTCGAGCCGGTGGACCGGAACCGGCCAGCGCTTGAACCCGAAGGTCAGCCCGTCGAGGTGATTTTCAAGGCTCAGCGAACCGTCGCGGGGACGGTCGACCGGGAGCCCGGCAGGCTTGTCGATGACGAGCGCCTCGCCGTCGAGGAAGAGAACGTGATTTACCAGCATGCGCGCCTCTTGCCACCGGAAGCGCGCCCACGCCAGAGCCGCCGCGCCGACCAACCGCAAAGCGGCGGGCGGCGCGGCGGAAACGTGTCAGAACTTGCCCGCCAACGACACGCCGATGATGCGCGGATCGTTGAACACGGCGGCGTTGTAATTCTCGATCACACCCTTGAGGTTCTTCTCGTTGGTGAGGTTGCGGACGAACACCGCCAGCTCATACTTGTTGTCCGGCGCGACATAGCCCGCCTTGAGGCCGGCCTCGAACGTTCCGTCCGAGGTGAACTCGGCGGTCTTGTACAGGACGAAGCTGGTGTACCCCTGGACGTTGGCATCGCCCGCCAGGAACAGCGACCCGCCGTTGCCGAGCGGCACGTCGTAGCGCGCGGTCGCATTGAACTGATATTTCGGCGCATTCGGCAGCGGATTGCCGTCGATCTGGGCGAAGGTGTTCGCGCCCACCTTGATCGTCGGGTCCTGCACCGTGCAAGTGATGACGCCGCCCAGGATGCAGACCTGCGCGAAGACGCGCGGGTCGTTGATCTCGGAGTGGAGCACGCTGCCGCCGAGCCCGAGCGTCAACTGGCGCACCGGACGCCACGTCAGTTCGGCCTCTCCGCCCCACGCCTTCGCCTTGTCCGCGTTGAACAGCACGCCGTTGCCGAAGGAATCGTTGCCGTTCAGCTGGATGTCGCTGACTTCGTAATAGAATCCGGTCGCGTTGAAGCGCAGCGTGTTGCCGAACAGGTTCGACTTCACGCCCGCCTCATACGACATGATCGTTTCGGAATTGGCAGTGGTGAAGTCCGCGTTGAACACCGCCGACCGCCCCTGGATCGTCGGCCCACGGAAGCCGCGCGCGACACGGGCGTAGACGCTGACGTTGCTATCGAACTGGTACAGCGCGCTCGCGTCCCAGCTCGGCTGCGTGTCCGACAGGCGGACGTAACGACGCCCGGTATAGCTCGACACGCCCGCCGCATTGGCGTTGGCTACGAGCAACCGGGTCGACTTGGTGTCGTTGGTGACGCGCACGCCGCCGGTCAGCGTCAGCTTCGGCACGATCTCGTAGCTGACTTGCCCGAAGCCGGCATAGGACGTGTTGATGTCGCGCAGCAGCACGCGGTTGTTGGGGTTGGGGCGCGTGCCGTTGAGGTCGGGCTGCGTCAGGAACACCCCGCGCTGGGCGAATTCGGTCACGTCGCGCGACTCGAAGTACATCCCGCCGATCTGCCACTTGAACCGCCCGGTGCCGTCGTCCGACAGGCGGACTTCCTGCGTCAATTGGTCGAGATCGCGGATCCGGCCCTGGCTCTCGCCATAGAAGCGCGGGCCGGCAAAGTTGATCGCGGCACCGCCGTCGGTGTCGCCGCGGCTGTAGCCCGAGGTCGTTTCCCACGCGCTGATCGAGGTCAGCACGACCCCGCCGAAATCGTTCTTGAGGTTCAGCGAGCCGCCATAGGTCTTGTACGCCTGCGGGTTGTTCGCCGCCTCGTCGAGCGCGACCGACGCGCGCGGCGCGGCGCTGACGTCGTTCGATCCGCGCTTGAGCGCGCCGCGATGGAAGATCGTCGAGGTGCCGCTGTAATCCCGCGCATGTGCCGACAACAGCCCGGTGAAGCCGGTCTCGGGCGGAGTCAGCATCAACTGGACGCGGACGTCGCGTTCATCGAACCCGCCGAGCTTATCCTTGCCGCCGACGGTGCCGTCCGCGCTGACGCCGGTGTAGGTGTTGTCGACCCAGTTATCGCGGTGCTGGACCAGCCCCGACACGCGGAACGACAGCACGTCCTTGACGATCGGCCCGCCGATCCCTGCGTCGAGCGTCGCGGTATTGTAGCTGCCGTAGGAGGCCGACGCGCGGCCGTGGAAGTCGTTGGTCGGGCGGTTGGTGTCGAACTTGATGATGCCCGCGGTCGTGTTGCGACCGAACAGCGTCCCTTGCGGGCCACGCAGCACTTCGACCTGGCGGACGTCGAACACCGGGTTCGACTTGAGCACGACATGCTCGAGCACGACGTCGTCCTGGATGATCGACACCGGCTGCGACGCGCCGAGATAGAAATCGATGTTGCCCAGGCCACGGATGTAGAAGCGCGGGAAGATGCGCCCGGTGGTCGTCTCGGCGTACAGGCCGGGAACGCGGTTGGCGAGTTCGAGCACGTCACCGCCGCCGCTCTGGAACGCGCGCAGATCGTCACCCCCGACGACGCCGACCGAGATCGGCACCTTCTGCAAATTCTCGGTGCGGCGCTCGGCGGTCACGACGATGTCGCCGAGCCCGTCCTGCGTGGCCGACGCACCGACCGTCGCCGTAGCCGCCGTGGCGGGATCGCTCGCGGTCTGCGCCAGTGCAGTGCCCGTGGCTAACAAAGCGGAGCCGGCGGCCCCGGCGAGCAACAGCGATTTGACGACGGTCTTGGTCACGACTTTCCCCTTTGATCGAACTCGGCAAGCCGCCGCCCGACGCCGTCGCCCGCACCATCGGTGTCGCGCGCGCTTGGGTTTTGCTGTGTGGAGGCTTCCGTGACCGGGGCGCTAGACAGCGATTATTGCTGAATTATGACAAAGTTGGACGCTGCACCCGCATCGTTAAAGTCGCTGACGGACTGTGGCCGGTCTGCATCACTTATGGCCGATCGTCGGGGGTCGACGGACACTGGTTCAAGACGTTAGGGAACCCAGATGACTCAGCCCCCCGCCCTGCTCGCCGTTGCCGACGCGCTGTCCCGGCTCCTTGCGCTCGCGCCTGTCATTGCGACGGAAACCGTGCCGTTGCGCGCCGCCGGGGGGCGATGGGCAACCAGCGACCTCGCCGCCAATCGGACGCAACCCGCGCGCGACCTGTCGGCGATGGACGGCTACGCCGTTCGCTTCGATGATCTGGGCGGCCCCTTGCGGCTGATCGGCGAAAGTGCGGCGGGCAACCCGTTCGACGGCACCCTCGGCGCGGGTGAAACCGTGCGCATCTTCACCGGTGCGGCGCTCCCGCCAGGCGCCGACGCGGTGCTCGTCCAGGAGGAAGCGGCCCGCGATGGCGATATCGTTCGACGGTCGGGCGACGGGCCGGTGCGTGGTGGCAATATCCGGCGCGCCGGGATCGATTTCACCCATAACGATACGCTGATCGCGATGGGCGACCGGCTGACACCAGCACGGATCGCGCTCGCGGCAAGCGGCGGGCACGGCAGCCTGACGGTCGCGCGCCGGGTGCGCGTCGCGATCGTGGCGAGCGGGGATGAACTCACCCTGCCCGGCGCGCCCTTGAGCGACCGGACCTTGCCGGAATCGAACGGGGTGATGCTGGCGGCAATGTTGGCCGACCTTCCCGTGGAGATCATCGATCTTGGGATCCTCCCCGATCGGCTCGACACGATCACCGATGCGTTCCGGACGGTCGAAGCCGATATCCTGGTGACCACCGGCGGCGCATCGGTCGGGGATCACGACCTGATCCGTCCGGCGCTGGCAGCGGCGGGTGGCGCGATCGACTTCTGGCGGATCGCGCTGCGCCCGGGCAAGCCGATGCTCGCGGGGAAGATCGGCGACATGCTGGTCCTCGGTCTTCCGGGTAACCCGGTGTCGGCCTTCGTCACCGCAACGATCTTCCTGAAACCGCTGATCGCCGCGATGGTGGGTGCGCGCGATCCGCACCCCGTTTTCTACCCCGCCATTCTCGGCGCCCCCGTGCGCGAAAACGATCGGCGGCAGGATTACATGCGCGCGGTTACGCGCGATGGACGCGTCTATGTCGCCGAGCGGCAGGACTCGTCGCTGCTCAAGACGCTTGCCGGGGCGGATTGCATGATCGTGCGCGCGCCCTTCGCGCCGGCCGCTGCGGTGGGCGACTCGGTGGAAATCCTGCCGATCGCTTGACGCCTGACTTTATGTTCCGTATAGGTTCGTCGTCTGTTCCGACGAAAGGGCCCGGAATGCTAACACGCAAACAGCATGAGTTGATCTGCTTCATCAACGACCGGCTGGAGGAGACGGGAGTCTCGCCCTCGTTCGAGGAAATGAAGGAAGCGCTCGACCTGAAATCCAAGTCGGGGGTCCACCGCTTGATCAGCGCGCTGGAAGAACGCGCGTTCATCCGCCGCCTCCCCAATCGGGCGCGCGCGCTCGAAGTGCTCAAGATGCCCGAACGCGGCACGAAGACCCCGGTTCGCGCCACGCCGGAAGCAGCGCCCGCCAACGTCCGCGTCCTGCCCGCCCCCGCCAACGACGTGATCGAGATCCCGCTGCACGGCCGGATCGCGGCCGGTATGCCGATCGAGGCGTTCGAGGGTGCGTCGATGCTGTCGGTGCCGGCTGCCCTGCTCGGCGGTGGCGAGCATTATGCGCTCGAAGTCGCAGGGGATTCGATGGTCGAGGCCGGGATTCTCGATGGCGATTATGCGCTGATCAAGCGCCAGGACATCGCGCGCGACGGCGAGATCGTCGTGGCGCTGATCGACGACAGCGAAGCGACGCTCAAGTTCTTCCGGCGCGAAGGTGCGATGGTTCGGCTTGATCCGGCGAACCGGGCGTATGATCCGCAGCGGTACAAACCCGCGCAGGTTCGCGTTCAGGGCAAGCTCGCCGGGTTGCTCCGCCGCTACGACTGATGCTTTTCGGGATGCGCCCGCCGGGACCGGTGCCGGCGGACGCGCGTTTCCCTCTCCATGACGAGGGGCGCGATCCAGGGGTGCGAGTCTTCTGGATGGCGCACCGTGAGGACTGCTGGTGACGCCCTCGCGGCTATGGTTGGCCAGACGGTGGACGGCGGGAAGGTGATTGCCACACCGCCGGTTCGCCTGAACGTCGTACGGTCAAGCCGCAACCAGCGCGGGCTGCAACGGCGCGGAAGCCAGCGATCGCTGATCACGATATCCGCCGCGGCACAAGCGCGGACCAGATCCTCGAGCGGAACCGTATAGGCGCTGCGTGTTCCCAGCACGGTCCAGCGACGCCCCCCGACCGTGCGGACCGCCATGCACAGGTCGCGACTGCACCGCGCATCGCGCTGATCCGACCACAGCACGGGCAACCCTGTCACCCCGCCGCCCTGTGCGAGAATGTCTGCGGTATAGTCCCCCGTCCGGTCGCGCAGCAAAGCGACCTCGCCGCCTTGAGTCCGGATCGCGACGTGACGTCCGTCGCCGGTCACGAGCAGGTCGGGCGCTGGTGTCGAGATCGCCCACCCCGCGCCGATCACGAACGGGACGATCCCCAGCCGTCGCCAGCGCGTTCGCCAAAGCGCAATCCACAATCCGCCGATCGCCATTGCGGCATAGGCGCCGTCCGGCATCGCCGGCAGCGGCGCGACCGATCCCGGGATCGCCGCGGTCGTCCGCGCGATCCACAACAGCAGGTCGAGCGACAGGCGCGTCGCCCACCAGAACGGTGCCCCCAACCCCATCGTATCGAATAGCAGCGCGGCCGCTTCCAGCGGCATGACGACGAAAGTCGTCAGCGGTATCGCGCAGATATTGGCGACAGCGCCGTGAACGCCCGCCTTCTGGAAGTGATACAGCGATATCGGGAGCAGCGCCGCCTCCACGACGAGCCCTGTCATCAGCAGCGACCCGACGCTCCGCGCCACCCGTGTGCGACGCGGTTCCTCGCGCGGTGCGACCAGCGCGCGGATACCGGGATGATCGTTCCACGCGATGATCGACACGACGGCGGCGAACGATAGCTGAAAGCTCGGTCCGGCCAGCGATTCCGGGTAAAGGACCAAAACCACCAGGGCACCCGCAGCGACCAGCCGCAACGTCAATGCCTCGCGCCCGAGCGCAAGGGCAAGCAGCACGCACAAGGCCGCGACGCACGAGCGGATCGTCGGAACTTCCGCACCCGTCAACATCGTGTACCCGATCGCCACCAGCGCCCCCGCCGCCCCTGCGACGAGAGGCAACCGCCATCGCAGCGCCAGCCACGGGGACAGGGCAAGCAACCGGGTGACGAGGATCATCGTCGCCGCGACCGCCGCCGTGATGTGCAACCCGCTTACGGACAAGAGATGCGCGAGCCCCGAGCGCCGCATCGCCTCGGTATCCTCCAGCGGAATCGATCCCTGGTCGCCGGTCGCCAATGCCGCAGCAATGCCCCCTGCCCCGCCGCCCCCGGCTTGCGTCTGGATATGGTCGGACAGGCGCGCGCGGAGCCCCGGCAGGATCCATGGCCGCCCCGGTTCGACGACCGTCACCGGCGCGAACCCCCGGCCCGTCGCGCCGATGCCGTCGAACCAGGCCGTGCGCGCATAATCATACGCGCCGGGCACTGCCGGTTCGGGCGGCGGCATCAGTCGCGCGGACAAACGCAACACCGCCCCGGACGCCAGCCCGACGGGGACGTCCGCCGTGGCAAGATTGATCCGCAAATGCCGTGGCAATGCCGGTAGCGGCCGATCCCGTCCGTCATCGCGCGGGACAACCGCGAGAGGCGCGAGCCGCAGGCGTACCAGTTCGCGCGCGGGCAGGGGTTCGATGCGCTCGACACGCGCGACGAACGTCGCGATCGTGGGGCGCAGCAGAACGGCATGCGTCACGCGGTCCGATCGCCACCAGATCAGGCCGATCCCCACCGCCACCGTCAACGCTGCAACGCCAATGCTGCGGGCAGCCCGCCCGTGCCGCCCCGCCGCCGCACAGCCCAAAGCGATTGTCAGCGAGATCAATATCGCGATCTGCCAGTCCGCGCTGTCGCGAAGGAAAAACCAAGCGGCTATCCCGCCGCCGAGCATTACCGGAAGCCACAACGGAAGCTGGTCGCGTTCCGCCTCGAGCCATCGTTCGAAGGCACGCGCCAGACAACGCCCAGCAATGAAAAATTGCGACAGCCGCCATCGCACGCCGATTTGAAGCGCTGGAAAGCGCGTGCTAGGGGCGCTGCAGGCTGATCCGGCCATCGATTTTCTAGTCTGGGAGTATGCGCGGTTGAGCGCAATCACTGAAACCACTGCAGCGACCGACGGCACGCGCACCACGACCCCCGGCACCGAGGTCGTGACGCGCTTCGCGCCCTCGCCGACCGGCTTCCTGCACATCGGCGGCGCGCGCACCGCGTTGTTCAACTGGCTGTATGCGCGGCATCACGGCGGGCGGTTCCTGCTGCGGATCGAGGATACCGATCGCGCGCGCTCGACTCAGCCCGCGATCGACGCGATCCTGACCTCTTTGCGCTGGCTCGGGCTCGATTGGGATGGCGATGAAGTGTATCAGTCGGCGCGCGCCGATCGCCACGCCGAAGTCGCGCATCGCATGGTCGAGCATGGCCACGCCTATCGCTGCTACCTGACGACCGAAGAGCTCGCCGCGATGCGCGCCGAGGCCGAGGCGGCGAAGAAGCCGCTCCGCGTCCGCAGCCCGTGGCGCGACAAGGCGGCGGAAGCCGACGACAGCCGTCCGTTCGTGGTCCGCCTCAAGGCGCCGACCGATGGCGCGGTGACGATCGAAGATCGCGTCCAGGGGTCGGTCACGGTGCAGAATGCCGAACTGGACGACCTCGTCCTGCTCCGCTCGGACGGCACGCCGACCTATATGCTCGCGGTCGTGGTCGACGATCACGACATGGGCGTGACGCACGTGATTCGCGGCGATGATCATCTCAACAACGCGTTCCGCCAATTGCCCATCATACGGGCAATGGATGCGATCGAGGGCGGCTGGCCCGATCCCGTTTACGCACACATCCCGCTGATCCACGGGTCGGATGGCGCGAAGCTGTCGAAGCGCCACGGTGCCGTCGGGGTGGAATATTATCGCGACGAGTTGGGCATGCTGCCCGAAGCGCTCGACAATTATCTGCTGCGGCTGGGTTGGGGCCATGGTGACGACGAAATCATCAGCCGTACCCAAGCCGTCGAATGGTTCGATCTTGCCGGAGTCGGCAAGTCGCCGTCGCGCTTCGACTTCAAGAAGCTCGAGAATTTGAACGGGCAGTACATCCGTGTTGCGGACGATGAGCGGCTCGCTACGCTGGTAGCGGATCGGCTTGATTTCGTACCGACGGACGAGCAGCGCGAACTTCTCGGTCGAAGCATGGCGTCGCTCAAGCCGCGCGCCGCCGATCTGCTCGATCTGGCGAACGGCGCGGCCTTCCTGTTTCGGAAACGCCCGCTGGAAATGGATCGCGATGCCACCGCGCTCGTTTCCGGTGAGGCGCCGAAGCTCCTCGCCCGGCTGCACGCAGCGCTTGACGCGCTCGAAAGCTGGGATACGGAGAGCCTCGAAACTGCGGTACGGCAGGTTGCCGATGACGCAGGAGTCAAACTCGGCCAGGTCGCGCAACCCCTTCGCGCGGCCCTGACCGGGCGGAAGACCTCCCCCGGAATCTTCGATGTGCTCGAGTTGCTCGGGCGCGAAGAAAGTCTTGGTCGGATCGCCGACCAGATGATCGTTTAAGGCACGAAAGGACAACCGATGACCGACACCGCCAAGCTGAGCGCCGCCGGCAAGGACCTCGATTTGAAGGTCATGCACGGCAGCGTCGGTCCCGACGTGATCGATATCCGCAAGCTGTATGCGCAGACGGGTATGTTCACCTACGATCCGGGCTTCACCTCGACCGCGAGCTGCGACTCCGCGATCACCTATATCGATGGTGACGAAGGCGTGCTGCTCCACCGCGGCTACCCGATCGGGCAGCTGGCCGAGCAGTCGAGCTTCATGGAGGTCTGCCACCTCCTCCTCAACGGCGAGCTGCCGACCAAGGCGGAACTCGACAAGTTCAGCTACACGATCAGCCGTCACACGATGCTGCATGAGCAGCTCGCGACCTTCTATCGCGGCTTCCGTCGCGATGCGCATCCGATGGCGATCATGTGCGGCGTCGTCGGCGCGCTGTCGGCCTTCTACCAGGATTCGGCGGACATCACCGATCCGCAGCAGCGCATGATCGCGAGCCATCGCCTCATCGCCAAGATGCCGACGATTGCGGCGATGGCGTATAAGTATTCGATCGGCCAGCCGTTCATGCATCCGCGCAACGACCTGAGCTACACCGGCAACTTCCTGCAGATGACGTTCGGCGTGCCCGCTGAGGAATATGTGGTGAACCCGGTGGTCGAAAAGGCGATGGACCGGATCTTCATCCTCCACGCCGATCACGAGCAGAACGCATCGACCTCGACGGTGCGTCTTGCAGGGTCTTCGGGTGCGAACCCGTTCGCGTGCATCGCGGCGGGCATCGCCTGCCTGTGGGGCCCGGCGCATGGCGGCGCCAATGAAGCGGCCCTTAACATGCTGCGCGAGATCGGCACGGTCGACCGCATCCCCGAGTACATCGCGCGCGCCAAGGACAAGAACGATCCGTTCCGCCTGATGGGCTTCGGTCACCGCGTGTACAAGAACTACGATCCGCGCGCGACCGTGATGCAGCAGACCGTGCGCGAAGTGCTCGGCGAGCTCGGCGTGACCGATCCGGTGTTCGACGTCGCGATCGCGCTCGAGGAAATGGCGCTGAGCGACCCGTACTTCATCGAGAAGAAGCTGTTCCCGAACGTCGATTTCTATTCGGGCGTGATCCTCTCGGCGATCGGTTTCCCGACGACGATGTTCACCGCACTGTTCGCGCTCGCGCGTACCGTCGGCTGGGTCGCGCAGTGGAACGAGATGATCTCGGATCCGGAGCAGAAGATCGGCCGTCCGCGGCAGCTCTACACCGGCCCGACGCAGCGCGACTATGTTGCGCTGGACGCGCGTAAGTGAAGACCGTGGTGGCCCTTGTCGGCGTGCTTGCCACGCTGATGGGGCTGCTATGGATTGGTCAGGGGCTCGGGCTGGTGCATTGGCCGGCATCGAGCTTCATGATCGCGCAGACGCAATGGGCCGTGTACGGCGCGATCCTCGCGGCGATTGGCCTCGCGGCGATCTGGTGGTCGCGCCGGTAGACTCTTCCTTAGCCCCTCCCCTTCAGGGGAGGGGTTGGGGGTGGGGCAGTCCAGCAGAGACCAACGTGCGGATTCGCGGCACGTCCCCACCCCACCCCCTCCCCTGAAGGGGAGGGGCTAAGCAACAAGCGCTACTCCTCCGCCACCCTCAGCGTCGCGGCATTCTCGCTTTTCTCCGGCCGGATGTAGATCGACGACAACATCGGCTCCGCCGCCTTGAGCTCGGTTTCGATCGTCTCGATCAGCGTTTCCGCCTCCCCCAGCGTCAGCGAATCGCGGAAGTCCGCGCTGATCGCGACGAAGATGCTCTGCGGCGCGGTGTGGATCGTGCGGACGTGGTTGACCGCGGTAATGTCCGGATACCCGGAAACGATCCCCTCGACCCGCGCGACGATCGCAGGGTCCGCGCCCTCCCCGATCAGCAACCCCTTCGCCTCGCGCGCCAGCAACATCGCAACGACGCCGAGAATGACGCCGATGAGGATCGAGGCGACGCCGTCGATCCGCGGATCGGCATAGGCATGGCTCGCCCATACGCCGACCGCCGCGACGATCAGCCCGGCCAGCGCTGCCGAATCCTCGAACAGGACGATGAACCCGGTCGGATCCTTCGACCGGCGCACCGCCTGCCACCAACCGCGACCTTGGTTGTCCTTGGCGAAACCGCGCATTGCGAGGAACCACGACCCGCCCTCCAACAGGAAGGCGACGCCCAGGACGACATAATTGACGAGCGGATCGCGGAGCGGCTCGGGCTCCTCGATATGCACCCAGCCTTCGTAGACCGACACACCCGCGCCGACGCCGAAGATCAGGATCGCGACGACGAAGCTCCAGAAATACAGCTCGCGACCATAGCCGAACGGATGCGCGGTATCGGGCGGGCGCTTGCCGCGATGCTGGCCGTAGAGCAGCAGCAGCTGGTTGAGGCTGTCGACGACCGAGTGGAACCCCTCGGTCAGCATCGACGACGACCCGGTGATTGCGGACGCGATGAATTTCGCCACGGCGATGCCGAGGTTCGCCGCAAGAGCAGCGAAGATCACCAGATTGGATTCGCCTCGTTTGGCAGCCGACATGCTTGTGGTTTCCTGTTTCCGGCGCCGATCAGACGACCATCGTCGCGCGGGCCCGGCCGTAGAGGAAGTACACAACCAGCCCCAATACGTTCCAACCCAGGAACGAAAGCTGCGTCACCACCTGCAAACTGGTGAAAAGATAGACGCACCCAAGGATCGCGAGCGGCGCGACGATCCACGCCAGCGGCATCCGGAACGGCCGCCGCGCATCCGGAGACCGTCGACGCAGCACCAGCACGCACGCCGCCACCGCGACGAACGCACACAGCGTGCCCGCATTGGCAAGGCTGGCGATCACGTCGATCGGCATCAACGCGGCGATCACCGCGACGAACAGGGCGGTCACGATCGTCACGCGCGCGGGCGTCCCGCGCTCCGAAACGCGTGCGAGCGCGGGCGGGAGGAAGCCGTCGCGCGCCATGACGAGGAAGATCCGGCTCTGACCGTACAGAAACCCCAGCAGCACCGTCGGCAAGGCGATCGCCGCGGCAGCAGCGATGACGGTGGCAATGCCGGGCTGGCGCAACTGGACGAGGATCAGCGCGAGCGGCTCCGCGCTCTTGCCGAACACGCTGTAATGGACCGCACCGACCGCGGCGAGCGCGACCACGATATAGATGATCGTGCAGGCCACCATCGACCCGACGATCCCGATCGCCAGATCGCGCTCCGGGTTCTTGGTTTCCTCCGCCGCGGTCGAGATCGCGTCGAAGCCGTAGAAGGCGAAGAAGATGATCGCGGCGGCGCCCATCATCCCGTACTTCACCCCGTCCGCGCCCGCGACGCTGCCATAGCCATAAGGCGCGAACGGCGTGAGATTGGCGGTGTCGAAGTGCGGCAGCGCGACGATGACGAACAGTGTCAGCGTGACGATCTTGAGGATCACCAGCGCGCTGTTGATCCGCGCGCTCTCGCGCGTGCCGAGCGTCAGCAGCCCTGCGACGACCGCGATGATGAACACCGCCGGCAGGTTGATCCCGAATGCGCCCGCAGCACTGGGCCCGTGCGTCAGCGCATCGGGCAGGACGATCCCCACCCCCGCCAGGAACCGCACGGCATAGCTCGACCACCCGACCGCAACCGCCGAGACGACGAGCGAATATTCGAGGATCAGGCTCCACCCTACGACCCAGGCGATGATTTCGCCGAGTACGGCATAGCTGTAGGTATAAGCGCTGCCCGACGCCGGGATCATCGTCGCCATCTCGGCATAGCACAAAGCCGCGCATGCACAGATCGCGCCCGCCACGACGAAGCTCAGCAACACGGCGGGGCCCGCCCGGTCGGATGCCACGCCGATCAGCGTGAGGATCCCCGTCCCCACGATCGCCCCGACCCCGAGCGCAACGAGATGCGGCCAGGACAGCGTCCGCGCGAGCTGATGCTCGGCGGGCTGCTCCGCGCCGGTCTTGATGATCTTGCGGCGCAACAGACTGGCCATGCTTCCCCCGGGATTTTTCTATCGTTGGTCGAGCGCCTTACAGTGGGAGGGTCGCTGGAGGAAAGCCCCCGGGCGGCGGGGGTGGTAATCGTGGCGCGAGTCCCCCGTTCGATTCCATCAGACAGCGGTCAAGCCCGCCATCCCCCATGGCCTATCCCACCCCACCGCATTAAGCGGTCGCGCATGACCAGTCCCTCCCCCGCCGTCCCGATGCACCGGCATGAGTTCGTCGCCTTCGTCGCGGCGTTGATGGCGGTGAACGCACTCGGCGTCGATCTGATGTTGCCAGCGCTGGCCGACATCGGGCGCGACCTGTCGATCGCGACCGCCAATCACCGGCAATGGATCATCACCTTCTACATGCTCGGCTTCGGAGTCGGGCAGCTTGCCTATGGCCCGCTGACCGATCGCTACGGACGCAGGCCGATCCTGCTCATCACGCTGGTCGGCTTCGTCGCCGCGAGCATCTTCGCGGCGAGCTCCGCAACCTTTCCGGCGCTGATCGGCGCGCGCGTCCTGCAAGGGCTGATGTCGGCGGCGACGCGGGTGCTGGCGGTGGCGATCGTGCGCGACAACTTCTCGGGCCGGACGATGGCACGGACCCTGTCGATCGCGCAGATGATCTTCTTCCTCGTACCGATCCTCGCGCCGAGCCTGGGGCAGATGTTGCTCGTCATCGGGCCGTGGCGGTTCATCTTTTACGCGCTGGCCGGGTTCGCCGCGTTCGTGCTGGCGTGGACATTCGCGCGCCTCCCCGAGACGTTGCGCGTCGAGAGGCGCGTGCCGATTTCGCTCGCCACGCTCAGCGCGTCGTACCGGCTGACGCTGACCAACCGCGATTCCGCAGGCTATGCGGTGGCGGCGTCGCTGACCTTTGGCGGGATCATCGCGTTCGTCGCATCGTCGCAGCAGATTTTCGTCGAGGAATTCCACGCGGGCGACCGGTTCACGATCCTGTTCGCGGTGTGCGCCTTCTCGATGGGGTGCGCATCGTTCGCCAACAGCCGGTTGGTCGAGCGACTGGGGACACGGCTGATCTCGCAGGCGGCAGTGTTCGGGCTGATCGGCCTGTCGGTGCTGCATCTCGGGGTGATCGCGCTGGGGGACGAGACCCTCGTCACCTACATGATCTTCCAGGCGCTCAGCATGACGTGCATCGGGCTTTGCGGGTCGAACTTCGGCGCGATGGCGATGGAGCCGGTCGGGCACATCGCGGGCACGGCCTCGTCCGTCCAGGGGTTCATCGTCAGCGTCGGCGCGGTGCTGGTCGGCTCCGCGATCGGCCAATCGTACAACGGCACGACGCTTCCGCTCGCGATCGGGTATCTTGCGATCGGTGTCGCGGTTCTGCTCCTGATCCTGGTGATCGAGAACGGCAAGCTGTTCCAGCCGCGCATGCTGGATCGCTAGACGCCATCCACGACGCGGGGTGACGCGCACCGCCAAGCGTTGCTATCGGGCGCGGATGATGACTTCCCCCCCGGATTCGCCGCCGCCCGTCTCGCTCCTGCAGGGAGCGGCGCTGTTTCTCGATTTCGACGGGACGCTCGTCGAACTCGCCGAACGCCCGGAGCTGGTGCGCGTCGATGCGCGCCTCGCCGCCCTGCTCGAACGCCTGCGCATGAAGCTGAACGGACGTGTCGCGATCATCAGCGGGCGTTCGGTCGACAGCATCCTCGGCCTTTTCGGTCCGTTGCCGATCACGATCGCCGGAAGTCACGGCCTGGAGGTACAATCGTACGACGGAAAGCGCTCGCTACCGGAACGACCGGTTGCCCTCGATCGTATTCTGCAGACCATGACAGACTTTGCACATACGACACCCGGCCTGTTGGTCGAGGAGAAACCCTTTGGCGCAGCGCTCCACTATCGCGGCGCGGCGCATATGGAAGACGCCGCGAACGCCCTCGCGCGGACGCTGGCCGACGAGACCGCGCTGCACCTGCAGACCGGCAAGATGATGGTCGAGCTGCGCGTCGGCGGTGGCGACAAGGGTTCGGCGTTGCGGCGCTTGATGGCGGAATCCCCGATGCGCGGGTTCACGCCGGTCTTCCTCGGGGATGACGATACCGATGAGCCCGCGATGGTCGCTGCCGCCGAACACGGCGGTGCGGGGATCCTGATCGGCGCGCCGCGCGAGAGCAGTGCGCGCTATCGCCTGCCCGACGTCGACGCCACGCTCGACTGGCTAGAACGCGCTTGCGAGGGTGCGGCATGAGCTCGCTCGATCTTTGGCCGATCGGCAATTGCCAGGTCAGCGCGCTCGTCGACCGCGCCGGCAGCTTCGTATGGGGCTGCGTGCCGAGGATCGACGGGGACCCGTTGTTCTCCGCGCTGCTCGGCGGCGAGAAGCCCGAGCGTGGCTATTGGGGGATTGCGATCGAGGACAGCGTCTCGGTCGAACAGCATTACATCCGCAACACCCCGATCCTGATCACGCGGCATACCGACAGCGGCGGAAACGCGATCGAGGTGATCGATTTCTGCCCGCGCTTCGTCAGCAATGGCCGCAGCTATCGCCCGGTATCGTTCGCGCGGATCGTCCGCCCGGTCGCGGGCAGCCCGCGGGTCCGCATCCAGTTGCGTCCGACGTGTGGCTGGGGCGGCACGTGCAACGAGAAGATCGGCGGGTCGAACCACATCCGTTTCCTGCTCGAGACGATGTCGCTGCGCCTGAGCACGACCGCGCCGGTCGGCATGATCCAGAACGAATTGCCGTTCCGGGTCGAACGGCCGCTGCACTTCTTCCTCGGGCCGGACGAGAGTTTCGCTGGCGATCTCGCCGAGACGCTGGATGCGATGCTCGCGAAGACCACGGCACACTGGCAGGAATGGGTCCGCGGCCTCGCGATCCCGCTCGAATGGCAGGACGTGGTGATCCGCTCGGCGATCACGCTCAAACTGTGCCAGCATGAGGAAACCGGCGCGATCGTCGCGGCGATGACCACGTCGGTCCCGGAACATGCTGGTTCGCAGCGCAACTGGGATTACCGCTACTGCTGGGTGCGCGATGCCTATTATACCGTGCAGGCGCTCAACCGGCTCGGCGCGCTCGACGTGCTCGAGGGGTATCTCGGCTATTTGCGCAACATCGTCGATGCGGCGGCGGGCGGCCACATCCAGCCGCTGTACGGCGTACTCGGCGAGGCGCAGCTCGAGGAGCGCGAGGAACCCGCACTTCCGGGCTATCGCGGGATGGGCCCGGTGCGCGTCGGCAATCAGGCGTATGAGCAGATCCAGCACGATGCCTATGGCCAGATCGTGTTGTGCAGCGTCCATGCCTTCTTCGACACGCGTCTGTTCCGGCTCGCCGGGCTCGAGGATTTCGAATCGCTCGAACATGTCGGCGAACGCGCCTGGGCGAATTACGACCAGCCCGATGCGGGTCTGTGGGAGTTGCGGACGCGGCAGAGCGTCCATACCTATTCGTCTGCGATGTGCTGGGCGGCGTGCGACCGGCTCGCCAACGCCGCGCACAAGCTCGGGCTCTCCGAGCGGGCAATACTATGGCAGGAACGCGCGCAAACCATCCGCGAACGGATCGAAACCGCTGCCTGGCGGCCCGAAACCCGACGCATGTCGGCAACTTTTGCAGGCGATGATCTCGACGCGAGCCTGTTGCAGCTGCTCGACCTGCGTTTCCTCGAGCCCGAGGATCCCCGCTTCATCGATACGCTGAAGGCTGCGGAGGAAGGGCTGCGACGCGGCTCGTTCATGCTGCGCTATGCGATCGAGGACGATTTCGGGATGCCCGAAACTGCCTTCAATGTCTGCACGTTCTGGCTGATCGAGGCGCTCCACTTCACGGGGCGCAGCGAAGATGCCCGCGCCCTGTTCGAGGAGATGCTCGCACGGCGGACCGCCGCGGGTCTGCTGTCCGAGGACATCGAACCGGAAACGGGTGAATTGTGGGGGAATTATCCCCAAACTTATTCGCTGGTCGGCATGATCAATTGCGCCGCCCTGCTGAGCAAACCGTGGAGCTCGATCCGATGACACGGCTGGTAATCATCTCAAACCGCGTTTCCGCGCCAAAGGGGTCGGAGTCCGGCGCCCAGGGGGGCCTGGCGGTCGCGCTGCAATCCGCGTTGCGGCAATATCGCGGCGTGTGGTTCGGCTGGTCAGGGGAGCGGACCGATCACTTCACCGGCGACATCAACTTCCATCGCAACGATGGCGTGACGACCGCGACGATCGACCTGGAAGACCAGGATATCGACGAATATTACAACGGCTACGCGAACCGGACGTTGTGGCCGCTGTTCCACTACCGCGTCGATCTTGCTGAATATGAACGGGATTTTGCAGGCGGGTATCAGCGCGTCAACGAACGCTTCGCGGCCACCGTCCACCCGCTGATCGAGACCGAGGACGTCGTGTGGATCCAGGATTACCACATGTTCCCGCTAGGCGACGAACTGCGCAAGCACGGGTGCAAGAACCGGATCGGCTTTTTCCTCCACATCCCGTGGCCGCCGCGCCGCTTGCTGTCGATCTTGCCGGAAGCGCAAGAGCTCGTCCGTCGGCTCTTCGCCTATGACGTGATCGGGTTCCACACCGAGGAGTGGCTCGAAAGCTTCCTCGACTTCGTCCGGCTCGAAATGGGCGCGTCGGTATCCGACGACGGCATCGTGACGCTGGGCGAGCGCAGCGTTCGCGTGCTCGCCTGTCCGATCGGGATCGACGCACCGGAATTTGCCGACCTTGCGCGCAGTGTTGTGGCACGGCTCACCTATCGCCGGATGCGCGACAGCGCGGATGGTCGCGACATGATCGTCGGGGTTGACCGGCTCGATTATTCCAAAGGTCTGGAAGAACGCTTCCTCGGCTACGAACGGTTTCTCGTCGAGCATCCGGAAGAGCGCAAGGAAGTGTTTCTGCTCCAGATCGCCCCGCCATCGCGCGGCGCAGTGGGGAGCTATCAACGGATCCGCAACACGCTCGAGAGCCTGTCGGGGCGGATCAACGGTGCGTATGCCGATGTCGACTGGGTGCCGATCCGCTACGTCAATCAGGGCTATGGCCGCGATACGCTGGCCGGCATTTATCGGGCGTCCAAGATCGGGCTTGTCACGCCGCTGCGCGACGGGATGAACCTCGTTGCCAAGGAATATGTCGCCGCGCAGGATCCGGAAGACCCCGGCGTGCTGATCCTGTCGCGCTTTGCGGGAGCGGCGGCGCAGCTGACCGAGGCGATCCTCGTAAACCCCTACAGCGCCGAGGAAATGTCGGATGCGATCCAGCGCGCCTTGCGGATGGACCGGGAAGAGCGAATCCGCCGCTGGCGTGCGTGCATGGATTCGATCGAGGAGCAGGACATCAATTGGTGGCGCGAGACGTTCCTCGCTGCGCTGATTTCGTCCAGCGATACCGCTACGTCCGCGGCCGGATGACCGGGCTGCGGACGATCGCGGGGGCTTGTTCGACTCCACCCCGGGTCCGCGTGCAGCCGAAGGCGAAGGCGGCGATGCCGAGGTAGCAAAGCCCCGGCAGAAGCAATGCGTTGCCAAGGCCGATCTGGTCCGCCAGCCCACCAGTCAGCACCGGGACGACCGCGCCCCCCACCACCGCCATGCACAGCACCATCGATGCATGCGGCGCGAGGCTTTGATCGTCGGGCAGCGACAGCGCAAACAGCGTTGGGTACATGATCGAGTTGCAGAGCCCGACCGCTATCAGCGCGGTCGCGCCCAGTGCGCCATCTGCCTGCGTCGCGACCACGACGAATACGGTCGCCGCGACCGCCGCCAGCGCCAGTAGGCGGGGCGCCGGTACACGAGTGATGATCGCAGCGCCCACGAACCGCCCCAGCATCGCGCCGCCCCAGTACAGGCTGACGAGCCGCCCCGCCGTGATCGGTTCCACCGCAAGGATCTCCGGCAGGACCAAATACCCGGCCAGCAGCCCTCCGATCGTAACCTCCGCGCCGACATAGGCGAACATCGCGAGTGCCCCCGCCACCAGTCGACGGTCGGCGATCAACCTGTGCAGTTCCCCCACGCGGACACGCCGCGGCCTCGGCATTCCCGCCAGCAGTTCGCGGTTCGACCAGAAGGCGCGCGCCAGGCCAAGCAGGACGAGCATGCACGCGACGAACGGGATCGCCAGCATCGTCCACGCCCCGTCCGACGCGGTGCTGCCATGGTCCGCAAACAGAAACCACGCGCCGATCAATGGCGCCAGCACCGTCCCTACCGAATTGAAGCCTTGCAGCAGCGTGACGCGGGGGATCGCGCGCTGCGCAGGCTCGACCACGGCGACCGTCACGCTGCAGGCAATCTGCAGGAACGTCACGCCCGCCGACAGCGTCAGCAACGCGAGCAGCACCACCGCGTAACTGTGTAGCGCCGCCGCACCGACGAAGCTGACGCACCCCACCGCCATGACCAGCAGCCCCGTCGCAATGCCGCGCATGTAGCCGATCCGCACCAACCAGGCGGTGATCGGCAGCGCGAACAGCAGATAGCTTGAATGAAAGGCGAACTGGACCAGGGATGACTGGACGTAATCCAGCGCCATCAACAACTTGAGCCGCAGCACCAGCAAGCTGACGAGCGACACGACGAACCCGCCCATGAAATACGGGCCGATCGACAGCGCGAACATCCGTTGCGCGCGCTTAGGATCCGGGGCGATGCCGTCGGCGGGAGTCTGCGAGGACGGAGCTGGGCGCGACATCTGAGTGATCTGTTTACCCGGTCACCGCGCACGTGCAATGATTGCGTCGACCGCGGCAGAAACCATGCAGCGGTTCCTGGGGAGGATCATCGCGGGGCCGCGCTCGGCTGCACGGTGGCAGGATAAGATCTGATAGGGGGCACAGCGGCGACTATGACCGGACCGGTTCATTCAAGTACCCCCGTCCTGCTCAACAACGTCGATCATCACGACGTCGGCATCGTCACGACGCGTGGCGCGCCGTGGGGGGACCATGTCAACGAAGTCACCGTCTTCCCTACGGAATTCGAAGCGCTCGCGCGGGACTATACGATCCTGTTCCGGCGTTCGGGTAATGGTGCGCTGCGCGCTTCGGTGCTGCTCGGGCTGGACCGAGGCGAGAATCTGTTCGTCGAGGACGGGTCGTGGAACGCCCGCTTCGTGCCCGCGCTGATGCAGCGCGGTCCGTTCTCGATCGGCGTTCCACCCCCCGGCGAACCGGGGGAGCCGATGATCCATATCGATCTTGCCGATCCGCGCGTGAGCAGGACGACGGGCGAACCGGTCTTCCGCGATCACGGCGGGAATGCACCGTATCTCGATCACGTCAGCGGAATCTTGCGGACGATCTACGCCGGGGAGCAGATCACGCCCGCGATGATGCAGGCATTTGCCGAAGCGGGGCTGATCGAGGAAGCGACCCTCGATCTCGATCTGGGGAATGGTCGCCGGTATGCCATCGCCGATGTCTGTTTCCTCTCGGCGGACCGGTTTGCGGCGCTCGACGGCCCGGCGCTCGCAAAACTGCATGCTGGGGACTTCCTGCGCTGCGCGGTCTGGGCGATCAGCTCGCTCGGCAACCTGTCCTCGCTGCTCGATCGAAAACGGGTGCGCGATGCCGCCCGTTGAACCTGCAGGGAGGCCTGCCGTGGTTCGCGCTACAGCCGAGCGATCCGACATCGCGATCGATTCGATCGCAGTGAGCGCGCTGATCGCGGAGGGAAGACCGATCGTCCTGAAGGGCGCGGCGCGCGACTGGCCGCTGGTCAAGGCTGGACGCGAATCGCCTGCCGCAGCGGCGGCGTTGCTCCGCGCGGCGGACGGCGGGCAGCCAGTAGTGGTCTATGTCGGCGCGCCGGCGATCGGCGGACGATTCCACTATACCGCGGATGCGACCGGGATGAACTTCTCGTCGGAGCGCGCGGCCGCGCTCGGTGCGGTGCTGGACCGGCTGCTCGACCTGCCCGACGACGCGACTGCACCCGCCGTGTATCTCGGGTCGACCGACATCGACACGTATCTTCCGGGCCTGCGCGCGGCCAACGATATCGTCCCGTCCGACGGCACCTTCACGGATCACCCTCCGCTTGCCAGCATCTGGATCGGCAACCGCACGATCGCCGCGACGCATTGGGACATGTCGAACAACATGGCGGTGTGCGTCGCAGGGCATCGCCGCTTCACGCTGTTCCCGCCCGATCAGGTGAGCAACCTCTACCCCGGCCCGATCGAACCAACCCCGGCCGGGCAGGTCGTCAGCATGGTTGATCTGCGTACGCCCGATCTGGACCGCTATCCGCGCTTTGCTGCGGCGCTTGAGGCGGCCGAAGTGGCCGAACTCGAACCGGGCGACGTGCTGATCTACCCCGCCTTGTGGTGGCACCACGTCGAGGCGCTGGACGGCTTCAACATCCTGGTGAACTATTGGTGGAATAGTGTTCCCGCATTCCTGGATACGCCAATGACGACGCTGCTGCACGGATTGCTGAGCCTGCGGGGGCGCCCCGAAGCCGAACGGCAGGCGTGGCGCGCGATGTTCGATCATTATCTCTTCGGCGCGTCCGACGTCGCCACCGCGCATCTTCCGCCCCCGGCGCACGGGCCGCTCGCGCCGCTCGACGCCATGGCCGCGCGGCGGCTGCGCGCGATGGTCGCCAACCGGCTCAACCGATGACGGACCCCCGCCCCCTTCCGCAAAAGCGTGTCGTCATCGCCGGCGGCGGGACCGCCGGTTGGCTTGCCGCGACGGCGCTCGCGCGGCAGCTTGCCGGGCTGGTCGAGGTCACACTCGTCGAATCCGATGATATCGGCACGATCGGGGTCGGGGAATCGACGATCCCGACGATCAACGCCTTCCACAAGTTCATCGGCGTGGACGAGGACGCATTCATCCGCGCGACCGGCGCGACGTTCAAGCTCGGCATCGCGTTCGAACAGTGGGACCGGATCGACGCCCGCTATTTCCATGCGTTCGGATCGGTCGGACGGTCCACGTTCGTCGCCGATTTCCAGCATTTCTGGCTCGAAGCCCGCGCGCGCGGGTTCGGCGGCGACTATGGCGACTATTCGCTCGAACTGCAGGCAGCGGCGGCGCAGCGCTTCGCGCTCGATCCCGACCGGACGCTTGCCTATGCCTACCACCTCGATGCGACCGGCTATGCGCACTTCCTGCGCGGGATCGCGACGTCGGCGGGCGTGCGGCGCGTCGAGGGCCACATCGCGCAGGTTGAACGGAACAGCGAAAGCGGTGCGATCGCCGCGTTGCTGATGGGCTCGGGCGAGCGGATCGCGGGGGATTTCTTCATCGATTGTACGGGCTTCCGTGCGTTGTTGATCGAGGATGCGCTGGAGACGGGGTTCGAGGACTGGTCGCACTGGTTGCCGACCGATCGCGCCTTTGCCGTCCAGACCGAGTCGGACGGGCCACCCCTGCCCTACACGCGTGCGATCGCGCATGGCGAAGGGTGGCGCTGGAAGATCCCGTTGCAGAATCGCACCGGCAATGGCCTGGTCTATTCGAGCGAGTATCTCTCTGATGATGCCGCGCGCGACCGTTTGCTCGCCGCGCTCGACGGTCGGCCGCTGACCGAACCGCGTCAGATCCGCTTTACCAGCGGGATGCGGAAGCGGGTCTGGAACCACAACTGCCTGTCACTCGGCTTGGCCAGCGGCTTCGTAGAACCGCTTGAATCGACCAGCATTCATCTTGTCATGGTCGCGGTGACGTGGCTGATCCAGAATTTCCCGTTCGGGGAAGACAGCGCGGCCCTGGCGGAACGGTTCAACCAACGCACCCGCCGCGAGTGGGAGCAGGTTCGCGACTTCATCATCCTGCATTACGTGCTGACCCAGCGGGATGACACCCCCTTCTGGCGCTCACGCCGCGAGCTGACGGTCCCGGACAGTCTGGCGAGCCGGATCGCGTTGTTCCGTGAGTCCGCCACGGCCTATCAGGACAAGGACGAGCTGTTCCGGACCGATAGCTGGATCGAAGTAATGCTGGGCCAGGGCGTGGTCCCGCGCAGTCATCACCGATTGCCCGCGACGATGCCGACCGAACACCTCCGTGCCGCGTTGTCCGACCTCAAACGCGGGGTGTCCGCAACGGTCGAGCGGCTGCCGCCCTATGCGACGTTCCTGCAGCAGTATGCCCGCGCCGAGTGAAGGGGCGGATCGGTCGATCGTCATCAGGCGGCGATATCCCGAGCGAAACTGCTCGACCTTCGACACACGGCCAAACGCGCGATAGAGCCCGGATATGACGACTGCTCCCGCCCGCGCCGATCGTGCGCCAACCACCGCCGCGTCGACGCAGCGTATCTTGCTGGCAAGCCTGATCGGTACGTCGGTCGAGTTCTACGATTTCTACATCTATGCGACGGCGGCGGCGCTGGTCTTCGGTCCGCTGTTCTTCCCAGCGGAAGATCCGGGAGTCCAATTGCTCGCGTCCTACGCCAGCTTCGGGCTCGCTTTTCTCGCGCGTCCACTGGGTGCCGCGGTGTTCGGTCATTTCGGCGACAGGCTCGGGCGGAAGTCCACACTCGTCGCGTCGCTGATGCTGATGGGCGGCTCGACCGTCGCGATCGCGTTCCTGCCGAGCTACGCGCAAATCGGCTGGGTTGCCCCGTTGCTGCTGTGCATCCTTCGTTTCGGACAGGGGTTGGGGCTCGGCGGCGAATGGGGCGGCGCATCGCTGCTGGCGGTAGAAAATGCGCCCAAGGGGCATGAGAACCGGTGGGGAATGTTCCCCCCGCTCGGTGCCCCGATCGGGTTCATTGCGGCGAATGGCTTTTTCCTGATCCTCGGAGCCCTGTTGAGCGATCAGCAATTTCGGGACTGGGGCTGGCGGTTGCCGTTCCTTGCGAGCTCGGTCCTCGTTGGGCTCGGCTTGTGGGTGCGGCTCAAACTCACCGAGACGCCCGCCTTCCGGGAAGCCGCGGCGCACAACGCGCTCCCGCGCGTTCCGATCGCGCATTTGTTCGGCTCGCATCTGCGCGCGACGATCGCCGGGACGACGGGAGTCGTCGCGTGTTTCGCGCTATTCTACCTCACCACCGCCTTCGCGCTGAGCTACGGGACCACGACCCTCGGATACGGTCGCCAGGCCTTCCTCGGGGTCGAGATCGGTGCGATCCTGTTCCTCGCGCTCGGGGTTATCGTCGCCTGTACGCTGGCGGACCGGACCGGCGCGACGCGGATGCTGCGCTGGGGTTTCGTCGGGTGCGTGCTCTCGGGCATGCTGATGGGGCCGATGCTTGGGTCGGGCGCATTGTGGATCGTGTTCGTCTGGCTCGCCGCCTCGCTGTTCGCGATGGGCTTCGCGTATGGCCCGCTTGGCGGATGGCTGCCGTCGCTGTTCGAGCCGGGAGTGCGCTACACCGGCGTTTCGATCACGTTCAACCTGGGCGGCATCATCGGTGGCGCGCTGGCGCCGATCGCCGCCCAGGCCCTCGCGGGACACGGCGGGCCATCGTTGGTCGGGGTGTATCTGGTGGCTGCTGGGGTGCTGAGTTTGGGCGGCCTGACGTTGCTCAAGACGCGCTAGGGGAGCGGACGGCGACGTCTTCCGCTCTGAAAGGTCGCCGCTTCCACACCCGGCGCGGCTACATTCGCATGGTGCCGGTATCGATGTAGCGCTGATGCCAGGACAGCGCTTCGCCCGGCAGCATCGGCGTCTGCTGACCGTAGGACCCTGCCCGGGCACGGCGGTAATAGTCGTTCAGCGCAGGACGGTAATCCGGATGCGCGCAATTCTCGATGATCACCTCCGCGCGTTGCTTCGGGCTCAGCCCGCGCAGATCCGCCAGGCCCTGTTCGGTGACCAGCACCTGCACGTCCTGACTGATGTGATCGACATGGCTGGCTTGCGGAACGATCGCCGAGATGGCGCCGCCCTTGGCGGTCGACGGCGTCATGAAGATCGAAACATAGGCGTTGCGCGCGAAATCGCCCGACCCACCAATGCCGTTCTGGATTCGCGATCCCATGATATGGGTGGAGTTGACGTTTCCGTAGATGTCGGCTTCGATCAACCCGTTCATCGCCAGACAGCCGAGCCGGCGGATCAGTTCGGGATGATTGCTAATTTCCTGCGGCCGCAAGATCATCCTGTCACGATACGTGCGCATGTTCGCATTGAGCCGCGCGGCGGCTTCAGGGCTGAGCGAGAAGGCGGTTGCCGACGCCATGCGCAGCTTCCCCGAATCGAGCAGGTCGAGCATGCCGTCCTGGATCACTTCGGTGTAGGAGGTCATGTCCTCGAACGGCCCAGCGACAAGCCCGGTCAGCACGGCATTGGCAATGTTGCCGACGCCGGACTGAAGCGGCAGCAGCGTCGCGGGCAAGCGCCCGCGCGCCACTTCATGCCGATAGAACTCGATCAGATGGCCCGCGATCGCATGCGCGGCGGCATCGGGCGCAGCGAACGGCAGGTTGCGGTCGGGGGCGTCGGTCTCGACGATCGCGACGATCTTGGCAGGGTCCACCCGGAAATACGCTTCGCCGATCCGGTCATCGGGCCGCACCAGCGGGATCGGCACGCGGTGCGGCGGCAAGGCCGTACCGTAATAGATGTCGTGCATCCCCTCGAGCGCCGGGTTCTGCCAGCGATTGACCTCAAGAATGATCTGGTCGGCGCGGTCGAGCCAGGTCTTGTTGTTGCCGATCGAGGACGACGGGATCAGCGACCCGTCGGCGCGAATTCCCGACACTTCGACCACGGCGGTATCAAGCGGCCCGAGGAAGCCCTGCCACGCCATCGGCGCGACTTGGCTCAGATGCATGTCGAAATAGTCCATCTCGCCGCGGTTGATCTTCTCGCGTGCGATCGGGTCGGAGTTATACGGCAGGCGAAATTCGATGCCGTTCGCCTTGGCGAGCGCACCGTCGAGTTCGGGCCCGGTCGAGGCACCGGTCCATACGCGAATTTGAAACGCGTTGCCGAGCGCGTGTTCCGCCTCGATCCGCGCGGCGAGCGCAAGAGGAACCGCCTTGGGATAGCCCGATCCGGTAAAGCCACTCAGACCGACGGTACTTCCCGCAGTGATCAACCTGGCGGCCGCATCGGCGCTCATGATCCGGTCGCGAAGCTGCGCGCTAATTCTGCTCGTCATGATCGGGTCGTCCTTAACACGGCGTCGTTGGATGCGGTCACTTGGTCACGGCACCAATCGAATCAGGCAGACCATCGCGGCCCAGCGCGCGGCTGACGCACAACAACGTGCTGTCGCCCGGATAGGGTTCCACCGTAAAGCCCATGTCGCGCTCCACTTCGATCGCGGCATGGTTCGCGCGGCTCTCGATTGCCTCCAGCACCTTTACCCCATTGGCATCGGCGACGCGTGCGACATGCGCGAGCAACGCCCAGCCGATGCCGTTCGCCTTGAAGTCCTTGCGGATCGCAATGGCAACTTCGCCCCGGTCGAAATTCCGGTCACACGCAAGCATGGCGGTCGCGATCATCGTCGATCCATCGGAGGTGAAGGCGAGGAAGTTCTCCGACCAGCGGTGGTCGACATGCGTCAGCGCCGTGATCTGCGCCGGACCGACGTCGCTCAACGCGGTCAGGAAGCGGAAGCGCAAATCCTCGCGAGTCACGTGGGTGAAGAATTCTGCGACCGTGCCGTCGTCCGCCGGGCGGGCGGGACGAACCTGAAACGTGAAACCGCTACGAGTGGACAGTTGCTGGCTCGGCTGGATCATCGGGAGACCTTTCGCGCAGGGATGCCCCCGTTCTGGACGCTCCTGCGAAATGCTGCCTTGCCGCCGACCCACGCCCGACGCCAGAACGGAAACTACTTAGCTCGACCAATATCCGCCGCCATCGGCGATCACGCCTCGACCGCCCCTGATCGCGCATATTCTTCGTCCGGGCGGCGCCACGCGGCGACGAAAGCGTCGGCGGATTGCCGGGTGGCAGCGGGCGATGCACCCGGCGCGTATAACGCCGAACCGAGACCGAAGCCCGAGGCACCGGCGGCCACATATTCCCGCATCGCCAAGGGCGTGATCCCACCTGTCGGGCATAAGAGCGTGTCGCCCATCACCGTCCGCCACGCGCGCAACGTCGATGTGGCAAGCGTATCGGCGGGAAATATCTTCAGACCGTCCGCCCCGGCATCGATCGCGGCAAATCCCTCGGTCGGGGTGGCCACGCCCGGCAGCGTGAACAAGCCGAGCGCTTTGGCGGCGCGGATCAACGCGACGTCGCCATGCGGCGTGACCATCAGGCGACCGCCGCAATCGACGAGGTGTTGAAGCTGGTCGACCGTGCGAACCGTCCCCGCCCCGACGACGACGTCCGGCCCTACCCGCTTCACCAGACGGGCGATGCTGACAAAGGCATTGGGCGACGTCAGCGGCACTTCGATCAGCCGAAAGCCAGCCTCGACCAGCGTATCGCCGGTTTCGTCGATTTCGGCGGGGGTGATGCCGCGCAGGATCGCGACCAGCGGCAAGGCGGCAGAGGCTTGACCGAAGTCGATTACACCGTCGTCACGTGTCATCGGATTTCCGTTCTGATCGAGGGAATACTCATGCGTGAAGCCAAAATCGGATCACCAACGACACCGCGCCGAGCGCCAACACGCTGCCCAGCCAGATCAGCAGCATCCACCCGATCCGGCGCCACAGCGGGCGCGAGCAAGAGCCAGGCATCAATGATATCCCGCCACGCCGGCTTTGCCGCGAAACACATAATAGGCCCAGGCGGTGTAGCCGATGATGACCGGAATGATGGTCACCGTTCCCACCAGCATGAAGACCAGGCTTCCCGCTGGCGCTGCCGCGTCCCAGATCGTCACGGCGCGCGGCACGACGTAAGGGAACATGCTGATTCCCAGCCCGGCAAACCCCAGCGCGAACAGGCCGAGCGTCAGCAGAAACGGCATCCGTTCCCCCCCGCGCTGGAGGCTACGGAAGAACAGCACGGCAGTGATGACCACCAGCAGCGGAACCTGCGCGGTCAGCAGGATGCCCGGGAAGGCGAGCCAGCGTCGCCAGTAATCGAACGCCAGAAGCGGCGTCGCGATGCTGACCGCGGCCATCGCCATCAGCATTGCGATGCCGAGCCCGAACGCCATCCGGCGCGCATGCGCCTGCGCAGCGCCTTCCGTCTTGCCGATCAGCCAGGTGGCGCCGAGCAGCGCATAGCCGATCAGCAGTGCCACGCCGGTCAGCACCGTGAACGGCGTCAGCCAATCGAGCCACCCGCCCCCATAGCCGCGCCCGACGACGTGAACGCCCTGCAGCACAGCGCCGAGCACCATGCCTTGCGCCAGCGTGGCGATCACCGACCCGGCGCAGAACGCGACATCCCACAGCGCGCGATGCCGTGGATCGCGCCAGCGGAACTCGAACGCGACACCGCGGAATACGAGACCGAGCAGCATCGCGATGACCAGCGGATAGGTCGCCGGGAGGATGATCGCATAGGCCAGCGGAAACGCCGCCATCAGTCCGCCGCCGCCCAGCACCAGCCACGTTTCGTTGCCGTCCCACACCGGCGCGATCGAGTTCATTGCCTGATCGCGCTCATCGCCGACCGCAAAGCCCGGGAACAGGATGCCGATGCCGAGGTCGAAACCGTCCATCACGACGTAGGCGAAAATGGCGAACGCGAGGATCCCCGCCCAGATCGTCGCAAGATCGAAGAAATTGGACATCGACGTCACTCCAGTCCGGCTGCGGGAACGAGCCCGGCTGCGCGTTGCGGAACATGCGGCGGCTCGCTCTCGTGCGCTTGCGGGGCATGCGCCATCAGCCGCAGCAGATAATAGGTGCCCGCACCGAACACCGCGAAATAGACGATCACGAACGCGAGGAGCGACGTCGCCACTGCGGGCGCCGCGAGCGGCGATCGCGACTGCGCGGTGAGTAGATAACCGTACACCGTGTACGGCTGTCGCCCCACCTCGGTCGTCACCCAGCCGGCCAGCACCGCGATGAATCCAGTCGGCCCCATCGCGACGGCTGCACGATGCAGCCATGCCGTTTCATACAAGCGACCCCGCAGCCGCGCCCACAATCCCCATACCGCGAGGCCAAGCATCGCCATGCCAAGCCCTACCATGATCCGGAACGACCAGAAAACGATCGGTACGGGCGGCCATTTGGCGCGCGGGAAATCCTTGAGCCCGGGAAGCGGCGCGTTTGGCGAATGCTTGAGGATCAGCGAGCCGAGCTGCGGGATCTCGACCTTGTAATAGACCTTGGCGTCCTTCTGGCTCGGAATGCCGAACAGGATCAGCGGCGCGCCCTGCGGGCTGGGTTCGAAATCACCTTCCATCGCCAGAACCTTGGGGGTCTGGTGTTCGAGCGTATTGAGCCCTTGCGTATCGCCCGCGAAAATCTGCAGCGGTGCAGCAATCGCGATCATGCCCATCGCCATAGCGAACATCTTGCGCGCACCCGGATTGCGCCGATCCCGCAACAGGTGCCACGCACCGACCGCGGCGACGACCAGCGAAGTCGTGAGATACGCGGCGATCACGACGTGGACGAGGCGATACGGAAAGCTCGGGTTGAAGATGATCGGCAGCCACGACCCGGCCGGCATGAATTGGCCTTTGGCGTTGATGACGAAACCGGCCGGGGTGTGCATCCAACTGTTCGCCGCGGTGATCCAGGTTGCCGAAATCAATGTCCCGAGGGCGACCATGCAGGTGGCGAAGAAGTGCAGCCCCTTGCCCACCTTGCTGATTCCGAACAGCATGACCCCCAGGAAACCCGCTTCGAGGAAAAAGGCGGTCAGGACTTCATAAGCCATCAGCGGCCCTACGATCGGCCCGGCCTTGTCCGAGAACACCGCCCAGTTGGTGCCGAACTGGTAGGACATGACGATCCCGGAGACGACGCCCATGCCGAACGTCACGGCGAAGATCTTGAGCCAGTAGCGATACAGGTTGGCGTACACGCCACTTCCCGTCTTCAGCCACAACCCTTCGAGCACCATCAGATAGCTGGCCAACCCGATCGAGAAAGCGGGGAAGACGAAATGGAACGAGATGGTGAACGCGAATTGCGCGCGCGCAAGCGTCAACGCATCGAAGCTGAAATCCATGACCGTCCTTTTACCGACAAGCGCCGGGGAGCGCGTTTATGTATGGCACACCGCCGCTTTGCACCGTTCTTCGATGCCATACAATAGGTCAGATTGTCCTACCGGCTGCTTCGCCAGCCGGTAAAATTCGACTGTGACCGCCGGCGAAGCGACAGGAAAAAGGATTTCTTTTCTTGTATGGTTGATTTTCAATATTGCATGCAAACATATACCATACATATATGTCGTCCGGTGCCCCAAACCGCATTTCTCGTTCGGGCACGTATCACGGTCGATCGCGACCTAGGCACTGATTCAGGACACGTATCATGAATCCATTTTCGCATTTCGAAGCGTTGCTCACCCAGACCAAGCTCGACGGTCGCTACCGCACCTTCGTGGAACTCGAACGCATCGTCGGCGCGTTCCCGAAGGCGATCTGGCACAGCCCACACGGCGCGACGGAAGTAACCGTCTGGTGCAGCAACGACTATCTGGGCATGGGCCAGGACCCTGCCGTGCTGACCGCGATGCATGAGACGATCGCCACCTCCGGCGCCGGTGCCGGCGGCACGCGCAACATCTCGGGCACCAACCGCCAACATGTCGCGCTCGAAGCGGAGCTGGCCAGTTTGCATGACAAGGATGCGGCGCTGGTCTTCACCTCGGGCTGGATCTCCAATCTCGCCAGCCTCGGCACGCTCGGCAAACTGCTCCCCGGCTGTGCGATTTTTTCCGACGCGCTCAACCATAACTCGATGATCGAAGGAATCCGGCGCTCGGGCGCCGAACGGTTCATCTTCGCCCACAACGACCTCGCCGACCTCGAACGATTGCTCCAATCGGTAGACTCCGCGCGCCCGAAGATCATTGCGTTCGAAAGCGTCTATTCGATGGATGGCGACATCGCGCCGATCTCGGCAATCTGCGACCTAGCCGACCGCTATGACGCGCTCACCTATCTCGACGAAGTGCATGCCGTCGGCATGTATGGCGCGACCGGCGCCGGTGTCGCGCAGCGCGACGGCGTCGCTGACAGGGTCACGCTGATCGAAGGAACCCTTGCCAAAGCATTTGGCGTAATGGGGGGCTATGTTGCGGGGCCGGATCTGCTGATCGATGTGATCCGCAGTTTCGCCGACAGCTTCATCTTCACGACGTCGCTCTGCCCGCACCTCGCGGCAGGCGCGCTCGCCGCGGTCCGTCGCCTGAAGGAAGATCCAACGCTTCGCGAACGGCAGCAAGCGAATGCGACTCGCCTGAAGACGCTGCTACGCGCTGCGGGTTTCACGCTCAGCGCGACGCAAAGCCACCTTGTTCCCGTACTGATCGGCGACGCGCATCTGTGTCGGGCGATGAGCACCTATCTGCTCGAACACCACGCGCTCTACGTCCAGCCGATCAACTATCCGACGGTTCCGGTGGGCCAGGAACGGCTGCGAATCACCCCGACGCCGGCGCACAGCGACGCGGACATAGAGGACCTTGTCGCGGCCCTCGTCGAGGCTCGAGCGGCTTGTTCCGAGAGGGCGCTTGCCGCGTAGACGGGAGATAGGGCGTCTCCTGGCTCGCCGCGAGCTCATCACCACGCATCGCCGCCCATCGCCATGCCCGTAGCATTCAGAAGGTCGACCTGCCCGCTTCTGCCGTTACAGGTGTGTCGTCGATGTTACGAGGTTCTGATGCCCGACCGCTTGAAGATACTTCTCCAGCACATGCTGCCCAAGCAGCGCCTGACCACGCTCGCGGGCCGGGTCGCCGGAGCGGAGGGCGGGGCGTGGACCACCAGACTGATCCGCTGGTTCATCCGCACATATGCGGTCGACATGAGCGAGGCCGTGAATCCAGACGTCGCGAGCTACAAGAGCTTCAACGACTTCTTCACCCGCCCCCTCAAAGTCGGCAGCCGCCCGATCGCGACTGCCGATTTCGTGTGTCCGGTCGATGGCGCGATCAGCCAGTTCGGGACCATCGATGACGACCAAATCGTCCAGGCCAAGGGGCATCGCTTTACGACCACAGACCTGGTCGGCGGGGACGCTGCGCTCGCGGGGCAGCTCCGCCATGGCGCGTTCGCCAATTTGTACCTCTCCCCCAAGGACTATCATCGCTTGCACATGCCGTGCGACGGCACGCTCACGCGGATGATTCACGTGCCGGGGAAGCTCTTCTCGGTAAACCCGACCACGGCTCGCGGCGTGCCCAACCTGTTTGCCCGCAATGAACGGGTCGTCTGCGTCTTCGCATCGCCGGAACATGGGCCGTTCGTGATGGTGCTGGTCGGGGCGACGATTGTCGGAAGCATCGCAACTGTCTGGCATGGCGTGGTCAATCGCAAGCGTCCCAGGACGCCGTCCGAATGGACCTATACCGATCAGGACATCGTCTTGAAAAAGGGCGCGGAGATGGGCCGCTTCCTGCTCGGTTCGACGGTCGTGATGCTCTTCCAGCAGGGCGCGATCACATTCAACGAAGACTGGGTGCCCGAGCGACCGGTTCGGCTCGGCGAGCGGATGGGCGACAGCGCGGCCTGAGCGATAGGCACGGCGCGTTCTAATCGGGTGGATTGCACCGCGCGTCGAAACTCCGGGCCAATTCCGCCAGACTTACCGCGCCCAACCGTGCGACCAACAGCGCCTCCGCCTCCCGCAGCGCCCCCTCGACCGCCGCGTTGACGACCTTTTCGACCGCGCAGTCGGCGTTCGGATGTTCGTTTCCGATCGCGAACAGGCGGGGACCACCTACCGCGCGGTGGACATCCAGCAGCGACACGCTCGCCAGGTCCGTCGCGATCGCCCAGCCACCGCCATGCCCCTTTTCCGACCGCACATATCCCGCATCGCGCAAGCCGGCCATCGTACGGCGCACGACGACCGGGTTGGTTCCGAGCATTCGAGCGATCGCGTCGGAGGTCATCGGGCCGTCATGCCGTGCCATGTGGAGCAGCACGTGGAGCATACGTGAAAGGCGGCTATCGTTGCGCACGTTGAGGTCCTTCGCACGTCAAACGGGATTGGCAAACGCGCGTTATCACGATACTTATGATGTTACGTGATTCGGAGTCTCCCTATGCCTGCGTTCGACGATCCTCACCATTGGGACACGGTTGCCCAGCATTATGAAAAGACCGCGCATCCCTTCACCGGCCTATATGCCCAAGCAGCAATCGAGCGGGTTCCCCTGACGGCGGACAGCCGCGTTCTTGACGTTGCAGCCGGTACGGGTGCGCTGGCGTTGATTGCAGCCAGGACGGGCGCGTACGTCGTCGCCACCGACTTTTCACCTGCGATGGTCGCCCGCATCGCGGCGGCAAACGTGCCCAATATCGAGCCTCTCGTCATGGACGGACAAGCGCTTGCGCTGGAAGATGGCAGCTTTGACGCGGTTTTCTCGATCTTTGGCGTCGTTATGTTTCCCGATTGGCGCAAAGGTCTGGCCGAAATGGCGCGCGTGACGCGCCCCGGCGGATACGGCGTGATCGCGACATGGCAGGATCGCGGGGCCGCGACCTTCCTGCTGCTGGGTCAGATCCGTCAGAAGCTTTTCCCCGAACGGGACGGTATGACCATGCCCGACGCGATCAGAGCGCTGAGCAACCCGGACGCGCTTGCGCGCGAACTGACGACCGCGGGATATCGCGCGCCGCACGTCGAGCACGTCACGCGGGACTTCGCGCTCGATCTGGACGCGCTTGCCGAGCCCGACACGCTGTTCGGCATGTCTCCCGACTGGACGAGCCTGAGCGACGCGGAGAAAGCAGCGGTGGTCCGCGAAGTTCGGACCATGGCGGGCGACCGCACGATCCTGCCGGTTCCATCGACCGCGCTGATCGCCGTGGCCCGGCGGTAAGCCAGCGTCGAACGTCTTGCAGGCCGTTAGGCCGCGAGCGTTCGACGCTTTTGTTTCAGGTCACCCTAACGGCCCGTTCCGGCCCGCCAATCGATCCACTCCCCATAAGCGTGGCAGATCGCCAACACCCGCGTCTCGCCCCCCGGCCAGCATGTCAGGCAAAGCTGCACTTCGTCGCGCGTTTGTGACCATTCAAAGCTGATCCACGCCAGTGGCCGCTTGATTGTCGCGCGCGCACCGGCGTGGCGGATCGTGGCGATGATGACATCCCGGTCCCGCACGGACAGATATTGCAACACCATCGAATGGTAGACGACCCGACACTGCCCAACGGGTTGTGCCTCCTCCAGTCGCGCCGCCAGCCAGGGAACGGCGTTCGCATGATCGACTCGTGGCGGGTATCGCAGCGCCAACGCGAGTGCCGCTTCCAGCCGCCGCGCGCGATGCGGTTGATCCGCCCAGACATAGGACAGCAACCGATCCCGCGTGCCCGGCTCGCTTGCCTTGAGCGGGTTCAGATCGACCCCGCTAGCGGCAATCACGTCGAGCGGTGCGGGGGGCGGATTCGCGCCCGACCATTTCGGCGCGATCTGCACCGGTGAGCCGCCGACGCCCGCCGAAATGCCCCCAAGATCATAACCATAGCGGCCAAGGTTCAGATTGAGTCCACAACTGGAACCGATCTCGAACAGTTCGAACGGCATGCCGAACGTCTGATAGGCCACCATCAATGCCGCGGCGATCGCGGCGGATCGCCCGACTTCGTTGGTCTGCGGGGTATCCTGCATCGACACCGCGATGACATCGTCCGACGCGGCGAGCGCCGCACCGATCGCCCCGTCGAAGTCGTCATGCTGCTGCGTGTACAGCGCGGTCAGCGCCGGCTGGCGACCGGCGCGTGCGATCGCGTGGAGCGCGGCGTTGAACCGCATCGCAACCGCGTCGGAGCCGGTCTCCCCGGGCCAGTCGCGGATCAGCGCCGCCGTGCGCGGCGCGTGCGGCAACTGGCGCTCTCCGGCTTCGAGTACTGCCGCGACGAACGGCGATCCCAACGCACGCGCGACTTCGGCAAATCGCCCTAGCTCCCCGCGTTCGGGAGAAGACGTGATCCTATGCATATCGGTTCCCAGAGGGCCGCAACGCGACCGAGGCAGTGACGAGAACCGAGATCAGAAAGACTGCCAGTCGTCCGCGCCGGCATCCGGCCGGACCAATTTGGCGACCGCCGCCGCCGGAAGCTGCTTCACCGGTCCGGAAAAACGCGCCTGGCTTGCGTTTGGCACCGCCTTCACCGGGCCGCCGACGTTGAAGCGGGCAGCATGTTCGGACAGGAGGTTCACTTCCGTGGCGAGACTGCGCGCAGCGGCAGAGGTTTCCTCGACCATCGCCGCATTCTGCTGGGTCGCATGATCCATGGTCGAGATTGCCGCGCTGATTTGCGTGATCGCGCTCGACTGGGTCTGATTGTCCGTCGCGATCGCCCCGAGCAGCTCGTTCACGTCGCTGACGCCAGCGGTGATGTCGGCGAGCGCGGCATCGACCTTGTGCACCGCCTCGACTGCGGTGACGATGTCGGTCTGCGTCGCGCTCAACTGGTCGCGCGCGCGACCGGCTTCCTCCTCGGCGCGCATCGCCAGCGCCGAAACGAGATCGGCGACGACCGCGAACCCGCGTCCGGCATCCCCCGCACGCCCGGCCTCTACCGCCGCATTCATCGCCAACACGCGTGTCTGGAAGGCGATCTTGTCGAGCCCCTCGATCACGCTGTCGATCCCCTTGGCACTGTCGGACACCCGGCTCATTGCCTCCACTGCCTCGTCCGCAGTCGAGCGGCCCTCGGCCACCGTGGCCATCGTGCCGTTGGCGCGTTCGGCGGTTCGGTTGGCGGCTTCGGCGGTGTTCTTCAGACGTCCGTCCATCTGGACGACCGCGGCCGACGTCTCTTCGAGGTTCGACGCGTTGCTCTCGGTCCGACGCGCAAGATCCTCCGATGCTTGCGCGATCTCGACTGATCCGGTCCGGATCGACGTGGTCGACTCCCGCACCGAGGAAATCAGGTCGCGCAGGGCGACCACCGCTGCGTTGAAATTCGTCTTTACCGCGGCATAGGTGCTCGGGAAGTCGCGGGTAATCTCGGCGGTGAGATTGCCCTCCGCGACCTCCGACAGATGCAGCGAGACCGTGTCGACGACCATCTGCTGTTCTGCCTCCGCGCGCGCTGCGCCCCGGTCGGCAGCTTCCTTGGCAACCGCCGCATCGCGAAACACCAGCACGGCCCGCGCCATATCGCCCAGTTCGTCGCTCCGATCGAGGTCGGGCACCGAGAGATCGTTCTTGCCCGCCGCGAGATCCGCCATTGTCTTGGTCAGGCGTGATACCGGCTGCGCGATCAGGCGGCTGAGGACGAAAGCGAGCGTGACGGCGATCGCGATCAACGCCATTCCGCCAATAACCAGCACGGTCACGGCTGCCGCAATAGCGGATTGCTGGCTCGCCGAATTCTTCTCGATCAATGCGATTTCGGCGTCACGAATATCGCGCAGCGGCAGCACGGCTGCCGTCGTCAGCACCGCCTTCCCTGCCGCACGCACCTCGGCCTCCGCGCGCTCGCGCTCGCCTGCCTTGACGAGATCGATCAGACGGTCGCCCCACGCCTTGCGCCAGTCGAGCGTCGCCGCGCGCGACTTGAGAAGTGCGGCGTGCAACTCCGGTTGGGTCAAGAGGGTCTCAAGCTCTTCCGACGCGGCGTCATAGTCGCCCTGGGCTTCGGTATAGGATTTCAGATACGTGGGGTCGGCCGTGACGAGGAAACCGCGCATCTGGCTGTTCTGGCGCAGCAGCGACGTTTCCAGCGTGAGCGCCTTGGCATGAATACCCTGGCTGAGATTGTTGCCATCAGAGGCGTGGCGGATTGCCGTGATGTTCGTGAAGAACACCCCCATCATCGCCGCTGCCGAGATACAGATGATCAGGAAAGAGAGCGCCAGCTTCCTCGGGATCTTCATGGATTTGAACATCAAAAGACTTTCGATAGGTAATGGCCGGCATTGCGGACGCCGGGGTGAACTTCCGAGACTGGGGCTCCGGGCACGCTCGCGCCCGGAGCGGAAAAATTCAGAAGTCCATGCGCACCGCCGCAGAAACAGTCCGACCCGGCAGCGTCCGGCCCATCACAATTCCGCCGGCAGGCATCGTCGTGTCCTGCACGCCAGTGATGGCTTTCGAGTCGAACAGGTTGGCAGCGTTCACGGACAACAGAAGCTGCTGGGTGACGTGGAACTGCACAAAGGCGTTGGTCGTGACATACGCCGGGATCCGCAGCTGTTCGTCATCGCCGGCGTAGCTGCCGGTCGTTCCGATGATCACTGCGCCGATATTGAACCGGTCCGCGCTGATCTGCGGCGTAACCTGATAGATCAGCCCCGCCTGGTTATGCGGGGTATTCCCGACGAAGATCGGCGTGACCTTGTCCTTAGCGATCTTCGCACTGGTGTAGGTCGCACCCGCCGTGATGCTGGCAATGCCGCGCGTGTAGCTGCCCTCGAGCTCGATTCCCTTGGCCCGGAACAAGCGCTCAACCGGTGCGCCGTCGCGCGGGTCGAGGTTGGTGTCCATTGCCTCCGCCCAGAACCCGGTCAGATTGAACATCGTCGAGTCGGTGCGGTATTTGAACCCGCCCTCGGCCTGTGTAACCTTGTCCACCGCCGTTTCCGGCCGGAGCAGGCTGCCGTCCTTGAAGTTGAGGAAGCGGGACGAGATGATGCGGTCGGCGTTGGCTCGCCCGCCGCGACTGTACCGCCCGAAGACCGACCAGGTCTGGGCGATGCGATAGTTGGCGCTCGCCGAGTAGGACAGGTTGTTGTACGAATAGTCGATCAGTCCCGGTACCGCTGCGCCGAAGCGTGACGTACGGGACTCCGCGTCGGAAATTACGCCATTACCGTCGATGTCGTAGGATGAGAATCCCGTGCCCTCGGTATAGGTCCCGTTGGCGCTGCCCATATCGTACCGCAGGCTACCGCCAAGCGACAGCTTGCCGATCTGATAGTTGACCGAGCCGTAAGGCGCGTTGACATCGTAGGCGACGTTGTAATTGAGGCGGCAGCATCCGCCGAGCAACGCGGCACCGAAGCCGTAAACCCCATTCTGCGTGATTGGTACGCCGGTCGCCGACGTAACGTCGATCAGCGCTCCGCGACCGCCGCCGCGCACGTCCTGGATCACGGATGTCCAAAGGAACGTCGTGCCGATATTCTGGCGCGACTTGTAGAAGCCCGCTGTGGTGGTGAGCGCGCCGCTACCGACGCTCCACGTCCGGCTGCCCCGAAGATCGTTGGTGACGTTATCGAGGCTATTGTAGCGGTTGCTGGCCATCCCGATTGCCGCAAGCAGGCCGTTGCCGTTGAGCGCCGATGGGTTGGCGATCACGGTGCCGGCGTTGGGGCCGTTCGCAAAGGCAATGCTGCCACCCGATCCGCCCAAGCGACCGGTGATCGCCGCGGCATCGCCGACCTGAACGAATTGCGGGCTGACGAAGCTGCCACTGATGCCTGCGTAGCGGAAACGATTGGTGATCGACCATCCCGCGACCGTGAATTGCGCTTCGAACCCGACTGATTTGACGATCGGATGCTGACCATCGCGGACGTTCTGGCGCGACAGCGCGTCATTTCCGTCCAGCCCGACGATCGTGGTGAAATTCCGGTTCAGCAGCGTATCGCGCTTCATGTCGAAATTGGCGACGCTGGAGTAGGTCGGATCGCTGTTGGTCCCGGTAACCTTCATCGGAATATAGCCGTAGACCGGCGTCCGATCGTTCAGATACTTACCGTAGAAACGAATATAACCGCCGGTAAACTCCTTGGTGACGTTGACCTTGATCTGGCCGCCGTCCTGACCGTCAAAGCCGGTGGACCGCGGCCCCTCGCCCCGACGGTAAAAGCCGCCGACGTTGACGCGCAGCGTGTCGGACAAGGGCGTGCCGTAATCGAAGTCGAGCCGGTACGATCGATGATCGAGACCAAAGGTCGTCTGTACGGCGCCACCGGCGTTCACCCCGGTCTTGGAGATGAAGTTGATCACGCCGCCGGGGGAATTCGACGCGAACGTCGAGGCCGATCCGCCGCGGATCGCCTGCACCTGACCGACGGTCGTGTCATACCGCAGGAACGTGTCTGCCGTCGCGAACCCGATATCGCCGAATTCGAAGACGGGAAGCCCATCCTCCTGGAGTTGGACGAACTTGCTGCCGGTCGCGGCGATCGGCAGGCCGCGGATCGAGATATTGCCATAACCGTCGCCCTGGGACGCATCCGAGCGCACGCCCGGCAAGTTGCGCAGCAGGTCGGCGACCGACTGTGGCGAAAATTTCAGGATTTCCTGCTCGCTGAGCGAACTGGTCGAGATCGCGCTGTCGAGCAGGTCACGCGCCTTGGCCACGCCGGTGGAGAAGACTTCCTTGGCTGGCGCCTTGTCGACCGATGGCTCGACCGCGGCGGTGGCGGCGGCTGGCGGCGCTTCCGCGTTTGCGGACACCGGCAAGGCATGGGCGAAAGCAGGAAACATCAACGCCACTGGCGCGGCAGTGAGCAAAAGGCGGCTGTGCTTCAACGTGTTTTCCATTCCGATGGCAAGCGACCGCGAAACCCGCCCGCGATGATCAACGCAGATGCGCTGATGATGCGCGCGAGCGACTTCCCAGGACTTGCGAAACATGGCGAAAGTGCTCATGGATTTATTATAGGACAAAATTGTCAGTTGCCGCTTTTAGGGGGTTTCCGGAATTTCCGGGCCGCATTCGTCGCGGTCACGGCCGTGAGCGTTTCCCTCTTTCGGCACTCCGCGCGCGCACTGATCCGACGCCGCGGGCCATCCTTGTTTATCGCCATCGGCATGATCTGCGTGCTGGGCGGCGTCAGTCTAATCCGCGTGATCGAAAGTCGGCCACGCTCGAACCCCGCCGAGGGGGAACGACCGGCCTGAACCGTCTCTGGAACCGGTCGCCGACCCTTCATCGTTCCAAAGGATCATGATGTCTTAACGGCCGATCCTGTACGCCAGGGAATATCGCCGATATTCGATAGCTTGCTCCACTCCGTGAACGGATCAGCTTCCATGCCGCACCAAGACGCCCCCGCCGCGACCCTGCACAGTGGCTCGGTGCCCACGAGTGACACCAGTATGGATCCTGGAGGCGAAAAAGCGGTCTACCGGACGCTTCTTGAATCGACGCGCGCGATCCCGTGGAAGATCGACTGGGCGACGATGCGCTTCACCTATATCGGCCCGCAGATCGAAACGCTGCTCGGCTGGCCGCAGGACAGCTGGATTTCGGTCGAGGACTGGTCATCGCGGATGCACGAGGACGACCGCGAGCATGTCGTCAACTATTGCGTCGCGCAGTCGATCGCCGGGATCGACCACGAAGCCGATTATCGCGCGCTGACCAGAGACCGCGGGTTCGTGTGGATCCGGGACGTCGTCCACGTCGTGCGCAACGCGGCGGGCGATGTCGAAAGCCTGATCGGCTTCATGTTCGATATCAGCGAGCGCAAGCGGATCGAGCAGGAGCTCGTCAAGATGCAGAAAAAGCTGGAGGCGTTGTCGTTCGAGGACGGCCTGACCCGCACCGCCAACCGCCGCCGCTTCGATGAACGGTTTCAGGCCGATTGGGACAATGCCCATCGTACCGAACGTCCGCTGTCGATGATCCTGCTCGACATCGATTATTTCAAGCGGTTCAACGATCGCTATGGCCACGTCCAAGGCGACGAGTGCCTCGTCCGGGTGGCTGCGGCGCTGAAGCAGATCGGCCGCGCGCAGGACGTCGTTGCGCGCTTTGGCGGCGAGGAGTTCGTCCTGCTGCTTCCCGACACGGACGAAGCGACCGCGCTAACGATCGCACGCCACAGCTGTCAGGCGATCGAGGCGCTCGCCATTCCGCACGACGATTCGGATTGCAGCCCGTTCGTCACTGCGAGCGTCGGCGTCAACACCGTGATCCCGAGCGCGGACGCACAGGCGCGCGACTTTTGCGAAAGCGTCGATCGGCTGCTCTACGGTGCAAAGCAAAATGGGCGGAATCAGCTGCTCTCCGCTTAAAGATTAAGGGCTTCAGCTCGCCCGTTCGTTTTCGGTCGAGACAGACACTTTGGCGGCGTCCGTTCGGCTCAGGCGGCCGCCGTCATGCGCTCGGCGATCATGCCTGCCACCATTCCCGCTTCGATCGGCCGACTGAACAGATAGCCCTGGATGCTGCCACACCCCTGCCCGCGCAGTTTCGCGAGTTGGTCGCGATCCTCCACCCCTTCCGCGGTCGTATCCATGTGCAGCGCATCGGCGAGATCGAGGATGGCGCGGACGATCGCGGCCGACCCGGCGTCTCGCGCAACCGTATCGACGAAAGATTTGTCGATCTTGATCTTGTCGAACGGGAAACTGCGCAGATAGCTCAGCGACGAATAACCAGTCCCGAAATCGTCGAGCGCAATGCGGACGCCCATCGCCCGAAGCCGATGGAGCAGTGTCACCACGGTGCCCTCGCCTTCCAGAAAGACCGATTCCGTAATTTCGACCTCGAGCCGCTCGGGCGCCAGGCCGCTGTTCGACAGCGCCTGGAAGACGATGTTGGCAAACCCAGTCGAGCGGAACTGCAGCGGCGAGACGTTCACCGCGACGCGCACATGCGCCGGCCAGTTCACCGCCTGACGGCAGGCTTCGAGCATGACCCATTCGCCGATCGCGACGATCAATCCGCTCTCCTCGGCGACCGGAATGAAGTCGATCGGAGCGACCGCCCCGCGTTCGGGATGCTCCCAGCGGAGCAGCGCTTCGAACCCGCCGATACGATCCGCCTTGAGATCGAAGATCGGCTGGAAATTCAGCCGAAACTGCCCGGTGTGCAAGGCATCGCGCAAGTCGAGTTCGAGCTGACGGCGTTTGCGGGCCGCGGCATCGAGCGCGGGTTCGAAGAACCGGAAGACCCCGCGACCGTCGCGCTTGGCGCGGTACAACGCAAGGTCGGCATTCTTGAGCAGTGTGTCGGGATCGGCACCGTCGCCGGGGCTGACAGCGATCCCGATGCTGACCCCGCACGGAATCTCGTGCCCGTCGACGCGCATCGGCAGCCGGAGTTTGTCCAGGATCGCTTGTGCCAGCGCGCGCGGTCGGTCCGCATCGTCGGGGTCGGCGAGGATGATCGCAAATTCGTCGCCGCCCAGCCGCGACACCAACCCATCGACCGCCAGCGTCGCCAGAAGGCCGCCGAAATGCCGTAGCAGCGCATCCCCGACCGGATGACCGAGCGTATCGTTGACGCCCTTGAACCCGTCGAGATCGAGACAGAGGACGACGACCTTGCGGTTCATCTTCCCCGCGCGGGTCAGGTCCGCTTCGAGTTGCTGGCGGAACAGAGTGCGATTGGGCAAGCCCGTCAGCGAATCATGAAAAGCGAGATGCGCGATGCGATGTTCGCGCTCACTGATCCCCGCGGACATCAGGTTGAAGCTTTCCGCCAGCCGCCCGATCTCGTCGCTACTGGCCACCGCGACCTGCACGCTTCCGCCTTCTTCCAGCGCCTTGGCGGCAGCATCCAGCGCCGTGATCGGGCGTGCGATACTTTGGGCAAGGCGACCGCTGCCGACGAGCACCACGACAAGCCCAAGGGCTCCGGCCAGCGCAATGCCGAGTTGCAGCGCGCGATAGGAGGCCAAAGCGCGCGCTTGGGGATAGCTCAGCAGCAATACCGCTTCCGGAATACCGTTGCGGCCCTTGAGGCGCTTCACGAGCGCAAACGCGCGGCCTCCGGGCAGGTCGAGCGTCGTCGGCGTCGCGTCACCACTGCCGTGCGCGATCATCGTATCCAGCGCCGGCGTCACCGGAACGCTCGCATCGCGCGCAATCCAGTGGCCACGCGGATCGCGGTGGAGGATCGTCGCGTTAAGCGGGATTGCCGACAGGCGCTGAAGCGCGCTGATCTCGCGGGCGTCGAGCGGAACGGCAAAGATCACCGATCCGATCTTGACCGGCGCGAGGATCGGGGACGCCAGGACGCGATACGCGCCGCCCTCGGTCATGACGGTTGCGTCCGCCCGGTCGCCGGACAGGCTCGTCGGCAAGTCGCGCACGATGCTGCGCAACTCCGCCGGCCCGTCGCCGATCACGTCGCCGGATTGATCGACGACGAACGCGTTCGGTACGTCCGCGCGGTCGCGCAGATTGCCGACCGCCGACGCAATCGTTTCACGGTCGCCACTCGCGACCGCGCTGCGGAACCCGAAATCGCGCGCCAGCACGTCGCCCGAACTCGCCAGCGCGCTCGCGCGCAGCGCCCAGATCCGGTCGTACACGGTGCCGCTCGTCGCCAGTTCGGCCCGAACGCTGTCTTTCGCGTGGTTGAGGATCATGATCTGACCGACCACCGCGACCACGATCAGCGCGGCGGCGAACAGTGCGGTATACAGCACCGACAACCGCGTGCTGAGGTTCCGAAACCGCAACCGCCTGACGATCCGGCGCAGCGCGCGACGCAAGATCATTTGTTCCGGATGGTATAGGTGGTGGACAGCCCAGCCGCCGGAACCGCCAAGCTTTGCGACAGCATGTTGCCGCTGGCCCGGATCAACGGGTTCCACACGCGCACGGTGACGGTACCGGCGGGAACGTTCGGAATGGTGACCCGGCCTTGTGCGTCGGTCGTCATCGCAAACGGCGTATCGACGACGAAGATGAACGCGTTCATCGCATCATGAATGTTGCAGCCGAGCGAAACGACCCCGGGCTTATCGAACACGACACTGCGCGTTTCGTCCTTGCCGTACAGCTTGAGGTTGAACTTCTTCGCTGCGGAGAAGGAATAGACGTGATGCCGGACACGATCGCGGTTGGGAAAGGTCACACTCGCGCCGACCGGGACGATCAGGATATGCGGTGCGAACATGATGTTCTGTTGCGCCATCTGGTACGATCCGGCGGATCTCATCGCGACCGCGGGTTTGTTCGGACTGTCGATCAATACGACCGAATTGGGCAGCGGCTGGCCCGCTGCATCGCGCACGTCGATCGTGACCGTGGCGGCGTGAACGGCGGACGGAGCACATGCGACGGCAAGCGCCGCAATCCAGGCATGAGAGCGTTGCATCGAGATACTCTAGGGCCAAACGCTTTCTAAACCCTCAATGCCGCATTTACGAAAAACTCACGGCAATCTGCCATATTCTGGTCCGACCCAAATCCGAGCGCCGGTATTCCATGACGTCCTTTCTGGCATCCCTGATCGCATCGGTGCTTGGTGCCATGCTTCTCATCGCCACACCGGCTGGGGCGAGTGAACGACGCCAGGGCGGCAAGCTTTTGCTGACCGATGGCGTGTCCACCGTCGATGGGTCTGCCGGCGGCGGGCTGGCGACCTGGGCGGTCATTTCCGGCGCCGAGACCAAGGACGGCATCGGTGGTAGCGTGCATGCCAGCTATGTCGCCCTCCCGAACTTCGACCTGACCAGCTTCGGAGGCGCAATCGGCTTTTCCAATCGCGTCGAGCTGTCCTACGCTCATCAGGCGTTCGACACGCGCGCAGCCGGAGCGGCGCTTGGACTGGGGCGCGGCTTCACGTTCGGGCAGCATATCGTCGGGGCGAAACTCCGTCTTGTCGGGGATGCCGTCTACGATCAGGACCGGTTGCTGCCGCAGATCGCGATCGGTGTGCAGTACAAGATCGCCACCAAGGGCGCCGTCATCCGCGCGGTCGGTGGACAGGCGCAGCGCGGCATGGATTTCTATGCCGCCGCAACCAAGCTGGTCCTGTCAAAAAGCGTGCTGCTGGGTGCGACCGTCCGGTTCACCAAGGCCAACCAGTTTGGCCTTCTGGGGTTCGGGGGCGATCGCGAGGATCGGTATCGTCCCCAGTTCGAAGGGTCGATCGGCCGCCTGCTGACTCGCAATCTGGTGATCGGCGCCGAATATCGCACCAAGCCGAACAATCTCGGCTTCGCGCGGGAGCAGAATGCGTGGGACGGCTTCGCGGCGTGGTCGTTCAACCGCCACGCTACACTGACCGCCGCCTATACCGACCTCGGCGATATCGCGACCGTCCGCGGCCAACGCGGCGCGCTTGTGTCGCTTCAGGGACGTTTCTGACATGCGGATGGTGCCACGATGATCTTGCTTCTCGCGCTTGCCGCTGCCGCCCAGACGATCCCACCGGGCGAAGACCCCGTCGCGCCGTACGCGCAGCACGACACCAACGCCGGCGCGACGCCGTTCCGCGGATCCGCCATGCTCCGCGCGTTTCACGGGCGCGTCGGGATAGATCGGATGACCGACGACTTCGTAAACCGGTTGGTGGCGGACAACCGCATCGCCGACATCTTCAAAGGCCAGGACATCGTCCGGCTGCGGCGTCTGCTGAAGGAACAGTTCTGCTACATCCTCGCCGGAGGCTGCACCTACACCGGGCGGACCATGCGGGATTCCCACAAGAACCTCGGCGTGCAGCAAGCCGACATGGGTGCGCTGGTCGAGGACTTGCAGGCGGCGATGCGGAAGGAAGGCGTCGCGTTCCCGGCGCAGAACCGTTTCCTGGCGAAGCTTGCGCCAATGCGCCGCGATACCGTGCAACGCTGATCGAGGATGGACGGCGACGCTTGACACCGGGGAAACCCTGAACCCTTCGAAGGGCCGGGTCCTGCAGAAACCGCAGGCGTGTCGCAGCCAGCGCCATCGCGATTACACCATCGTCGATCTGCCGCGGGAGATCCCGGTGCGGCTTCTGCACCACAACGCGATTATCGACAACGCCGGCAACATCGCAGTGCGGACCGCCCCCTATGGCTGGAACGATACCGTCGCGGCAAAGCTCGGATTTCCCGGCGACGTAACGAAACGCGCCACCCCCGATGCGATCGACATCGGGCCCTCAGCCAACGTGGCAACGATGCCGGGTCACGGTCGTTCGAAAACGAGGGCGGCGCCCCCGTTCGCCGCTATCGGAACGCCCAGCTGAGTCCCGGCGCGGACCTTCCCGGTCCGATCGTCGAGCGCGCTGGGGGGCTTGCCATCAATCCACGCACGAACCTTCCAGCGTCCGTTCTTGAGAAAATTGAGCGGGAGGGAAACGGTCCGCGCCGTGCTGTCGGTAATGGCCCCGACGTACCAGCGTTCCCCGTTGCGGCGCGCGACGGCGATCCATTCGCCCATGGCTCCCGCAATCCCATGCGTCTCGTCCCAGGTCGTCGGGACTTGCTGAATGAAGGCCACGCCCGGCGCCCAGCGTCCATCCGCACTGCGGTATGCGACAGGCGCGTCGGCCAAACTGGTCAGCGGGCTGGGATAGAGTACAAACAGCGCGAGCTGATGCGCCCGCGTCGTCGTCACTTCCGGAGCGGGCGCCTTTGGCGAGAACGCGGCGGGTGTCACGTTGCGGAACCCGCCCGGCGTATAGTCCATCGGTCCGATCGTCGCGCGGGTGTAGGCGGCGCGGACGTCGTAGCCCGCCGTGACCTTCCGGCTCCAGCGGTTGTACTCGTTGCCCATCGCCCCTTCCTGCGTGAGGAAATTAGGATAGGTCGTCTCCAGTCCGCGCGGGACGAACGCAGCGTGCATGTTGACGAGGATGCGGTGCCGGGCGGCGGTGGCGAGCAGTCGGTGATAGAACCCGACAACGGCCTGATCCTGCCGGTAGATGAAGTCGACCTTCATCCCCGCAACGCCCCAGCCCTGCCAGCACGCGAGCACGGCATCCATCCGCCCGTCGAGCGACGTCCAGTCGGTCCACAACCAGATGCGCACGCCGCGCCGACGGGCATATTCGACCAGTTCGGGTACGTTGATGCCCTCGGCCGGCGTCAGGACGTCGGCCGGCTGACCAGGTCCGGACGGCTTCGACGCCCACCCCTGGTCAATGACGTAATAGCGAAGCCGCATGCGACCGGCAAAATCGATATAGCGTCGGTACGTCGCCATGTTGTGGCCCGCATTGGGCACATCCGGCGCAAGGAGACCCGACCACCACCCCCATGCGGCCTTGCCAGGTATTATCCAGGTAGTGTCAGCGATCCGGGACGGCGCAGCGAGACGCTGCACCATACGGTTCTCGACCAATCGCTCGGGCCGGTCGGCGATCATCACGATGCGCCACGGCGTCGTGATCTTTTCCCCGGCAGGCAAGACGACGGCGAGCCGATCGTCGTCGGGCCGCGGTGTCAGGCGGACCGAGACAGCGTTGCCAGAGACCGTTCCCGTCAGATAGGCCGCCGCGTAATTCTCGATGTTGCTCTCGGTGAGTGCGTAGGTTTCCCCCTCTCGCCCGGTGGCACAGGTCAGCGGGAGGTCGTACAGATCGTCATGCTTGAGCGTGCGGAGGCGCACGGGCTTGTAGTCGCCCTCGTGGCTGTTAAAGAACTTCTCATGCCGAACGCCCAGACAGGCATCGTTGCGGGCGGTGACAAAGCGGGTCGACTCCCCTGTCACACGCCAAACGCCCTCGGACGGATGTCCGGGGACGATCACCCTGAACGCGGCCCCGTCATCGCACGCTGCTGTTTCCAGAATGACAGCGCGGCCGCGCGGGCCCTTCTCGCGCGCGCTGATCCGCTCGCCGGGGCAGCCGAGTGCCGCGATCAAACGGGTCCGTCCTGTCTCGACCAGCGCCCCGAAAGGGTGATCCGCCAGCAGGATACCGGCCGGCGAAGGATCGATCAGGGATTTGCCGCGATGCCTGATCGAAACCTCGAACGCACCATTCGGCGCGATCCCGGCGGCGATCCCAATGGTTCCGTCAGGCGACACATCCGGTTTTGCCACGTCGAATTTCGTACAGCCGCCGACGGCCATGGCCAGCGCCATGCCAAGCACACCTTTGAAAAACATGGGGGCGTACTCCGCGCGAACAGTAATTTGCTCTCCATGTCGGATTGTCACCCGAGCCGCCAGCCATCCTACGAATAGATGGCCGAACGGCATTCGACCATGCGGGACAACGAAGCGCGATGACCCCGGAATCACGCTGTCAGGCTCAAGCCGTCGGCCAGAGCAAAGTCGAAACGAGGTTGCGGCGTCCAAAGCGTTTATGAGCTACCGTTGGTGCCCCGAGTCATCCTAGCCGACGGAATGAAGGCGCCGCCCCCCCCCCAGTCGAGTGGGCGGCTTTCGCCATGGTGCCGAGGCCCTTGCCGCCCGCCGTAACGACGATCGGGGCACCGAACCCGCGAAAAGGATGTCATAACGACATTCGAGGAGCGGGCCGGTACACCGACACGCTGTCAAGGTCCGAGTCCCTTTAATCGGAACGACGTGGGAAGTGGGGTGTCGATCCCCGGTCCAACCTACGGTTGTCCAAGGCCCCACAGAACTGCCCCGCGAACCTGCCCCACAGACTATCAACCCAGCCTGCTAAAAAATCGCATTTAATCGATATATTGGAACTGGCTGGGGCGGCAGGGTTCGAACCTGCGAATGGCGGCATCAAAAGCCGCTGCCTTACCACTTGGCGACGCCCCAATCCGGGAGCGCAGGCCTTTAAGCTGCGCGTGCCCCGATGCAAACCGAAAAAATGCGGATCGCGTCAGATAACGCGTTCGAGCCACCCGTGCGGGTCGGGCGCGACGCCGCGTTGCAGGTCGATCAGCGCCTGGCGCAACCGGCTCGTCGTCTCGCCAGCGCCCCCGTCCGCGATGTCGAATGCGCCATCGACCATCTTCATCGTGCCGATCGGCGTGACCACCGCCGCGGTCCCACACGCGAACGCCTCGCGCAGCCGGCCGCTCGCAGCGTCCGCGCGGCACTGGTCGATCGCATAGGGTTCCTCCCGCACCGTCAGCCCCATGTCGCGTGCCAGCGTGATCAGCGAGTCGCGGGTGATGCCCGGCAGGATCGTACCGGTCAGCGGCGGCGTCTGCAGCGTGCCGTCGTCGAACACGAAGAAGATGTTCATGCCGCCCAGTTCCTCGATCCAGCGGCGCTCGACCGCGTCGAGGAACAGCACCTGGTCACACCCCTGTCGGGTCGCCTCGGCCTGCGCGATCAGGCTGGCGGCGTAATTGCCGCCGCACTTCGCCGCGCCGGTGCCCCCCGGCGCGGCGCGCGTGTAATCCTGCGACACCCAAAGAGTCACCGCCGGAGCGCCGCCCTTGAAATAGGCGCCGACCGACGAGGCGATGACTGCGTAGAGATATTCGGCGGAGGGTTTGACCCCGAGGAACACCTCGCTCGCGATCATGAACGGGCGGAGGTACAGCGCACCGCCGTCGATGTCCGGGATCCAATCGGCTTCCTGGCGAACGATCGCGCGGACCGATTCGACGAAGAGCTCTTCCGGCAGCGGCACCATCGCCATGCGTTCGGCCGAAGACCGGAATCGCGCGGCATTGGCGGTCGGGCGAAACAGCGCGGCGCCGCCGTCGGGCAGCCGATACGCCTTCATCCCCTCGAAAATCTCCTGCGCGTAATGCAGCACAGCGGAGGCGCTATCCATCGTGAACGGCGCCCGCGCGACGATCTTGGCGTCATGCCACCCCGCCGCCTCGCTGTAGCGGATCGTCACCATGTGATCGGTGAAGACCCGGCCGAAGCCGGGATTGACGAGCTGCGCCGCACGCTCGTTCGCCGCGATCGGATTCGCATTCGGTTCGAACGCGAACGTCGGCGAAGAGTGCACCGCGCCGCCATCCGACGGATCGGCAAGCGGAGCGTTGGCGAGCGAGGCGGTGTGCGACATGGTATCCTTGCGACATATTGCGACAATTTGGGGGTTGAAGGGGTGTACGGGACACGTCAAACGCGGTCAACAATGGCAACCGCAATCGCCTCTGCTTCGCCGCTCTTCCTCCGCGAGAATGAAATTCGTCGCGGGATGGAATTGCTCTACTTCGCCCAAAGTACGCTCGCGCGCACGACGGAAGCGCGTCTGGCCGAAATGGGCCTGGGCCGCGCGCATCATCGCGCAATGTACTTTATCGCGCGGCACCCGGATCTTACGGTCAGTGCCCTGCTGAGCTTGCTGGGAATCACCAAGCAATCGCTCGGCCGCGTACTCAACGAACTGGTCGACCGCGAGCTGGTCGAAACGCGCGTGGGCGAACGCGACCGCCGTCAGCGCCTGCTGCGATTGTCCGACACGGGGACGGCGTTCGAACGGGAGCTGTTCCAGATGCTGCGCGAGCACTGGTCGCGAGCGTATGCGCGCGCAGGGCAAAATGCGGTGACGGGCTTCTGGTCGGTGCTCGAAGGCATGATCGACGACGAGGGTCTCACTCGCCTGTCGGGACCGCACGAATAGCGCCACGCGGTCAGGTGCGGGCGGTCGCGGCCATTTCCGCATTGCGCCGCGTCGCCGCGTCGATCGTCCGGGTCAGCAATAGCGTTAGCGCATCATCGGCATCGAGCACGTCGAGCCCTTTACGAGTCGATCCCCCAGGGCTCGCCACCTGCTCCGCGAGCGCCCCCGGCGCGACCTCCGCCGCGGCGGCGAGAAGCCCCGCCCCTTCGACGGTCGCAAGCGCGAGCCGTTCCGCCTGATCGCGGTCGAGCCCCTGCGCGACCCCTGCGAGCGTCAGCGATTCAATGAAACGGTAGAGAAACGCCGGCCCGCTCCCGGCCAACGCCGTCACCGCATCGAACTGGGCGGGCGCGACCCACTCGACCAGGCCGAGCGGCTGCATCAGCTGCTCGACCAGCGTCTTTGCTGTCGCAGATGCGCTGGCGCTGTCGAGCGCGACGACGCCCTTGCCGATCGCGACGGGAAGATTGGGCATCGCCCGCACGATCGCCGCAACGTCGAACCGCGCGGACAAAGCGGCTTCCTCGACCCCCGCAAGGATCGAAACGAGCATCCCCGCCCCCGTCAATCGCGACGCGAACCGCGCGGCGATGGCGTCGAGTTGCTGGGGCTTCATCGCGAGGATGACGATATCGGGCAACGGCCCGTCGGGCAGATCACGCGCCTGCCGCACCCCATCGGGAAGGCTTCGGTCCGCGCGGTTGACGACATCGACGTCGCCACCCGCCACCACACCGCTCGCGATCCAGCGGCGCAGCATCCCGCCGCCCATATTGCCGCATCCGATCATCCAGATCCGGCACCCGCGCAAATCCGTCACGCGCTCAGGCTTCGCCCTGGGTTTCGGTCATGGCGGCAGCCAGTGCTTCCTTGGGGGTCTTGCCACCCCACAGGATGAACTGGAACACCGGATAGAAGCGCTCGCACTCGTCGATCGCGCTTTCCACCATCAACTCCGCAGACCCAAGCGACAAGGTCCCGCCGTCGCCATCGATCATCGCGGCATGGCGGTACAGCAAGATCCCGCTCGACGACCACAATTCGAAATGGCCGACCCACAACTGCTCGTTGATCAGCCCGATCGCCTCGTACATCGCGGCGCGTTTGTCATCCGCGACTTTGATGTCGGGGAAAGCGAGAAACTGGATGACTCCGTCCTCGTCCCGCCACAGCGCGCGCAATTCATATTGCGCCCAGCTGCCCTTGACCTTGGCAATGACCTCATCGTCCTGCCGCTCGTAATCCCACCCGTGCGCCGCGAAATAGCTCTCGAGCATATCGATCGGTGCCGCGTCGTCGCGGTCGAAATCGGCTTCGTCCAATATCATTCCGAGCCCTCCGTCCACGCTACGACCAAAAGCGTGGCCGCTGGGACGCGGCGACACAAGCGATAGGTGCGAATGCCCGGAGAATTTCCTGTGGATAAGATGAGGTCAGACTCCGCTTGCCGGCGCAGCCGGAGGGGCGCCTGCCGCCTTGGCTTCCAGCGCATCAAGCCTTGCACGCAGCGCATCGGCCTCGTCCCGTGCTGCGGTCGCCATCGCTTTCACGACTTCGAACTCGTCGCGCGACACGAAGTCGAGCCCGCCGATCCACTCGCGTGCCCGCGCACGCGCGCCAGCCTCGGCTTCCCGGCCAACGCCCGCCAGCGTACCCGCCGCGCCGTTGACGAATTTTGCGAAATCATCGAAGATTTTGTTGTCGGCTTGCATCTGCGAAAAATCCAATCGAACTCATGTAGCAAGAATTTGGGTGGTCGTCGAACCGGGTGCAAGGGTTTCCACCCCCGGGTTCAGCGCCAGAATCTCGTAATTGAGATACGCGGCGAACAGCAGCCAGGCAAGATAGGGCACCAGCAGCACCGCCGCGACCCCGCGAACCTGCGAAAACAGGATCGTCATCAACAACGTCACACCGAACATCAGCCCGACCAGCACGAGCGCGACCACGACTTGATGCAGGCCGAAAAACAGCGGCGACCAGGACAGGTTGAGAACGAGCTGCCCGAAGAACACGATCAGCGCGGGCGTCCGCAACCGCGCCCCGCGCGCGTTCAGGATCAGCGCGAGCGCTACCCCGAGGATCGCGTACAGCAGCGACCAGGCGACCGGGAAAACCCAGTCCGGCGGGTTGAACGCGGGCTTGACCAGCCCGGCGTACCAGACGTTGTTCTTGCCGAGCGGCGCGAGCTGCGCGGCACCGAATCCGAGCAACAGCATGCCCGGAACCGTCAACGCGATCCAGCGCAGCAGAGACACGCGCAATTGCCGTTTCGACACGATACTGCCCGCCATGTTCGTCGCCATCTCGCGCTTTCACCTTCCCACGCTGCGTTCATCCCGCGATCGGCGAGCCGACCCGGACGATCGCGCTATACGGTAACTCCCGGCGCCTCGGTGGGATTATTTGCCGCCTGATCCGAAGGAGCGATGCGCTCTGCGCCGATCAGGAACTCGAC
>NZ_JAPYKK010000033.1 GCF_029623395.1 Sphingomonas echinoides
GGGGTGCGCAAGACGCGCGCGAACTGGGAGGCGGTCATGCAATCGATGGTCGACCGCGGCGCCGAGCTGACGCCAGAGGAGCAGGCGGTGGTGACCGATTATCTGGCAACCAACAACGCGCCGGTTGGAACCGCCGGCGCGGCGCCAGCGGGGATCGGCACGCCCTGACGGCTTCGCACCGGGTGTTTCTACGTGGGTGCACCTTCCATGCGCCATGCATAGAGAGACGAACCACCGTGAACCTCGGTACGAGCCCGGGGTTCACGGCAACTCTCAAACAGATCGACCCTGACACGACCAGGTCAGAGCGCGCGTATCAACCGCTACCGCGCATAGCGCGGCAGCACGCCCGCGACCTTGGTGCGCAGCCGGTAAACGCTGGTCGAGGCGGTAATGTACAGCGTGCGTCCATCCCCGGCGAACGCAAGGTTCGCCGCGACTTCAGGCAGCCGGATCTGGCCGAGCACCTTGCCCTGCGGGGTAATGATCCGGATCCCGCCCGGCCCGGTCGCCCAAAGATTGCCGCGCGTATCAACCTTCATGCCGTCCGCGCCACCCTCTCCGCCGTCGGGCATCGCGATCACGGTGCGCCGCGCGCCAAGCTTGCCGCCCGCCGCGACGGGATAGGCGTAGATCGTGTTGACCGCATAATCGCTGACGTAGAGCGTCGCCCCATTAGGCGAAAAGGCGATCCCGTTGGGCAGCGCAAGATCGGTAATGACGGGCGTCAGCGTCCCGCCCGCGTAGCGCCACACTGCGTTATACGGCAGTTCCTTCGCGGGATCCTTGTTCATGCCGTTGAACAACCCGAACGGCGGATCGGTGAACCACAAAGCCCCGTCGCGCGCGAACACCAGATCGTTGGGGCTGTTGAGCCGCTTGCCGCGATAACGATCGACCACGCTGGTCACGCGCAGCGCCGAATCGACCCGCGCGATCCGCCGTGCGCCCATCTGCGCCATCAGCACGCTGCCGTCCTTGTCGGGCGTCATGCCGTTCGGCCCGATGTTCTTGCCCGGCGGCGGATTGGGCAGGCCGCCGGCATTGGCGATCAACTGCTCGACCTTGCCCGCCGCGTCGACCGCGCGCATCCGGTCCCCCGCGACATCCGAGAACCACAGCCGCCCCTTATGCCAGAGCGGGCCTTCGGTGAAGGTGAAGCCAGTCGCGACGCGTTCGACCTCAGCAGTCGGCGCGATCAGCGCGTCGAGCGCGGGATCTACCCGCTCGACCTGCGGCGCATTGGTCTGCGCGGTCGCGGCGAACGCGACGGTCAGCGCCAGCACGGCTGCGGTGGCCTGCGCGAAAGTCGACACCCGAGTTATACCGCGTCGGTCAACAGGACGAGATAGTCCTTGTTGAGCACCGTATCCTCGATCAGCGGCCAGACCTGCTGGTGGATCGCGGACTTGACCCAGACCTGGCGCTGCTCCTCGCTCTGATAGGTGAGCTGGAAGCGGTAGTTGATTCCCGCCGCCGGCGCCGGACCGCCCTGGATGACGGTGCGCAGCTTGAGCATCTTGAGATCGAGGAAACCGCGCCCGCGGAAGCTTTCCGCCGCCGGGCGGAAGCGGGTGTGGAAGGCGGCGAGCATTTCCTTCTCCCGCGCCGGATCGATCGCAAGGTCGCAATAGAGCACGATCGCCTTTCCGCCGGCGGGGGTGCGGGGCGATTGCGCGGTGGCGGCGGCGGCGGCGATTGGCGGGATCGTCGCGCCAGCGCCGGTCGCGCCGAGCAGTTTGAGCAAAGTCCTGCGGTGCATGTCTCTTCCCTTCGTGAATCTGGGGGGTTAGCGGCGCGGCGCGGTCGCGGCGGCGTAGGCGGCCTTGGCGGCCTGATCGCGCGCGATGCCGATCACCATGAATTCAAGCGGCGCGGCGCCACGCTGGCGGATTGCACGCGGCTGGTCGACGTCGACCGGGACCGCGTCGCCGGTACGGACGGGAACGGTTTCCCCGGCGATCGTCATCTCGCCCTCGCCGCCGACGACATAATAGACTTCGCTCATCCCGGGCTTGGTCGCGCTGCCGACCGACGCGCCGGGCGGGACCAGCAGGTGATCGACGAAGCTCCACGGCGTCGCGAACACGCTCGGCTGCAGTGCGCGGCGATAGAGCACCGCCCCCTGCCCGCCGTCCATCGCCTGCATCGGGCGCAACAGCGTGCGGTCGAGCCGCATGCTGATGAACTGCGGCACCGGATCGATCGCCGCGCCGACGCGCGAATCGCCGAGGTCGAACGTGTCGTAGCGCTTGGTCATCCCGACGTTGACGTTGAGCCATTGCAACGGACGGTCGCCCGCATTGTAGATGGCGTGCGCATGCCCCATCCGATCTGGCACCGCCGCCGGACCGGCGAGCGTCGACGTGCGCCCGTCGATCGTGAACTGCGCGTCGCCGTCGAGGATGACGAACATTTCCTCGCACTGGTTGTGGAAATGCTGCCCGATCCCGCTCCTGGGCGCGATCTCACCGCGGTGGATAAAGATCAGGTTGGTGCTCAGCGCATCGGTGCCGAGCAGCGGCGCGAACGCCATGCCTCCCGCGCCGGAATGGACTGCGGTCAACTTGCGGAACTTGGCGGGATCGGTGTGACCGACCTTGTCCGCCACCGGACCCGCAAACGCGGCAGTCCCGATCGTGCCGACGAGCACCGTCGCGATCGTCCAGCCCCAGCGTGAGATTCGCATCGCCAACCCTCCCCAATCCTGCCCGCCGGTGTCTGACCGGTCTTTACGCAGCGCTATAGTATGCCTACACCATAAATCCTATAGGATATTATGCGGGCTTACCGCAAGCAGGGGAGGCGTTTGATGGGCAGCACCGTTCGCTCGACGATTCGAATCCAGCTCGTTTTCATGCTGTTCGTAATCAGCGCGATCGCGTTTCTCGACCGGACCAACATTTCGGTCGCGGGCGTCCAGATGCGCGCGGAATATGGCATCGACAAGATTCGGCTGGGCTATGTCTTCAGCGCGTTCCTGATCGGCTACGCCGCGTTCCAGGTGCCCGCCGGATGGCTCGCGGCGCGGCTTGGCCCGCGCAAGCTGTTGACGTTCGCGCTGCTGTGGTGGGGCGTGTTCAGCGTCCTGACCGCGCTGGTCCCGCCGCAAGGGCAACATGCGATCCTGTTCCTAGCGCTCGTCCGCTTCGGTCTCGGGATCGGCGAGGCGGCGGTCTATCCCGCGGGCAACCAGTTCGTGTCGCGCTGGATTCCGGCGCAGGAGCGCGGCAAGGCGAACGGGCTGATCTTCGCCGGAGTCGGCGCCGGATCGGGGCTGACCCCGCCGCTGATCACCGCAATCATCGCCGGATCGGGCTGGCGCGCGTCCTTCTACGTCTGCGCCGCGATCGGCATCGTCGCCGCACTCATCTGGTACACGATCGCGCGCGACCGGCCGCAGGATCACGCCTCGGTCAACGCCGCCGAGCTCGCGCATATCGAGGCGGGCCTTACGCGACCGCCCGAGGACACCGTCGCGATCCCATGGCGCGCGATCCTGTCGAGCCGCAACATGTGGGGGCTGTTCCTCAGCTATTTCGCGTTCGGCTATGTCATCTGGATCTTCTTCTCGTGGTTCTTCATCTATCTGGCGGAAGCGCGCGGGCTCGATCTCAAGTCGAGCGCGTTGCTCGGGATGGCGCCGTTCCTCGCGATGACCGCGGGGTGCCTGATCGGCGGCGTGCTCAATGACATGATCTCGCGGCGGTTCGGGCTGTACTGGGGGCGGTCGGGTCTCGCGATGGTGTCGTTCGTGCTGACCGGCGTATTCCTGCTGATCGGATCGCGCGTCGACAACGTCCCGCTCGCGGTGATGACGCTCGCGCTCGGGGGCGGGGCGATCTATCTGTCGCAAAGCGCCTTCTGGTCGGTCACCGCGGATATCGCGGGGCGGCACACCGGAGTCGTCTCGGGGGTGATGAACGTCGGTTGCCAGGTCGGCGGCGCGATCACCTCGACGCTGACCCCGTGGATCGCGGCGGAATATGGCTGGGTCGCGGCGTTCGGGACCGGCGCGACGATCGTGCTCGTCGGCACGATCGCCTGGGCCTTCGTCGACCCGCGCCGCCTGATCGAACCCGCGCCCGAACCGATGCTCAGCGCGGTGTCCGCACCAGCCTTACCGTGATCGGCGACTGACCGGGCGCGTCGAGGAAGGTCGTGCCGATCACGCTGCGCCGCAGCCGCACCGCAGTCCCCGCGGCGGGCGGCGTGGCGCGGTCGGTCGCGGTGTCGAACGTCCGACCGTCGTCGAGCGTCAGCCGGTACAGCCCATAGCGCTGGCGCGTGACGGTCGCGATCCGGCCGGTCGGTGTATCGCGGATGATGTCTGCGCTCGACGTGCTGGCGGGAAGCGCGGCGACAGGAACTGGTGCGGGTGGGATCGCTGCAAGCGGCGCTGCGTCGGGCACGGCGGCGGGCGCGGACGCCAGCGGCGCTGCCGGACGCGCGGCCGGTTCGGCGCGTTCCTGCCCGTCATAACAGGCGAGCCGCGCAGCCGAGTCGGCAATCGTCCGGCATGCCTGCGGCGGTGGCGCAGAACTTTGCGCGGTGGTCGCAAGGAAACCCAACAGGACGGACACGATCATACCGACTTCCCCGGAATAAGGCTTAAGGTCGCAACAACGACGAGTGTTGCCGGTTGCTTTGTAGAGCAGAATAGCATCATATCATATATGATAAGCGACCGATGACTTCGGCGCGACGGGGAGAGTGAGCCATGAAGATCCATCCGAGGCAAGTCGCGTGTCCACTGCTGTTCGCTGCGCTGCTTCCGGCGACGGCGGCTGCGATGCAGGCCGCGCCCCCACCCGCTGCTGCCCCCGCATCCGCGCCCGCGCCGTCCGAAGCCACCCCGCGCGCGCGCTTCACCCCGCCGCCGCCGATGCGCGTCTGGGCGCCCAAGAAGACGCCCTACTCCGCCTATGTCGCACCCAACAAACCGTGGTGGAAACTCGCCGACGTGCTCGCGCTCCACAAGAATGAGAAGCGCTGGTCACAGCCGATCATCCGCAACAAGGACATCGTCGCCGACTGGCACCAGATCGCCGCGGGCGAGACGACGCAGGCGGTCGCCTATTCCGACAATCGCACCGCGATCATCGTGTGGAGCGGCACCGCGACGGTCAGCATCGACGGGCAGGCGCCGTTCACCGCGCGCAAGGGGTTCGAGATCGACGTCCCGTTCCGCGTCCCCTTCACGCTCGCGGCGACCGGCAGCGAGCCGCTGCTGTATTTCGAGATCCATGCCGCCAGCGACATGCCGCTCTATCCGGTCGAGACGACCACCACCAAACCAAAGGCGGTCGATGGCTTCGTCTATGAGCAGCGCCTCGCGACGGGTGGCCCCGGCGGGTATGACGCGGCGAACAAGCCGTACCTCGATTATTACACCGACGTGGTCGGCGGCGGCACCCGTCCGGGCGCGTTCATCGCGGCGCAGCATCTGTTCGTGAACAACATCCGCGGCCGTGCGACGGTGACGCCGCCCGCGTCCAACCTCGGCCATTATCATGTCGGCTACGACGAATTCTGGTTCGTGATGGAAGGCAATGTCGATCTGCAGGTCGAGGGCATCCCCGTCTTCACCGCCTCCGCTGGCGATGTGGTCAGTGCGGCACAGGGCCGCTGGCACCGCGCGAGCTTTGGCGGCCCCGTCGGCCAGATGGGTACGCGCGTCGCGGTCAACCCCTATGCGTCGGGGATGCACGGCTACACCGTCGAATCTGGCGGGCGGCAGTAGCGGCTATTCGGGGAGCGGCTGGCTTCCCGCGATGGTGAAGCCCGCCGCGACCGTCAGCGCGCCGGAGCCGGGCTAGCCGCCGCCGACCGTCAGCGTGCGCATGGCAGCACCCTCGGTGACGTCCGCGTGACCGGCGGCGGAACGGTCTGGTCAAACAAAAGCGCCGCCCCGGACTTGGATATCCGGGGCGGCGCACGGTAGCGCGAAGATTAGAACTTCACGCGCAATCCGAGCTGCGTCAGCCGTCCGAGCGGGTTGGAAACGAAGCCGTTATAGCCCGCCGCCCCGCCGAGGATGCCGCCCGTGTTGCCGTTGTAGAAAGGCGGGTTGGTGTCGAACAGGTTCTGCACGTCGACGAACACCTGCCATCCGCGCGCGAAGCTTTCGCCGCCGAACTCATATTGCACGTGGAGGTCGAACGTATTCCCGTCCTTGACCGGATCGCCGCCACCATTCGGGTTGCCAGCCGCATCCACCGTAATCGGCAGCACCGAGGTCGAGCTGAAGTTGCGATACCCCCCGATGTGGTTCCAGAACAGGTCGGTCGAGAACCCGCTCAACGTCCAGCCCAATTGCGCGCGGTTCTTGAACTGCACCGACGGGAAAGTCGTGTTGTAGCCCGAGGTGTTGAGAATGCTGAACTCGCTGCCGCCCCCGAAGTTCTGCTTGAACAGCGTGAAATAGGTTAAGGCGGTTCCGATCGTGAACTGCCCCAGCCCGGACTTCGGCGTGTGGTAGCTGAACTGCGCATCGATCCCCTCGACCGTCAGGTTGAGCGCGTTGCGCGAACTCTGGTCGATCAGATAATAGACCGCAGGCGGCACTGCGCCCGAGATCGTCGCGCCGTTGGCGATATTGGCAAAGGTGTCGATCTGCGCCTGGGTGCAGCTTGCCGGGCACAGCGTCAGCAAGTTGCGCAAGCCCGCCGAATTCACGATCGCGGTCGGGCTTGGCGAGGATACGCCGCCGATGAACGTGTTGTGGAAATAGGTCCCCGCCGCAACAAACCCGGGCAAGAATTGCGGCGCGAAATCGACCCCGACCGACCAGCTCCGGCCGCGCTGCGGCACTTCGTTGGTGAACCCGCCGCCGAGCTGACGCCGCAGCCCCGAATTGCCTTGTCCGATCTGGCAAACGGCAACCGCAGTCGTGCAGGCGTTGCTGGTATTGGCCGCAACCGCGCCGGGGATGTTGACGACGGTCGGGTAGCTTGCGGTCGGCACGCTGATCACGCCGTTGGTCCCGATGCTGCCAGAGGCGTACAGATAGCCCTGGCTGGGATCGCCGATCACGCCGATCGGCGGGGCGACGAACGCCTTCGACCAATTGCCACGGATCTTGAGGCCTTTGACGATTTCCCAATTCGCCGCAAATTTGGGATTGGTCGTGTCGCCGACGTCGCTGAAGCTATCGTACCGCACCGCCGCGCTCAGATCGACTTTGTAGAGCAGCGGGATTTCCATCTCCGGCGAAATCACCGGGATGTAGACTTCGGTATAGACCGACTTGATCTTCCGTCCGTAGTTGTAGACGCGGAAGTTGGACCCGGTCGTGGTCGGGCCGGTGTTGTTCGACCCCGAAATCTTCTGCGTTTGCTCCTGCCACAGATATTCGCCGCCAAGCGCGACCTTGAGCTGGCCGGCGGGCAGATCGAACAATCCCCCTTGTACGCCGAGCCGGATCTGGTTGAACGTATTGTAATTCGTATTTTCGCTGTTCGCGCGGTACAGGTTGCGCAGGACCGTCGCAGACGTGCGGTTCGTCCCGACCGGGTTCCATACGTCGAGCGCGTTGGCCGTCGTCAGCGGCAGGTTGAGCGCGATGACGTTCTGCCCAGCGATATTCGTCGCGGTCGTGCTGCCCGACGACTGCGCCGTGCCATTGAGCGCTAGCAACGCGCAGGCGCCGCAGAAGCCGTTGACCGTATTGAGCGCCGAGCGGTTCCACCCGAACGCATCGCTGAGCGTCACCGTCCAGTTGTCGGTGATTTTATAGTCGAACACCGCGGTCGAATAGATGACGTCGCTCTGCGACTCGCTCTCGCCATATTGACCGTCGGGCGTGACGGCGAGGTAGTTGATGACCTCGCGCGTGGCATTGGGCGATCCGGCCGGCGCGCGGAAGAACGGGTTGACCTGCCCGGGGATCGTGGTTCCGCCCGGGCCAAACGCCGTGGCGGCGGTGATCCCGCCGGGGCCGAACGGTGAATGCGTCTTCTGCCGGTTGTAGTTGAGCATGTACTGCACGCTCAGCTTGTCCGAAAAGTCGTTGACGACTTTGACGAGGACGTTGCCGCGCCCTTGGCCGGGGACCAGAACGCCATAGACCGAATTGTTGCAGGGCGAATTCGCCTGCGTGTTCGCGACGGTCGATGTGCCGTCGGGCGACAGATAGACACCCGAAGGCACCGCACCCGAGGAAACACCCGTGACCTGAATCGTCGCCGGGTTGCACTGGAAGCTGTTCGTGTTGGTCCCGCCGATGGGGCGATAGTCACCGAGACTGGTGAAAGGTCGGTCACGATTGTACAGCGTGTTCTGCTCTACGATCGACCCCGCGACGTACACGCCGCCGGTAGTCCAGGTCTTGCCCCAGATGAAGTTGCCCGTAGCGTTGTGATAGTCTTTGGCGAAGCCGTATTGAACGTTGGACTCGAAACCGTCGAACGTTCGCCGCGTGATGAAGTTGACCACGCCTGCAACCGCGTCCGACCCGTATACGGACGATGCGCCGTCGGCGAGAACCTCGACGCGCTGGATCGCGCTGACCGGGATGATGTTGGGATCGGTCTGACTGAACTGTGTCCCGCCGCCCGGCAGTCGCAAGCCATCGACGATGACGAGCGTCGTGTTCGACGACGAGCCGGCGAGGCTGTGGATCTGCGGAGAATAATAAGAGAACCCGTTCTCGCCTTGGGCAAGCGAACCCGCGGTGCTGATCGACGGAACGGTGTTGACCAGTTGCGACAGGTTGACCGGAGCGGTCTTCTCGATCGTCTGGGCACCCACCGAAACGAGATTGGACCCGATCGGCGCAACGCCGCGAATGGCCGTCCCGGTCACGATGATGTCGGGATCGCCGGCAACCGGCGTGGGTACCGCAGGGCGGTCCTCTTCGGCCTGGTCAGCGGGTTCGGCGCTCCCCGGGGAGGCGGTGGGTACTGGCGGAACGGACTGCGCAAAGGCAGTTTCCGTAAGCAACAGCGCAATAGACAAAGCGGTACCTGACGCAGCAATGCTGCGCAAACGCGATCTAGCCATCCTACTCCCCTTTTTTTATTACTCTTATCGTATCGTATAGGATTTTTAAGTGCAATTATTTTTTTGGTATTCTGCGATTTTGTTTTGTGAATGTTAATGTTCGTAAAATGGTCAATCGGCGCCACGATATTACGCCGACCCATTTAAAGTGGCGATCTGACCGAACCAGAATTGCCGGTCAGCGCGGTGTCCATGTTGTCCTTTGTCTGCGACAGCCAAAGCCGCCGAACGCCTCAATACACCTGACGCAATAGGTGAAGCTGTGCGCAGCGGCGGCGTAGCGGACGGAAAGTCCGCCCAAGCGCGCACGCAACCGGCCTGTCTCGATCGATACAGAAGCGGCCGCGCGCTACACCTGCTTGGTGCCTGCCAGCATCTGTGCGGTTAGGATGATCAATCGAACGAGCGTTTCAGGCTCCCGGAAAACCGGGGCCTGGTCTTCAAGCGCGCAGCAAGATCCGACGTGACTCGCCTTCGGGATCGTCGACCATTCGGCAATGGTTGTCGAACACCATCGTCTGGCAACGGACCGGATCGCTAGGGCTCCAGGTCAGCCCCGGCTGGCTGGGGTTGCCCGTTCGCGCGAAGGTCGCCCACGCCCCGGCCATGGTGCGCGCCAGTCGCTGCGCCTCGGGGGTATTGCCCGTGCCCTGTTCACACCGCGCGGTATTGTCGAAGCAAAAGGCGAGGTCGGCAGTATGCCACGCGCCCGCCACCCCATCGAGCTGCGGCGACTGCCACTGGAACAGATATTGATAGACCGGTGCGCCGCCCTGCGCGTGTTTGAGCCGCACCATATCCTGCACCCGATTGCGATAGGCGATGCTTTGCACCCCGTAGGACAATGTGCGAACCGCCTTTTCCGGGTGCGCCTTCCGCATCGAGGCGATCAGCGCATCGGCCTTGCCTGCGCCGAGCTGCCCGGTCAGGTCCTTGCGCCACTCGGCCTCGCTCGGGTTCGATCCCCAGCGCATCCCCTCTTCACTGGTATTGCCGATCAGCATCGGCACGGTGCGCGATACCTCGGGCGCGACATCGGCGAACGATCGGACGTCGATCACCTTGCCGTCGAGCGTCGGCCCGCCGCCCACGCGCGGCGTTGCCGGCGGCCCGCCCAGGCCACGCACCATCGGCCCGTTGATTTCACCGGCCACGGTGCTGCTCGCGGCAGAAAGGTCGGCCCATGCCATTTTCTGGAGCGCAGCAATGTCGTTTCGCGCGATCCCGAGATGCTTGACCAGCCGCCGTGCATAGTCGCGCGACTGCTCCGCCGTCGGCAACGCGCCGCCGCCACCCGACTGCGCCGCGGCCCGGTGGATCAGCCCCTTGCCCGATGGCATGCCGAGCAGCGTGGTGACCTTCGACCCGCCGCCCGACTGGCCGTAGATCATCACCGTGTTCGGGTCCCCGCCGAATGCGGCGATGTTTTCCTGCACCCAGCGCAACGCCGCGATGCAATCGGTCATGCTGACATTGACCGATTCTTCATAGGCCGACCCACCCACCTCGGTAAGGTCAAGGAACCCCAGCACGTTGAGCCGGTGGTTGATCGACACCTGCACCACGTCGTGATGCCGCGCCATCCGCGCACCGTCGTGCGAGGCCAACTCATACGACGATCCGAAGGCGAAGCCGCCGCCATGGAAATATACCATCACCGGGCGATGGCCGCTCAGCGATGGCGTCCAGACGTTGAGCTTGAGCATGTCCTCGCCCTGGAAACCGTCGTCCCATTGCTGCAGGAACGTATGCTCGACCGCGCGGAAATTATGCGTCGTCTGCGGGCTGTTCGCGCCATAGGCGAGCGCGTTGTACGGCTCGGTCCACGGCTGCGGCGGCTTGGCGGGCAACCAGCGGTTTTCGCCGCCGGTGTCCTGCCCGTAAGGAATGCCCTTGAAGGTGAAAACGTCGCCAGCGACATAGCCGCGCACGGGGCCATATCGCGTTTTGGCCATCGCGCTGCGCGGCGTTGTGCCGTCCCGCCCGGGTTTGCGCGACGCGGTGCCGATGCTTTGCGCCTGCGCCGCAGGCAAGGCCAGGCCGGCGCCTGCCGCCATCGAGGCAATCAATGCACGCCTACGGTCGATGAGCGGTCCGGCCATATCCTGTTCCCCTATCGCCGCCTCGTTTCGGGCATGTATCGAGCAAAGCGTAAAAGCCGCTATCCACCGCGTCAATAGTCATACAAGATGTGCGAAAGATGGGGGAGAATATCGTATGCGTGTCGTGCCTCTTTTGCTTGCGCTTGCAGCCGTAACGATCGGTTCGATCGTCCATAGCCAGGAAGCAGAACACGGCAGCGGTCCCTATCCCGCGATCTTCGAAGCGCGGGCCGATCTTCCGAACCACGTCGTCTATCGCCCCAGCGATCTTGCACCGGCGCGTTCGGACAAGCTGCCTATCTATGTGTTCGGCAATGGCGGATGCAGCGCCGACGGCACCAGTTCGCGCAACCATCTGCTCGAGATCGCGTCGCACGGATATCTGGTCATCGCCTCTGGTACGATCCCGCGCGCCGCCCCATCGGCGGCCCCTGCCCCGCCGAAGCCCGGTGCGAAGCTGACGACCGCGACCGAAACGCGCCTGCTCACCGACGCGATCGACTGGGCGCAGCGCGAGAACCGCCGCGCCGGCAGCCCGTTCGAGGGCCGGATCGCGACCGACAGGATCGCCGTGTCGGGCTGGAGCTGCGGCGGCCTGCAGGCGCTGAACGCCGCGCAGGACCCGCGCGTCACGACGTCGGTCATCATGAACAGCGGCTTTTTCGCCGCGGGGACGAACCCTTTAAGCGGGGTGGTATCCGACAAGGCGCTGCTCAAGACGCTGCACGGCTCGGTCCTCTATATCCTCGGCGGCCCCACCGATATTGCCTATCCCAACGGCACCGACGACTACCGGCGACTGGAGACCATTCCCGCGGCAATGGTGAACATCCCGGTCGGTCATGGCGGCACCTATATGCAACCGCATGGCGGCGTCGGCGCCGAAGTCGTTACGGCATGGCTCGACTGGAAGCTGAAAGGGACAAAGGCCGCCGAAGCGCGGTTTACTGGCCCCGCATGCGGCCTCTGCACCGATCCGCGGCTGACGCTGGAACGCAAACACTTCTGAGATAAGCCGATGTTCGCCTACGCCGGCACGGGCCGATTTGCGGACATTCCTAGACCCGTATGGCCACCATCTCGGCGCGCGAACGGACGTGTATGCGTGATCGGCCCCTATTTCAGGACGCGCGCCGGGTTGCCCGCGACGGTCGCGCCAGCGGGAACATCCCGCGTCACGACACTGCCTGCGCCGATGATCGCATTATCACCAACGGTGATGCCAGGCAGGATCAGTGCCGCACCGCCGATCCAGACGTTCCGGCCGATGACGACCGGCCGACCGAACTCGAGCATCTGGCCACGCTGATCCGGATCGCGCGGATGATCGGCGGTGAGGATCTGCACCCCCGGACCGATCTGCGTGCCTGCACCGATCCGCACTGCCACCACGTCAAGCACCGTGCACCCGAAATTCAGGAACACGCCCTCCCCCAGATGAAGGTTATAGCCATAGTCGCAGTGGAACGGCGGTCGGATCGTCGCACCGCGACCCGCGTGACCAAGCCGTTCTGTCAACAACGCATGGCGGTCAGCCGGCGTCGCTGTCGATGACCGGTTGTAGCGGTCGAGCCATTCAGCGGCGCGCGCTGCGTCCGCGACGAGTTCCGGGTCGTCGGCGACGTAAAGCTCACCCGCCAACATCCGTTCCTTTTGCGTCATCGCGGTCAACTCAAGTCGTGGAGGTCTTTGCCCAACGGCGCGGTGATGCTCAGGTCGGAAAAGCGCACCTCCAGTCCGGCCCGTTCGGGCGTGCACGCCATCGGTCCGACCTGATAGGCGGAGGCGATCGGAAAGGGCGCTAGTCTGACCAGCGGCCAGGTCTTGCCGTCCGCCGAAACCTGCAACCGCAGGACACCCTTGGCAACCGTCGCACGCATCCAGAAATCCTGTGCGTCATGCTCGTAGGGGCCGGTTGCCCAGTCGGACTTTCCATCGGTCAGCACGCTGCTCAACATCGCGCGCCCGTCGGACAGTTCGATCCCCGCCTTGACCCAGCGTCGCTCGTCGACCCGAACCATGATGCCGGCCTGATCATAGAGCTTTTGATACTGCCCGCGAATGCGCAGTTGGGCGGTGAAGGCGGCAGGCGCGGCGAAACCGAGAAAATGACCGCTGTCCCGGGTGAAGCCGTAATGCGTCTCGCGCCAGAAATCGCTGCCCTTGTCGGTAACGAGCGTCAGGTCGCCACCGGCTGCCACCTTCCACGACTTGGGGGCATTCAGCCAATGGCCATCACGGCGTCCGAGCGCCGAGGTTGCCGAATCCTGCGCCGCCGCACCGCCGGCATTGCCCGCGACCGCAAGTGCAGCAGCACCCCCGATTACCGCTCGCCTGCTCACCCGATCCTCGGTCATAGCCGCTCCCTTCCAATCACCCTCGATGTTATGTACATATGTACACATGTCGAAAACGGGGTAAAGAGGCGATGAACCAGCAGACCCGGTCCAACGATCCGGCACGCCGGCAGCGCATCATCGACGCTACACTTGCGGTCATCGCCGATCTCGGGACCGCGGCGACGACCCATCGCCGCATCGCGGAGGCGGCGCAGGTGCCGCTCGGTTCGGTCACTTATTATTTCGCGACGTTGGAGGATCTGCTCACCGCGGCCTTCCTGCAATTGGCCGAGGAGTCCTCCGCGGCCTTCCGCGCGCGCATCGCGGCGGCGACGGACCGCGCCACGGCGTGTACGGCCGTCATCGACATCATCGCGAACCAGATTTGGGCGGAACCGCGCACGCTGCTGTTGAGCTACGAATTATACGCCTTTGCAGCCCGGCACCCACCGGTCGGCGCGGTCATGCAACGTTGGATGGACAGCAGCCGTGCCGCTCTGGGCCGCTTCTTCGACCCGCTCACCGCGCGTGCGCTCGATGCGCTGATCGAGGGGATCGGCATCCACAATTCGATCGACCCTGCGCCTCTCGATCGCGAAGCGATCACGATCATCGTCGAGCGGATTGCAGGATGATACCTTTGAAAACGAGGGCGCTAACGCAGGGTCTTAGCGGACACCCAAGAGCCTTGGGCCCTTTCGCTGATTGCAAATGCAAGATACGGACGTCGCTTACCAGCCCGTAAGAAAACGCCCGATGCTTGAAAGTCCTCTCGAAGCGCGCCTGTCGAAGCACCTGGCGCTGACCTTTTCGGAGCGTGACGCGCTGCGCTGGCTCGAACGTCGCGAACGCTCCTTTCGGTCTGGCGACGTCGTCGTCCACGAAGGCGAGAGCTGCGACAGCCTGTATATCGTGGCAAGCGGCTGGCTGCACGGATCGGTCAAGCTCAAGGACGGCGGGCGACAGATCCTTCGGTTCTACTTCGTCGGCGACATAACCGCGACCTTCTCGATCGCCTGGGGATATAGCGCCGCGACGCTCCGCGCGGTCAGCGACACCACGCTCTACGAAATGCCCAAGGCCGCATTCGGGCGGCTGTTCCGGGATCATCCGCGGCTCGGGGCATTGCTGTTCGCGGTGGCGGCGTCGGAGCAAGTCGCGATGGCGGACCGGCTGACGTCGGTCGGGCGAACCGACGGATTCACGCGCATCGCCACGCTGCTGCTCGACATCCGTTCGCGGTTGCGCATCGTCGATGGCCATGCGGGATCGACGTTCGAACTCCCGTTGACCCAGCAGGATCTCGGCGACGCGGTCGGGCTGACCAAGACGCATGTCAGCCGCTCGCTCAAGGCGCTCGAGGAAACCGGGCTGGTCGAACGCAACGCGCGCGTCATTCGCATCAACGATGTCGACCGGCTCGCCGAACTCGTCGACTTCCATGATCGCCACGGCGAAGTCGCGACCGACTGGTTGCCCCCGGTCGGTGCGCGCGGTGACATGGATCACTCCGAAACCCGCGTGCAGGAACATATGTAACGGCCGAAACGCTTTTTCGCGCCGCGCGCCCGATTCTACGAAGTCCATCCCTACCGGCTGGTTAACGATCCCCTTGGCCCATAGCGGGCCGCAGTAGGGATTGAGACATGGCAGAACGGCTTGGCGTGGCGATCGTAGGCGTGGGTGGCGCGGTCGCCACCACCGCGATCGCGGGTATCGAAATGATCAAGGCAGGGTCGAACAGCCTCAACGGGCTTCCCCTCGCCGACCGCGACGTGGCCGGCATGGTCGCCTACCGCGATCTGGAATTCGGCGGATGGGATCTGACCGAGGACTCGCTCGGCGCGTGCGCCCTGCGGCACGGCGTGATCGGCGACAAGGAACTGGCTGACGGCGCCGCCGCGCTCAACACCATGCGCCCGTGGAAGGCGGCGGGCAGCACCGGCTATTGCGCCAATATCGACGGTACCAACAAGCTCGAGAGCGGTCACCGCGCCGCCATCCAGCAGATCCAGTCCGATTTGCGGCGCTTCTGCGCGGAAAAGGGGCTCGACCGAGTCGTCGTCGTCAATCTCGCCTCGACCGAGCGCGTCCCGCATGCGGACGACGCCGCGCTGCAATCGCGCGAGGCGTTCGAGCGCGGGCTCGACGAGGATGACGCCGCGATCAGCCCGGCAATGCTCTATGCCTATGCCGCAATCGACTCGGGCACGCCCTACGCCAATTTCACGCCTTCGGTCGCCGCCGACATCGCGCCGCTCGCTGAGTTCGCAGCGGAGCGCAACGTCCCTGTCGCAGGCAAGGACGGCAAGACCGGCCAGACCTTCATGAAGACGGTGATCGCGCCCGCGCTACGCGACCGGGCGCTCCACGTCGACGGCTGGTTCTCGACCAACATCCTCGGTAACTCGGACGGCTTGGCGCTCGACGATCCCAAGTCGCTGGCGTCGAAGCTCGGCACCAAGGGCAGCGTGCTCAACGACATCCTCGGCTATCCGGTCGAGGATCACATCATCATGATCCATTATTATCGCCCGCGCGGCGATGACAAGGAAGCGTGGGACAACATCGATCTGACCGGCTTCATGGGCCAGAAGATGCAGCTAAAGCTCAACTTCCTGTGCAAGGACTCGATCCTCGCCGCGCCGCTCGCGATCGAAATCGCGCGGTGCCTCGACCTCGCGCAACAGCGCGGCGAAGGCGGCGTGCAGGACCAGATGGGGCTGTTCTTCAAGCTGCCGCAGACGAGCGGCGGTCGCAAGCCGGTCCATGCGGTCCCCGAGCAACAGGCGATCCTCGATCACTGGCTCGACGGCAAGACCGCGTGAGCCAAACGCCCCTGTCCGGCGCGGCGGAGGCTCTGGTGCCCTCCGCCGGGCTGACCCCCGCCGCGCTGCCGTTCCTGCGCGAGCTGGGCGATCTCAAGCGCGTCTTCTCGGCGCAGGCGCCTGGCTCGATCGCGGAGCGGCTGTTCGGGCTCGGCTGGGCGGCGCTGCTGCGCGGCGATCCCCCCGCCGCGGTGATGGCGCAGGTCGTCGGCGCGGCGTTGGTATCGGCGCGGTTGGGGGATCTCGATCTCGCGACGCTGACCGCGCTCGGGCTCGGCGACGATGCGGTGACCGTGCTCGAACGCGCGTTCGACGAAGTGACCGGCAACCTCGATCCAGCGCTCGCGCAGCGGCTGCGCGCGGCGCTCGCGCAAGGGCGACCCGCCCCGGGCACGGTACCAAGCTTCGTCGGCAAGCTCGCGCGCCAACCGCGGGCGGGCGTCACTTGCCCGGGGCAACCTCGCATTCTGTTGCAGCCGGCGGAGAACCACGCCGAACACTGCCTGATGGTCGCGGTGTACGGCGTGCTCGCGAGCCCGTGGCACGGCGCGGACCCGGTCGCGGTGTTCCTCGCGGGCATGGCGCACCACTTCCACAATGCCGACATGCCCGACAGCGGCTATTCGGGCGAGATGCTGCTCGGCGACCGGCTCGACACCGCGATCGCGACCGCGCGTCAGGCGTGCCTCGATGAACTCACGGCGACCGCGCCTGACCTGGCGACGGTGGTGACGGCGGCGCTCATACCGATCGGGGGAGACGTTACGCCAGAGGCACGCGCGTTCCACGTCGCCGACGTGCTCGACCGCGTCCTCGAGATCGAACAGCATCTGCGCGCCGCACGGCTGACCATGGAAATCGTGCTCGACGATTACGGGCTGGTCCATGACGGCCCGGTCAAGGCGTTCCACGACCGCATTCTCGCCGACGCCGGGCTCGCCTGATGCCCGCATTGGTGTTTCCCGATATGCCGCTGGTGTCGCCCGTTACGGGGCGCGCGCTTGCGCATGACACGCCGCATTCGCTCGCCGCACCGGGCGAGCGTTGGCCGGTGGTCGACGGCATCCCTTATCTCCGGGTCGACAGCGAAGGGCTGGCGGCGGTCGCGCTCGATCATCTCGATGCGGGCTGCCCCGATGACGCGCTGGTTGCGTTGCTGACCGATCAGGATGCGTGGTGGACCGGCCCCGCGACCGACCTGACCGAGCTCAAACGGCTCGTCCGCGAACGCGACACGCTGTCGCTGCGCGAGGCGATGGCGCTGCTGCGGCTTGGCCCGGTCGCGGATTATTTCGCCTATCGCTGGAGCGACCCGACCTATCTCGCCGGGCTGGCTTTGCTTGAAACGCACGGCTCCGCCCCGGGGAGCGCATTCGAACTGGCGTGCGGGATTGGCCATTACCTGCGCGAGCTGACGCGGCGCGGGACCGAGTGCCTCGGCGCGGACGTGGTGTTCGCCAAGTGCTGGCTGGCCAAGAAATGGGTCGCGCCCGATGCTCGGTACGTCGTGTTCGATGCCGCCGCGCCGTGGCCGATCGCGGACGCGCGGTTCGATCTGGTGATGTGTCACGACGCCTTTTACTTCCTCCCCGATCAGCCACGAGTCGCCGCACGCCTGCGCGCCGCACGGACGGCGGGCGGGACGCTCGCGATCAGCCATCTCCACAATGCCGGCCACGCGGCGGGGGCGATGGGCCCCGCGCTGTCCGCTGCAGGGTGGGCGGCGCTGTTTCTGGATGCGCGTGTCTATGACGAACGCGTGCTACTCGACGCACTGATGACCTGCGCAACGCCGACTCCGAGCGGCTGGACGGAGGATCCATCGGTCGAGGCATGGTCGCTGGTGGAGGGAGCCGGTGCCCCCCGCCCCGTCGTGAAGGGCCTTGCCCTGCCCCCGGCGGAGGCGACGCTGCGCCGCAACCCGCTGATCGATGCGGATGGCGCGGTGCACTGGCCGTCCCCGCGCTATCACGCCGAATATGGCGGAGGATGCTACTGGGCGATGGCCACGGACGCGCGTCCGTTCGCGGCGAATGACGTCCGCCTGCGCCGCCTGGTCGATTTGCCGGAGCGTTGGTGATGCGGTGGGGCATTGTCGGCTACGGCTGGGTCGCGCGCGACTATATGGCGCCGGGGATCGCCGCGGCGGGCGGGGTCGTGACCGCAATCGCCGACCCCTCCCCCGCATCCCGCACCCGCGCCGCGGCGGCAGGGATCGCCGCGTTCGAGACGACCGAGGCGATGCTGGCATCGGGCCTGTGCGACCTCGTCTATATCGCGACGCCTAACGATGCGCATCTCGCCCCCGTCCGTGCCTGCGCGGCGGCGGGGATTCCGATGCTGTGCGAGAAACCGATCGCTGCGTCACTCGAACAGGGCGAGGCGATGGCGGCGGCGGTCGCAGACGGCCCGCTCTACGGCACCGCATTCGACCAGCGCCATCACCCCGCACATCGCCGGATCGCCGAAGCGGTCGCGGACGATGCGATCGGTCGCCCAGTGGCGATCCGTATCCTCTACGCCTGCTGGGTCGATCCCGACTGGACCCCCGACGGCGGCGCGCACGACAATTGGCGCGCCGATCCGGTCCGTGCAGGTGGCGGCGCGGTGATCGATCTCGCGCTCCACGGTCTCGATCTCGCCGAGCGACTGTTGGGCGAACCGCTGGTCGACCTGTCGATCGCGCTGCAACGCCGGATCCACGCCTATGCGGTCGACGACGGCGGGATGCTGAGCGCCCGCTCGGCCTCTGGAGTGCTGTTCCAGAGCCACGTCGCCTATAATTGCGCCGAGAACCTCCCCCGGCGGCGGCTCGAGGTGCTGGGCGAGCGCGGGTTGCTGATCGCGACCGACACCATGGGGCAGACCGCTGGCGGCACGCTCGTCCACCAATGCGGCGACACCGGTGCGGAGACCCCGCTCGCCTTCGACACCGCGACATCGCCCTTCGCCGCGCAGGCCGCTGCGTTCATGGCGGCGGCACGCGGCGGACCGCATGATTTTTCGATGCCCCGCGATCTGGCGCTGATGCGGCTGTTCGACCGGGCCTATCAGGAAGCACGATCATGCCTTTGAGCTGGTTCGCCTGCGCCAATTGCGGGTTCTGGCAGCGCCATTTCGCGCCGCCCGATTGCCCGGTCTGCACCGATGTCCGCAACGACCTGCCCGAGGAGGGCTGGCGCTTCCTCCCCGAGTCCGACGTCGCCACGACGCATGACGGTGCCGCGCGTGAGGTCGCACCCGGCCTGTGGGCGTTCACCACCACGCCTGCGCTTGGGCTCGCCGGGACCGGCTGGTTGATCGTCCGCGACGGCGGCAACATCGCGTTCGAGGCAGCACCCTATTATTCGGACGCGATGCTCGACCAGATCGAAGCGCTCGGCGGGATCGCGTTTCTCGCGGCGAGCCATGCGCACGGATACGGCGCGCTGTTCCAGCTTCAGCGGCGGTTCGACCCCGACGTGGTCGCGATCCAGCGCGACGATTTGCAGCTGACCAAGGCGTTCCGCGTCACCATGCCGTTCGACGACACGCTCGAACTCGCGCCGGGCTACACGCTGCATCATGTCGGCGGGCATTATGAGGGGCAGGCTGCGCTCCACGATGCGCCGGGACGTCGATTGTTCTGCGGCGACATGTTCAAGATCGACCAGGACCCCGCCGGCCGGTCGCACGCGATTTCGAGCCACAAGGCGTTTCACAAGGATATCCCGCTGACTCACGCCGAACTCCGCCGCTACCGCGACGCCATCGCCCCGCTCGATTACGACGCGGTGCTGACACCGTTCGAATATGCTCCCGAGGTCGATCGCGCAGTGACGCTCGCCGCGCTCGACGATGGGCTCGCGCGCGCCCCCGGCGTGCGGAGGCTCGCGCTGTGAGGACCGGGCTCCCCGCCGATCTCGGCCCCGCCGCGCATGCGTATCTCGATGCGTTCCCCAAGGGCGATGTCGTCGCCTTCCCGATTCACCCGCTCGACCGGCTCGGGCTTCCCGTCTGGGTCGTCGCGCTGTTCCCGGAGGATCCCGCGCTTGGCGGGATCATGCCGTACGGCGTCGGCTATGGCGCGACCGACGAGGCGGCGGTGCTTGGCGGGCTTGGCGAGATCGCCGAGATGGTGTGGCCGACGCTGACGCTCGGCGCGCGCGCCAAGACGCGCGGGAGCTATGCCGAGCTGGTCCGCAGCCTCGGTGCGCGCGCGGTCGCCGACCCGCTGACCTTGTGCCTGCCCGCGGGGTCGCCGGTCGATCATGCCACGGTGCTCGAATGGGTCGAGGCCAGGCGCTGGGCGGATGGCTCTAGCGTGCTCGTGCCGATCGACCTCGCGGCCTATTCGTCCAAGGAACTCACCCCGGGCTACCGCCCGTTCACGACGATCATTTCGAACGGGATGGGCGCCGGCCCCGACCTCGACTGGGCGATCGGGCACGGGCTGTGCGAGATCCTCCAGCGCGACGGCAACGGGCTGCTGTTCCGCGCGCTCGACCGCGGGGTGATGCTCGATCTCGACACCAGCCTCGCGCCGTCGACACGCGCGATCCTCGACCGGTTCGACGCGGCGGGGATCCGCGCGATGCCCAAGTTCGCGACCGACCAGTTCGGGATGCCCAACCTCTATTGCGTCGGGGTGGACGAACGCATGCCCCCCGCCGCGCCGATCATGGTGACCGCGTGCGGCGAGGCGTGCCATTCGGACCGAACCGCTGCGCTCGACAAATGCCTGACCGAATTTGCTGCCAGCCGCGCGCGCAAGGCCTTCGCGCATGGCCCCGCCGATCTCGTCGCGCAGGTTGCCCCCGCGGGCTATGTCGCGCGCTTCATGGCGCAGGCCGGGGGTGCCGCCAAATCGAGCGACAGCCGCGCGTTCGACGCGATGCGCGACTGGACCGGGCGCGATGCGGCTACCTTGCGGGGGTGGCTCGCCGAGTCGGTCCTGTCCGAACGCGGATCGCACCGCTTCGACGCCTTGCCCACGCTCCCCGCACCTGATGGCCATGCGCGCGCCGCGGCGGCGCGTGCCGCGGTCGAGGCGGCGGGGTTCGACGTGCTCTATGTCGACATGTCGCCCGCCGACCGCGCGATCTCGGTCGTGAAGGTCATCGTCCCCGGCATGGAAGTCGAGACGATGAGCTATTACCGGATCGGCGCGCGCAACACCGAGAAGCTGCTCGCGCTCGAATCGCCGCTGATCCGGTTCGGGGCGGACGAAAGCCAGACGCTGCGCCGCATTCGCCTGACTCCGGCGGATGCCGAACGGCTTGGCCACCCCCTGTTCGACACCGCCGCCGCCGACGCGCTCGTCGGCCCACTCTACCCGCTCTACCGCGAGCCCGAGGCGCATCACGTCGCCTTCGCACGCGAACGGGGGACCGCATGACCCTGCGCTACGCCTACAACACCAACGGCGCGGCCAATCACCGGCTCGACGATGCCCTGCGGCTGATCGCGGATTCAGGCTATGCCGGGGTCGCGCTCACGCTCGATCATCATCACCTCGATCCGTTCGCATCGCGCTGGGAGCAGGAAGCGGACCGCGTCGCCGCGCTGCTCGCCACAGTGTCGCTCGGCAGCGTGATCGAGACCGGCGCGCGCTATCTGCTCGATCCGCGCCAGAAGCACGAACCGACGCTGATCACCCCCGACGCGGACGGGCGCGCGCGGCGCGTTGCGTTCCTGTGCCGCGCGCTCGACGTGGCGGCGCGGCTCGGCAGCGAGACCGTGTCGTTCTGGGCGGGCGTTCCGAAAACAGGCGTCGATCCCGCCGAGGCACGATCGTGGCTCGATGCGGGGCTGGAACAGGTGCTCGATCATGCCGAGCGAGTCGGCGTCGACGCGAGTTTCGAGCCGGAACCGGGGATGCTGATCGAAACGGTCGGCGATTACGACTTACTCGTCGAACGCCATCCGCGGCTCAGGCTCGCGCTCGACACCGGCCATTGCCTCGTCACGCAGGACATCGACCCAGCGGATGCGATCCGGCGCTATGCCGACCGGATCGGCACCGTCGCGGTCGAGGACATGCGGCGCGGCGACCATACCCACCTGCCTTTCGGTGAAGGCGATATGGACATGCCCGCGGTGCTCGCTGCGCTTGAAGGGATCGGCTTCACCCGGCTGGTTTGTGTAGAATTATCGCGCGAAAGCCCGCGTGCACACGCCGCCATTCCCGAATCGATCGCCTATCTCCGGAGCATCGCGGCATGAGAGTGTGCTTTGTCTCGCGCCGGTTCTTCCCGGCGATCTCCGGCATGTCGATCTACGCGATCAACCTTCTGCGCCAACTCGTCGCGGGCGGAGACGACGTGACGATGGTGAGCCAATATTACGGCGATCCGGCGCGTGCGGCTGTTTACGGCGGCGGCCCGCCGCCCGCGGTGCCGGGGGTGCGCGTGATCGGACTCGAAGCGCTGGGCGAACAGGATAACGGCGATTTCGAGCGCGATATCGACGCCCTGGTCGAAGCCATCGCACGCGAACATGCGCGCGCGCCGTTCGACGTGCTCCACGCGCAATATGGCTATCCGACCGGCTGGGCGACGATGATCGCTGCCCGCCGCCTTGGCCTGCCCTGCGTCGTGTCGATTCAGGGCGGCGATGGCCACTGGGTCGGCTCATGCTGCGAGACGCACCGGCTCGCGATGGTGCGCGTGCTGGATCATGCCGGGGCGCTGCTGATCGGCGGCAAGAGTTTCGCGGGCGAAGTCCACGACCGGCTCGGCACCGCGCTCGACCGGTTCACGATCGTTCCGGGGGCCGTTGATACCGCCCATTTCACCCCGGCACGCGAGGACGCGCCCGAAGGGCCGGTCCGCCTGCTCTACCACGGCCGCGTCGACCGCCGCAAAGGCGTGCTCGACTTCCTCCAAGCGCTACCGAAAGTCGGCGGCGACTGGCGCGCGACCATCTCCGGCATCGGCCCCGACGTCGAGCCTGCACAGGCGCTTGCCACCGACCTTGGGCTCACCGATCGCGTGACGTTCAGCGGCTATGCGGACTATGACGCGGTCCCCGAACTCTACCGCGCACACGACGTCTTCGTGTCGCCGACCTATGCCGAGGGGTTTTCGAACACCATCCTGGAGGCGATGGCGTGCGGTCTCGCGGTCGTCTCGTGCCATGCCGTGGGTGTGGTCGACTGCATCCGTGATGACGAGAATGGCATTCTGACCGATCCTGGCGATGTACCGGCGCTGACGGCCTCGCTGACCAGTGTCGTTACCGATCCGGGCCGGCGCACGCGTCTGTCGACGGCCGCGCTGGAAGAATGCCGCCGGGTGTACAGCTGGGACGCGGTCGGGCGGCAGATCCGAGGAATTTACCACGACCTGCGCCATCGTCCGCAAACCGCGTTCGACACGGCGCTGCCGATGACGCCTTGCCGCTTCCGCAGCGAGCCGCATCTGCTGTGACCGACCGATGAAGCTGCTCGCGATATCGCCCCATCTGGACGATGCCGCCTTTTCCGCTGGCGGGCTGCTTGCGTCGTGTGTCGATCAGGGGTGGGCCGTCACGGTGGCAACTTGCTTCACCGGCAACGTCGCGCACCCGACCGGGTTCGCGCTCGCGTGCCAGCTCGACAAGGGGCTGGGTCCCGACGTCGACTATATGGCGCTGCGCCGTGGCGAGGATCAGGCCGCGTGCGAAGCCCTTGGCGCACGCGCGATCCATTTGCCGTTCTTGGAGGCACCGCACCGCGGTTATACTTCGGCAAGGATGCTGTTCGCCGAACGTCTCCCCGAAGACCGGATCGTCGACGATGTCGCGGCGGCGTTGGCCCGCCTCCTCGCGACCGAACGGCCCACGCTCGTCCTTGGGCCGTTATGCCTTGGCAACCATGTCGACCATCACGTCGTTCTGGAGGCGATACGGCGATCCTGTGCCGGTCATACCGTATTGCTATGGGAAGACTGGCCTTATGCCGACCGCGAAGACCGCGTTGCCGCCATGCCGGCGGTGATCGAACAGCTTACGCGCGAAACGCGCGCGCGGCGGATCGCCGCCTGCGCGGCGTATGGGTCGCAACTCGGCTTTCAGTTCGGCGGGGTCACGGCGATGACCGAGCGGACCGAAAAAATCACCGAGGAACGCTTTTACCCGCTCGACGCGTTCTGATCCGGCAACCGCCGCCACACCGCGTCCCCTTTTTCCAGGCAGAGCTATCATCATGACCGAAGTTTCCGTCGTCACCCTGGCAAAGGGGCGTCCAGACCATCTCGTCAACGTCGTCCGCGGGTTGATCCGCCAGACGCTGATGCCGCGCGAACTGATCGTCGCGGTCATGCAGGACGATCTGTACGATTTGCCCGAAGCGCCGTTTCCGATCCGGCAGGTACAGGTCGTCGCGGATGCCCTGCCGCTCGCTTCGGCACGCAATACCGCCGCACGCGCAGCCACCGGCGACCTGATCGTGTTTCTCGACATGGATTGCATCCCGACACCGACGCTGCTCGCCGACTATGCCGGGTTCCTCGAAAGTTTCGACGGGTTGCTGATGGGCGAGGTCCTGTACCTGCCGGGCGGCGCAACCGACGGCGATTGGCAGTATGACCGGTTCGCCGAGATTGCGGTGAAGCATTCGGACCGCCGCGGCCCTCCGCCGGAGGGCATCGAGATCTGCACCGACTATCGCTGTTTCTGGTCGCTCAACTTCGCGATGCGGCGGACGACGTTCCTCGGCCTCGGCGGCTTCGACGAGCGCTATGTCGGCTATGGCGGCGAGGATACCGATTTCGGCAAGGTCCTCGACGAAGCCGGCGTCGCGATCGCGTGGATCAAGGGCGGTCTCGCCTATCATCAATATCATCCCCACCACATGCCGCCGGTGCACCATCTCGACAGCGTGATCCGCAATGCCGAGCTGTTCGAAACCAAATGGGGCTATCGGACGATGGGCCACTGGCTCCAGGCATTCCGCCTGATGGGCCTGATCGACCTGACCCCGGGTCGGTCGATCCGGATCCTGCGTCGCCCCGACGCCGCCGATTTCGCGTTGACCGGGCAGCAAAGTCACCAGCCCTATGCCAATACGGCGACCGTCATCCGCCTGCTCGAAGACCGGCTGGCAGCGACCGAGCGCGCCGTTGCGGCCGAATGACCGCCCGATGAGAATCGCTGTCCTCTGCCATGTCCGCCAGCCCATCGCCCAGCCTTTTGCCGGCGGGATGGAATCGCAATGCTGGCATCTGGCGGCAGGGCTCCAGGCGCGCGGGCACGACGTCGTGCTGTTCGCGTCGGGGGACAGCGATCCGCGCTTCACGATCGATGCCGTGATCCCGACACATTACGACCGGACCTTCCCCGGTGCCGAGCATCGCGGCTTCGCACCGCTGATCGCGCATCTCGACGAGGGCTATGCCGCCGCCTGCGACCGGATCGCCGCGGGTGGCTTCGACGTGCTGCACAACAACAGCCTGCATCGCTTTCCGCTCGAGCCGGCGCGGACCGCGCGCGTGCCGACCGTCACGTCGCTGCACGTCCCGCCCTATGACGCGCTCCGCTGGTTCGTGCACGCCAGCATCGCACCGACTCACCGCCTCACCGCGACCTCGGCCCACCATCTTGCCGCCTGGTGGCCGGACGGCCCACCACGCGAGGCCTCGGTGCTGCACAATGGCATCGACCTCCAGGCCTGGCCGTTCGTCCCCGAGGGCGATGGCAGCGCGGTCTGGTTCGGCAGGATGACGCCGGACAAGGCCCCCCATCTGGCAGTGCAGGCGGCGCGGATCGCGGGCGTCCCGCTCACGCTGTTCGGACCGATCGAGGATCGGGACTATTGGGACGCCGACGTCGTGCCGTTGCTGGGCGGCAGCATCCGATATGGCGGGCATCTGGACGCGGCGGCAGTGGCGTTCGAGATCGGCCGTGCGTCGGCGTTCGTGTTCACCCCGTGCTGGGACGAACCGTTTGGCCTGGTCGCGATCGAGGCGATGGCCTGCGGCCTGCCGGTCGCGGCGTTCGACCGCGGCGCCTTGCGGGAAGTCATCGGTGAGACCGGGTGCTTCGCGCCACCTGGCGACGTTTCCGCCCTCGCTCGTGCCATCACGACCGCGATCCAACGCCCCCGCGCGCCGCAACGCGATCGCGTCGCGAAAGCCTTTACCCGTGATCGGTGGCTCGATCGCTGCGAGGACCTTTACCGGGACGTGGTCGGCCGCGACCAGGGGCCGTCGGCATGACGGCGAGGGATCATCTGGCAGACCGGCACGCGCTGCTCGCAGCGGCCTATCGAACACATGTCACGCATGGTTCACGCTACGCGCTGGTCGATTTTCCGGACCATGCGAATGTCGGCGACAGCGCGATCTGGCTTGGCGAACTCGCACTGTTGCGACAGATCACGGGGCGCGATCCGTGCTACGTTTCGACCTGGCACGATTTCGACCTTGCTGCCTTCCAGGACGCTTGCCCCGACGGGATCCTGTTCCTGCATGGTGGCGGAAACCTCGGCGACATCTGGCCGCATCACCAGCGGTTCCGCGAAGACATCCTGACACGGGTTCGCGATCGGACGGTCGTGCAGCTACCGCAGTCGATCCACTTCCGCGTGCAGCCGCAAGTTGCCCGGTTCGCCGCGCTCGTCGCCGACCACCCGGATTTCGTCCTGTACGTCCGCGACACCCGCAGCCTGGACTTCGCGCGCGAGCATCTGGCCTGCCCGACGCACCTCGCGCCGGACTCGGCCTATGCGCTCGGCCCGCAAGCGCGCGCCGCACCGCAGTGTGACGTGCTGATGCTGATGCGCACCGACGACGAACGCCAGGGCTATGCGATACCGCCGACGGATTCAGCGGTCGTCGTCGATTGGCTCGATGACGATGCCGATCTTCCGGTCGGAGTCGATGCCAAAGCGCGCGAGGCTCAAGCCGTCGCACGCGTCGATCGAGGGCTGCGGTTGCTCGCACGGGGCCGGATCATCGTGACGGACCGGTTGCACGGTCACATCCTCGCGGACTTGCTCGGTATTCCTCACGTCGTGCTGGACAACGACTACGGCAAGATTGCCGCGTACATGGATGCCTGGCCCGACCGCGATGTAACCGTCGCACCGGCCATGACGATCGAACGGGCCCTGGTTCTTGCCAAACGGCTTGCCGGCGCAAGATGACGGCCGCCATCGACGTCAGCCTGCTCATCTGTACGCGCAATCGCGCGGCTTCGTTGGCAGCAACCCTCGAGTCCGTGGAGCGCGCGGCGGCCTTTGCCGGCGGTACGTCCGTCGAGATCATATTGGTCGACAATGGCTCGGTCGACGACACCCCGGAGCGATTGGCGGAATGGCAAGGCCGGCAGGCTTTTCCGGTCCGTCTCGTCGACGAACCGCACGCAGGGCTCGCCCGCGCGCGCAACGCCGGGCTCGCGGTCTGCAACGGGCGGATCGTGGCAATGACCGATGACGATTGTGTCCTGCACGAAGCGTATTTCGCCGCCGTCGGCGCCGCGTTTGACCGGGTCAGCGGACCGGCAATCATCGGTGGCCGTATCCTGCTGGGGAACCCGGCCGATCTCCCCGTCACGATCAAGCTCGAGGACCACCCGATGATCGCGCCTCCGGGTGGATTCCCGGGCGGTTTCGTCATGGGCGCGAACCTGGCGTTCAGCGCCGATATCCTGCGGTCGACGGGATGCTTCGATGAACGCTTCGGTGCCGGTGCGCCGTTCGTTTCCGCAGAGGACACGGATTTCCTGTTTCGCGCAGCAGGTCTCGGTGTCGCCATTCGCTATGACCCGCTGATGGTGGTCGATCATCATCACGGGCGCCGCGATACGAGCGATGAAACCCGGTTGCTCGCGGGCTACAGCTTCGGGGACGGCGCCCTGTACGCCAAATATCTGTTCCGCGACCAGCGCGCGCGTCGTGCGATCGTCGCGGATATTCTTGCGGTCCGGTTCGACTGGACACAGCCTGTGCGGACGCATGCGGGGATCCGCCGGTTCTACTGGTTCCGGCTGCGCCATAAGGCGCGGGGATTCGCCTACTTCTGGCGGATCGCGCTCACGGCGCGCCGGCAGCGACTTCGGTCACGCGACGGCGATCCGGCGGGTCTGTCGGCGGTTCGTCCTGCTGTGTCGGCAACGCGGCCGCATCGCTGGCGGCACGATCGGGCTGGACGCGAGCCACTGTCGCGCAGTGACCGCACACGACCATAACCTCACGCCGGGCATGATCCGGCGTCGCACGGAGCAGGTCTATGCCCCGCTCCAGCGCGACCGCGGCGTGTTCGACACCGCAGATCGGCAGGAGGCCGAGGCCGCTGCTCGCACACCCGCCTGACCGCTCCCGGCGCCCGGCGTCTCGGCCTCTGGTTACGATCGTCAAGGCGGATTGACGCCTGTCGGATAAGGCGTTGAAGCCTTTCGCCCAGCTTTCTACCAGGACCGTGTTGGTTCCTTGTCTCGCTTCCCGTCCGCCAACCGCGCACGGAAGCATGCATGAACTCGAATATTCAGGATTCTAGGCCGCAATGAATTATCGCCATTCCTTCCACGCCGGCAACAGTGCCGATGTCGTGAAGCACAGCCTACTGATTGCCCTCGTGCGGGCCTTGCAGCAAAAACCGGGCGCATTGACCCTGATCGACACCCATGCCGGCTGCGGGGTGTATGACCTGGAGGGCGAGGAGGCCGGGCGCACCGGCGAATCCACCCAAGGCGTGCTGCGGGCCCTGGCCGACCCGAACCCCTTGCTGAGCGACTACCACGCCGCCGTAAAGGCAGTGAATGGCGGAGCCGAGACACGCTTCTACCCCGGTTCGCCGCGAATCCTGGCGCAGCTTCTGCGCCCGCAGGATTTCCTGATCCTGAACGAAAAACACCCTGAGGACGCCTATACCCTGCGCGGTGCGATGCGCGATACATCCGCTGCCGTGCACGAGCGCGACGCCTACGAGCTTTGGCTGGCGTTGCTGCCGCCCCGAACCGCGCGCGGCGTGGTGGTGGTCGATCCGCCGTACGAGCAGCTCGATGAACGCGCCCGTATCACCGCCACCCTGGCCGCCGCGCACCGCAAGTGGGCGCATGGCGTGACGGTAATCTGGTATCCGCTGAAAGACCGCGCCACGCATTGGCAGTGGACGGAACAGTTGCGCAAACTCGGCATCCCGAAAATGCTGCGGGTGGAGCATTGGTTGTACGATGACGATCAGCCCGGCATCTATAATGGCGCGGGCCTTTATATCGTCAATCCGCCCTACGCCTTCACGCAAGCGCTGCCGCCGCTGCTGGAAACCTTGCGCGCCGTGCTCGCGCCAGAGGGGCATAAGGGCGAGATCACGACCGATTGGCTGCGCGAATGAAGGAACCCCCTCCTCGCTGCGGCGCGGTCGCCAGTTTCCGTCGGTAAGGTCCTGCCTGAGGGCCTTCACAAACTGCCTTTTCCCCGGAAATCAAAGACACGAAACCCCTGTTCCGCGCCGTAATCTCTGCTAGCGCGCTCGCGATGATCATGGTTTGGCAGGCATCTTCATGACGGTCGTCGCAGCGTATCTGTATCGGAACGGCGCCCGCATTCGGGAGATCGCGATCGACGAGAAGGTCGATTGCGCGCGCGACAAGTCCGAATTCGTCTGGATCGGGATCGCAGATCCGCTGGAGGCCGAATTGCGGACGCTCCAGGCGACCTACGGCCTCCACCCGCTCGCGGTCGAGGACGCCTTGAAGGCGGACCAGCTGCCCAAGGTCGACATCTATGGCGATCAGTTGTTCGTCGTCGCCCGGACCGCGCATCTCGAGCATGCGGAAATCGCCTATGGCGAGACCGCGATCTTCGTCGGGCACAGCCACATCATCAGCGTCCGCCACGGTTCGGCGCGCGCGCATACCGAATTGCGCGCCGACCTGGAGGCTGCACCGACGCTGCTGATGCACGGCGTCGACTATGTCCTCCACGCGATCCTCGACTTCGTCGTCGACGGCTATCTGCCGATGGTCGAGGCAATCGAGGAAGAGGTGGTGGAGATGGAGCGGCACACCATCGACAATTTCCTCGGCCGCGACGAGATCACGCGCATTTTCGCGCTCCGCCGGGAATTGATCCGCTTCCAGCGCATCCTGGTGCCGATGGGCGAAGTCGCGGGCAAGTTCGTGCGGCTCGACCTGCCGTGCATCGACCGCGAGGCGAAACCCTATTTCAGCGACGTCCTCGACCACGTCCGACGCGTCCAGGCGATGGTCGACGACCTGCGCGAGGTCCTGACCTCGGTCTTCGAGTTCAGCAACCTGCTCGAACAACAGCGCACCGGCGCGATCACGCGCCAGCTTGCGGCATGGGCCGCAATCCTGGCGGTGCCGACGGCGATCGCCGGGATCTACGGCATGAATTTCGAACACATGCCGGAGCTGAAGACCCAATACGGCTATTTCGTCGTGCTCGGGGTGATCGTCGTGATCTGCACCGCGCTGTTCGTCTGGTTCAAACGCACCAAGTGGCTTTAGTCGGCAGCGGTCAAGGACCGCGCCGGTTCCACCACCCGCCCCCCAGCGCCTGGAACAAGGCGGCGGTATCGACATAGCGCGCCGCCCGCGCTTGCTGAAGCGTTACGGAGGCCTGCCAATAGGCCTGCTCCGCGCTCAGCACCTGCAGCGGGGCAACGGCGCCGAGCCGGGCCTGTCCGCGCGCGATGGCAAGGCTGTCGGCCGCCGCCGCCTCGGCCCGCTCGGCGGTGTGGAGCGCGTCGGTATCCGCACCGATCGCGGCGAGCGTGTCGGAGACGTTCTGGAACGCCCGCAGCACCGCGCCGCGATATTGCGCCTTGGCCTGGTCATACCCCGCCTCGGCCGCGCGCTGGCGATGGCGCAGCGTGCCCCCGTCGAACAGCGGCGCGGTCAGCCCGCCGACCACGCTCCACAGGATATTGTCGGGCGCGAGCAACGTCGCGAAGCGCGTCGATGACCCGCCCGCGCTGCCACCAAGCGTGATCGCGGGGAGCCGCGCGGCGATCGCCACCCCGACCTGCGCACCGGCGGCATGGAGCGTCGCCTCTGCCGCGCGCACGTCGGGGCGTTGATCGACCAGTGCGGCTGGAAGGCTCAACGGCAGATCCCGCGGCAGCGCAATTTCCGCAAGCTCGACGCGCGGCTGCGCGCGATCGGGCATTTGTCCCGCCAGCACGGCGATGAGATCGCGCTGTTGCGCGACTTGCTGGGTAAGCGCCGGCAACGCTTGTTGGGTCTGGGCAAGCAACGTCTGTTGCGCGGCGACGTCGGCGCGCGCGACATCGCCCAGGCGCAGGCGCGCGCGCAGGATTTCGAGAATACGGCCCTGCGCGGCGATGCTCTTTTCGACGGCAGCGATTTGCGCGCGCAACGATGCCTCGGTGATCGCCGCGACGACGACGGTCGAGGTCAGCGTCACATACGCCGCCTCGGCCTGGAAGCGTTGCGCCTCGGCAGCGGCGGCGCTGCTTTCCGCCTGACGACGCACCCCGCCGAACAGATCGACCGTGTAGCCGACGTTCAGTTGGGCGGTGCTGAGCGTGTAGAGGTTGCTGTTCGACTGAAGCGGCGACGCCAGCACGCCGGGATTGCGCGCGCGCGCCGTCGAAGCGCCGAGACCGACGCCGGGCAGCAACGCCCCACGATCGGCCTTCGCCAGTTCCTGCGACTGGCGGAGCGCGGCGCGGGCGGCGGCGAGATCGGGGTTGGCGGCGATCGCCCGGCGCACCAGCGTGTCGAGCGCCGGCGAATGGAACAGCGTCCACCAGTCGGCGGGAATGTCCGCCCCGGCAACCACCACCTGGCTGTCGGGTTGGGCAGGCTGCGTCTTCGGCACATTCGCATAGCCCGCATCCACCGGCGCGGACGGCCGCTGGAACGCGGGGCCGACCGCGCACCCGCCGACGAGCAGGAACGCCAGCGACGTTGTGGCGCGAAGGGCGGGACTCAGGCGCATCAAATCAGGCTCCCGTCTCTGGCTGCGGTGCCCGGCGTCCCGACCTGCGCGACACCGCGCGTTCGATCACGAAATAGAGCGTCGGGATGACGAACAGCGTCAGCGCGGTCGCGACGATCAGCCCGCCGACGACCACGGTCGCCAGCCCGCGCTGGACGTCGCTGCCGACCCCGGTGTTGAGCGCGGCGGGCAGCATGCCGATGGTGGCGACGGTCGCGGTCATCAGCACCGGGCGCAACCGCTCGCCCGCGCCGTGCAGCACCGCCTCCAGCAGCCCCTCGCCATCGACGCGGTGGGTGTTGAGGTTCGACACCATGATGATCGCGTTCTGGATCGCCACGCCGAACAGCGCGATGAACCCGACCGCAGACGCGACGTTGAGCGTCGCGCCGGTCAGATGCAGCGCCACCAGCCCCCCCAGCGTCGCCAGCGGCACCGCGCCGAGGATCAGCAACACTTGCCGGAACAGCGCGAACTGGATGTAGAGCAGCAACGCCATCGCCCCGAACATGATCGCCAGGATCATCCCCAACCGGCTTTCGGCGCGCGCCTGATTCTCGAACTGCCCACCCCATTCGAGACGATAGGCGGCCGTGTCGAACCGCACCTTGGCGGCGATGTTGGCCTTGGCGTCGCGCAGGAACGAGGTCAGGTCGCGATCGCGATAGCCGAGCTTCACGGTCAGATGGCGATGCCCCATCTCGCGCGTGATCGTGCTCTCGCCGGACTTGAGCGAAACCGCCGCCACCGCCGACAGCGGGACCTGTGCGCCGCTCGACGTCGTGATCGGCAGGGTGCGGATCTCGGCGACGGTGCTGCGGACCGCAGCGGGGAACCGCACCGCGATATCGTAACGCCGGTCCCCGACGTACATCTGGTCGATCCCCTCACCGCCGATCCCGGTCTGGATGAGATCGGTGATGTCCCCCGCACTCACCCCGAGCCGCGCTGCGGCGGCGCGATCGACCCGCACCACCAGCTGCGGCAGCGGCGGCTCCTGGTCGAGCGCGACATCGGCGGCGCCGGGCGTCGCGTTCAGCACATCGACGATCGCGGCGCCGATCCGGCGCAACTCGCGGAAATCGTCGCCATAGATCTTGATGACCAGCTCGCTGTGGGCGCCGGCCATCTTGTCGTACACCCCGTCGATCATCGGCTGGCTGAACCCGACGTGGAAGCCCGGCATCGTCTTGAACCTGGCATCCATCCGGCGGATCAGATCGGCCTTGCTGTCCCCGGCGGGCCAGCTGCCATAAGGGTTCAGCCCCACGCTCGCCTCGATGTGCGACGGCGTGAACGGATCGGTGCCGTCGTCGTTGCGACCGAGCTGGGTGACGATATGCGACGTCTCGGGGAAGCTGCGCACGACGCGGCGCAGCTCGCTCGCCATTTCCTTGCCCTTCTCCAGCGAAATCCCGCTCGGAAGCTGGACCTGCAGCCAGATCGACCCCTCGTCGAGCGCGGGGAGGAACTCCCGCCCCACCGACGCGCCGAGCAGCACCACCGCCAGCGCCGCGGCGCCCGCGATACCGTAGATAAGCATCGGCACGTCGAGGCAGCGGCGCAGCACCACCGCATAGCCACGATCGATCCACGCCAGCACCGGGTTGTGGAAGGTCTTGGCGGGCTTGCGCAGCGCGATATAGGCAAGCCCCGGCACCAGCGCGAGCGACACCAGCAGCGCGCCCAGCAGCGCATAGCCAACGGTGAACGCCATCGGCGTGAACAGCTTGGCCTCGATCCGCTGGAACGCGAACAACGGCATATAGGCGGTGATGATGATGATCGTCGCGAAGAAGATCGGGCGGCCGACCTGGACCGCGGCATCGGTCGCCTCGGCGCGCGTCAGCGGCTTGTCGGGCCGCGCCTCGCGGCGGCGGAGCAACGACTCCATCATCACGATCGCGCCGTCGACGATGATCCCGAAATCGATCGCGCCGAGCGACAGCAAATTGGCCGGCACATGCGTCAGGTTCATCAGGATGAACGCGATCAGCATCGCGAGCGGGATCACGATCGCCACGATCAGCGCACTGCGCGCGCTGCCCAGGAACAGGATCAGCACGATCAGCACGAGCCCGACGCCCTCGAACACCGTGTGCGACACCTTGTCGACCGTCGTGTGGACGAGATCGGAGCGATCGAGATAGGGCACGATCCGCGCCCCCTTGCGCGCCAGCGCGGCATTCAGCTCGGCCACCTTGGCATGGACATCGTCCATCACGCGCGACGGGTTCTCGCCGCGCAACAGCGTGACGATCCCCTCGATCGTGTCGCCATGCCGGTCCTTGCCGACGATCCCGTGCCGCTCGACCTGGCTCAGCCGCACCGTGCCGAGATCGCGCATCAGCACCGGCGATCCACCCTTCTGCGTCACGACGACGCTGCCGAGGTCGGTCAGGTCATGCAATGCCCCGACGCCGCGCACGACATAGCCCTGCTCGCCGCGCGTGATCACGCTGCCGCCGGTGCTGTGGTTGTTGGCGGTGATCGCCCCCTCGACCGCTTTCAGCGAAAGCCCGAAACGCTCGAGCTGGGCGGGGTCGAGTTCGACCTGATATTGCGTGGTGATGCCGCCGAAATTGTTGACACCCGCCACGCCCTGGATCTGCGACAGCGCGGGGATGACCTCCCATTGCTGGAGCTCGGACAATTCGCGTTGGCCGAGCGTGTCGGATTCGAGCGTGTAGCGGTAGATTTCGCCGATCGGCGAGGTCAGCGCATCGAGCCCCGGCGTGATGCCCGCGGGCAGCGTGACCCCGGTGATGCGTTCCTGGATGCGTTGCCGCGACCAGTAATCCTCCGACCCGTCGCGGAACACGAGCGTGATCAGCGACAGGCCGAACGTGCTCTTGGAGCGCATGATCGCCAGCCCCGGCGTGCCGTTGAGCGCGCGTTCGAGCGGGACGGTGATCTGTTGCTCGACCTCCTCGGCGGCAAGCCCCGGCGCCTGGGTGATCACTTGCGAGCTGACGTCGGCGATGTCGGGATAGGCTTCGATCGACAACTGCCGCCACGAATACCAGCCATAGGCAGCGATGAAGACCGCGATCAGCAACACGATCTGGCGCCGCGTGATGGCGAGCCGGATGAAACGCTCAATCATCGAGCAATACGCCGCCCGTGGCGATCACGCGCTGCCCCGCCGCGAGCCCGTGCGGGATCGCGGTACGCGTGCCCTGCTCCGCGCCGGTGTCGACGGTGCGCCGCTCGAACGTCCACGGTGCGACCTCGACATAGACCGTGGTCGCATCGTCCTTGAGCAGCAGCGCGGTCGTCGGCACGCTCGGCGCCGCTGTCGTCGGCGCGGTGAAGCGGACGCTCGCGAACATCCCCGGCTTGAAGCGCCCGTCCGGGTTGGCGATGGCGATCCGCACCTTGGCGCGGCGGGTGTCGGGATCGAGCAACGGCGCGATCGACTGTACGCGCCCGGCAATGGTCTCGCCGGGATAGGCCGCAAAACTGATCCCGACCGGCTGACCCGCGCGGATCGCGGCGAGATCCCCCTCGGCGACGTTGGCGGTCACCCAGACCGTGCCGATGTTGGCGACCGTCATCAGTGGCGCGGTCAGGTCGGTCCAGAACGCGCCGGGTGCGGCGGCAAGCTCGGTGACGACCCCGGAGGACGGCGCGGTCAGCGTAAGGCCATTCCCGCGCCGCGCTCCGGACGCGCCGAGCTGGCGCAACCGCGCGCGCGTCCGGGCGGCTTCCGCCTGCGCCGCGGCAGCATCGGCTTGCGCCTGCTGCACGTCCTTGTCGGCCGCCCCGCCGATCGCCTTCACCCCCACCGCACGGTCGCGCGCCGCGCTCGTCAACCGCAGCTGGCTCCGTGCCCGCGCATCGTCCGCAAGCGCCGACGACAAGTCGGGGGACGCGAGTTCCGCGAGCATCTGTCCGCCGCGCACACGATCGCCGAGCCGTACCCCGAGCCGGACGATCCGCCCTGCAAGCGGCGTCAGGATGCGGCTCTGCGCGGCGGGATCGGCCTCGACCACGGCGGGCGCGGCGATCTGCTGCGCGATGTTCGCATCGGTCACCGCAGCGATGCCAAGCCGCGTGCGCAGCGGGGATCCAGCCGGAACCACCACCCGGTTCCCGTGCACGATGAACGAAGGTGCCTCCACGGGCGGCAGCGTCGGCTTTGCCGCGCACGCCGCCAGCATCAGGGCGGTAAGCACGAGCGCGGTCGATCCGAGGATCGTGCGCGGCAATAGTCTGCGCCCGCCGCGTGCGAACGGCGTCGCCTTGAAACCGTTCGGCATCGCAATCCCCTTGGTCAGTCCCCGCCATCGGGCCGGGCGAACATCCGATCGACGAACCGTCGCGGACGTCCGGGCATCGGCCGACCCCGGGCTGATAGGTCGCGCAGCCTGACGGTGCGACAGTCCATTCGGAAAGGCGCGCTATACGAAGGTATAGCGCGCCCGCGCTTCCGATTGGAACCGCGCGCGCCGCGCTCTATGCAGGGGGACCTCGCACACCCGTCAGGGCCACTTCCCGGTGCCGATCGCACACATCAAGGCCAGAACATGATGAGCGACGCACTGCGCGCAAAACCAGGGCCGATGTCTGCGGCGGGCCGCTGGTTACACCGCGCATTCCAGTCGCCTGCGGTGCGGGCGCCCGTGATGGCGCTGATGATGGCCGCCATCTTCATTTCCGACACGCTGACCGATCTGGAGATCGCGACCGCCGTCTTCTACATCGCGGTCATCCTGCTCGCGGTCGGTCGCTTCCCGCGCCGCTATGTCGTCGGTCTTGCCGGGATCTGCCTCCTGCTCACGCTGGTCAGTTTCCTGCTGACCAAATCGGGCTCGCGTGAGGCAGGCGTGGTCAATCTCGCGATCAGCCTGTCCACGATCTGCATCACCACCTATCTCGCGTTGAAGATGGTTGCGGCGGAAGGCGCCGCCTATGAAGCACGCGCGCAATTGATCCGAGTGGCGCGGGTGACGAGCCTCGGTGAACTGGCCGCATCGATCGCGCATGAGGTGAACCAACCGCTCGCGGCGATCGCCAGCAGCGGCGACACCGCGCTCCGCTGGCTGAGCACGGAGCCGCCCGGCGTGGGGCGTGCGCGTGACGCGATCGACCGGGTGATCGCCGATGCCAACCGCGCCAGCACCATCATCGCACGGGTACGCGAACATGCGCGCAGCGCACCGCCGCAGCGGCAGGCGATCCGGATCGACAGCGTCATCGAGGAGGCCATCGCCTTGTCGCACGCCGAGCTCGACCGGCAGGACATCGCGCTTGATCTGGCGATGGCCGACCAGCTCCCGCTGGTGCAGGGCGACCGCGTCCAGTTGCAGCAAGTGCTGTGCAACCTGATCCTGAATGCGATCGAAGCGATGGCGACCGTCCCGCCACACCGCCGATCGCTGGCGATCGCCGCCGTGTCCGACGCGAACGGCGATATCGAGCTTTCGGTGAGCGACACCGGGCCGGGCATCCGCGAGGAGCATCTGCCCCGCCTGTTCGATGCGTTCTGGACCACCAAGCACGGCGGGACGGGGATCGGCCTGACGATCATCCGGACGATCGTCGAGGCGCATGGCGGCGCGATCTGGGTCGACCGGATGAAGCCGCACGGCGCGCGCTTCCATGTGCGGCTCCCGGCGAATGGGAGCGCCGCCGCATGACCGCGGATACGCAGCCTGCTCCCATGGTCTATGTCATCGACGATGATCCCTCGGTTCGCGCGGCGCTGGAGGATCTGCTCGCCTCGGTCGGCCTCGCGGCGACGCTGTTCGGCTCGACCCGGGCGTTTCTCGATTCCCCTTTGGCCGATGCACCCGCCTGCCTCGTGCTGGATGTGCGGATGCCCGGCCAGAGCGGCATGGAGTTCCATCGCCTGCTGGTGGAACGCGGGAACCCCTTGCCGGTTGTTTTCATCACCGGGCATGGCGATATAGCGATGTCGGTGCGCGCGATGAAAGCGGGTGCGATCGAGTTTTTGGCGAAGCCGTTCGACAATCAGGCGCTGCTCGACGCAATCCATCGCGGAATCGCGGTAAACGAGACGCACCGTGCACAAAATCGACGGCAAGATGCGTTGAAACGGCGCTACGATGCGCTTTCTGACGGCGAAAAAGCGGTCATGGCGCGCGTCGTGCGGGGCCTGCTCAACAAACAGATCGCGGGCGAACTCGGCGTCAGCGAGATCACCGTCAAGGTCCGCCGCCGTCAGGTGATGGTAAAGATGGGCGCTACCTCCTTGCCCGAACTGGTCCGCCTGTCGGACGCGCTCGCGATCGCCACATAGGATCCAGCATCGTACCGCCAGGCTCGCTTAGACCGTAGCGAGCGCCAAAATTGCACCGCGCACCAATGCCTTGGAACAACCGGATGCGCTAGATCGCCGAGCGTTCCGCACCGCGCGGCACCGAGCGGTTACCGGAATCCTGCCCGAACACCGCCATGTCGAGGATCCCGGCACGCTTCGCGACGACCGTCGGGACAAGCGCCTGCCCCGCGACGTTGACGGCGGTCCGCCCCATGTCGAGGATCGGGTCGATCGCGAGCAACAACCCCGCGCCCTCCAGCGGCAAGCCAAGCGTCGACAGCGTCAACGTCAGCATCACGGTCGCGCCGGTGAGCCCCGCGGTCGCGGCGGACCCGATCACCGACACGAAGGCGATCAGCCCGTAATCCGACGCATGCAGCTGCAAGCCAAAGAATTGCGCGACGAAGATCGCCGACAGCGCCGGATAGATCGCCGCGCACCCATCCATCTTGGTCGTCGCGCCGAGCGGTACCGCAAACGCCGCATAGGCCCGCGGAACGCCCAGACCGTGTTCGGTGACTTGCTCGGTCATCGGCAGCGTGCCCACCGAGGAGCGCGACACGAACCCCAGCTGGATCGCCGGCCAGGCGCGTGCGAAAAAGCGCAGCGGGCTCAGCCCGTTGGCGAGCAGCAGCAGCGGGTAAACCACGAACAGCACCAGCGCGAGCCCGAGATACACCGCGCCCGCAAACGCACCGAGCGCGGACAACGAACTCCAGCCGTAGCGGATCACCGCATCGCCGATCAGCGCGGCGGTGCCGATCGGCGTGAGCGCGATGACCCAGCGCAACAGCCGCCGGAAGACGATCAATGCGGACGCGTTGAACGCGAGGAACCCGGCCCCGCCCTCCCCGGTCCGCACCGCCGCCGCGCCGATCGCGATCGCCGCGACGATGATCTGCAGCACGTTGAACGACACCGCGGTCTTGGCGACGCCATCCTCGATCGTGGTCGACGCGCCGATCCCGAACACGTTGGCGGGAACCAGCCCCTTGAGGAAATCGAGCCACGACCCGCTGCTCGACGGCAGCTTGGCGGCTGCGCGGTCGATCCCGGCGTGCAGGCCCGGTTCGATCACCAGCCCCAGCACGATCCCGATCGTCACCGCGATCAGCGCGGTCAGCGCGAACCACAGCAGCGTCTGCACCACCAGCTTCGCGGCATTCTCAAGATCGCGCAGCGCCGCGATCGACGCGACGATCGCGGTGAACACCAACGGCGGGACCAGCGCCTTCAACAACTGCACGAAAATCTGGCCGAGCGTATGCAGCGCCTCGGCCAGCACCGCAGCCGCAGGGCCATCGAAGCTGCGCCCGGCAAAACCCAGCGCGAGCCCAATTGCCATGCCGAGCAACACTTGCGCGCCAAACGGCAGACGCAAGGCCGAGCGCGAAGTCGGCGCGAGTGAAGACATGAAGAAGCTCCGATATCGTGAGTCGCCCGTCTGCGCAGGCGTTTGCGCGAGCGCGCGCAGGACAGCACGCTATTGGCCCAATCGATCCGCCACGTCCGCAAAGCCATGCTTGCACCGACCGAAGCAATTCTTTTATATCATACTGACCTGGTGGGATATGATCGGTGCCGGAGGTTCTCATGACGACCCACACTGCATTCGCCGAGCGGTCATACCCCGCGACCCCGCCGTCCCCGGTTCACGCGGCGGTCGCGGATCTGCGGAACGCGCGCGATGCCTGGCGGAACCGTCAGGACGAGGCGCGCGACGTCGCGAGCTTTCCGTCCCGCAGTGCGTTGGAGCAGGTCGTGGGGTTGCTCTCCGCCACGCTGTATCCGCGCCGTCTCGGGCATTTCCGCGGATCCCCGCTTGAAGAAGACCAGTTCGTCGTCGCGCGGCTGCTCGCCGCGCTGACCGAACTGGAGCGCGAAATCGGCGCGGAACTCGGCTATTGGCAACAGGAGGCCGGCCCGTTCGACCCCGATCATGCCGCGACGATCGTCCGGCTGTTCACCGCGACGCTGGGCGACATCCGCCGCCTGGTCGACAGCGACGTCGAAGCCGCGTTTCTCGGCGATCCCGCCGCGCGCAGCGTCGACGAAATCCTCGTCTGCTATCCCGGCGCGATCGCCAGCCTGCACCACCGCATCGCGCATGAACTCCATAATCTCGGCGCGCCGATCGTCGCCCGCGTCATCTCGGAGATCGCCAACGAGCACACCGGGATCGACATCCACCCCGGCGCGACGATCGGCGAGAGCTTCTTCATCGATCACGGCACCGGTGTGGTGATCGGCGAAACCGCGATCGTCGGCGCGCGCGTCCGCCTATACCAGCACGTCACGCTCGGCGCGCGCAGCCCGGTCGGGCTGACCCGCGACGACGTGCGCGAACGCCATGCGCGCCACCCGATCATCGGCGACGACGTCGTGATCTATGCCGGAACGACGATCCTCGGTCGCGTGACGATTGGCGCGCGCGCCACGATCGGCGGGAATGTCTGGCTGTTGTCGGACGTTCCGGCGGACAGCGTGGTGGTCCAGCCCGAGGCGATCCGCCTGGACGACGCCGCCGGGCTCGACCTGCGCGACGTACTCCAGCGGGCGGCAGCGCAATGATCCACGCCCGCTTCCAGCGCTCTGCGCTCGCGTCCGGTCCGGCGCGCCCGGTGATCGGCGTGCTGTGCTGCAACGAAACGCGCGATCGCCCGGTGCAAGCGGTCGCCACGCGCTTCATCACGCCGCTGACGCGCTTCTCGGACGCGGCGGTGGTGCTCGTCCCCGCAGTGCGCGACGACGCGAACATCGCCGCGCTCACACTGCTGCTCGACGGACTGATGCTGACGGGCTCGCGCTCGAACGTCGCGCCCGAATGCTATGGCGGCGCGCCCTTGCCCGCGGGACAGCGCTGCGACCCCGACCGCGACGCGGTGGCGCTCGCGCTGGCGGGCAGCATGATCGAAGCGGGCAAGCCGGTGTTCGGCATCTGTCGCGGTTTGCAGGAGATCAACGTGCTGTTCGGCGGAACGCTGTCCGCCGCGACCTGTGCGGAACGCCATCACCGCGGATCGTGGGACGGCTGTTACCAGGCGCTGTTCGGCCATGGCCACGATGTCGAACTCGGCGCGGGCGGCGTGCTCGCCGAGACCACCGGGCGGCGGCGGATGCGCGTCAATTCGGTCCACGAACAGGGCATCGACCGGCTCGGCACGGGGCTCATAATCGAAGCCACCGCCGCGGACGACGGGCTGATCGAGGCAGTCCGCGCCCGTCCGTGCGGTGCGGACGTACTCGGGGTTCAGTGGCACCCCGAATGGGATGCCGACCGCTCCGCCGAAAGCCGCGCGTTCTTTGGTTTGATCGGGCAGTCGCTGCGCACCGCAGCGGCCGCGCGATGACGGTTCACCACTCTGAAAGGGTAAGGATGCTACGCACTTTTCTGACGGCGGCGACACTCGCCACCACATTGATGACGGTCTCCGCCTGCGCCAAGCATGACGATGCGGCAAATGCGGTGATCATCAACGAAACCGTGCCGAACGATCCGGCCGCAGCGGATGCCAACACCACGGCGCCGGACGCGTTCGACAACGACATTGCGGCGGCGAACGATGCCGCCCCGCTCAATGCCGCCGATGCTGCCGGCAACGCGCAATAGCCTTTCGATCCGATGGGTCGATGACGGACACGCTGGGTAAGCTCCCGCGTCCACCTTGGCCTGGCACTTCGCGTGCCGGGCCAATTTTTCCCCGCACCCATAACGGATTTCTTTGCGTCGCCGTCGGCAGCGATCTGTCACGGGATCGTCATAAACGCGCCAGAACGCACAGCGTCTGCACGCAACTTCAAAAGGGACCGCTGTCATGATCACCCCTCGGCCATTGTTCGCCGTTGCCGTTTCGACGCTTGCGCTCGCGGTCTCGACCAGCGCGCATGCACAAGTCGCGCCCGCTGCCGCGCCCGAGGCGGCATCCGCCAGCCCCGCCGAAGCCCCCGCCGAGCCGACCGACATCGTCGTCACCGGCACGCGCACGACCGGTCGCTCGCGGCTCGACAGTGCCGCGCCGGTCGACGTGCTCAGCGCCGCCACGCTCCAGCGGCAGGGCACGACCGAACTCGCCAGCGCGCTCGCCGCAGTGGTCCCGTCGATCGATTTCCCGCGCTCGTCCGCCGTCGACGGCACCGATTCGGTCCGCCCCGCGACGCTGCGCGGCCTGTCGCCGGACCAGACGCTGGTTCTCATCAACGGCGTCCGCGCGCATACCTCGGCGCTGATCAACACCAACGGGTCGGTCGGGCGCGGCGCGGCGGCGGTCGATCTCAACACGATACCCTCGGTCGCGCTCGACCGGATCGAAGTGCTGCGCGACGGCGCGGCGGCGCAATATGGCTCCGACGCGATCGCCGGCGTCGTCAACCTGCGGTTGCGGGAAGCGCGTAGCGGCGGCGGCGCGACCGTGACCTACGGCCAGTACATCACCGACGTGACCACCGCGCGCGGCAACCGCAGCGAGCGCGACGGCGAGACCGTGACGGTCGCGGGCTGGCAGGGCATCGGGCTCGGGACGGACGGATTCTTGACCGTGTCGGGCGAGTATCTCGACCGCAACCCGACCAGCCGTGGCGACTTCGACCCGCGCAAGACCCCGATCCGAGTCCGCTCGCGCTTCGGCGATCCGGACGTCCAGCAGTATAGCGGATACATCAACGCCGGGAAGCCGCTCGGCGACACCGGCTGGACGCTCTACGGCTTCGGCGGATACCAGTATCGCGACAGCACCAGCGCCGCGACCCCGCGCATCAACGGCGGGACCGACAACAACGCCAACGCGGCCGCGCTCGCCAGCCTCTATCCCGACGGGTTCACCCCGCTGATCAACGTCGTCTCGAACGACCTGACCGCAACCGGCGGAATCCGCGGCGAACTGTCCGGCTGGAAGGTCGACTTCAACGTGTCCTACGGGCGCAACCAGTTGAACTTCGACACGCGCAACTCGGGCAATTCGACGTACGGCGCGGCATCGCAGACGCGCTTCTACGACGGCAAGCTGACCTACGACCAGCTGGTCGGCGGGATCGACGTGTCGCGCGAACAGCCGCTCGGGGAAGGCACGATCAACATCGCCTGGGGTCTCGAATATCGCCGCGAAGGCTTCAAAATCGGCGCGGGCGAGCCGACCTCGTACAACCGCGCCCCCGGCGCGAGCAGTGCACTAGGCTCGGGGGCGCAGGGGTTCCCCGGGTTCCAGCCGTCGAACGCCGTCAACGAACATCGCGACAACGTCTCGGGCTATGTCGATCTGGAAGCCAAGCCGATCGACGGGCTGACGCTCGGCGCGGCGGTACGTGGGGAAAGCTATTCCGACTTCGGCGAGACCGCGACGGGCAAGCTGACCGCGCGCTATGATTTCACGCGCTGGTTCGCGCTGCGCGGCACGGCCTCGACCGGCTTCCGCGCGCCGTCGCTCCAGCAGCAGTTCTTCACCTCCACGTCATCGGTGCTGACGAACGGCAATATCGTCGAGACCGGCCTGTTCCCCTCGACCAGCCTGGTCGGCCGTGCGCTGGGCGGGCAAGCCCTACAGCCCGAACGCGCGCGCAACCTGTCCGCCGGGTTCGTGATCCGCTCGGGCGGGTTCGATCTGTCGGTCGATGCGTATCACATCAAGATCCGCGACCAGATCGCGCTGTCCGAAAACCTCAGCGGCGCGGTCGTGATTGGGCGGTTGCGCGACGAGGGGATCACCGCGGTCACCGCGGGGCGCTATTTCCTCAACGGCATCCGTTCGACCACCAAGGGGATCGACGTGGTCGCGCATTACCGCAAGGCGACCGGGGGCGCGGGCACGTTCGACCTGACCGCCGCCACCAACATCAACGACATCAAGGTCACCCGCGCGCCGGCGCCCGCGACGATCACGTCCTCCACGGGCACCACCACGCTCCCGATCTTCAGCCGCCAGCGGATCGTGTCGTTCGAACAGGGGACCCCGCGCGAGAAGGTCGTGGGCACGATTGACTGGTCGCTCGACCAGCTCGGCGCGACCGCGCGCGCGTCATATTACGGCGACGTCAACCAGCCGAGCAGCACGGGCTTCGCCGCAGACGACATCCACACCGGGCGCCATACGATCTTCGACCTGGAGTTACGCTACAAGGTGATGCGCACCCTCAACCTCGCGGTGGGGGCGAACAATGTGTTCGACACCTACCCGGATTACGTCCGTGTCGCGTCGTCGCGCGGGACCGCGCTCAACAGCACCGGCCTGGTGGGCTTCCCCTATTACTCGCCGTTCGGGTTCAACGGGCGGTACGTTTATGGGCGAGTCGGCTTGAACTGGTAACGCAACGGCGGGCGGTGGGATCGGCGCGGTATCGCGCCCAATCCCACCGTCGCTTCACGCGGATTGACATTGTTACGCCTCTGGTATGATTCAGGAGCAATGATGGCCCCGGCCCGCCTGTCGATCGTGTTCGTTGGCGCCGGCATCACGTGCCTGCTCGGCGTCACCCTCGCGCTGGTGTATCTCGCGATCGCCGACCGTCCCGATGTGCTGGCGATCGGCGATCTTCCGGTGCAAACCCGCAGCAGCGGTCCGGCCGATGCGCCCGCATCTCCGGACGATCTTCCGCTCGAAACCTATCTCCCCCAGCAAAAGCGCGCGCTCGACACGATGCAGGCGTTTGCGGAGAATTACGCACGACCGTTGACCCGGATCAATCCGCTGCCCCCGCCCTTCGACGCGCGCTGGCTGTCCAAACCCGATCGCGCCGCTGCGTCGACCTGTCTGGCGACCGCGCTCTATTACGAAGCGGACGGCGAACCGCCATCGGGCCAGCGCGCGGTCGCGCAAGTCGTCCTGAACCGCTTGCGCAACCCGCATTATCCCAAGACGGTGTGCGGCGTGGTGTATCAGGGAGCGGACCGCCCGACCGGATGCCAGTTCACCTTCGCCTGCGACGGATCGCTGGTCCGCCGTCCGGCCGCAGCAGGCATGGCGCGCGCCCGCGCGATTGCCGATGCGGCGTTGAACGGCGGAGTTTCTCCCACGGCGGGCCAAGCCACGCATTACCACACGGTTTGGATCGTACCGCGCTGGGCGGGCGAACTTTTGAAGGTCGCGATCGTCGGCCACCACGTCTTCTACCGTCCGCCCAGACCCTATGGCGGCTATGACGTGGCATCGACCCCGTCGGAACAGCCGCTACCCAGTCCGAGCACGGCGACGGCCTTACCGGACGCCCCGCCCCTTCCCCCAATCCCTGTCGGGGCAAGCGCGGACCGCGATCCGGCTGCCAGCACCCCCATCGCGAGCCCTGTCCCCGCACCGGTGCCGACATCACTGACTTTGGCGATCGGTCCCCCCGGGAGCGCGGCAAACGTACCGCCATCCCCACAGCCTGCGCGCACGCCGCCGACCGTCTACTTCCCGACGACCCGCCGAACGAAGCCATCGCTGGCGATTCCGGCGCAATAGACCGACAGCGTCGACGCCCGTCGTCTGGTCAAAGTCCTCCTCCCTCGATCCAATACTCAGCATGGCGTAATCGACCTACTTCGAATGGTTTATTCCTGTGTTTTCTGATGGATAGACCCTATGTTTTGTTTGTGCCTGACCCGGTGTTGCGATACCCTGATGGCCTTCTTCGACGTTGTACCGCATCGTATTGCGCGCCCCACTCTTCGAAGACTGTACCGCGGACCCGTGCAGGCTTTGAGGACATCGAGGAGACTATGGTTCATCTCGCAGAGGTCGCCCCGACCGCGATGGGTTTGCCAACCATTCCGCGCGATATCACGCGCATCCTCGATATTTCGATCAGCTTTGTCCTGCTGACCTTTTTCGGACCGCTGTCGCTCCTGGTCGCCCTGCTCGTCAAAATGACCAGCGACGGTCCGGTCATTTATCGCCAACGGCGCGTCGGCTATCAGGGCCGCGAATTTTATTGCCTGAAGTTCCGGACGATGCGCCGCGATGCCGACGAGCGTCTGGCGTTCCTGCTGCAACACGATCTGCTCGCCCGAATGCAATGGTCGTACGACCACAAGCTGCAGCAAGACCCGCGCATCACGCCGCTCGGCAAGTTCCTGAGGCGGTCGAGCATCGACGAGATTCCCCAACTCATCAACGTCCTGCAAGGGTCGATGAGTCTCGTCGGCCCACGTCCGATCGTTGCGGCGGAAATCCCCCGATATGGTCGGCGCTTCGTGCATTACACGGCGATGCGGCCCGGGATCACCGGCTTGTGGCAAGTCAGCGGCCGCAACAACACGACCTATCGCCGCCGGATCGCGCTCGACGTCGTGTTCGCCCGACACCGCAGCCTTGGCCTGTACGGACGCATCATGATGCTGACGGTGCCCGCGGTCCTCCTCCAGCGTGGCGCCCGTTAGGACGGTTGCCCGCCGGCGTCGCCCGACGTCGCGCGCACGTCGACCGCGCGCGCCGGTCCGACCGACATCGGGACTCCTGTGGCGCGCGCGAAGCCTGGCGCTGATCCTCATGCTGCCGTTTGCCGTGGGGGGCGCCAACAACGCCGTGCTGAACGCCGCAACGGCGGTCCTCGACCTTGGCTGGGTCGCGTTCGCGCTCGCCACGCTGCCGAGCGACCGCCGGCTGGTCGCGCGGATGGCGCCGGTCGCGCTGCCGGCCTGCCTGCTGCTCGGCTGGACCGCGCTCCCCTTCTTCCCGGGCATCGCGCCGGATCTGATCGCGCGTCCGGCGGCCCCGGACCTGCTCGCGCTCGGCTGGTGCCACGCTTTCTCGCTTGTCGCTTTGCTGGTCGGATGCGCCACCGCGGGGCGCGTTCCCGGCTTCGCGTACGCAACCGCGACGTGGCTGTGCCTGTTCGCCGGCGTGCTGATCGCCGTGACGCTCGGGTTGCGCGCGTTCGGGGATCCGGAGATGATGCAACGCGTCATCGTGGATCACCGCTATCATCGCTTCGCCGGTTTGATGGGAAACGCCAACGCCGCCGGGATCGGCTACGGCATGATGAGCTTGCTGCTGCACGGCATCGCGCGGGACCGGTGGCGCGCCTGGCGCACGCAACCCCACGGGCACATCCCGATCGCCGCGACGATCGCGGCGCTAGGCAGCGTGATCGCACTCAGCCTGGTGGCGCTGTCGCAATCGCGGACCGCACTTGCAGCGGTGGCGGTCGCGCAACTCGCCTACGCCGCTGGCTTCCCCGCGATCCCGCGCGCTGGCCGCGGCTGGCTCCCGGCGATCGTGCTGCTGGGCCTGGCCGTCGTGCTGGGGCTGTCGTCCGGCAGCGCGCTGAGCCGGTACGGCGCGCTTGGCGACGACGGGTCCGGGCGCCTGTCCGTCTTGCGCCATTATGCCGACCTTGCCCGCACCGCGCCGCTGTCCGGCTACGGACTCGGCGGGTTCGATGCGGTGAACCAGCGCGACCTAACGTCCGAAACCGTGCTCCTGGTCGGCGATTTCGGGGCAGCCCATAATGTAATCCTGCAGCTTGCGATCGAAGCGGGATGGCCTGGCGTGGTCCTGCTCCTTGCGACCCTGGCCGCGCTGGTCGTGCGGGTCGCGCGAACCCCGATGATCGGCAGCGATCGATCGAACGCGATCGCGCGCGCGATGCTGTTCGCGGTCGCGGTCGCGGTCGTGGGGTCCATGGTCGACATCGCGCTCAACGTCCCGGCGATTGCGGCACTGAGCACGGCGCTGCTGGGGATCGTCTGGGGCCGCACGCTTCGGGACGATCCTAGACCCCGCCCGCCCCGCGCACCTCACCCCGCGCCGTGGCCGATCGCCGCCATCCGCAGCTGATAGGCCACCCCGGCGGGGGTATCGCCCAGCAACCGTTCGATCGCGCTACGCTGGCCGTCGTCATAGCGCGTCTGCCAGACCGCCTCGGCGATCCCGGCGCGGCGGGTCGCCGGATCGAGGTCGCGCCAATACAGTCGCGTGAACGCGATCCGCCAGATCGCGGCGCGATTATGGAACGGACGCACGCGGTAGCTTGCCTCGAACGCCGCGAGCGCCGTGGGCGTGGCCGCGCCGTGAACCAGCAGTTCGCGCTGCGTCACCAGCAGCAGCGTCGCATCCCAGTCCGGGCGCGTTTGCGCGAGATGGCGGATCAGGCGATTCGCGCGCGCCGCGTTGATCACGCGCAAGCCGGGACTGGCCCCGGACCGCGCGCCATTCAACGCGAGCTGTGCCAAGGGGGCCGCACCGCGGATCGGCAATCCTGCGGGCGAACGATCGCCATACGCCTCCAGCGTGGCATCGCGCACCGTCGCGGACCGATCGGCCACCGCTTGCACCAGGTCCGCGGCGAGCCACTCGTCCCGCGTTACGCGCGCCGCGAGCACGCATCCGGCAAGACACGCAAGACTGCCAAGGATCGCGACCGGCGAGACCCGTCGCCGTCGCGCGTGCCCCATAGCGTCACGGGCGGGGCCCGGCGTCATTGCTGGTAATAGCGATTGTAGCGCGCCGAATAATATTGCCCGCCCAACGCCTCCGAATGCGGATCGACCATGGTGAGCACCGCCCCCAGCACGTGCGCGCCATCCTGTTCCAGCCCGGCCAAAGCGCTGTCGATCGCCGAGACCGGAGTCGCATTCCATTTGACCAGCAACACCACGCCATCCGCCAGCTTCGCCAGCGTGCGCGCATCCGCGACGCCGAGCAGCGGCGGCGTATCGAGCAGGATGTAATCGTACCGCGTCCGCGCCTGGTCGAGCAGCATCGCCATCGCACCGGTGTCGAACAGGTCGATCGGGGTAAAGGTCGGCGCCCGCACGCACAGCAGCTCCAACCCGCCGATCTCGTCGCGGAGCGTCGCGTGCGCGAGGTCGATGTCGCCGCGCAGCACGTCGAGCGTACCCGCGATCGGCCGCTGCCCCAAGCCGTCAGCCAGTCCGGCGCGACGGACGTCGCAGTCGATCAGCAGGACACGGTCCCCCGACAACGCCATGACGCGCGCCAGCGACAGCGCGCAGGTCGTCTTGCCTTCGGACGGCAGCGTCGATCCGATCGCGATGATCTTCGCGCCCCCGGGCCGGATGAACGCACGGATCGTCCGGAACGCTTCCGAATAGGCGGAGATCGGGTGATCCCGCAATGTGTCGGCCGGGGTACACCGTCGGCCTTCGGAATCGCGCAGCCGCCGCGCGCGCAATTGCGGGATCGCGGCGACGAAGGTCACCCCCAGCATCGTCTCCACATCTTCCGGGCTCCGGATCGCGGTTTGCAACGCCTCCGCCGCCGCCGCTGCGCCGATCCCGAGCACGAAGCCGACCAGCAACCCGGCAACCCCGATCGCGGGACGATTGGGATAGGTCGGCCGCGCCAGCACCACGGCGCTTTCCAGGATCCGCGCTTGCGGCTCGGTGCTGCGTTGCGCCTGCGCCGCCTGCTGCACCGTTCCGGCCATCCGATTGTACGCGGTGGTTGCGGCATCCGCCTTGCGCTGGAGTCCCTCGGCGCGCACCGCCGCCTGCCCGTTGACCGCGATTTCCTGCTTGAGCACCGCAAGTTGCTGCGCAAGATCGGACGCCTTGGCCGTGGCGGACCGCGCTTCGCTGCGCAATCCTTCGATGATCCGCGTCTGCTCGAGACGGATTTGCTGGTCGAGCGCCTCGATCTGTTGCTTGCTCTGGATCAGCGCGGGAAACTTCTCGCCATACCGCGCGGCGAGTTGCGCGCGCTGGCGCTCGGCCTCGGTCCGCTGACGCCGCAAGTCGGTGATGACGGGCGCGGACAGCACCGCGGACACCGCGTCCGATCCGCCGGTCGCGATCTGGCGCTCGGCCGCGGCGACGTTGGAGCGCAACGCAGCAGCCTCCGCCTTCGCCGACGCAAGCTGCTGCGCGATCGGCCCGACCTGCTGATCGTTGATCGTGCCGACCCCGCCGCCCTGAACGATCCCGCTGTCCGCCCGATAGCGCGCGACACTCGCAGCGGCCGCTTCGGCTTCCTGACTCAGCCGAAGCAGCGCGGCCCGGCCGGTCTCGGTTTGGCGGGTCGCGCTGCTCGCCTGAACGTCGGCGGTGCTGTCTATATAAGCCAGCGCCAGCGCATTGGAGATCCGCGCCGCCTTGCTCGCGTCGCGCGACCGAAACCCGATCGTGAGGACGTAACTGCGTTCCTGTTGCGCCACCGTCAGACGCTGGAGCACCGCCGACGTCGCGGT
>NZ_JAPYKK010000034.1 GCF_029623395.1 Sphingomonas echinoides
CGCGCGAACCCGGCGGCAGCGAGGGGGCGGAGGCGATTCGCACCTTGCTGATGGAAGGCGCGGTGACGCGGTGGAGCGCGCATAGCGAAGCGTTGCTGTTCGCCGCGGCACGTGCCGACCATGTCGAGAAGACGGTCCGTCCGGCGATCGGCGCCGGGCGCTGGGTGATTTGCGACCGGTTTCTCGACAGCAGTCGCGCGTATCAGGGACTGGCGGGCGGGATCGACGATGCCGCGATCCTCGCGCTGCACGGTTTTGGGTCGCGCGGGCTGCTTCCCGATCGCACCTTCGTCCTCGAACTCACGCCGGACGCAGGCCGCGCGCGGGCCGAAGCGCGGGATGGCGCAGCGGCCGACCGGTTCGCGGCGCGGGGGGAGGCGTTCCATACCGACGTCGCGAGCGCGTTTCGCCGCTTCGCCACGAACGAGCCGGATCGGTTTCGCATCATCGACGCATCGCTCGACATTCACGCGGTCTCTGATGCCATCCTGGCGCAGCTCGCGGATTACCTGCCGTGACGATGCCCATCGGCAATGACGCTGCGCATGGTGCCTTTGCGGCCGCGATGCGGAGTGGGGCGCTGCACCACGCCTGGCTGTTCGCGGGGCCAGAGGGAATCGGCAAGGCAAGCTTTGCCCGCGCCGCGGCATTGCGATTGCTGGCGGAGGGTGCCGGCGCGGACTTGCCGCCCGGGTACGACGTTCCCGATACCGACCGGACGCGGTCACTGGTCGCTGCCGGGTCGCACCCGGATTATCGGGAACTGACTCGCCAGCCCAAGGAAGGCGACAAGACCGGGCTCGATCTCGCGCGCAGTATCCCGATCGCGCAGGTCCGGGCGCTGGGGCCCATGTTCGCGACTCGCCCGTCGATGTCCGAGCGCCGGGTGGTCGTGATCGACGCCGTCGACGATCTGGAGCGGCCCGGCGCGTCCAACGCCTTGCTCAAGAACCTCGAGGAGCCGCCACAGGGAACGATCTTTCTGCTGGTGAGCCACGCCCCCGGACGCTTGCTGCCGACGATCCGGTCGCGGTGCCGGACGTTGCGGTTCGACCCGCTGAACGACGCTGCGATGGCGACGGTCCTGCGCGAGGCGCTGCCGCGTGCCGACGACGCCGAGATCGCCGCGCTGATCCGGGGCGCGCAAGGATCGCCGGGGCGTGCGATGGGGTTTGCGGGACTGGACCTCGCCGCGCTCGATCAGGCGCTTTCCGCGATTGCGCAGGACGGCGACCCGACCAACGCACGCCGGGGGAAGCTCGCCAAGGCGCTTGCGCCCAAGGCGGCACAGCCGCGCTACGAGGCGTTCCTCGATCGTGTGCCGGCCTTCATCGCATCAGAGGCGCCATCGCGGCAGGGTCAGCGGCTGCGGACCGCGCTCGAAAGCTATGACGCGGCACGCGCGCTGTCCGCGACGGCACGCTCGCTCACGCTCGATTCCCAGGCGACGGTGTATGAAATGGCGGGGATCGTCGCTCGGCTCGCTGCCTGAGGCCTTCATTTCGCGATCGGCTTGCAGTAGGACGCGCCGATGGCAGACCCGTTTTATATTACTACCGCAATCAGCTATCCCAATGGCCGCCCGCATATCGGGCATGCCTATGAAGCGATCGCGACCGATGCGATCGCGCGCTATCAGCGCCAGCTGGGGCGCGAGGTGCGGTTTCAGACCGGCACCGACGAGCACGGCCTCAAGATGGTGCAGGAAGCGCGCAAGCGCGACCTGACCCCGCGTGCGCTGGCCGATGAAATGAGCGGCTATTTCAAGCAGATGGCCGACAGTCTCGATATTTCATACGATCGCTTCATCCGGACCAGCGACGAGGATCACTACCGCGCGAGTCAGGCGATCTGGCGGGCAATGGAAGCGGCGGGCGATCTCTATCTCGATCGCTACGAAGGCTGGTATTCGGTCCGCGACGAGGCGTTCTACGACGAGAAGGAACTTGTCGAGGGGGAGGGCGGCGCCAAGCTTTCGCCGCAAGGAACCCCGGTCGAGTGGACGGCTGAGGAGACGTGGTTCTTCCGACTGTCCAAATATCAGCAACCCTTGCTCGATTTCTTCGAAGCCAATCCCGATTTCATCCGCCCAGAAGCCCGGCGCAACGAGATCCTGCGGTTCGTCGAAGGGGGTTTGTCGGACCTGTCCGTATCGCGCACGAGCTTCGACTGGGGTGTTCCGGTTCCGGGCAGCCCCGGGCATGTGATGTACGTCTGGGTCGATGCGCTGACCAATTATCTGACAGGTGTGGGCTATCCGGACGACGTGGAACTCTATGAGACGTTCTGGCCGGCGAATATCCATATCATCGGCAAGGATATCGTGCGTTTTCATGCCGTTTACTGGCCGGCGTTCCTGATGAGTGCGAACATTCCGCTGCCGCGTGGCGTGTTCGGGCACGGGTTCCTGCTCAGCCGCGGCGAGAAGATGTCCAAGTCGCTCGGCAACGTCACCGACCCGATGGCATTGGTCGAGCATTTTGGGGTGGATGCGCTGCGCTACTTCCTGCTGCGCGAGGTCAGCTTCGGGCAGGACGGCAGCTATTCGGAAGAGGCGATCGTCACGCGCTGCAACGCGGACCTCGCCAACAACCTCGGCAATCTGGCGCAACGGTGTCTGTCGATCATCGCCAAGGCTTGTAACGGCCTCGTGCCGGAGGCGGGTGCGGTCACCGATGCGGAGACGGCGCTCGCGGACAGCGTCGCGGCAGCCGAGCGCGGTTTGCATGAGGCGATGAAGGACCTGTCGCTGCATAATGCGCTGGAGGCCGTCTGGTCCGCGGCGCGCGATGCGAACCAGTATTTCGCGGATCAGGCGCCGTGGAGCGTCCGCAAGACCGATCCGGCCCGCGCCGACACGATCCTGTACCATGCTGCGGACGCGATCCGGCGGATCGCGATTCTTGCGCGCTGGGCGATCCCGGGTGGCGCGGACAAGTTGCTAGATCTTCTCGCGCAATCGGCGGATGCGCGCCGGTTCGAAGCACTGGCGCATCCATTGGCGTCTGGGACGGTTCTTTCGGCACCGAGCGGCGTGTTTCCCCGGCTCGAAGCCCCGACGGAGACGTAAATGTTCGCCGACAGCCATTGCCACCTCAACTACAAGGGCCTCGGCGAACAGCAGGCGGAGGTGCTGGCGCGTGCGCGCGCGCGAGGTGTGGAAGCGATGCTCAACATCGCGACCCGGGAGAGCGAATGGGATGCGGTGGTAGAGACCGCGGAGCGCGAGCCCGACGTGTGGGCCACCGTTGGCATTCACCCCAACGAAGCCGATCAGCATCCCGACGTCGGGACTGCGCGCTTGATCGAACGAGCCGCGCATCCTCGGGTCGTCGGGATCGGGGAGAGCGGGCTCGACTATTTCTACGACCATAGCGATCAGGCACGGCAGCAAGCGAGCTTTCGCGCGCATCTCGCAGCGTGTCGTGCGACCCAGTTGCCAATCGTGGTCCACACCCGCGATGCCGAGGCGGACACTGCGCAGATCCTGCGCGAAGAGATGGAGCAGGGGGCCTTTCCGGGGGTCATCCACTGTTTCACTGCGAGCGGTGAATTTGCCGACATCGCGCTCGATCTTGGGTTCTATATCTCGATTTCGGGGATCGTGACGTTCAAGAATGCCAAGGACCTTCAGGAAACGGCCGCGCGGCTTCCGCTCGACCGGTTGTTGATCGAGACCGACGCGCCGTTTCTCGCACCGGTCCCGCATCGCGGCAAGACCGGCGAGCCCGCCTTCGTCGCCGACACCGCCGCGTTTTTGGCCGACCTGCGCGGGGAATCGATCGAGACGCTGGCCGCTGCGACGCGGGACAATTTTCACGCCCTGTTCTCCAAGACGATCGCGTGAAGATCCGCATTCTCGGTTCGGGAACGTCGTCCGGCGTACCACGGATCGGTAACGATTGGGGCGCGTGCGATCCAAAGGAGCCACGCAACCGGCGTACGCGGGCCTCGGTGCTGATCGAGACCGAGAAGACCAGAATCCTGGTCGACACCGGGCCGGACATGCGCGAACAGCTTCTGGCGGCGGACGTCTCGACCCTGGACGCGGTGATCTGGACGCATGATCATGCCGATCACACGCATGGGATCGACGATCTCCGGCAAGTGTATCATGCGCTCGGGCATCCGGTGCGTGGGTTGGCGAGACCGTCGCTGGTTACCCGCCTGACGGATCGATTTTCGTATATTTTCAGCGGCAAAGGCGGTTATCCTAAGGTCGTTTCGATCGAGCCGCTGAGTGATACCATGACGATCGGCGACATCAGCGTCGGTGTCGTCGACCAGCCGCATGGGGGAATTCAGTCCGCCGGATTGCGTTTCGAGGCCGATGGCGGCGCCATTGGGTATGCGACCGATCTGAGTGGCATGACGGATGCGATGCGCAGGTTGTACGCGGGGCTCGACATCTGGGTGGTGGACGCGTTGCGGCGTCGACCGCATCCGTCGCATCCGGACTTGCCGACTGTATTGACGTGGATCGAAGAGTTACGCCCCAAACGCACAGCGCTGACGCATATGGACCAGACGATGGACTATGCCGAGCTGGTCCGCACATTGCCGGACGGTGTGGAACCGGGGTTCGATGGGCTGGAGTTGTCGGCGTGAGCGCGTTCTTTACCGCGCTGTTGCTGATCCTGCCGATCAGTGCGCTTGCAGCCCGACGTTTGCCGCTGAGCACGACGATCAAAATGGCGTTGGTCTGGGTTGCGATCTTCGCAGTTTTCTTTCTGGTCGTGATGCTGTGGCAAAGAGGCACCGGAGTAGCGTGACGCCACCCTCAAACGCCATCTAATTTAACATAATGTGTATTATCGGACTTTAATGTATTGACGGGGAGGCCGGTTCGAACCGGTCCTCCCGCTTTCCATCAGGGCTTTGCACTCTCCAGACCATGCTTGCGCAACAGCGGCGCCACTTCCGGGTCGTGACCCGTCATGGTGCGGAACATGACGCCATAGTCCTGCGTGTGCCCGCGAGACAGCACCAGGTCGCGGAACCGCTGACCGTTCGCCCGGGTCATCCCGCCATGCTGCTGGAACCAGTCATAGACGTTCTGCTGGATCATGTCGGTCCACAGATAAGCGTAATAGCCCGCTGCATACCCCGAGCCCCAGATATGCGCGAAGTAGCTTGTCCGATACCGCGGCGGTACGAGCCCGACCTTGAGGCCGGTTTCGCCTAACGCCTTGGTTTCGAACGCATCGACGTCCTGCGGCACGCCGTTTGCCGGAACCGAATGCCACGCCATGTCGAGTTGTGCCGCCGTCAGCGTCTCGCCGAAACTATACCCCTGGTTGAACGTCTCGGATCGTTTGATCTTGTCGACCAATGCCTGCGGCATCGCGGCCCCGGTCTGATAGTGCCGCGCATAATGCGCGAGGACGCGCGGCTCCAGCGCCCAATGTTCGTTGAACTGGGATGGAAACTCGACGAAGTCGCGCGCGACCGCGGTGCCCGACAGCGTCGGATAGGTCTGGTCGGCGAACAAGCCATGCAGGCCGTGGCCGAACTCGTGAAACATCGTTCGTACTTCACCGAAGGTGACCAGCCCGGGTTGCCCGGCGGCGGGCTTGGTGAAATTGGCGGTGTTCGAGATGACGGGTTTGGTCCCGAAGATCTTGGCCTGGCGGACGAAGCTGTTCATCCACGCGCCACCCGACTTGTTGTCGCGTTTCCAGTAATCGAAATAGGTCAGGCCGAGCGGCTTGCCGCTTGCCTCGAACACTTCATAGACGCGGATGTCCGGGTGGTAGGTCGGGATATCGGTCCGGCGTTTGAAGCTCAGGCCGTAGAGTTCGTGCGCGGCAAAAAAAATGCCGTTTTCCAGCACGTTCCAGATTTCGAGATAGGGTTTGGTATCGTTGAGGTCGAGATCGTATTTCGCCTTGCGGACCTTTTCGGCATAGCGCGCCCAATCCCACGGCGCGAGCTTGAAGCCCCCCTGCTCCGCGTCGATCGCCTTCTGGAGCTCGCCGGCTTCGCGGCCCTGCGCAGCTGCCGTCGGGGCATCGAGTGCGTTGAGAAAATCGCGCGCCACGTCCGCGGACTTGGCCATCTGTTCGGCAAGCGAATAATCCGCCCAGGTCTTGTAGCCGAGTAGATTGGCCTTGCGCGTCCGCAGATCGATCAGTTGCAGGATCGATGCGCGCGTGTCGTTTGCATCCCCCTGCTCCGCGCGCGTCCAGCTCTTGGTGAACAGCGTTTCCCGCGTTGCGCGGTCCGACAGTGCCTCGAGCGCGGGCTGCGCGGTCGTGTTCTGGAGCGGCAGGATGTATTTCCCGGGCATCCCGCGGTCGGTCGCGTCGCGCGCGGCGGACTGGATTGCGCCCGGTGTCATTCCGGCAAGCTTGGCGGGGTCGTCCACAACCATCGCGCCAGCCTTGGTTGCGGCGAGCAACTTCTGACGGAACGCGATGCCGACGGTCGAAATCTGCGTGTTCAGCGCGCGCAAGCTGGTCTGGTCGGCAGCCGATAGCTGTGCGCCGGCGCGAACGAACGTCTTGTAGTATTCGTCGAGCAGGATCGCTTGCTCGGGGTTGAGGTTTAGCGAAGTCTTGGTGTCGAACAGCGTCTTGACCCGCGCGAACAGCTTGGGATCGAGGTAGATCGTGTCGGTATAGGCGGCCAGCTTGGGCGCCAGAGCCGATTGCGCAGCCTGAAGCGCCGGGTTGGTGTTGGCCTGTGCCACCTGTCCGAACGCGGCTTGCGCGCGTGCGAGCATCTGACCCTGGCGTTCCATCGCGACGATCGTGTTCTCGAAAGTCGGCTTGGCGCGATTGTCCGCGATCTTGCGGACTTCGGCCAGGCTTTCCGTCATCCCCTGCTCGATCGCGGGCTGGTAGTCGGCGTCGGTGATCCGGTCGAACGGCGGCGCTTCGTACGGCAACCTGCTGCGCGCCGCGAAGGGATTGTCGGCCTTTGCTGGCCCGGCCAAAAGCGTCGCACTAACAGTAGCTAATAGAATGCTGCGGAGCATGAAGGATCCTTCCCGGGTAGCCCCTTCGCTAGCGAAACCGACCCCGCCTTGTCGACCCGCTTCCGTTACATCACGGCCCGCTCCCTCCCCTGCCTCAGGGCTTGGCGTAGCCATCGATGAAGGGTTGCAGCCAGGCGCGATACGGCTCGGCCACCCCAAGTCCGTCGCGATTGATCGGGCGACGGACTTGTAGCGCGCTGGCGGTGACGACACGCCGCGGGTTGAGATGTGGTTCGTACACCGCCGGTTCGTCCGCCAGCCCGCAATGCGCCAGCAGGCGCGCCGTCCACGTGGACGGATCCTCGACCAATTCGCTATAGGGTATGACGAGCAGCCGATCGCCCAACCGCTGTTTCCAGAACGCCATCAACGCGTCCTCCAGGCGAAAATGATTGGCGATGTCAGCGAGATCGAAGCTCCACCCGACACCGTGAATGAAGAACGTCCGGAAACATGACCACGCGGTATCCAGCGGGTCCCGTCGCATCCACACCAATGGCGCATCTGGTAACACCGTCGCGATCAGCCCCAGGAAACGACTGGCATCGATCGTCTTGTCGACGATGCGCCCGCTTGGCCCGAACCTTTCCTGCAGCAGATGGAGGTAAAGCTCCGCGAGGCCGTTGAGCGTACCACCGCGCGCCAGATGCTGTTCGATCGCCGTCCCTGAGACGCCCCCGGCCGCGACGGCCACGTGCTGGATCATGTTGAGTTCGCCGCCGTCCTGCACCGCGCTATGGCTCGCGAGGATCTGTTCCACCAGCGTCGTCCCTGACCTCGGCAAGCCCGTCACGAAAATGGGACGACCAGTGGCGATCGAACCAGAATCGGCCTTCTGGTCGAGGCGCGCGCCGTCAAATCCTTCCATCGCGGCCGTCGCGTTGGCTGCGTCGGCATGGCAGTTATAGGAAACCTCCGCCTTGAGCAGCGCCGCACCGCGCACGAACGCAGCGAACGCCGCGCCATGTTCGCCCCGATCCGCATGAAGCTTGCCTAACGCATAGGAATAGCGCGCAAAATCACCCGCCCCCTGCCGCTCTGCCGCCGCTCCTTCCGCGAGCAGACGGTCGCCAATCGGCCCGTCGGCAAGGTTGGTTGCCGCGGCCAGTGTCAGCCACGCGGGTCCCCACCCTGGCCGGTGCGTAAGCGCATCGAGCAAATGCGCACGGGCAGCGTCGACGTTCCCCAGCGTCATCGCGGTATTCCCGAGTACATAAGCGTGGCCGGCGGCGTCGGGCACGGTAGCCGGTAAGTGCGCGAGCAAGTCGTGCGCCTCGCGGACACGATGCGCCTGCGTCAGCAGCACGACCTTCGAATAGACCGCCATCGGATTGTTGCCGGTAGCCGCGACGAACGCGTCGATCGCGCGCAACGCCAGCGTCAGCTCGCCGCTGGTTTGCATCAGCTGCGCGATCGCCCGCCAGTGCTCGCCGAGCGGCGCGCGGTGATCGAGCATTTCCGCGACGACGCGCCGTGTTTCGGCACGGTCCTTAGAGGCTAGCGCCCCTTTCAAACGCGCCATCAATTCCGGCAGAATGGTCTTTCCCGTCGCGGGCATGAGAGATCGGCAAACCCATTTTTCGAGCAGGTATGCCCGGTTCGAATCCCGTATGCCCAATGTGTTGCCCGCGTACAACAGCATCGCGCTTTAACGGTTTGGTCGGGTTGACAGTCCGGCGATCGACCAACATTCCTTTAGTTAACGGGGCGTTAACCAGGACTTGAGTCGAAAAGTCGCGTGACCGGGTAATCGAGGGGGACCTATGCGTATCAAGAGTTTCATGGCCTGCGGTGCGGCGATCATCGCCCTGACGGCAGCGCCGGTGATGGCCACGACGATCAATCTGATCGACCTCGGTGGCGTTAAGGGTTCGCAAGCCGAACGTGGTTTCAAGATCGCTGCCGCCTACTGGAGCTCGATGTTCACCAACAGCGCGGTGATCGACCTGGGCGTGAAATTTTCGCCGCTCGATCCCGGCATCATCGGCTCGACGGGCAGCAATCGCGTCGATTTCGCGACCGCGAGCTGGGCGCGGCAGCTCAATCTGACCAAGAGCGGGTCGACCATCGATCAGGGGATCGTCCTGCCGCGTCTGACCGACGGTGGCGCAAGCTTCATCACGAACGGCACGACTACGACCGCGGCCACGGCGACGACCCCTGCCGAGATCAACGACGACCTCAGCAAGCTCGCGTTCAATCCCGGCGCCACCACCAGCAGCCAGACGCTGTATCTCAACTCCTCGCTGGTCAAGGCAATCGGTGGATCGACCGGCCAGCAGCCCGGCGTCCGTGACGGCAACGTGACGTTCAGCAGCAACTTCGCGTTCGACTTCGATCCGACCGACGGCATCACCGACGACACGTTCGATTTCATCGGCGTCGCGATCCATGAGATCGGCCATGCGCTGGGGTTCGTATCGGGCGTCGACCTGTTGGACGTCTATGGCATCGGCAAGGGTCCCGGTTCGGGCACCTTGGGCTACAGCCTGAACGACACGTCGATCTACAGCGCGCTCGACATGTTCCGCTACAGCACGGATCCGACGAACGTCGTCCTCGGCACGGCGCCGGTGCTGGATCTCTCGGTCGGCGGGGACAAGTATTTCTCGATCGACGGCGGCAAGACCGCGCTGTTCGGCAATCGCTTCTCGACCGGCCGCTACAATGGTGACGGCCAGCAGGCGTCGCACTGGAAGGACGCGCCCGGTTGCGCGATCGGCAACGGGATCATGGATCCGACGTTCTGCTATGAGCAGACCGGCTATGTCACCGGGCTCGATCTCGCCGCATACGACGCGATGGGGTGGAACCTCAGCACCGACGCGCTGACCTACAAGACGACCTCGACCGCGCAGATCTACAGCCAGTTCGCCTCGTCCGTGCCCGAGCCCACGACGTGGGGGATGATGCTGATGGGCTTCGGCCTGGTGGGTGCGACGATGCGCCGCCGCGTGACCAAGATCAGCTACGCGGCCTGATCGCATAATCCGATAAGCGCGCGCGCCGGATCATCCAGGATGATCCGGCGCGCGCTTTACGCTGCGGGCAAGGACCCGAGCGTTTCGCTGATCCGCGCGCGCAAATCGGGTTCGCGAGTGATCTCCAGCATCGCGCTCAAGCTCTTGCGGGCGGCCGGGATGTCGCCGTCCACCAGTTGCAGCCGCGCCAGCTCCCACCACGCATGCGGGTAGGCCGGGGCGATGACGGTCATGCGGTCGAACAGCGTCAGCGCGCGCCGGCCCTGCCCCGCCGCCTCCGCGCGCTTCGCCTGATTGAGCAACAGCCGCACCAGAACCGCCCGGTTGGGCATTGCGGCGACATGCCGGACGGCAGGCCCCTCGCCCGGGTGCATGGCCTTGAGAAGCGTGACGAGTTGCTCTTGGCTGACCCGTTCGCCCCCGCGAAACGGATCGATCATGATCGGTGCCGCTTTGTCGCCGATCAGCACCAGCACGTGCCCGGGAACGTCAAGCGCATTCGCCATCCACCCCATTCGCCGTGCCGCGGAAACGTAGAGGATCGACAGGCTGACCGGCAGACCCCGCCTGCGATCGAGCACCCTGATCAAATCGGCGTTGGCGGAATCGTCATACGTATCGCGGTCGCCGAGGAAACCGAACGCCCCACCGATCACCTGCGCGAGCAGCTCGGCCTGCTCCTCTGCATCGGGCTCTGCGGCGGAAGCGGTGGCTGCGGCTTCTTCCAGCGCTTCGACAATCGCCTGGAACAAGTCGAGATACGGCGCATCGTCGGTTTCGGGGTGGTCGAGCAGCGCGAGTGCCAGCGCCGCTTCATCCAGAATGATCTCGTCGTCATCGACAAGTCCAAGGCGAACAAGGTCATCGTCTTCCATGCCTCCCACATGGGTGGCCGTGCCTGATCTGCAACGCATTCAACAGGAAAGATCACCAGAAGTGCTAATGCGATTGATAATCGTTCGCATCTACGTCATAGGCCGCGGCGTAGCAGTTGAGGACCCACGATGAACCGTTCGCTCGTTTCCGCCCTGATGTTGACGTCGGTTGCGTATGCAATGCCCGCGTTTGCCGAAACCGACGAGGACCAGGACGCCCCGTCGATCGTCGTGACGGGCGAACGTCCGCGCAACGAGGCGGCTGCGGGAACCAAGGGATCGGCTCCGATCGCGGAAACCCCTCAGTCGATCAGCGTGATCAGCGCGTCGGATATCGCCAATCTCGGGCTTTCCAACCTCAACCAGTCGCTGCGCTTCGTCGCCGGGGTCACCACCGAACAGCGCGGCTCGAGCGCGGAAGTCTATGACCAGTTCAAACTGCGCGGGTTCGATGCGCCGCAATTCCTCGATGGATTGAAGCTGATCGGTGGGGCCAGTTACTTGAGCCCCCAGATCGATGTGTCGCGGCTCGACCGGATCGAAGTGGTCAAGGGCCCCGCATCCGTGCTGTACGGCCAGTCCGGCCCCGGCGGCCTCGTTGCGCTGTCGAGCAAGTTGCCGGTCGACAAGGCGCTTTATGGCGCAGTCTCGGGCACCTACGGGACCTATGATCTTTACCGTGTCGATGGCGACATCGGGGGGAAGCTCGGCGAATCGGTGCTGTGGCGCCTCAACGGCAGCGTCAACGGCGCGCACACCCAGCAGACCTTCAGCGCGCGCGAACGTCAGACGGTGTCCGGCGCAGTGACGATCAATCTCGACCATGCGACCAAGCTGACGCTGCTCGGCGCCTATTCGCGGGATCCGCAAAACGGGTCGTACGGCGTCTTCCCGGCCTCGGGCACCTATCTGCCCAATCCCAATGGCCAAATCCCGACCAGCCGCGATTTCGGCGAACCCGGCAACTTCTTCGAGCGCGAGCAGGTCGCAGGGACCTATATCCTGACGCATGACCTCAACCCGGACTGGAGCCTCAAAGCGTCAGGCCGCTACCAGCATGCCACGTCGAAGCTGGGGATCGTCTACGCCGGTGGAACGCTCGCGGCGGCGAACAACGCCAGTTTGCAAATCTATGATCGCTATTCCTATTCCACCCGCGAGCGTGCCGGCTCCTGGGTGTTCGACAATCAACTGCGCGGGCGTTTCGCGACGGGCGAGGTCTCGCATGAGGTTCTGTTTGGGGTGGATTATCAGACCGGCAACGCACGGTCGGTCAACGCCTTCGGTTCGGCGACCCCGCTCAACGGCTATGCGCCCGTCTATGGCACGATGGTCGTACCGCAGTCGCCCGAGCAAGTGCCGAACAATTTCGGCGTCGCTGACAACAAGCCACGCTCGAACCAGGCCGGCGTCTATGCACAGGACCAGATCTCGTACGGAGCGTTGCGCGTCCTTTTGAGCGGTCGCCAGGATTGGGCGGCGGTGCGCGCCGCACCCGGCACTGCGTCGGAGGATTCGCAGAAGTTCACGTATCGCGCCGGTGCGCTGTACACGCTGCCGTTCGGGCTCGCGCCGTACGTCAGCTATTCAACGTCGTTCGAACCCAACGGCACGATCCGCACGACCGTTGGCGGTCCGCTCGTCGTTGCAAAGCCGAGTGAGGGCAAGCAGATCGAGGCAGGCGCGAAATATACCGTGCCCGGCACCCAGATCCTGCTGACCGGTGCGTGGTTCCAGATCGACCAGACCAATCTCATCACAACCGCGCCGCTTTCCAACGTCTCGACCCAAAGCGGCAAAGTCCGTTCGAGCGGCGTCGAGGTTGAAGCGATCGCACCGCTGCCGTTCGGCTTCAACGCGAGGCTCGCCTATAGCCGCCAGAAAGTCCGGACGATCGCCGATGCCAACCCTGCCAACATCGGGAACGGCATTCTTGGGGTCGGCCGGGGTGGCGTTTCCGCCAATCTCGAATGGGCACCGACAGAGGGTGCCTTGCAAGGGTTCGCGATCGGCGGCGCGGTCCGTCATGTCGACAGCATCTATGCCGGTACGCTCTTTTCCTCGGACGGCGTCGCTGGTCCACGGCAGAGCACACCGGGGTTCACCCTGGTCGACGCGCTGATCCGCTACGACCTCGGCAAGCTCGCGCCGCGCCTGCAAGGGCTTTCGCTCGCGGTCAACGCGCAGAACCTGTTCGACAAGAAATATGTCACGACCTGCTATCTCGATTATGCCTGGTGCTGGTACGGCAACCGCCGCACGGTGCAGGGAACGATTGCGTTCCGCTGGTAACAGCGCCCTCCCCCGGCCGACGGCGCTTCCGCCGCCGTCGGCCAGGGAGCCACGTGCGCGGAGGCGATTGAAACGCGCCGCCCGTCGTCATACGCACGCACCTTCACGAACCGTCGTGGCTGACCGCGACCGAGAAGGATGGGCATGATGATCGAACGGCTCGTGGAGATCATGGTGCGGCTGCGCGATCCCGAGACGGGCTGCAGTTGGGACGTCGCGCAGGACTTCGCGACGATCGCGCCCTACACGATCGAAGAAGCGTATGAGGTCGCCGACGCGATCGCGCGGAACGACATGCCTGACCTGAAGGACGAGCTCGGCGACCTGTTGCTGCAGGTGGTTTTCCATGCGCGGATCGCCGAAGAGGCGGGCCATTTCGCCTTGCCCGATGTCGTCGCTGCGATCAGCGACAAGATGGAACGCCGCCACCCGCATATCTTCGGCGACGGGGCCGAGGGCGGCCACCCTCTATGGGAGCAGATCAAGGCGAACGAACGCGCGGACAAGGGCGCGGGCGGCGCGCTGGACGGCGTTGCGGTTGGTTTGCCCGCGTTGCTGCGGGCCGGAAAATTACAGAAACGCGCTGCCCGGACCGGCTTCGACTGGCCCGATCCGGAGGGCGCGCGCGCCAAGGTTTTCGAAGAAATCGACGAAGTGGAGACGGCCACGAGCGCCGATCACCAAGAGGAGGAAATCGGCGACCTGTTGTTCTCGGTGGTCAATTGGGCGCGCAAGCTCGGGATCGAGCCGGAAGCGGCGCTGCGTCGCGCGAACGATAAATTCGAACGCCGTTTCAAAGCGATGGAGGCCGATGCTGGTCCGGCCTTCGAAAGTCTCGACTTGGCGGCGATGGAAGTCCTGTGGCAGCGTGCGAAGGTTTCGAACGAGCAGCGTTAAGCTACTCGTTCATCGGCGCGCGCGGAAAGGTTCATCATTCGCCGCGCTGGCAGAACCGTTCGTAATCCCGCTCGGCCATCCGCACTTCATAGATCGCGGTATCGCCGTCGATCGTCTGTTCGAACACCTCGCCATGCGCATGGAGCCAGGCGGCCGCCGCGCCGTCCGCAGCGTCCAACGTGATGACATAACGGCGGTGGCTGACGGTCAGCAGTGCCGCGACGGTATCGAGCAGACCTGCGACCCCGTCCCCAGTCAGCGCGGACAAGGCGACGACGTCGGTGCGCCGCGCAGCTTCGCCGAGCATCTCGGTCCGTTCGTCCTCGTCGAGCAGGTCAAGCTTGTTCCATGCCTCGATCCGCGGAACCGACGCCTCGACACCGATGTCGCGCAACACCGCCTCGACGTCGTCCTTCTGCGCGATGCTGTCCGGGTGCGCGATATCGCGGACGTGAATCAACAGGTCGGCCGAAACCACTTCCTCGAGCGTCGCCTTGAACGCCGCAACGAGTTGGGTCGGCAATTCCGAAACGAACCCGACCGTGTCCGACAGGATCGCCTTGTCGATCCCGGGCAGTGCGATCTGACGCAGCGTCGGGTCGAGCGTTGCGAACAACAGGTCCTCGGCCATGACATCCGCGCCCGTCATCCGGTTGAACAGGGTCGACTTGCCGGCGTTGGTGTAGCCGACCAGCGCAATCACAGGCCAAGGCGCCCGTTGCCGCCGATCGCGGTGAAGCCCGCGGGTTCTGGAGACCTGCTCGAGTTCCTTTTTGAGCCGCGCCATGCGATCTCGGATCAAGCGGCGATCCGCTTCGATCTGCGTCTCACCCGGACCACCAAGGAAGCCGAAGCCGCCGCGCTGGCGTTCCAAGTGAGTCCAGCTCCGCACGAGCCGCCCCGCCTGGTAATCGAGATGCGCGAGTTCGACCTGCAACCGCCCCTCGGCGGTCGCCGCGCGCTCGCCGAAAATTTCGAGGATCAAACCGGTCCGGTCGATCACCTTGGCCGACAACGCTTTTTCGAGATTGCGTTGTTGTACGGGGGTCAGGCTCGCGTCGAACACGACGAGCTCCGCCTCCGCCATCTGGACGGTCGCGGCAAGCGCTTCGAGCTGCCCCTTGCCGATCAGCGTGGAGGGTTGAAGCGCACGAACCTTGACCGCGACCCGGTCGACGACCTCGACGTGGATCGCCATCGCCAGTCCCGCCGTCTCCGCGAGCCGAGCATCGGCGTCGCGGGAGGATACTCCGGTATCGGGATACACGACGACGGCCTTGGCACCACGCGCGACGTCGTCCCGGTCGCGTTCAAATCCTGTAGTCAAAAACGGTCCTCAATCTTCGTCGGAACCCGCTGTTTCATCAGCAAGGTTCAAGGGGTGCGCAGGCTGGATCGTGGATACGGCATGCTTGTAGACAAGCTGTGCCATCCCATCGCGCTGGAGCATCATGCAGAACAGGTCGAACGCCGCGATCTGCCCTTGCAGCATCACGCCGTTCACCAGGAACATCGTGACATTGTCCTCGGACTTGCGCACCGCATTCAGGAAAATTTCCTGCAACAACGGTTGCTTGCGCTGCGCTTCGCCGATCGCGTTGACGATGGCGTCGACGTCGATCGTGTTCGCGGGCATGATCGTGGAGATCGCATGCTTGTAGATCAGCTGCGATTGTCCGTCCCGGCGCAGCAACACCGAGAAGTTATCAAACCAGGTAACGATGCCTTGCAGCTTGACGCCCTTGACCAGGAACATCGTGATCGGTGTCTTGGTGCGGCGGAGCGCGTTGAGGAACAGGTCTTGCAGCGAAGTGTGTTTGTCGGCCATCGGTCGATCCTTTGTTATTGGCGGGTTTTCCCGCGGCGCGCCGGTGCCCGGCGTCGGGTAGTCGTACTGCGCCAATCTAGGGACGCGGTGTCGCTTCGTCCACTGGAGCGAAGCGACTTTATCGGTTGGACGAGCGGATGTCGCGTCCGCGCGCCGGGTTACTCTTCGCGAACTTCCGTAATTCCCAACAGCTTGAGCTTCCGGTGCAGCGCCGATCGCTCCATCCCGATAAAATTGGCGGTGCGGGAGATGTTGCCCGAGAAGCGCCGGATCTGAACCCGCAAATACTCGCGTTCGAAGCTTTCGCGGGCCTCGCGCAGGGGGGCGCCCATGATCGCGGTCGCGCCGCTGCCCATTTCGCCCGGATCGCCGAGAATGTCCGGCGGCAGCATGTCGACGTCGATCCGCGCGAGCCGGTCGCCCGGCGCCATGATGATCGTGCGCTCTACGATGTTGCGCAACTGCCGGACGTTGCCCGGCCATTCGTAGGATTGCAGTGCGACCATCGCATCGGGCGCGACCTGCGGAGTCGCCACGCGCCGCTCCGACGCATAATGCGCCATGAAATGGTCAATTAGCACCGGAATGTCCTCGCGCCGCTCCGACAGCCCGGGAATCGCGACGGGAACGACGTTGAGCCGATAATAGAGGTCCTCGCGGAAACGCCCTTGCTCGATTTCGTGCGGCAGATCGCGCGCGGTCGCGGACACGACCCGGACGTCGACCTTGACGACGCGCTGCCCGCCGACGCGGTTGAACGCTTGCTCGGTCAGGACGCGCAGGATCCGGCCCTGCGTCGTCAGCGGCATGTCGGCAATCTCGTCGAGGAACAACGTGCCGCCATGCGCCTGTTCGAGCAGCCCGGACCGCACCAGCTGTCCGCCCTCCTCGACACCGAACAGCTCTTCCTCGACGCGTTCGGGCGTCATCCGCGCCGCGCTCACGACGACGAACGGCGCGGTCGCGCGCTGGCTCCAGCCGTGGAGCAACCGTGCCGCGACTTCCTTGCCGACCCCCGCGCCGCCCATGATGAGCACGCGGCTTCCCGTAGAGGCGACCCGTTTCAAGGTCGCGCGCACGCCGTTGATCGCGGTCGAGCTACCGGTCAGGTCATTGTCCCGCCCGACGCTCGCGCGCAGGCTCGCGACTTCGGCGCGCAGCCGCTCGGTCTCGGTCGCGCGCGCGACCATCAGCAGCAAGCGTTCTGCTTCGAACGGCTTCTCGATGAAATCCGCCGCACCGCGCCGGATCGCGGCGACGGCGGTATCGAGATTGCCGTGGCCGGAAATCATCAGCACCGGGATCGAGGGATCGCGTCGCTTGATTTCGTCGAGCAATTCGAGCCCGTCGAGCCGCGATCCGTGGAGCCATACGTCGAGCAGCACCAACGACGGCCGCCGCACCGAAATCGCCTCGAGCGCGGAATCGCTGTCGCCCGCGACGCGCGCGTCATAGCCTTCGTCCTCGAGGACACCGGCTACCAGATCACGAATGTCGCGTTCGTCGTCGACGACTAGGATATCGAGGGGCATGGTTCAGGTCCGGTTCTGTACGAGGACTGGCGCGTTCGGGGACGCGCCCGCGGCAGGATCTTCCCCGCCATCGAGTTTGGCGAGCTGTTCGGTGTCGAAGCACAGCGATACGATCGTCCCACCGCCCGGTCGGTCGGCGAAGCTGATCGTTCCGCAATGTTCTTCGACGATCTTCTTGACGATCGCGAGGCCCAGCCCTGTCCCGCGCGCCCGCGTGGTAACATAGGGCTCCACGATCCGGTCGCGCGCAGCCGGCAGGCCGACCCCGGTGTCCGCGACCGAGAGCACGATCTTCCCGTCGCCGGGTTCGATCGTCATCGCGATCCGCGTTTCGTGCGCGCCGGGATTGGCCTCGACCGCTTCCACCGCATTCTTGACGATGTTGGTCAGCGCCTGACTGATCTGGCGCCGATCGCAAACGAGCGAAGGGGTTTGCTCGGGGGCGTCGAGGCTGAAGCTGATCCCCGGATGCGCGACTTCGTGCAGGAACAGCGTCTGCCGCGCGAGCTCGACCAGCGATTCCTCGCGGAACACCGGCTTGGGCATCCGTGCGAACGACGAGAATTCGTCGACCATCCGCCGCAAATCGCCGACCTGACGCACGATCGTGTCGGTCAGCCGCGCGAAAGTCGTGTCCTCGGGATCGATTTGCTTGCCGTAGCGCCGTTGGAGCCGTTCCGCGGCAAGCTGGATCGGGGTGAGCGGGTTCTTGATCTCATGCGCGATCCGGCGCGCGACATCGGACCAGGCCGCACGGCGCTGGTCGAGCAACTGCCCGGTGATATCATCGAACGTCAGGATCGGCCCTTCGGCGGCGCGGGTGATCTTGACCGCGAGCGTCCGCGCGTCATTGCCCTGCCCCAGTTCGACGATCGCATCGCGCTCGTCGCGCTCGATCAGCGCGGCAAGCTCGGGCGAAACGCGGCTCAGCGGTTTGCCGACCGGGGTATCGTCCGTACTGTCGAGCAAGGAGATCGCAGACCGGTTGATGAGCCGAATGACGCCGTCGGGGGAAATCGAGATCACCCCCGCCGTTACGCCCGACATCACCGCCTCGATCAGCGCACGGCGGCTTTCCAGCGCGCCGGTTTGCGCCTGCAACCGTTCGGTCATCTGGTTGAACGCGGACCCGAGCGTGCCGAGTTCGTCCTGCACCTTGGTATCGGGAACGCGCGCGGTCAGGTCGCCCGTCGCGACCTTGTGCGCAGCAGCGACCAGCTCGCCAACCGGACGGACGAGGCGGTCCGCCACCGCAAGCGCGATCCACACCGCGATTGCGATGATGAACAGCGACATCGCCAGCAACGCCGCGTTGAACTTGAGCTGTAACGAACGCGATTTGGCGATGAGGTCGCGGTAGCTCGACAACACCGCGATGCTGCGCTTGGATTGCACCTCCATCACGTGCAGGTCGGAGATCGCGACGGTCAGCAGAAAAACGTTGGTGGTCCCCGGCACAAGGGTCACCGTCTGGATCCGGTCGCCCTTCACGGAGGTGAAGCTCTGTGTCCCGGTGCGCAAACGGCTGAGTTCCGCTTGCGAGACTTCCTTGCGGTAATCGAGGTTGTCCGGGTTCACCTGAACGATTTCACGCGACTCGCCCTTCGGTTCGGCGATGAAGAGAAAGCCGTCGGAAAGCCCGCGCAGATAGATCTGGTTGAAAAAGTATTTGGGAAACTCAGGCGACCGCAGTTTGATCTGGAGATCGTCCGAGATGTCGGCAGCCGCGATCACCGCCTGATCCTGCCAGCGTCGCAGCATCTGGTCGTACGACGTGCGGGCGACTCCCGTGGCGTTCTCGATCATGCTGCGGGCCTGATCGGAATACCAGAACTGCACGCCATATTGAAACAGCAGCGATGCGAACACGACCACGAACAGCGTCGGCACCGCTGCAATCACCGAGAACAGCGCGACGAGCTGGACGTGCAATCGCGCGCGCCCGCCGATCGGGAGCCGGGCGGCGCGGCGCATCGCGCTCCGCCGTCCAAGCAGGACGAGCAGCGCGCCGGCCGGGATCAGGTTCGCGACCAGCAGGAACGCAATCAGTGGCGGGCTGAGCAGCGCATGCGACGATGCGCCGTCGGTGATGATGAAGTAGGTCGCGATCGCGATCGCAACCGCAGCGCTCAGGACGAAAAACTCGATCGCGGGAAGAAGGCGAAACAGCGAGCGTCCAAGCGGCCTGAGCTGGTCGGGACCCGAACGCGTCAAAGGGGGCGTACTGCCTTCCATCGTGACATTGCTACAACGCTATTGTGGCGGAGAAAACACACAATCTGTTTCCGTCCATCCGATTGTCGGCTCCTCCGCCCGCACCTCATGGTTCAATTCCCAGTACATCCAGTCGCTTGCGGAGCGTGTTGCGGTTGATTCCGAGCGCTTTGGCTGCGCGGAGCTGATTGTTGCCATGCCGCGCAAGCAACGCCGCGATCAGCGGGCGCTCGACCTCCGCAATGATCCGGTCGTACAAGCTGCCGTCGTCGAGCGCCGCCGGCTCCTCGACCGCAAGCCGCGCGATCCGGGCGTGGATCGCCGCATCGATCCCGGTGTCGCCGACCGGCCGTGGCGGCGCGACGTGCCCCAGCATTCCGCGCACTTCGATGCCGTCGATGCGTTCGTCGCGCGCCAGCACCGACATGCGGCGCATCATATTCTCGAGCTCGCGGACGTTGCCGGGCCAGTCATACGCTTCCAGCACCGCCACAGCATCGGTCGTCAACTGCTTGCGCGGCAAGCCATCTTCGACTGCGCGATCGAGGAAATGGCGTGCCAGCAGAGCAATATCCTGGCGGCGCGCACGGAGCGCGGGCAAGGTGACCGGAACGACGTTGAGCCGGTAGAACAAATCCTCGCGAAACTGTCCCGTGGCGACCAGCTGCGCGAGCTCGCGGTTGGTCGCGGCAACGATCCGGACATCGGCGCGGATCGTCCGAGCGCCGCCCACGGTCGTGAACTCGCCGGATTGCAATACGCGCAGCAACCGGGTTTGCGCCTCCATCGGCATGTCGCCGATTTCGTCGAGGAACAGCGTGCCCCCCGCCGCCTGTTCGAACCGCCCGGCGGATCGCGCCTGCGCGCCGGTGAAGGCGCCGCGCTCATGCCCGAACAGTTCCGCCTCGATCAGTTCGCGCGGGATCGCCGCCATGTTGAGCGCGAGAAACGGCGACCGTCGGCGCGGCCCCAGATCATGGATTGCGCGCGCGACCAGTTCCTTCCCGGTCCCCGATTCGCCCGAGACGAGGACGGTCAGATCGTTCGAGACCACCCGCGCGATGATGCGATAGACGTCCTGCATCGCCGGGGACCGCCCGATCAGCGGGAGCGTATGGTCCTCGGCGTCGCTCGGTTCGAGGATTCCGCCCGCCCCCCGCGCCAGCGCGCTCTGGACGCTCTGCGACAGCGCATCGAGATCGAATGGCTTTGGCAGATAGTCGAAGGCGCCGACTTCGTTCGACCGGACCGCAGTAGAGAGCGTGTTCTGTGCCGACAGGACGATCACCGGCAGCCCGGGATGCGCGGCGACGACACGCTCGACCAGATCCAGCCCATTCCCGTCTGGCAGGATGACGTCGGTCACGAGGACGTCTGGCAGCCCTGCGGCCAGCTGGACTTCGGCTTCCGCGATCGTCGCCACCGTCGTCGTGCGGTGGCCGTCGCGTTTGAGCGCTTGCCCGACGACCGTGCGAATCGCCGCATCGTCATCGACGACCAGGATCCGGCCGGTTCGGTTTCCCATCCCCGTCATTGCAGCGCACGCTGGAGCATGATGCGAAACACGGTCATTGGGGGCGTTCCTTCCCGCGCATATTGGACAATCCCGCCCATGTCGCGAACGAGCTTGTCGACCAGCGCCAGACCAAGCCCCTGCCCCTCGGGCTTGCCCGAGATAAACGGGTCGAACAGATGGTCGGCAATGTCGGGCGGCGCGCCCGGACCATTGTCGATCACGCTGATCTCGATCGGCAGCGGTTGGCGTGGGCGCCCCGCCGCTGGGGCAATCGCCATGCCGTGGCGGTACGCGGTCGCAAGCGTGATCCGCGCATCCGCCTGCCCACGCATCGCTTCGCTGGCGTTCTTCAATAGGTTGAGCACGACCTGCAGGATCGAGTCCCGGTCGAGCAACGCCGGTGGCAGCGACGGATCGAACCGTTCATCGATCTTCACATGCTGTGCGAACCCCGCCAGCGCGACGCGGCGGGCATGGTCGAGCAGCGGGTAGACGTTCTCGGGAACGAGGTTGAGCGGTCGCGTGTCGGTGAAATCCTGCATCCGGTCGATCAGCGCCGCGACGCGGTCGACTTCGGTCGTGATCAGCGTGGTCAGTTCGGCCGCATCCTTCCCCTTGGAGAGCAATTGCGCCGCCCCTCGAATGCCTGACAACGGATTCTTGATTTCGTGTGCGAGCATTGCCGCCGCGCCGATCGCGGCACGCGCCGCCGCCGCACGATCCGCGCTATGCCCGAGCCGGCGCGAAGCCGCCGCGTGGTGCAGCGTGATCGTGCGCCAGCCGGGATGGTCGACAACCAGCGTCTCGACATAATCGACCCGCACGCTGCCGCCGCGGGTCAACATGATCTCGGCGTCGTAGGCTGACAGTCCGTGATTGTCGCGCGGGTTGAGTGCGTGCGGATCTTGCATAACCGACGCCAGGGGCTGGCCCAGCATCGCGCGCTCGGACAGGTTGAGCAGCGCCTCGCACTCGGCGTTGGCATGCGCGATCCGCGACTCCGGGTCTACCACCAGCACAGCCACCGGCAGCGCGGCGAACAGGTCCGCGAACCCCGGTCCGGCATCGGCCGGCGCGCGTGTTTTGGTCACGCAGCCGCGCGGCTGCGCCACGGCGCGTAAAATTCAGCGAGCATCGCCTGCACCACTTTCGGGTCGGGGATCTGGTTGACCTTGTTGCGGAATTCCGCCGATCCGTGCAGCCCGCGCGTATACCAGCCGATGTGCTTGCGCGCCATATTGACGCCGGTCTCGCTGCCATAGTGCGTCAGCATTGCATCGTAATGCTCTGCGATAACGTTGTATTGTTCTTCGATTGAGGGATCGTCACGACGTCGTCCGTGGGCGAACCATTCCACCACCTGACCTAGCAGCCACGGGCGTCCGTATGCACCGCGCCCGATCATCACGCCATCCGCGCCCGACTGGTCGAGCGCCGTCTCGGCGTCCTCGATCGAGCAGATGTCGCCATTGACGATCACGGGAATGGCGACCGCGTCTTTGACCGAGCGGATGAACGCCCAATCGGCGCTACCCTTGTACATCTGGTTGCGGGTCCGGCCGTGGACCGTCACCATCTTGCACCCCAGGTCCTGCGCGATCTTGGCAAGATCGGGCGCGTTCAGGCTCGAATGGTCCCAGCCCATCCGCATCTTGAGCGTCACCGGCACCGTCACCGCATCGACCACGCCCTTGATGATCGCGGCGGCATTGTCGAGATCGCGCATCAGCGCTGACCCGGCGTCGCCGTTGGTCACCTTGCGGACCGGGCAGCCCATGTTGATGTCGACGATCGCCGCGCCGCGATCCTCGCTCAGCTTTGCGGCTTCGCCCATCTCATAGGGCGTACAGCCGACCAGCTGCATCGAGACGGGATCCTCGATCGGATGCCACGCCGCCTTCTGGATCGACTGGCGTGTTTCGCGGATCGCGGCCTGGCTCGCGACCATCTCGGTCACGTTGAGCCCCGACCCATAGCGCCGCACCAGCGTGCGGAACGGCATGTCGGTCACTCCCGTCATCGGCGCGAGGATGACCGGGGACGCGATCGTCACCGGTCCGATCTGCAGGGGGGGAAGCGTACGCGGGGTCACGGGAGCCTGTTCTGTTGCGCACGGGTGCGTGCCTGAAAAACAGGCAGCCTATAGCCGGGACAGCCGGTAGCGGCAAGGCTGGCGGGACGGCGCGGCATCGGCTAGGCGCGCGGCATGTCATCGACCACAACCGCCGCCATCATTGTCGCCGCCGGGACCGGCGCGCGCTCCGGGAGCGCGGTCCCCAAACAATATGCACCGCTCGGCGGACGCGCGATCCTTGCGCACAGCTACGAGGCCTTGCAGCGCCATCCCGCAATCGGACGGATCGTTGTCGTGATCGGGGCGGGGCAGGAAGCGGCGTTGCAGGCGGCGGTGGGCGATGTGACCGCCGTGATCGGCGGGGCGACCCGTCGCCTGTCGGTCCTCGCCGGTCTCGAAGCACTTGGCGGCGCGGTCGACCGCGTCCTGATCCACGACGCCGCCCGGCCCTTCCTCAGCGCAACCGTGATCGACGCGCTGCTGGCGGCGCTTGATACGCGCGATGGTGCGGTCCCCGCCCTTCCCGTCGCCGATACGCTCGCGCGCGATACCGCGCTCAGCGGGACGCTCCTTGGCGGAACCGTCGCGCGCGACGGGCTGCACCGCATCCAGACCCCGCAGGCCTTCCGTTTCCCCGCGATCCTCGCCGCCCATCGCGGCTGGCGTGGCGACGAACCCACCGATGATGCCCAGATGGTCCGCGCCGCCGGCGGGGCCGTCGCGCTGGTCCCAGGAGATCCCATGCTCGAGAAGATTACTCACCCCGCCGATTTCGCCGCCGCCGAGGCGCGGCTCGAAGCCACGCTGCGGACGCGGATGGCGACCGGCTTCGACGTCCACCGGCTCGAAGTCGGCGAGGAACTGTGGCTCGGCGGCGTGCTGATCCCGCACGACAAGGGCCTGTCCGGGCATAGCGACGCCGACGTCGCGCTCCACGCGATCACCGATGCGCTGCTCGGCACGATCGCGGCGGGCGACATCGGCACGCATTTCCCGCCGAGTGACCCGCAATGGCGCGGGGCCGACTCGGCGCAGTTCCTGCAACATGCCGCCAGCCTCATCACCGGGCGCGGCGGCATCATCGATTTCATCGACCTGACGTTGATTTGCGAGGAACCCAAGGTCGGCCCGCACCGCGCCGCCATGCGCGATCGCATCGCAGAGTTGTTGCGGTTGAAGCCCGGTCAGGTCAGTATCAAAGCGACGACGACAGAACGGCTTGGCTTCACCGGACGCGGCGAAGGCATTGCCGCGCAGGCGGCGGCAACCGTGCGAGTCCCGGAGGATCAGGCGTCATGATGAAGCGCGCGCTCGCGGCGACCTGGCTGGCGCTTACCGCCACCGCAGGGATGGCCGCCCAGCCGCAGGTCAGCCCGTGCCTGAGCGCGTCCGAGGTGTCCGATCTCGCGCAAGTCATCCTGCCCGAGGCGATCGGCGCTGCGGGGGTTGCATGTGGTTCGGTCCTCCCCGCCAGCGCGGCGATCCGCCAGACCAGCAGCGCGATGCTGTCGCGTTATCGCAGCGAGGCGGACCGGGTGTGGCCGCAGGCGAAGCGCGTGATCGGCAAGATCGGCGGAGTCGAGGATGTCGGCATGCTCGATTCCGAACTCGTCCGCCCGATCCTCACGACCATGCTGGTCGCACAGGTGACCAAGACGATCAACGTTCGCGACTGCGCCTCGATCGAGCGGATCGTCAGCGCCCTCGCGCCACTGCCCCCGCGCAACACCGCCGACGTGGCGGCGCAAATCCTGATGCTCACGATCCAGGCCAAGACGCGCAGGGGCGAGAAGATCGACCTGCCCGTCTGTTTCGAAACGGCGAAATGACGATGGACACCATCCTTCCCCCCGAACTGGTCGAAGCTGCCCGCAAGGTGGTCGAGGCCAATCTCGCCGTCGGTCGCCGTGTCGCGCTGGCGGAGAGTTGCACTGGAGGACTGGTCGCGGCGGCGCTCACCGAAATTCCGGGATCGTCCGAAATGTTCGAATGCGGCTTCGTGACCTATTCGAACGACGCCAAGACGACGATGCTCCGGGTCAGCGCGGACGTGATCGAAACCTTCGGCGCGGTCTCGGTCGCGACCGCGTGGAGCATGGCGCAAGGCGCGCTGGAGCGCAGCGGCGCGGATATTGCCGTGGCGATCACCGGGGTTGCAGGACCCGGTGGCGGTTCGGAGAAGAAGCCGGTCGGCACCGTCGTGTTCGCGCGCGCCGAGCGCGGTGCGGATCCGGGCAACGTCGTCGCCGATCGCAAGGATTTCGGCGATCTCGGTCGCGGTGGCGTCAGGCTTCAGGCGGCGCTGTGCGCGCTCGAACTGCTGCTGCCGCCGACCGAACCGGACGGCGACGCAGCACCGTAAAGCACCTTCGCCCGGTCCTCGAACGCACCGATCATCTTGCGGAGTGCGGTACCGAACACCTGCCCCGCAAGCATCTCGAACACACGGTTCTTGAACGCGAAATCGACCGTGAAGTCGACCGCGCACCCTTGTGGCTCCGCGCGGAAGACCCAGTCGTTGCGCAGATATTTGAGCGGTCCGTCGAGATAATCGACGTGGATGTGGCCGGGCCGCTCCATCTCCACCTTCGACGTGAAGGTTTCGCGCAGGCCCTTGAACCCGACGATCATGTCCGCGACGAGCTGTGTCTCGCTCCGCGACCGCACGCGGATCTGCGACACCCAAGGCAGGAACTCGGCATAGCGCCCGACGTCCGCCACCATGTCGAACATCTGCTCTGGCGTGTACGGCAAATGCCGTGTTTCGGAATGGCGCGGCATGTCAGGCGCGGGCCAGCTTCAACTCCCGCGCGGCGCGCAGCCGGGCGAAGTCATCCCCGGCGTGGTAGCTCGACCGCGTCAGCGGCGAACTCGCGACGAGCAGGAAGCCCTTCGCCCGCGCGATCGCGGCGAATGCGTCGAAGGTCTGCGGCTTGACGAAGTCCATCACCTTGGTGTGGCGCGGCGTCGGCTGCAGATACTGCCCCATCGTCAGGAAATCGATGTCGGCCGAGCGCATGTCGTCCATCACCTGATGGACCTCGAGCCGCTCCTCGCCCAGCCCCAGCATCACGCCGGACTTGGTGAAGATCGACGGGTCGTGCCGCTTCACGCTCTCCAGCAGCCGCAGCGACGCGTAATAGCGCGCGCCGGGGCGGATCGTCGGGTACAGCCGCGGGACAGTCTCGAGATTGTGGTTGTACACGTCGGGCCGCGCCGCAACGATCGACTCGACCGCCGCCTGCGTCTTGTTGCGGAAGTCGGGGGTAAGGATCTCGATCGTGGTATTGGGCGTCGTGCGGCGCAGCGCCTCGATCACCTTGACGAATTGCGAGGCACCACCGTCCGGCAGATCGTCGCGATCGACCGAGGTGATCACGATATGCTCAAGCCCCAGCTCGGCCGCGGCGTCGGCGGTGTGCTGCGGTTCCAGTGCATCGACCGCGCGCGGCATTCCCGTCTTCACGTTGCAGAACGCGCAGGCGCGGGTGCAGGTGTCGCCAAGGATCATCACCGTCGCGTGCTTCTTGGTCCAGCATTCGCCGATGTTCGGGCACGCCGCTTCCTCGCACACGGTGGCAAGGTTGAGGCGGCGCATCAGCGCCTTCGTCTCGGCAAACGCGGCGCCGCCGGGTGCCTTGACGCGGATCCAGTCCGGTTTGCGTTCCCGCGCCGGACGCGTGGGGGAATCGGTGCCGGATTGCGCTGCAAGCGGGGTGATCTCGTTCATGGGTGCCAGATAGCGATTGCTGCGCGTGCTTGCCACCCCTTGCATGTTTCGGATATTCAGCTGCCATGACCGATTTTTCTGATCTTGTCGGCGGGTATCACCGCTTCCGCGAAACCGACTGGGCACGCCAGCGTGACCGATGGTCCGAACTGTCCCGCGGGCAAAGCCCGAAGGTGATGGTGATCGCCTGTTCGGACAGCCGAGTCGATCCCGCGCAGGTGTTCGACACGTCTCCGGGCGAGATCTTCGTGGTCCGTAACGTCGCCAATCTCGTCCCCCCGTTCGAACGCGACGGGTCGCGCCACGGTGTCTCGGCAGCGCTCGAATTCGCGGTGACGCAGCTCAAGGTTTCCGAGATCGTGGTGATGGGCCACGGCTCCTGCGGCGGCGTCCATGCCGCGCTGACCGACGCGTTCGCGGGCAAGCAGCCCGGTGAAGGCGGCTTCATCGCGCACTGGGTCGACATGCTGGATGAAGCCCGCGACCGGATCGTCGCCGAGCATGGGACTGGCCCAGAGGCCATTCATGCGATGGAACTGGAGACCGTTCGGGTCAGCCTCGCAAACCTGCGCACTTTCCCATTCGTGCAGGAAGCCGAAGCGGCGGGGACGCTCAAGCTGCGGGGCGCCTACTTCGCGATTGCCGATGGCGTGCTGCACGTGATGCGCGACGATGGAGCGTTCGGCGCAGCTTAGGTCTCGACGGGGCAAGACCGTGGTGGTTCCGCGGTCTCGTTCGTTTCGGGTGCAATCGCGACCCAAAATATCCGGATTTTTGTGCTGTCTTGATGCGCACGGGATGCGAAGCGTCGGGAAAATCGTTTCCGTTGCGTGTGCGCTATTCCCCGCCTAGCCTTGCGCGATGAGACCCAACACCCTGCGCGCCTTGCGGCGTTACCACACCTATCTCGGGCTGTTCTTCGCGCCGATGATCCTGCTGTTCTCGGTCAGCGGCGCGTTGCAGACCTTCCGGTTGCAGGAGGCGAAGGGGTATGGCGGTCCGCCGCCGAACTGGATCGTCTGGCTTGCGAGCGTGCATAAGGATCAGGGGCCGCCACGCGAGGCGAAACCCGAGCGCCCCAAGCCGACGGGTGCGGCTGTCGCAACGGCGAAGCCTGAAGGCGGGCCACGCAAGGACGCGAAGCGGCCGTCGCCGCTGCCGCTCAAGATCTTCGTCGTGCTGCTGTCGATCGCCCTCGCCGCATCGACGGTGGTTGGCATCATGATCGCGCTCTCGATCAAGGGGTCGCGGCGTGCGTCGCTGATGCTGTTGGCGCTTGGGGCGGTGGTGCCGATCGCGCTGCTATGGATCTAGACCGGTGACCCGTACGGTGCGCGCTATCGCGCACCGCCGTCCCCGCCGCTAAATTCCCAAAGCCTTGCGTGCGACCTTCTCGATCTCCGGGTCAAGTTCGGGCGGCGTCATGTCGACCTGCGCTTCCAGCGCTTCGGCGATCGCGGTCAGCGCGGCGATTCGCCCGGCCTTCTTGTCGTTCCCGTCGATGATCGTCCACGGTGCCGCCTTGGTATCTGTACGCTTGAACATGTCGTGCATCGCATCGAGATACTGGTCACGCTTGTCGCGATTGCGATAATCATCGATCCCGGTTTTCCAGCGCTTCCATGGCGACTCCAGCCGGTCTTCCAGCCGCTTGTCCTGTTCCGCCTGCGTCACATGGACGAACAGCTTGACGATCGTCGTCCCCGAATCGACCTGCTGCGCTTCGAACGCGTTGATCTCGTCATAGCCGCGCTTCCATTCGTCCTTGCTGGCATAGCCTTCGACGCGCTCGACCAGGACACGACCGTACCAGCTGCGGTCGAACACTGCGATGTCGCCGCATGCAGGAAGCTTCTGCCAGAAGCGCCACAGGAAATGATGGTCGAGTTCGTCCTGCGTCGGCGCTTTGATCGGCCAGACCTCGAAATTGCGCGGGTCCCATTCGGCGCAGAGCCGCTTGATGATCCCGCCCTTCCCCGCGGCATCCCAGCCTTAGAATACGACGATCGCGCGCTTGTTGCGGACGATATGCGCGACCTGAACATGCGCCAGACGCTCCTGCAGCGCGTCCAGATCATCACCATACTCGCCGTGATATTTCTTCCCGGCTTCGTAATCGTCGAGGTGCAGCGTCATCGGGATCGGCCCTTTATCGTGGAACGGCGGCGGGGTGCCGCTCTGTTATACGCAACGCCCCGCCATTCGATCCGGACAGCCCCGACGATCGGGTTCAGCTCGCCGCTTCGCCTGCCGCCTCGACCGCCTTGGCGCCATCGCCGGTCACGCGCAGGTTGAGTTCCTTCAGCTGCTTGGGCGTCGCGAAATTGGGCGCGCCCATCATCAGGTCTTCCGCCTTCTGCGTCATCGGGAAGGTGATGACTTCGCGGATGTTGGGCTCGTCCGCCAGCAGCATGACGATCCGGTCGACACCCGGCGCGGAGCCGCCGTGCGGCGGGGCGCCGCACTTGAACGCATTGATCATGCCCGCGAAGTTCAAGTCGACGTCGGCCTGGGTGTAGCCGGCGATCTCGAACGCCTTGTACATGATCTCGGGCTTGTGGTTCCGGATCGCACCCGACGACAGCTCGATCCCGTTGCAGACGATGTCATACTGGAACGCGAGGATATCGAGCGGGTCCATCGTCTCGAGCGCTTCCATCTCGCCCTGCGGCATCGAGAACGGATTGTGGCTGAAGTCGACCTTCTTGGCGTCCTCGTCATATTCGAACATCGGGAAATCGACGATCCAGCAGAATTCGAAGCGCTTGTCGTCGATCAGCCCGAGCTGGTCGGCAACCCGCGTCCGCGCCAGACCCGCGAGCTTGGCGGCCGACGCTTCCTTGCCCGCCGAGAAGAAGATGCCGTCGTTCGGACCGAGCCCGAGCGCCTCGGCGATCGCCTTCATCCCGTCCTGCCCGTGGTTGTTGGCGATCGGCCCGCCGAACACGCCGTCCTTCTGCGTCGCATAGCCGAGGCCGGGGAAGCCTTCGCTCTGCGCCCAGCTGTTCATCTCGTCGAAGAACTTGCGGCTCTTCTCGTGCGTGTTGGGTGCCGCCAATGCGCGGACGACATCGCCGCCTTCGACCATCGACGCAAAGCGCCCAAAGCCCGAGCCACGGAAGTGTTCGGAAACGTCGGTAATGACGATCGGATTGCGCAGATCCGGCTTGTCATTGCCGTATTTCAGCATCGATTCGCGGTACGGAATGCGCTTGAACGGCAGCGGCGAGACGGTGCGTCCCTTGCCCTGCCAGTCGGCGAACTGCTCGAACACGCCGTGCAGCACCGGCTCGATCGCCGCGAACACGTCGTCCTGCGTCACGAAGCTCATCTCGAAATCGAGCTGGTAGAATTCGCCCGGGCTACGATCGGCGCGCGCGTCCTCATCGCGGAAGCACGGCGCGATCTGGAAATAGCGGTCGAAGCCCGCCACCATCAGCAGCTGCTTGAACATCTGCGGCGCCTGCGGCAGCGCATAGAACTTGCCCGGATGCACCCGGCTCGGCACCAGATAATCGCGCGCGCCCTCGGGGCTCGACGCGGTCAGGATCGGCGTCTGGAATTCGGTGAACCCCTGGTCGACCATCCGCGTCCGCAACGACGCGATCACGTTCGAGCGTAGCAGGATGTTCGCGTGCAACCGCTCACGCCGCAGATCAAGGAAGCGGTAGCGCAGGCGGATATCCTCGGGATATTCGTTCTCGCCGAACACCGGCATCGGCAGCTCGTGCGCCGACGACTGGACCGTCACTTCCCGCGCCCGCAGTTCGATCTCGCCCGACGGCAGGTTCGCGTTCACCGTATCGGCCGAGCGCGCGACCACGTCGCCCACGACGGTCACGACCGACTCGGGCCGCGCCTTGTCGAGCATCGCATGCGTCGGGCTGTCGCTGTCGGTAACGATCTGGGTGATGCCGTAATGGTCGCGCAGATCGACGAACAGCAGATTGCCGTGGTCGCGCTTGCGGTGAACCCAGCCCGACAGCTTGACCGAGGAGCCAACGTCGGCGGCGCGCAGCTGGGCGCAGGTGTGCGTGCGATAAGCGTGCATCGTTCTTCTTCTCATGTGCGTCACCCCGGGAGACCGGGGCCGCGCGCGAACCGGGCACGACGCCCGCTCCACAAGGGTGAAAGGGATGCCCTGCGCTTCCCTCCCTCACCCACCTTTGTCAAGGCGCTGCACCGTCGCTATGGGGGGGTGATGCACATCCATCCGCTCATCACCGACACCGCCACGCTCTCCAATCTCTGCACGCGACTGGCCGAAGCCGACTTCGTCTGCATCGATACAGAATTCATGCGCGAGAACACCTTCTGGCCGGAGCTCTGCCTGATCCAGATCGCCGACAGCAACGAGGCCGCCGCGATCGATCCGATGGCGCCGGGGCTCGACCTCGCGCCGCTACTGCAGCTGATGGTCAACAACGACGAGGTGCTCAAGGTCTTCCACGCCGGCGGGCAGGACCTTGAGATCATCTACAACCTCACCGGCAAGACCCCCTATCCGCTGTTCGATACGCAGGTCGCGGCGATGGCGCTCGGCCAGGGCGAGCAGATCGGCTATTCTAACCTCGTCGACGCGTGGCTTGGCCTGACGATCGACAAGGGCGCGCGCTTTACCGACTGGAGCCGCCGTCCGCTCGACGCGCGGCAGATCGAATATGCGATCGGCGACGTGACGCATCTGGCCGAAATCTTCCCCAGGATGCTCGCCCGCCTGCGCAAGACCGGGCGCGGCGCGTGGCTTGATCAGGAGATGGAGCGGATCGGCGACCCCAAGAATTACGCCAACGACCCGGAGGAAGCGTGGAAGCGCATCCGAATCCCGAGCCGCAAGCCCGAAGTGCTCGGTCGCCTCAAGGCGCTCGCGCGGTGGCGCGAGATCGAAGCCCGCGCGAAGGATCTGCCGCGTGGCCGGATCGTCAAGGACGAGACGATCGCCGATCTGGCGGGCCACGCCCCGCGCAAGCAGGCGGATCTGGCGAAGGTCCGCGGCCTCTCCGCGACCTGGGCACAGAACGACATCGGCGCGCGCTTGATGGCCGCGATCGAGCATGCCGAACCGATGGCGGCGGAAGACCTGCCCGCGCGTGACGATCGCAAGCCCGGGCTCGGCAAAGACGGCGCGCTGGTCGCCGACCTGCTCAAGCTGCTGCTCAAGATCCGCTCGAAGGAAATCGACGTTGCCGCGCGGCTGCTCGCGCGGACCGACGATCTGGACGCGCTCGCCGCCGGGCAGCGCGAAGGCTTGTCGATCCTCGAGGGCTGGCGCTTCGATCAGTTCGGCCGCGACGCGCTCGATCTGGTCGAGGGGCGCCTCGCCTTCGCGGTCGTCGGCGGCAAGCTCAAGATGACCCGCACCGAGGCCGTCACCTGACCGTCCTCAGCGGTCGCGCGGCGCCGAACAGGACGGGTTGAGGACCCTGCCCTCGACACAGGCGCTTCGCTCGAGCCGCGACACCAGCGGCGGCCCGAACGGCCCGACGAAGAAGTCGAGGTTCTCGCCGTCGTCCGGCAACAATCCGGCGGCTTGCAGATCGCTCAAGGGTTGTTCCGCAAACCGTTGGATCATATAGAGATTCGATGTCTTCGGCAGGTCGAGCCGATCCTTGCCGACGGTCGGGATCGCGGGCGCATAACCCTTCGCCCAGGCGTTGTTGGTCTGTCCCGACAATGTGATGATCGGCACCCGGCACGTTTCGCGCTGGTCCGCGAACTTGCACGCTTCGTCCGCGATCACCGCACCGCCCTCCCCGCTGACGACGATCACGCCCCGCGGGTCCTTCAGCACTTGCGCGACCGCCCCCTGCCAGTCCTCCAGCTCGAACCCCGACTGCGTCGCCCACAGGTTCGCCGCGGTCAGCCCCGTCAGTACGCCGGCGGCGAGCAGGAATGTCCGCAGGCTCCGCAGCGTGCTCAGCCACGCACAGGCGAGCGTGACCGGGAAGATCGCGATCCAGACCAATGTCCGTTCGACGATCACGGGCTGTTTCAGGCTGAACAGGATGAACAGCGTAAGCATCCCGATCCAGCACGCCGCCGCGAGTTGCGTCGCCTTGCGGTGGATCGTCCGCGTAATCCCGAACAGCGCGGCGCCGAAAACGACGGTCGCGGCAATGCTCTGCATCCCCCACGGGTCCCGCATCAGAAGCGTGCTGGCCCAGAAGAGCTCGAGCGAGATGGGCACGCCCGGGAAGTGCAGCCACGACAGATTGGGGTTGGGCACCCGCGTCTGCCAGTAGATGATATAGAGCGCCCACCCCGACCCGATCACGATCACCAGATCCGCAAACGCCAGCCGTAACCAGTCGCGCCCGACGAAGGGAACGAACCGCCGGTCCACCGCCATCAGCGCCAGCGTCGCGACCGGCACCCAAAGCACCGCCGTGCCATGAAGATAGACCGCCGCGATCGCACCCCCGACATACCCCACCCACGACGTCACGCGCTGCCGCGTATTGCTTTCGTTCGCCGCGACGATCCGCATCAGGCTGAAGAACGAGATCGTCAGCGCCACCGCAAGCATGCTGTAGCCACGCACCTGATGCGCATAGGCGATCTGTTGCGCGGATACCGCGAGCAACAGCGCGCCCGCTGCCGCACCGCGTTCGCCATAGTGCCGGGCCAGCGCGAAATAGCTCACCGCAATCAGCAGCAGGCTCGCCATGATCGTCGGAACCCGCAGCGTGATCCGGTCCATCGGCCCGACCAGGAGCAACCATCCCCGCAGGATCGAGTAGAACAATGGCGGATTGGTTTCCCGGATCATCCACGCGCTCCACAGCCGTGCGAACGGCTGATGCGCGAAGAACAGCGACGCATATTCGTCGAACCACAAGGCGTAGTCCGACAGCGCGAACCGCAGGACCGCGGCGAGCAGCAGAATCACCGCGAACGCCGCCAGCCCGTGGCGCGAGCGTGCTTGCTTCGTCCGTACGCCCGCTGCGCGTTCCGTCGACGCGGCGCTCATCGACGCTTCCGCCACGTGAAGAGCGACGACATCGAATAATTCCACACCGTCGTCACCGCGATCCCTGCCAGCGCGGACAGCACCAGATAATTATGGTGCTGGTACAACCAGCGAGCGACCCCGACGTTGGCGAACAACCCGAACCCGCAGACGATGTTGAAGGTAAGCCACCCCCACCACAGACGCGGCCCTTTGAGACGCTGATCGCTGTACGTCAGGATATTGTTGAGGAAGAAGTTGCTCGACGTCGCGACCAGCGTCGCCACGCCCTGTGCGATCGCGAACCAGCGGTCTTCGTCCGCCGCGCCGAACAGCGCCAGCAGCGTCTGCAAGACGGAGGTCAGCACCAGGAAATGCACGACCACGCCCGACCCACCCACCAGCGCGAAGCTGACGAACCGGATCGGCACGACATGGCCGATCATCTTGTCGAGCAAGAGCTGGAGATATTCCCACAGCACCAGGCCATCGAGCTTGCTCTCGCCATGTTGGCGAGTGCGGAAGGTGAAGGGCACTTCGGCGACCCGCAACGGGGTCGGCGACGATGCCGCGATGTCGAGCAGGATCTTGAACCCGACCGACGAAAGACCGGGCAAAGAGCCCATGAACGCCTCGCGCGTGAGCATGAAGAAACCGCTCATCGGGTCCCCGATCGCGGTCTTGGTCAGCGTGTTGGCAAGGGTCGTCGCGAACCGGCTCATCGCGATTCGCTGCCGGGTCCAGTCCCCCATCCCGCCGCCCTCGACGTAGCGGCTGCCGACCACCAGATCGACGTCGCCACTACGGAGGCGCGCCAGCATGTCGCGCAGGATGGTCTCGTCATGCTGCATGTCGCCGTCCATCACCGCGACATACGGCGCCGACGTCGCCAGAATGCCCTCGACACAGGCAGAGGCAAGGCCTCGTCGGTCGAACCGATGCACGACGCGGACTCGGTAATCCTCCAGCGCAAGCGCGCGGGCCCGGTGTGCCGTGCCATCCGGCGAATTGTCGTCGACGAAAACGACTTCCCAACGGATGTCGCCCAAGGCGGTGCGCAACGCCTCGACCAGCAGCGGCACGTTTCGCGATTCGTTGAACGTCGGGACGACGATCGCCAGTTCCGCGGGCAATCTGGAAGCCGTCTTCTCCCGATCGGCGCGAGCCTCTGCCGCGTTGGTCAGCCGATCCGCGAACGGTTGCATCACATTCCCCCAACGGTCAGCCACGACGTCGAACCGGGGTTTATGCTAACCCTCTTTTCAATTGGTAACCATTCGTCCGCCCGCCAACGACAGAAACGGCGCGATTTCGTCCTAAATCATGCTGGAACCGTGTCGATCCGTCAGTTCGGCGGCGTCGAAGCGAGCGCGATCTTGCGCCCCAACGACGTTGCCAGCGCCGAATGCCGACGCTCGACGGTTTCGCTATACAAGGGGCGGTCGGCTTCGGCGACCCGCAGCGTCAGCATCGTTCCATCGTCGTGCAGCGACGTCCGCAACAACGGCCCCGCAAGTCCGCCGCTCATCCGTTGCCCCAGACGCATCGCAAGCCCCCATTGCACCGCACGCTTCAGGTCCGCGGGCGGCGCCAGCATCGCAAGCGGAGCTGGCGTGTCCAGGCCGCCCCCCAGGCTGGTGAACAAGGCCTGCGCCATCACCGCGCGCCCGCGCGCGTCGACCGCGACCCAATTGCCATGAAGCGCAATCTCGACCCCGCGTTCGGCCCGGAATTCCGGGTTGGCGCGCCAGCCGACGTCCGCCAGCAGGCATGCAGCCAACCGCAGCCGCACCATGTCCGGCGTGTCGCGCTGGAACGGTCGCGCGATCCAGCTGTCGAGCAGATCGCCATGTTCCGGAAAGCGTCCGTGCCGCTGCCCCTCGTCGCGCGCCGCGACGATGAGCGGATCCTGCGCGCGCACGGCGGGGTCGAGCGCGTCAAATATCAGGCCTTCGCGGAGGCCGAAGGCCGAAACGACCGTCGTCTCGGTGCCGAGATGTTTCATCAGTACGCCCAGCAAAGCCCCGGCATCGCCGAGCGTCGCGGCTCGGCTTGCCGACAGACCGGGGACAGCGCGCAGCCATGCTTTATTGACGTGGCTGATCGTCCGGCCGAGCCGGTCGATCGCGGCGCGCGACATCGCATATTGATGGATCACCGGCAGCGGATAGCTGTTGATGTGCATGTCGAGCCGCGCGAGCGCGCGCCACGATCCCCCGACGAGATACAGTGGAAGCCCGGCCCCCTTGCCCGACCAGCCCGACTCGCGCAGCGCCTGCTCGACCACGCGCTGCAGCGCGCCCGGCCCCTTGTTGCGGATCGCGCCGATCCGCAGGACGCCAAGCGGGAAGGAAATCCGGTCGCGCACTTCTCCGCCCGAAACGCGGATCAGTTCAAGGCTTCCGCCGCCCAGATCGCCAACGATCCCATCGGCATCCGGGATCGCGGACAGCACGCCATAGCCCGCGCCGGAGGCTTCCTGTTCGCCCGACAGCAATTCCACGTCCAACCCGAGCGCGCGCGCGGTGGCGAGCAACTCAGCGCCGTTGCTGGCATCGCGCACCGCGGCGGTTGCGACGGTACGGAGGCGAGTCACCTCCATTTCGCGGGCAACGGCAGCAAATCGCGCCAAAGCGACCGAGCCCGTTGCCAAAGCGTCGCGCGCAATCGCACCGGTTTCGGCCAACCCGCGACCGAGGCCCGCCATCACCTTCTCGTTGAACAGCGTCGCCGGCAAGCGTTCGGGCCCCTGATACACCACGAGGCGGATCGAATTCGATCCGATGTCGATGATGCCCATGCGGTCCTCGCTGGCGGCGGGCGCAGCGGGAGGGCTCGCCGGCTTGGGCGTGCGGAAAAAGGTCGTCGCCATGATTGTGCCTAACGCCTGCGCCGAAGCGACAATTTGGGGACGGATTCGCTCGCCGCGAGCGCCGCACCGCGCCCGGATAGCGACGGGTTGGTCATGAAATAGCGGTGGAGATTGAACGGTCGCTCGCCCGGAATGACGCGGACATAACTGCCATCCGCCTGTAATTCCCAGCTTTGTTCGTCGTCGATGAGGTTCGCCACCATCACCTGGCCAAGGATCTGATCATGGACCGTGCGGTTTTCGATCGGCAGCATATATTCGATCCTGCGATCGAAATTGCGCTGCATCCAGTCGGCCGATGTGATGAACAGGCACGCATCGGGGTTGGGCAGATCCTTGCCGTTGCCGAACGCCCAGATCCGGCTGTGCTCGAGGAACCGCCCGATCACCGACTTGACGCGGATGTTCTCGGACAGTCCCGGAACCCCCGGACGCAAGCAGCAGATCCCGCGGATGATTAGTTCGATCTGAACCCCGGCGGCACTTGCTTCGTAAAGTTTGTCGATTGTCTCGGGATCGACGACCGAATTCATCTTCGCCCAGATCGCGGCGGGTTTGCCCGCATGGGCATTGGCGATCTCGGTATCGATCAAGTCCATCAGCCGCGGGCGCATGTCGCGCGGCGACAGGCTGATCAGCGCCATATTCTCGGGCTCGACATAGCCGGTCACGTAATTGAACATCTGGGCGGCATCCCGCCCTAAGCGAGGATCGGCCGTGAAGAAGCTGAGATCAGTGTATATTTTTGCCGTTATCGGATGATAGTTGCCGGTCCCGAAATGACAGTATGTGCGATATTGACCATTTTCGCGCCGGACCACCATCGAGACCTTGGCGTGCGTTTTCCAGTCGATGAAGCCATAAACCACCTGCACCCCGGCACGCTCCAGCGCCGACGCCCACAGCAGATTCTGCTCCTCATCGAAACGCGCCTTCAGTTCGACCACGGCCGTCACCGACTTGCCGGCCTCAGCCGCAGCGATCAGCGCGTTGATCACCGCCGACTGCTTGCCCGCGCGGTACAACGTCTGCTTGATCGCAACCACATCCGGGTCCGCCGCAGCCTGTTTGAGAAACGCCAGAACCACGTCGAACGTCTCGTACGGGTGGTGAACGACGATGTCCTTGGCGCTGATCGCCGCAAAGCAATCGCCGCCATATTCGCGGATTCGCTCCGGAAACCGGGGGGAGAAGGGCGGGAACTTGAGGTCCGGCCGATCCTCGTCGACGATCGCCTCGAGGTCGCCCACGCCGAGGAAGGCGCCGCTTTCGGTGACGAAGCAATCCGGCCCGCCGAGTTCATCGCGCAACACCGCGCCAAGCCGCTCGGGCATCCCGCTCTCAAGTTCGAGCCGGATCACGCGCCCCCGCCGCCGTCGCTTGATCGCGTTGGCGAAGTAGCGAACCAGATCCTCGGCTTCTTCCTCAATTTCGATATCGCTGTCCCGAAGCACGCGAAACTCGGCCGCGCCAAGCACGCGGTACCCCGGAAAGATCAGCGGCGCGAACCGCTTCACCAGCGATTCGACCGCGACATATCGCGCGGAGGTGCCGGGCAGTCGCAGGAAACGCGGCATCGGCGCCGGAAGCATGACGAGTTCGCGGATCGGCTGGTCGTCCGAAATGCGAACCAGATCGAACATCACCGCAAGGCCCTTGTTCGATATGAACGGGAACGGATGCGCGGGGTCCAGCGCTTGCGGCGTGAGGATCGGAAAGATCTGTTCGCGAAACTGCGTTTCCAGCCAGGACAACTCGTCCGCGGTCAAAGCCTCGTCGATCGTGCGCGAGCTCAGCACGCCGATCCCGGTTTCCGCAAGCAACCGCCGGAGTTCGCGCCAGACGATACGCTGACTTTCGATCAACGCGTCCGCCTCCGCAACGATCGCCGATAGCTGCTGGCCCGAAGTAAGGCCATCGCTCGAACGACGTCCCACGTCCTGGATCTGCTGGCCCTTCAGACCGGCAACCCGCACCATGAAAAACTCATCAAGATTAGACCCTGAAATCGACAGGAACCGCAAGCGTTCAAGCAGCGGGTGCGCGGTATTGGTCGCCTCCTCCAGCACCCGGCGATTGAACGCCAGCCACGACAATTCCCGATTGAAATACCGGTCACTACCGTCGGTCCCGACGAATGGGTCGTCGTCGCGATCAAGGCTCGCGATATGGGCGGGTCTCGTCATGGATGCTCTGCCGGGTCTGGAGCGTGGCCGCCGATCAGCCCCGCCTCTTGCAATGTTGCCCGCGCGAGCGGGATCGACAAGCGCTTGCGACGCTCTAGCACGACCTGATCGAGCAGGTCGACTGCGCGTAGCAACGCAACGTGCGTGCGTTCGACGCGCGCAACCAGCCATTGAATGAGGTCCGGGCGTGCATCCAGCCCGCGGCGCAGGAACTGTCGTTCGAACAGCGCCGCCATCAGCACCTCATCCGGATCCCCGATCCGCAGCATGGGGCTGGCGACGAGCCGCGACCGCAAATCCGGTAGCTTGATTTCCCATTCAGGTGGCGGCGCGTCCGCGACGACCACGACGGGACGGCGTTCTTCCTGCGCTCTGTTCCACGCATGGAAGATCACGGCTTCATTCTGCCGTTCCGCATCGTCGATCAGCCCGCCGCCGGTCTTGGCGGCAAAGATCCGTGCGATCAGGCTCCGTCCCGATTTACGCGGCCCGGTAACCACCACCGCCATTACGGGCCATGTGCTCCAATGCTCGAGCTGCTGGACAGCCCGAGCATTCGAGGGTCCAATCAGGAATTCATCATCACGCGGATCGGCCGGCCAGTCGAATGGCAGCGCCATCTGCGCAGAAAGGGTCATGAGCGTCGGGTCGGACATCGCGGCATCAGCCGGTCGTGTCGTCTGTGGAAGCAGCCTGCGCTGCCGGCGTTGCAGGCGTGTTGCGACGGATGCGGAGGGTCGTTCCGCTTCCGACTACGGTCCAGCCCCGCGCTTCAAGCGCCGTATGAAGTACGGCGGGATCCGAATCGAATTGAACCCGCATCACTGAAACACCACCGAGAGCAAGGCTCGTTGTGATAGCCGAGCGAACTCCTGGAACGCCCTGCAACTGCAATTCGGTCGCTGTAACCGACGCCGCGGTGGGCGTGTCCACCTGTACAGTGATCACCGATCCGGTCGCACCAGCCATCCCGTCGGCTCCGGGCAGCGGAAGTTCGGTCGGCGTTGCAAGCGGCGTCGGTGTCGCGACTGGCGCCACGTAGGAGAGCCCAGAATCCCCCATCAGAGCACCGTTCCGCAGCGCGGCCTGATACGCATCGTCGATCCGCTTCACGCCGGCATCGAGCAGCACCGGCAACGCATCGCCGTTGTCGACCCGCAGCGTGAATTGCGCGATTAAATGATTGTCCGGGCCGTGCCGCGCCTGGAACGTACCGATGATCGGCCCCCCGGGCCATTCGCGGCGGATCCGGACGGTAGGAACAAGAACATCCGTCGCGCCATATTGGTCAAGCACGACGCGCCACCAACCACGCCCACGCCGCTCGGTCTGGCCAAAAGTGAGCAACAGAGGATCAGTCCCGGTGCCCGTCGGCCGGATATAATCGATCAGGCTATTGCCCGTCCGATAGCGAAGCCAAGCGTCCTGCCACGCCGTCTTTTGCTCGAAGCCGACGGCCGCGCCGCCGCTCATTTCGATCGGAATTGTCAGCATCGGCTGCGAACGCGTGGCTTCAGCCGCAACACCAAGAATCGATCCCGCCCGTGCGCGACTGAATAATACCCCCAGCTTGGCGACGTATCGATTGGGACCGATCTGCTCGTTTTCGACGACGATCCCGGACACCATGCTATCAAGAGCACCGTCAGACAGCATGGCGCCGCCCCCGCCAAGGCGCCTGGACAGGATCTGCCAACCTTTACGCTGTGCAAGCCGCCACCCGGCGAAGCGGGCTTGATCCGCAGACTTGCCTGTAACGTCGACTGCGACTCCACTGACCTCGTAGCTTCCAGAATCATCCGCTGACGCCAGGCCTTGAGTCGGATTGTCGCCCTGTGCGAGCCCCAACCCACCCGTCACCGCAATGCCGAGTACGGCTGCGAGCCCCAAGGGCCGGAAAAAGCGGTGGATCGACATGTCGGCGCCCTTTTGGCGAAGGAGGCGTGGAAATCCAAGCGGGATATGGCTAGGCGGGCATCATGAGCGAAAACGAACCGGACAAGGCGTCCTACACTTATGCCCAGGCGGGCGTCTCAATTGCGGCCGGCAATGCGCTGGTCCGCGCCATAGGTCCGATGGCAAAGGCCACGCGACGTGCTGGTGCGGATGCCGATCTCGGCGGCTTTGGCGGATTTTTCGATCTCAAGGCGGCCGGATTTGTCGACCCACTGCTGGTCGCTGCAAACGACGGCGTCGGCACCAAGCTCAAGCTCGCGATTGACCAGAACGCGCATGACGGCGTGGGGATCGATCTGGTTGCGATGTGCGCCAACGACCTGATCGTGCAGGGCGCGGAACCGTTATTCTTTCTGGATTATTACGCGACCGCAAAAATTGATCCCGTGGTGGCCGAACGAGTCATTGCCTCGATCGCCCAGGGATGTCTGCAGGCGGGTTGCGCGCTGATCGGCGGAGAGACCGCCGAGATGCCGGGTATGTACGTGCCGGGCGACTACGATCTCGCGGGCTTCTGTGTCGGTGCGGTCGAGCGGGACAAAGTATTGACCGGTCACGATATCGCGGCAGGCGATGTGATCCTCGGGCTTGCCTCATCGGGCGTGCATTCCAATGGCTTCTCGCTGGTTCGGAGGCTGGCTGCGGACAAGGGATGGAAGCTCGATCGCCCTGCCCTGTTCGACAATGAAGTCCGGCTGATCGACGCCCTGATGGCGCCCACTCGGATCTATGTGAAATCCTTGCTCCCATTGCTCGCAGATCGACAGATCAAGGGCCTTGCACATATTACCGGGGGCGGCTTGTTAGAGAACATCCCGCGCGTTTTGCCAGACGGCGTCCACGCACAGGTCGACGCCAACGCCTGGCCGCAGCCCAGGCTGATGGCGTTCCTTCAAGCCCAGGGAAATATTGAACCCGAAGAGATGGCCCGGACGTTCAATTGTGGTGTCGGCATGGCGGTCATTGTCGCGGCGGAGAACGTTGGAGCCGTCACTGCGGCGTTGCAGGCGGCCGGTGAGACGGTATTTTCGATCGGCTCACTCGTCCCGGGGGCGCGCGGATGCACCGTTTCAGGCTCGACCGAAACCTGGGGCGGCAAAGCTGATTGGACTGCCACACACAACCATGGATAAGCCCGCATTTTCGATCGATTCGGCATTCCACCCCTGGAACGGGTCCGTCCGTTCTGGAGCAGGATCGCCTGGTCGAGGCCTTCGAGCCTTGATCAGCTCGATGGCCGGAACTGGGAAAGCTTGAATGTCCGGTCAAAAAACCAGGGTCGGCATTCTCATCTCCGGTCGCGGATCGAACATGATTTCCCTGGTCGATGCGGCGCGGGATAATGCGTGCCCATACGAAGTCGTTCTGGTGGCGTCGGACAAACCGGATGCCGCTGGCATCGCTTGGGCCAAGGATCACGACATAGCGACCTGGACGCTGTCCCCGAAAGGGATCGGCAAGCCTGCGTATGAAAGCGCTCTCCAGAATGCCCTGCGCGAGGCAGGCGTCGAAACGATCGCCCTCGCCGGTTACATGCGGCTGGTGTCAGACACGTTCGTCGAAGCGTGGCGTGGAAGGATCGTCAACATTCATCCCTCTCTTCTTCCAAAGTATAAAGGTCTCGACACACATGCGCGCGCTCTCGCGGCCGGCGACGCAGTGGCAGGGTGTTCGGTCCATGTCGTCACCGAAGAACTCGATGGTGGCGAAGTACTAGGACAAACCGAGGTCGTGATCGAGCCGGGGGAGACGTCCGACACGCTTGCGGGGCGCGTTCTGGCAGCGGAACATCGCCTCTATCCTCGTATCCTGGCGGAGTTTGTAACTCGATGATCGTCGATCCGACCCCCCTGATTGAACGCATCCGGACGCTGTGCTTGGCGCTCCCGGAGGCCCTCGAGCGCGAGTCTCACGGAGCGCCAGGCTTCGTTGTCGCTGACGGAAAGTTCTTTGCCTATTTTTGGCACAATCATCATGACGATGGCGAGACGGCATTGATCGTGCGGACGACCGGCGGAGATGAACAAGCGCAACTGATCGAGTTCGATCCGAAAACGTATTACAAACCGGCTTATCTTGGAGCGTCCGGCTGGATCGCCGTACGGCTGAATGGTGATACGGTAGACTGGGATCGTGTCGACGACCGGATTGCGATCAGTTGGGAACTTGCGGCACCGCAGCAGGTGCTGGAGGCAGGCGGTCGATGAGCGAGTCTCCTGAGCCGAACCTCCCTGTCACCAAAGCCGAGAAAGCGGAAGCGGCGGCCATCCGTCGCCGATGGGTGTCACTGGCGGAGATCGTAAGCGTGGCAGGTGTCGCGATCGCGGCTCTGGGGTTATGGTTGACCTGGTCGGACAGGCGGAGCGAACAAGCCGAGAAGCAAACACAGTCGGTCACGCAAAGCCGTGAGGCTGCGCGCTATGCCATCAAGGCGACAGTCGCGCGCAATGGCGACCTTGTCCTTGTAACAGACGAGCGGCATCCGTTGGGCGACGTGACCGCAGTCTTTCCCAACGCGTTAGGAGTCGCGCCGCAGACGTCTCCTACGCAGACGATCAGCCGGGATGCATATGAGCGCGCCTTGTTGAAGGTTACCGATGGTCGTGAAGATCGCGCGACCGGCAAACTGCCCGTGCTCCTCACCGTTCAATATTGGAACGACGACAAACTCCAAACGACAAACGGAATTTACGACATCGTGTGGCGCACCAAGAGCCGCCCGTTGCTTGGTCGAGACCTCAAGATCGAAGCACTCCGCTTGCGTACCCCCTCTGCAACAGAAACCGCTCTGGAAGCGGCATGGGCGGCGGAAAAGCCAAAGGGGTAAAGCCGTCAGAAATACTGTGCGGTTTCCCCTTACACGGCCAGCACATGATTGCGATACGTCGCCCGCAGCGCAGTCTTCAATAGCTTGCCCGTCGCGGTATGCGGAAGTGAATCGACGAACAGGATCTCGTCCGGCAACCACCACTTTGCGACATGCGCCGACAGATGCGCAGTGATCTCCTCGGCAGTGACGATACTATCCGATTTTCGGACGACGAGCAGCAGCGGACGCTCGTCCCACTTTGGATGATAGACGCCGATCGCCGCCGCTTCCGCAACCCCGCCACACCCGACCGCGGCGTTCTCCAGGTCGACCGAAGAAATCCACTCCCCCCCGGATTTGATGACGTCCTTCGCCCGATCGGTAATCTGCATCGTCCCGTCGGAATGAAGCACAGCCACATCGCCGGTATCGAACCACTGTTCGGCGTCTACAGCGTCTGATTCGGCCTTAAAATAGCGTTTGACCACCCAGGGACCGCGCACCTGCAGACGCCCTGAACTGGCCCCGTCGCGCGGCAATACCGTATCGGCATCGTCGACCACACGAAGCTCGATCCCGAACGGAATCTGCCCCTGCTTGCAGGCGTGGTCGAGCTTGGCGTCGCGGCTCATCGTTTCCCAATGCGGTGGGTAGCACCCCGCCGTCCCGATCGGCGACGTCTCGGTCATTCCCCAAAGATGCTTTACGGTCGCACCCATCCCCATGATCCGGTCGATCATCGCGCGTGGTGCGGCCGACCCACCGATCGTGACTTGGCGTAGGTGCTGCGGGGCCTCTCCACCGGAATCGATATACTGGAACAGCGCGAGCCACACCGTCGGAACACCCGCGGAATGCGTTACCTGCTCGTCGTTCATCAGGCGGCATAACACCGCGGGATCGTTTGCCGCGGAATAGACCACCTTTGCTCCGGCCATCGCGGCCGCGAACGGCAAGCCCCAGGATGCGGCGTGAAACATCGGCACGACGGGCAAGACCACTGAGTTCGAGAAAAGGTCGAACACCCACGGGGCGACTTCGGCCATCGCGTGAAGGACGGTCGAGCGATGTTCGTACAGGACCCCCTTCGGGTTTCCGGTCGTCCCGCTGGTGTAACACAGCATGCACGGATCCCGTTCGGGACCCTCTACCCAGTCGTACGCGCCATCCTCCGCCCCGATCAGTGCTTCGAACGCGCCGTCGTCAAAGCAGATGTAATGCTCGATCGAGGGCCACTGCGCCTTCAATCGGTCGACGATCGGCTGAAATTGCCGATCGTAGAACAGCACGCGGTCCTCTGCGTGGTTGGCGATGAACGCGAGTTGCTCGTCGAACAGCCGCGGATTGATCGTGTGGACCACACCGCCCATTCCGATCACACCGTACCATGCGACCAGATGGTGCGCGTGGTTCATCGCCAGCGTCGCTACGCGATCTCCCGGTTTGATCGACAGGCGTTCAAGCGCTTGCGCCAGTTTGCGGGCATCGCGCGCAATTCCGGACCAATTGGTTCGGGTCTCGATCCCGGATGCCCAATACGTGACGATCTCGCGGTCGCCGTGCTCGCGCGCAGCGTGATCGACCAGACGCGGCACACGCAATTCGAAATCCTGCATTCCGCCGAGCATCGTCTCTCTCCAGACCGTCGGTGGGGTGCTGGTTCACCCCACCAGAGCCAGCCGCGCTTCGGCGGTTCTCAGCTCTACCTGGCTGACATCCTGCAAGCCTTCGATGCGCTCGGCAAGCTCTCCGTCGAGCAAAAAGTCGCGTCCGAGCAAGACACGCGCCTCGCCGCCATCGGCGACGGGGACGGTCGCCCAGACTTCGCCGCGCGCCCCGCGCACGTCGCTGAGGACGCTTGCGAGGGCCGCGATGCCGATCGGGCTGTGGATGCGGACTTCCAGCGCGAAGCGTGCGCTGTTGGCGAGCTGTTCGAACGGCTGGATCCGCTTGATCGAGACGCGCGGCGTTTCCTCGCCGGGCCGGCGGTCGAGTTCGACCGTCAGCAGCCCGCAGCCGTTGTTGCGCGCGGCTTCCTCTAGATCCGCCGCAACCGCGTCATCGAAGCAGGTTGCGATGAACTGACCCGAAGGATCTGAACAGGTTGCCATCAGATAGCGCTTGCCGCGCGCCGAGGTGCGCCAGCGCGCGTCCTCGACTAAAGCGGCCATCGTTGCACCTGCGCGCGTCCCGTCGTCGGGAATAGAGAGCTCGCCCAAAGCGGCGAAGCTGCGGGCGCCGTGCATCTTGGCGAGGTGGCCGTGGCGGTCGACGGGGTGCGCCGAGAGGTAGAAGCCGAACGCGTCCTTTTCCTGGTCCATCCGTTGCGCGACCGACCAGTGCGCCGAGCGGGGGAGTTTGATCGGGGGTTCGGCGGCGTCGGCGGTGCCGAACAGGCCGCCCTGCCCGCTGACCTTCTGGTCGTGGATGCGGGCGGCGGTGGCTAAAATCGTTTCGGCACACGCGTGTAGCCCCGCACGGTTCTCGTCCAGGCAATCGAACGCGCCGGCCGAGGCGAGCGTCTCGACCTGGCGCTTGTTCATCAGGCGGGGGTCGACGCGGCGGGCGAGATCGTCGATCGACTCGAACTTGCCGTTCGCCTCGCGCTCCTGAACGAGCTTTTCCATCGCGCCCTCGCCGACCGATTTCAGCGCAGCCAAAGCGTAGCGGACGCCCAACCCGTCGCCGGTGTCCTCGACTGTGAACTCGGCTTCGCTGCGGTTGATGTCGGGGGGCAGCAACGCGACTTCCAGACGCCGCATGTCATCGACGAAGATGCTCAGTTTGTCCGTGAGCGTCATGTCGAAACACATTGATGCGGCGTAGAATTCGTGCGGATGATGCGCCTTCAGCCAGGCCGTCTGGTACGACAGCGACGCATAGGCCGCGGCGTGCGATTTGTTGAAACCGTAGCCGGCGAACTTGTCGATCAAGTCGAACAGTTCGTTCGCCTTGGCCTTGTCGATCCCGTTGATCGTCTTGCAGCCCTCGACGAAGCCGGCGCGCTGCGCGTCCATCTCGGCCTTGACCTTCTTGCCCATCGCGCGGCGCAGCAAATCCGCCTGCCCCAGCGAATAGCCCGCGAGGATCTGCGCGGCCTGCATAACCTGTTCCTGGTACACGAAAATCCCGTAGGTCTCCGACAGGATCCCCTCGAGCAGCGCGTGCGGATAGACGATCGGCTCCAACCCGTTCTTGCGCTTGCCGAACATCGGGATGTTGTCCATCGGGCCCGGGCGATACAGCGACACGAGCGCGATGATATCGCCGAAATTCGACGGCCGAACCGCGGACAAAGTGCGCCGCATTCCCTCCGATTCGAGCTGAAAGACGCCGACCGTGTCGCCTTTCTGCAGCAATTTGTACACGCCCTCATCGTCCCATTCGAGCGCGTCGAGATCGAGCACGACCCCGCGCACCGCCAACAGGTCGATCGCCTTCTTCAAAACCGACAGCGTCTTCAACCCGAGGAAGTCGAACTTCACCAGCCCCGCGCCCTCGACATATTTCATGTCGAACTGCGTGACCGGCATGTCCGAGCGCGGATCGCGGTACAACGGCACCAGCTCGGCGAGCGGACGATCGCCGATCACCACGCCCGCCGCGTGGGTCGAGCTGTGGCGCGGGAGCCCCTCGAGCTTCATCGCGAGATCGAGCAGGTGGCGGACGTTGCCGTCCTGCTTATACTCGCTGTGAAGCTCAGACACGCCGTCGATCGCGCGCTTCAGCGTCCACGGGTCGGCGGGCAGATTGGGGACGAGCTTCGCGAGCCGGTCGATCTGGCCGTACCCCATCTGGAGCACGCGCCCGGTGTCCTTCAACACAGCGCGCGCCTTCAGCTTCCCGAAGGTGATGATCTGCGCGACCTGATCGCGGCCGTATTTCTGCTGGACGTAGCGGATCACTTCGCCACGCCGGGTTTCGCAGAAATCGATGTCGAAGTCCGGCATCGACACGCGTTCCGGGTTGAGGAAGCGTTCGAACAGCAGCCCCAGCTTCATCGGATCGAGATCGGTGATCGTCAGCGCCCAGGCGACGACCGAACCCGCGCCCGAACCACGGCCCGGGCCGACCGGGATGTCGTGATCCTTCGCCCATTTGATGAAGTCCGCGACGATCAGGAAGTAACCCGGGAACCCCATCTGGATGATGACGTCGAGCTCGAACTCGATCCGCTCGCGGTACGGGGTGCGCCAGTCGCCGGTCTGCTCGGCACTCTGGCCCCCGGCGGACAACAGCCCGAGCTCGGCGATCCGGTCGAGCCGGCGCTCGAGCCCGGCGCGCGCATCGACGCGCAGTTTCTCGGCTTCCGCCTCGCGGTCGCCCGCAAGGCTCGGCAGGATCGGCTTGCGCTTGGGCGCGGCCACGCCGCAGCGCTGCGCGACGATCATGGTGTTGTCGATCGCCTCGGGAAGATCGGCGAACAACGCCTTCATTTCCTTGGCGGGTTTCATCCACGCATCGGGCGAACTGCGCGGGCGGTCATCGCTCGCGATATAGGTCGAGTTGGCGATGCACAGCAAAGCGTCATGCGCCTCGCTAAAATTCTCGTTCGCGAAACAGCACGGGTTGGTCGCGACCAGCGGCAGGTTCCGGTCATACGCCAGGTCGAGCAGATGCGGTTCGGCCTTGCCCTCGATCTCGCACGCGCGGCGCGTCAGCTCGATATAGAGCCGGTCGGGGAACAGCGCCTGCAACCGATCGGCATAAGCGAGCGCGCGGCTCGGCTGGTCCTCCGCGAACAGCCGCGCGAGCCCGCCCTCGCGCCCCGCGGTGAGCGCGATCAACCCGTCCGAACACGCCGCCAGCGCGTCGAAATCGACATGCGCGGCGAGTTCGAGCGGACGATCGAGATGCGCGCGCGAGACGAGCTTGCAGAGATTGTCATAGCCCGTCTTGTCCTGCGCGTAGAGCGCGATCCAGTCGATCACCGGAGTCGCCGCCTCGGGCATGTCGGGGCGGCAGAGCCCGAGCATCGTCCCGATCACGGGCTGGACGCCCGCCGCCATCGCGGCGTCGGAATAGGCCATCGCGGCATAGAGCCCGTTGCGATCGGTCAGCGCGGCGGCGGGAAAACCGTGTTCCGCCGCGCGCTTGGCGATCGCCTTGGGCTCGATCGCGCCGTCGAGCATGGTGTAGCAGGAGAAGATCCG
>NZ_JAPYKK010000035.1 GCF_029623395.1 Sphingomonas echinoides
TTGCAGCCGTTCCGGCATAGTGGCTTACTGTCGGCATGCTCGACAGATGCCCCAAAAACCAGGCAGGTAGACTACGTTGTCTATTGATTTGTTCATGTTCGGCATCGCCTAGAACGTATAAGCACTGAAAACTAGTAGACTAGGCGGCGAATGACCCGTTGGAACTATGTGGCGCTTATAATGGCATCAACAGGGTGCACGTGCTATTATTTATCTCAACAATATGGCATTCCTGTTAGCGTAAGATATATTTTAGACATATCAGCCGTCTTGCTTGTGCCTGCTACCGCTTTAGCGTTGATAATAGCTGTTTGTCGATGGAAGCCATCAAACCGTACGTTGATGCTTCGGGCAGCGGCATTGTTTCTGTGCCTTTTACCGTCTGCCTCAAATGACATACCAGAACTCGAATTGTACAGCCTAGCAAGATATTGTAAAATAGACCGCAATTCATTATGGTGGTCTAATCCGCATTGGAGAATAATTGGACTTACTGGTAATTTGTATTCAAGATACCTTAATGGTCAGTCTGAAAAAGAAGGACAATGCGTCTTTCATTGGTCGAGGATCAACAATGCTAGTTTTGGAGACGGGTCTATACAATAATGCCATTTGCTTGTGTTCTAGCGAACACTAGTGCCCAAGCGCGCCATTTACGTAAAATAATCCTTTCGAGGAAGCAGCGACCGCGCAAGGGCAGCTACTGCCACTCGCCCTCCCGTAAGCCGCCCTTCCGCTTTCCACCAGGTATTGCCGTTCAGCCCCTTTACAGCCGTCCATGGTAAGCCAAAGCCGACTGGCAGCTATCGGGCGGGGAAGTTGCCAGTCCGCAAACGCCCATTTGCAGACGTTCCCATTGAGGCTAGGTAGGACGCGATAACAGGGGGGAATGTGATGATGCTTGGACTCCTCGCTCTTGCTGCATCGTCGGTTTCCCCGTGTCCCGTAGAGCGCGCTCAATATGTGCTGCGGCACCATCCCCGTTGGACGGCTCATTATCGTCAGGTCGCCAGCGGGCCATATTGGCCGAGCGACCTCGCGCTGGCGATCCACGATCAGAAGTCAGGAGATACGTCGTGGTGGCTGCCATGGAACGGTGGAACCGATGGGCTTCAGAACATAGCTTCAACGGAGGATGTTACAGCGAAAGGGTGGCGAGCACCTGATCCGGACGGAGGTCCTCGCCCACAGGGCAACAGGCAGTACATCGGTTTCGACGCCGCCTACGACTTAATCGAGAGCGTTCCACGAAGAGGCGACCCTGCACCAGCCCACATGCTTTTCCCGAACGCGGCAGGCGCAGGGGACAAAACGTTCGGCTGGAAGGCCTTCTTCGACTTGGTGGGTTGTTCCGGGAATGACCGCTAGCCACCAGGTCGAGCCGTTCCTGCTGGTGATCGCGTCGGACACAAGGCGGCCCGGCCGGAGTCGCCCACTTCCGGACATTGGAGGCTCGGAGTCAAACGTAACTTGCAAAGGTTTGCCCATAGCGCGATCATTCGCGAATGCGGCCATTTTCTCATTTCGCGTTCCGTATGCACCTGCGCACGGCGGCAATGCGATTGGCCGTAACTAGTTTCCTGCTATCAGGCGCATGCTCGTCGGCTCCATCTAATCGAGCGTCGGACGATGTCCTAAGGTCGCCCGTCTTCGTCAAGATTGCTGACCGAGTATTTAGAACGCGCTTGGCAGAGGTGCAGCTCGTCTCGAAACGGGGCGAGGCCGGTAATACTTCATACAATCCCCAAGATGAGGACACAGGGAAGATTGACGCTGAAAAGCTCGCACGAGACGCCTCAAGGTCGTCGGCGCCTGTATCGGCTGGCCTTCTACGAATTGTTCCCACCGCGATCTACGAAGGGCGGCCGCCAAATATTGACTGTCTAAGCTGGCGTTGCCGGTCAGCCAAAGCTGGCGTTGCCAACGATCTTCCTGAGAGCTTCATGCTCGTAGACCAAGACGACTTGAGGCAGCTCGAAGCTTACTACAACGGAGACAAAAACGTTTTTGAGCTTTTGTCCGCTGTTGAGCCGTTTAACGACAAGCCTAAGGTTGCGTGCCCGAAGCAGGATACCACGCCGTCAGTTCCTAACGTCAAAGTAGTTTTAATCGTCACGTCTTGTTACGCCGTCGTTCGTCTCTCACCACAAGTTCTGGCTGTCTGGTCGCTTAATCCCAGAAGGCCAGAAACCGCCGAGGCGGCAGCGGCGCGGCAAGCTCAAGCTCTGGCACTCGTTTCTGAAACGGAATGACGAAGGCGCCGGAACTGTGGCTCAGTTCAACATGTCACCATGAGGAGAACGTCCGCTCTCCACCAGATCGGGACGTTCAAACGCTCCTGGTGTACCAACCGTTCCTGAAAGCAGACTGGCAGCTTTGAGGCGTCAAAGCGGACGGACCGGAATTGCCCAAACCTTGCCATTGCGCAGACCTTCGCGCGATCCCAGAAGGAGACGTAGGCCCAACAGTGGAGACAACGAGTGGCATGGCTTCGGTTCGCGGTATTTACGGCGGTGTCACTTTCGCTTGCGACAAGCGCGACAGCGCAGGTTCCTCCGCCGCCATTGCTTCCCGAGCAAACCAGTATCGCGGAAAACCTCGTGCGTGCCTTCTCGACAAAGGACGAGGCTCGTTATGCCGCCCTTCTCGCTGACGATGTTCAAGTTTTCGAAGATGGACAAAACGTCGCGCGAAACAAAGCCGATTGGCTAAAGGCGTTTGGCCCGAAGCTGTCCGCGACCGGTGTCTCGTTCAAACTTGCGCCGGGGTACGCCTCAACAGGACGCCTCCTCTTTATGGAGTATTTTAATTCACTCGGAAGCTGGGGGCGGAAGCCGCCCCCAGATTGCTGCTGGGGATATGACGCCGTTGCCTATGACATAGCGGGCGGCAAAATCACGGTTATCAGGCGACTTCGAGGTGGTACTTCCCGGCTGGCTGATGACGGCAAGACAGCTGGAAAGTAACGGCCGCTTCGCATTCCGCTCAAGCCAAAGCTGCCATTCCGCTTGCCACCATGTTGCGACGTTCAGCCGCTCTGAACACGACCGCCGTTGCCGGAAGCCGACCGGCAGCTTTCGGGCGGCAAAGCGGACGGACTGGAAACTTCCACTTGCAGACATTCGGCAGTTGGCGGATTGTCCGTCGATGAAAAGGCTATTACCGCTACTGCTTTTAATGCGGGGGCCGCTTCCGCCGTTGATCATCCTCACACCTATCTCCTTTCGATAATCGGCCTCCCCGTCAAAGACACGGTGAGCGTCAAAGCATTTTCGTTCGACATTTGGGGTGTGCAGTTCAACTCCGTATGCCGCGTCCCCGAAGGGTGGCGGATAAAGGCTGTCAGCAGCGCGACGCCGAATGGCGAACTTTCCGGGGAAGGCAGTCAAGGGGCTACATGGTTCAACCAGCGAAGCCCTAAGACCTTGCGTGCTTTCGTGTTGGTGACCCTTTCTGATCCCGTGCAGCGGACCGACGTTAAGACGGCGGGCGGGAGTGGATTGATACCGGCAACGTTCAAAGGGTTTGCGACGGTAGAGACCGATGATGGCGACGGGCGCATCCCGCTCACTTTCCGCAACATCACTTTGACCCCAGCGGCTGCGTGTCTGCGTCGGTAGCTAGGTCCGCTTGCCACTAGGTCGCGACGTTTAGGCGCTACTCGCGTACCAACCGTTCTTCAATGCCGGCCGGCGTTCCCGCCCCATAGCGGTCGGTCGGCTTCCAGCGCGATCGACGCTCGTGAAGGGGTTGAACGGCAATAGGTGGTGGGAAGCAGACATTAAAGATTGTTCAAAGTTTTGCATTTATGGCTGTGGCACCATACAACTAATGAAATGTAAGCGTCTTGGGCACATGCTGAGTTACCGTTGCTTCTTTGATATGGCAGTGAACTGTATATCACAGCATATTAAAGCGCACGATATTAGACTATCTTCGTCGGCATTACTTACCTTATTACTATTCATAACGGGGAGCTGCAACTCGCAGAACCAGTCAAAGGCTCGTTTGGATGCCGAGTGCCCAGCCATTCAAATATGCTTCCTTGATATCCCTCCAATGTCGATGTCTAGAATAACGCTAAATGTCATGTCAAAGCCGGTTCATCCAAGAAAAGATATATTATCATATTTGGCAAGAGACTTTCATCGCACTATGTTCTTGTTTGATATAGGTCCACAGAAGCCAATTGGATGGACTGACAGATATGGAGGGCGACATCTTCCGCGCCGCGTATATTTTGTAGCAAGCACTGCTCACGCAAACATTGGTAGCCTATGGGTTGTATTCGACCACCTATATGGCAACGACGCCTTTACACAGATAATAGAAAGCAGGTTTGATAAATCTAAGGATATAGTTAGGGTATTTGGCGACCAGAACGGGGTTGGCCTTAATACGATCGGTCTAGTGGACAAATCTACGGGGACTGGTCCGACATTCGAGTCTCACTATGACCCAAACGACAGAGGCCCATATACTCGAAAAGATTATGGCTCTGAATATGACCGGAGGGAGTTTTTTGGTTCACACGGGCCCTGTGGGGGGCCGGAAAAATTAGTGCCAGTACCGAAAGCTTGGGTAGATGAGGCTGCAGCACGTGAACGGGTTTGTGAGAAACGACGTGCAACCCGCGAGGATAAGCCTTGGTATTCCCAGTTCTCGCTGGATTAGCGTTGTGTCCTGTTTTGTCCGCATCGCCGCAACGAAGCGATAAGCAGATTTTAGAAGCGGTCGCGTTCATTCGGGCTGAATGTCAAAATTTGGGCGATAGCAGAAGGGCTGCTTTTCCTCCGGCACGGCTCCTCCTTAGCCCTGCTCGTAGCTTCAACGGTGCCGTTTGAATGGGTGCCGTATGGTCCTCGTTGGCTAACACTTCAGCCGGACCTGACGAGAAAATCGGCAGGGATTTTATGCGTCATTTCCTGACGTAAAGAGGACCGGCCTAGAGATGTGCGCTGAGGGTATACCTAAAACGTACCGGCATGGAAACGATCAATGTCGCGGTGCAGGCCGGAGTAGGGGGGGGTGGGCGGAAAGGCGAGGGGGCGACCGCACCTCGAAAGTGAACCTTCCGCTATCAGGCGGTGATCGCAGCCAGCAACGTCCGCTTTGCGCCTTGCAGCTGAACGTTTCGACCTGATCCAACGTACGCTCTCGGCTGCTGCCAAACCTGCACGAACGGCCGGCTTTGGCTTAGGAGTAACGCAAACTATCAACGACTTCTCTGCGACTACAGCGCGATGCCCGCTGGTGCAGCGTGTAGCCGATCGATGTCCAGTCGTGGCGGCGCGCCGAACAGGCGGCGGTATTCGCGGCTGAACTGTGACGGACTCTCGTAGCCGACCGCAAACCCTGCCGCGCTGGCTGTGGCACCGCCTGCGAGCATCAAGCGCCGTGCCTCCTGCAGACGCAATTGCTTCTGGTATTCTAGTGGCGTGAGATGGGTGATTGCCTTGAAGTGTGCATGAAGCGAAGAGGTGCTCATCCCCGCCTCAGCCGCGACCTCGTCAATGCGGATCGGCGCATCGAAGCGACGGCGGATTGCGGCAATGGCCCGGCTGACCTGGTTGAGGTGGCTGCCGGCGGTTGCGACGTGGCGAAGCATCGGCCCGTGCGGCCCGGTGAGCAGCCGGTACAGGATTTCGCGCTCGATCAGCGGTGCCAATGCCCCGATCGTCTCCGGCCGGTCGAGCAGCCCTACCAGCCGGCACGCAGCGTCGATCAGGTCGGGATCGCTAGGGTAGAGGCCCAGCACCGGCAAGTCGGTGCGCTGAACTGCGCCGCCTTCAGACACCATGAGGTCGGCGAGCATCGCAGGATCGAGGTCGATCTTGCAGCAGAGATACGGCTTCTCGGGGCTCGCATCGATCACATGCCCGACGAGCGGCAGGTCGACCGAGACAAGGAGGTAATGGGCGGCGTCGTAGACGACGCTGTGCTCGCCGATCGACACGCGTTTCGATCCCTGGGCGATCAGGCATAGCGAAGCCTCATAGACGGCGGGCGTCGGCGTGCTCGGCTGATCGGCCCGGATCAGCGACACATGCGGCATCGCCGTCGTGCAAATGCCCGTCCCGCCGACGTGACGGTCGATGACGGCGGCAAGCTGGGTGATCCGGTCCATGCCGACCGTCATTCCTCAGCGGATCGACGCGCGCAACCGAGAGACGCGATTCTGGAGGATTGTGCAAAGCGTTCGGACGATCGATCTACCGCGGACCCGTCCTGCTGTCCCATCTTGCTGGCCGTCAGCAAGGCAAGGAAAACATCATGACAGCTATCATCGACAAGGTCGTCCTCATCACCGGCGCTTCGAGCGGCATTGGCGAAGCGACGGCGCGCGAACTGGCAGCGGCGGGCGCACGGCTCTTCATCGGCGCGCGTCGGGGCGAGCGGCTGAAGGCGCTAGCGGAGGAGCTTGGCGCGAGCGTCGCGTGGCAAACCCTCGACGTGACGGACGGTGCCGACTTCGACGCGTTCGTCGAGGCCGCCGATGCGCGGTTCGGGCGCGTCGACGTACTGGTCAACAATGCCGGCGTGATGCCGCTCTCGCCCCTGGCCGCGCTTAAGCGCGACGAATGGAAGCGGATGGTGGACGTCAACATCCACGGTGTCCTAAACGGTATCGCGTCGGTCCTGCCGCGGTTCGTGGCGCAGCAGAGCGGCCATGTCGTCAACGTCGCCTCGGTCGCCGCGCACATGGTCATGCCCACCGCGGCTGTCTATTGCGGCACCAAGCATGCGGTGCGCGCCATTACCGAAGGGTTGCGGCAGGAGCATGACGAAATCCGCTCGACACTGATCTCGCCGGGCGTGGTCGCCACCGAACTCGGGCACGACATCACCGACTCTGCAATAGCCACTGCTCTGACGGGTTGGCGGAAGAAGTCGTTGACCCCGGACGCGATTGCACGAGCAGTCCGCTATGCGTTGGAGCAGCCCGACGGCGTCGACATCAACGAGGTCATCGTGCGCCCAACCGCGGCGGACATGTGATCGCGAGGGGTGCCAGCACTGGTTTGCGAGATCCGGACACTGGCACCTCCTGCCTGCTGGTGGTTAAGGCCGCGGCGAGCTAAAATTGCTCGTCGTCTAGGCTACTTGCGCGTCACGTGGCCAAGCGAAGCCGCCGGGCCTTCAAGAGCACGGGATGCCTCTGACCAAGCGGTGTCACCATCGAAAAGAGCGGAGCGCAGGTAGGACCAGATCATCCGCCGTGTCGTCTCGAGACGATCGGGGTCCTCGTCGTCCGTCTCCTTGGCATCGTAGCCCGCTATGCCGCCCAAGCCATGCTTCGCGCCTGCGATCGTCAGCAGATGGTCGGCACCGGGGCTGAGATGAAAAGGATCTGCGTGCCAGTCGGCGCCGCGGACCGTCAGGTGCGGGCTGACGTCCTCGTCGCCGTATACCACCAACGCGCGCGTTATCAGTCGGCTGAAGTCTGGTGAGAAGGCGGGGCCATATGCCTTGCCGCCGGCACTGAGGTCATCGCCTCCCGCGCCAGGCGCGTTGAGCAAGACGCCGACCTTGATGCGCGGCTCAAACAGGTTCACTTCGCGTGCATCCTGACCATCGCCGATCGTGAATCGCGCGCCGAGCAAGAAACCCACAGTCTGTCCGCCAAGCGAGTGTCCAACGGCCGCGATACGGTCACGATCAAGTCTGCCAGCCAGAGGTGGAACGATTGCCTCGATCACATCAAGCCCGTCGATAATTGCGCGCAACTCCTCAGCCCGCTCGCGCGCAAACAACGGTGCGTCTGGCGCACCCGCTGGCAAACCAGCAACTTTAGAGTTGGCTTGGCTGGGCTGGATTACGACAAAACCACGCTCGGCGAGGAAGTTGGCGAGGGGGCCATAGCCGTCCTTTGACGGCACATACAGCGACGGGCCATGTCCATGGGAGAGCAGCACGATCGGAAGATTGTCGCCGGTCATTGGTGCGGTGATCCGCATTTCCAACGGCGTCTCTCGTCCACCCATTGGCAGAAGCACGGGACTATACGAGGCAGCGATCGTCTCTTCCAACACGGGGATGGCGCGCGACACCTTGATAAGGTTGTTCATGAGCATGTTCCTTTTCCAGCTAGCGAGATCGACGTTCGGCGTGTATTCCGATCCGGAGCGCCGCTCCGAATAACGATATATGGAGCGATGCTCCGCTTATCAAGATCTGTTTTGCGGCGGATGGGAGAAAACGTTGCCCACACAACAAGGAGAATTGTCGGGGCGTCGGACCGGCCGAACCGTGCGTGCCGATGCGCAACGCAATGAGGATGCAATCCTTGAAGCAGCCAAGCAGGTCTTTGCTGCGTCCGGCATCGATGCAACCGTGCGGGAGATTGCCGCTAGGGCGGGCGTCGGAATGGGTACGCTGTACCGGCGTTTTCCAACGCGATCCGATCTGATCGCTGGCGTGTTCCGCCGTGAGGTGGATGGCTGCGCCGCAGCGGCAGCGACACTTTCCTTAGAGAATGAGCCTGGAAGGGCAGTCGTTTTATGGCTTGAGCGCTATTGGCGGTTCTTGACCACAAAGAGAGGACTGGCTGCCGCACTACATTCCGGTGACCCAGCGTTCGACGCACTGCCGGCCTATTTTCGAGCGAACTTCGAGCCGGCCCTTGCTACACTACTGCGTGACGCCGTTGCCGCCGGCCAGATCCGCGATGATGTTCCGGCCTGGATGCTCCTTCGAGCCGTTAGCGCGCTCGCAGGGGCGGCAGATGAAGCAGAGCCGGCAGAGGCACATGTGATGTTGGCTTTGATGACGGACGGCCTGCTGCGAGGAAAAGATCGCGCCCCCGACATAGAGGACAGGCTAGCAACGCCGCTGGGTCAGCACGGTGACGTGACGCACTATTCCTGATCCTCAAGTCTCGACGCGTCATAGCTTAACTGCGCTCGCTCCAGCTCAGTCCCGTTTTCCAATGACCAAGTATAGAGCGCCGCGAAGGGCTCACGGAGTGACCCACCCAATCTCGTGATTGTGTACTCAACGCCAATTGGCTGGGTCGGCAGAACACGGCGGCTGATGAGGCCCGCGCGTTCTAGCCGCTTCAAAGCGTCCGAGAGGGCCTTGTGCGTGATGCCGTCAAGACGACGCTTTAAGTCATTGAAGCGCGCTGGTTGCGTGCACAGGACATTGAGGATCAGAACCGTCCACTTGTTTGCGATCTGCTCCAGGATAGGCCTCGTAGCGCTCACATCAAGCGGCAGAACGATGTCACCAGTAGCCATGGGTATACATCTCCATATCTAGGCACCGACAGGTGCGTTCTTGTGCTTAGATATGGGGAATATACTTAGACGTCACCACGTTTCAGTGAGGACGTATGAGCAAGCTTACGGGTAAAGTCGCGGTTGTGATCGGCGGGCAAGACGGCATCGGCGGTGCCATCGTGCAGCGTTTCGCGGTAGAAGGCGCGACGGTATATGCGACCAGTCGACGAGCCGAACAGAGTGAGACAACGCACGGCAAAGGCGCGGTGCGTGCGCGTCGCGTAGACGCTTCGGATCCAGCCGACATAATGGCATTCTTTGTGTCGGTTGAGCGCGAGGCGGGGCAGGTGGACGTCCTAGTCGTAAATGCCGGCATCGCTGAATTCGCTACGCTCGACACTGTTGACGACGACCACATTGATCGCACCCTCGGGCTAAACGTGCGCTCACTTCTATTCGCGACGAAGGCTGCCACAGCGATCATGCCTCGAGGTGGAGCTGTGGTGCTGGTGGGGTCGATCGCGGGTGCGATCGGCACCAAGGGCTATGGCGTCTATGGCGCGAGCAAAGCGGCGGTGCGCTCTTTTGCGAGAACCTGGGCCAATGAGCTCGCTCCGCGCGGGATCCGGGTCAATGTCGTGGCGCCCGGGCCAACCGATACCGCCATGTTCGCGGCGGCCTCAGACGAGGTGCGCGGAACGCTGACGCAGTTAATCCCTCTGGGCCGCATGGGCCGTCCCGATGAGGTCGCATCGGCCGCACTGTTCCTCGTCAGTGACGAGAGCAGCTTCATCACCGGCGCGGAGCTGCCGGTCGATGGCGGAATGGCACAGGTCTAATCTCTCAGATCAGCAGGACTACTTACAATGTCATCTTTCTTAGCGCGCAGCGGCCGCAACTTTGTGGCCGTTCTCCTAACCACCTCGCTCGGAATCGCCAGCGTCGCGCTCGCACTGCAACCTGCATCTGGCCGGGCACCGATCACCCTTCGGGCGGCTACGACTCAGCCAGCGATCTCCGGCGTCGACGCCAACGTAAGGCTTCTCCACCATACCATGCTCGGTGTCGGAGGGCGGCCGGTGCCAGCCACGACACTATTGCTGACACCCAAGGGCACGCCGCCTGTGGGGGGGTGGCCGATCGTTGCTTGGGAGCATGGCACCACCACGCCAGGACAGAAAAGCTGTGCGCCGAGTCAAACATCCGAGCTCGACGGCGGCCTGACCAAAGACGGCTTCAAAAGCGATTATGCTTGGCAGATCAATGAATTCATTGGAGCCGGCTACGCAGTGGTCGCGCCTGACCTGGAAGGCCTCGGTCCTGATGCAACCACCCCGTACCCCTATTATGATCTGTCCAGCCTCGCTCGATCGTTGGTAGCGGGTGTCGTTGCGGCTCGGTTCGCCGAGCCTCGCCTGTCTGATCGCTGGGCGGCGGTTGGACACTCGGACGGTGGTCACGGCGTGCTCGGCGCCGAAGCATTGGCAGGCGAAGCCGATGGGATGACCTACGTTGGTACGGTCGCATCTGCACCCTACGTTGCAATAGAGGCTCACGCTGCCCGCTTCGGGGCGAATGGCAAGGCAGCGACCAGCAGGCAAGCAGCTCTGCAGGGCAAGATGATGCAGCAGTTCCAGGGGGCGCTTATGGCGACCGGCCTCAAAGCTGAGCGGCCGTCCTTCGACGAGACGTCAATCATGGGTCCGGATCTGGCCGCGACGTTACCCCGCTTCCGCTCACTCTGCTCGGTGGCAGCAATCGGTACGATCGACGCAGCAGTGAAGGCGAAGGGTGATGATTTTCGAGGATTGAAGTTGGATTGGGCAAACCAGCCGCAGATGCGCGCCTTCATCGCGGCCAACGATCCAGCAGTCAAACCGGGCTACACGCTGCGTAAGCCCGTCCTGATCGTTCAGGGTAATGCTGACCCATTCGTCTTGGAGCCGCTTCAAACGCCGTTTGTAGACCGGCTAAAGGCGACCGGCGCGCCCGTCACATACACGGTCTACGACGGTGCGGACCACTTCTCCGTCATACGCGAGGCCGATGGCGATGTGCTGGCCTTCCTGCGCCAGCGCTTTGCCCGCTGACGCCTCGCTCAGCCGACCTTGTCGTCGGCAGGGTCATTTTCCCGGAGGACCTTTATGAACCAAGCCATCAATAAACAGGTGCTGCTCGCCCGCCGGCCCCAGGGCGCTCCCCGCAACGACGATTTCCGCATGGTCGACGCTCCGATGCCTCTCGCTGGGGAGGGCGAGCTGCTGCTGCGCAATCTGTATTTGTCTCTGGATCCGTACATGCGCGGACGAATGAACGACGCACGCGGCTCCTATGCGCCACCATACGCGCTCAATGCGCCTCCGGGCGGGGGCACTGTCGCGCGCGTCCTTACTTCGTACCATGATGGCTTCGCCGAGGGCGATTTAGTGGTGGTGCCCGACGGTGGTTGGCAGTCGTTTGTCGTCTCCGACGGCACAGGATTGCGGCACCTGATGCCCGACATGTCGGAGCCGTCGCAGGCTCTTGGCATTCTTGGAATGACCGGGTTCACCGCTTGGTGGGGACTGACCAAAATCGGAAGACCGCAGGCTGGCGACACGCTGGTGGTATCAGCCGCAGCTGGCGCGGTCGGTTCTGTCGTCGGGCAAATAGGTCGGCTTCTCGGCTGTCGCGTTGTGGGCATAGCAGGCGGAGCGGACAAATGTCGCCATGTCGCGCAGGATCTCGGCTTTGACGCTTGTGTCGACTACCGCGCACACGATTTCGCCGGTCAGCTTGCACAGGAGACAAACGCTGCCATCGATATCTACTTCGAGAATGTCGGCGGTGCGGTACGGGACGCTGTCTGGCCGCTACTCAACAACGATGCGCGCGTACCCGTATGCGGCCTGGTGTCAGGCTACAACGGTGCAATAGCAGGAGAAAGAGTTGGAATTCATGAATTCCTCACGACGCTGATCGTCAAACGCATTCGCTTGGAAGGCTTTCTGAACGCCGACCATCTGGAGGAATTCCCGACCTTCGAAAGGCAGGTTCGGGGCTGGCTTGATGATCGCCAACTGCTGGTTTCCGAAACTATTGTCGAGGGCCTCGATAAGGCGCCTGCGGCCTTTATCGGCCTGCTCGAGGGCAACTACACGGGCAAACTGATCGTGAAGCTGCCGGAATGATGCCGGGTCGAACAACCCAACCACTCATTTGACCTACTCAACAGACCATGCAGGAGACCGCTATGCTCTATCGAAATCTTGGACGGACCGGCATCAAGGTCAGCCCTTACTGCTTGGGCGCGATGATGTTCGGCAAGATTGCAAACACCGACCATGATGCCTGCATCCGCATCATTCACAAGGCACTCGATTTCGGAATTAATTTCATCGACACCGCCGATCGATACAGCGACGGAGAGTCCGAGGCGATTGTCGGCAAGGCGCTCAAAGGGCGCCGCGACCATGTCGTACTCGCTACCAAGTTCACCGGGCCCATGGGGCAGGACCCGAACCAGCAGGGTGCCTCGCGCCGATGGATCGTACAAGCCGTCGAAGGCTCGCTTCGCCGGTTGGGGACGGATCACATCGACCTCTACCAGGTTCACCGCATGCCGGCCGACACCGATGTAGAGGAGATCCTGTCGACGCTCACTGACTTGATGCGAGCGGGCAAGATCCGGGCGTTTGGCGCATCCACCGTGCCCGCCTCCGACATCGTCGAAGCGCAGCACATTGCGGAGCGCCGCGGCCTCGGCCGCTTTCGTACTGAACAGCCTCCCTATTCTATTCTCAACCGCGCGATCGAACGCGAGGTACTGCCGACCTGCCAGCGCTACGGCATGGGCGTGATGGCCTGGAGTCCGCTCGCCAAAGGCATGCTGACCGGCAAATACCGAAAAGGCCAGACAACGCCGGACTCACTGCGCGCGAAGTTCTTTCCCAAGGCGATGTCCGATGAGAGCAGCTTGGACGCCGTCGAGCAGCTCATCCCGCTGGCAGAGAGTGCGGACATCTCGCTAATGCACATGGCGCTGGCGTTCGTCATGTCGCATCCGGCGCTCACGGCCGCGATCATCGGCCCGCGTACCGAGGAGCACCTCGACGGCTTGCTGAGTGGCGCGACCGTGCGGCTAAGCGACGAGGTGCTGGATCGTATCGATGAAATCGTGCCGCCTGGCGTGGACCTCGCACCACTAGAGGGCGCTGCCTATGCATCTCCGGCTATATCGAGCAGCCTTCTACGTCGCAGGAACGCCGACGAGCGCGCCGCCGCCTGATGCTGCACTAGCGGGTGCGAGTCATCGCGCCCGTTAGTGCCGTTAGCCATCGGTGCATAGGTGGCGAGCGTACGCAGTTCGCTGAAGCATCCGCCGCCCAGTGACTCGCGAACGGTTGGACGAGCTGCCGGGGCTATTTGGCGGCACGCCTTACCTATAACTCCTGATCGAGCTGCGGCTCAGCGGTCGCCATGCTGATATCGGAGCGGAGGGCATCGATATCGTCGTCCACATCACCCCCCCCCCCCCGCGCTAACCCAGCCGTTTGCTAAGGTTCTCGTTCAGCATGTCGGTAGCGCTGCGAGTGACCGAGCCGCCGTCAACCCTGCCAGGGCGCGACGTGAGTTCCCGCATCCAGTTTTGCACGGCAGCTTGACCGTGAATTGCCTCGAGGTCGCGAAACACGCGCCACGAACCTTCGTAGCGAGGCTTCAGATTGCTCTCATCGCTGGTGACGTCGTCCGGTCCGATGCTGAAACTGCGGTCAGAAAGCGAGGGAGTGTAGGCCGGGTCAGCTTCCATCCTGCGGCGCTCCTCTGGTGGAACTTGGCGCATGATCGCCTCCCGCTTGACCCGCATGCCGCCCCAACTACCGAGCGCCAAGGGCTGTTTGCTGGCCTCGAACAAGCCCTGAGAGCGCCTTACGTCGGCTTGAGCCTCTTCCGGTGACAGCCGCTGACGGACCTTGCGACTGATCCATTCCGCATGACCTTCCTCAAGCCAGCGGGGAACTACGGACCCCGCGCGTTTTTGAAAGCGATGAACCTGTTCATGCGGCATGGTGAGGACAATCATAGACTGCGCTTCGTTGCCAAGACTGCCGTTGGCTTCCACATGGATCTTCCACCGCGTCACGGTCTGGTTCGGTGGGGCGACGTAGTTGCCATCGGTCGTGAACACCGAAGAGAACCACTGTTCCCGCGCGCTCACCTCACCGAGTTCAACCGCCAGCAGTCTTAGCTGTGCGCCGAGGCAGGCCGCGCGCGCATACGCAGCTTTCTCGCCAGCGCGGTCATAATACGCCAGCATCCATGCGCCGCTCTGTTGATCGGTGATGCGTAGCTTGGGCAGGTCACCGGGGTCTGCAATAGAGCGCTCGACCTGAATGCCGGCCAGCCGCGGACGCTTTCCAATAGGTGCGGCGCATGCCATTCTTGCGTGATCGACAAACCCCCGATTAGTCGCTCCAGCGGGAGTGGTCATCAGCGCGATCGTCATCATCAACATAGACATGCCGCAGCTCTCCAGGCCCTATGCCGGACTAGTATGCCACGGCCCTAGGCGTCGTAGCGGCCGCGTTCAAAGTTCGTAAGCCCGCGTGTTAGGGGCGGCTGCTCACGGCGAGCCTGCAGTGCGTTTCCGATCGATCGACTAAGCGTTATCAGTCCCGCCGCCTCGTTCGGCCGGCCTCAAGATGCGGATCCAACCCCTGGCGAGGCTTCTACGTGCCGGTTAGATGGGTGCCGTATGGTCCTCCTTGGTTAGGCCTTCAGCCGGACCAAGCGAGCAAATCGACCGGAAATCTAAACGTTGTTCCTACACATAAAACAGACCGGCCAGGAGCTGGTACCATAGAGCATACCCAAAATGTACCGCGAGAAGCCGCGATCAATCGATGCCTGTCTGCGAGGGTGGGCGACGTGGGGAGACTGCCAACCGGGAACGTATGGAACCGCACCCTAGGTTGAGCTATATATCCCGTTAGGAGACTACGATGCAGCTGAACACCACGGAATCGATTGATCTGGGCCGACAGGTCCACCGTGCGTTTGGTAGCTGGAAAAAGGCTCGCGAGGCCGCCACGAAGACCAACGACGGCGTCTATCGTCTCAACAAGGATCAGCTCCTAACGGCCGCGAAGAGCACCAAGCCGGAGGAATGACGTTCGGTTACGCACTGCTCGGCGCCTTACTACTCCTGCTGCCGGGATTTGCAGGCTACTACGGGACTAGGCTTGGCGAAGCGGGTGACTTGGTTTCGCCGCGCCCCGACCGTCCGAATTCCAACCAGACGATCTTCCTAGTGGTCTTTATCGCCCTTCTTGCTCACACGGTGGGGGCATTAGTTTTTGGCGTGAACGAGGTGATCGCCAGCTATGGAGGCAGGGTCGCCACCTTGCCTATCGAACCAAACCCTTATCGTATTTTGTGGAGAGCCAAGGCGCCAGGTGGGCTGTCCGGTGCCGGATTCGCGTGGGAGCTCATATATTCTCTGATGCTCACTGTGGGCACCGGCCACATTTTTCAGAAGCTTGCTCATCGAAATCCCGTTACGACGGTTACCGCGCCGCTGCGTTTCGGCTGGCTGCTACCGATCGCTAGGCAGGTAGAAGCAGGAAGCCATGTCGTCATCGGCTACGTCCTGACAACTATGGGACATGATGGCGCCTGGATTGCGTATGAAGGGATCGTGCGCCGCCTCGCTTTAAACGACGATGACGCCATCGAGATGATTGTGTTGGAGCAGTGCGACCGCTTTGTCGTGCGGCTTGTGGACGGTAAGGTCGAACGGGTAGATACCGAAGGCCAGACAATCGAGCTCATCCAGCTTCGCAATGATCAGGTGGCAAACTACGCGCTTGAGGTCCTGGAGGTCGCCGCGACCTAAAGCCGTGCAAGCCCTCTGACGTGGGTAGGTGCGTTGAGGATATACCCAAAACGTACTGCTGGTAGTTTGCGCGGATGACGCGCGAGGCGTGGAAGGGGAGGGCGGCATCCGTATGGCAAGAGGCACCGATAAGCTGATATGGTACGACACTATCCGACACTAGGCGCCTCGGGCGTGTAAGCCTGATTGGTGCCTTCTATGCCGTTTCCGCTTTCTCCTCAGTCGATTGATGCTGTTGCGGAGATCATCAGCGGTGGGGCCGGTAACAGCACGATGCCTCCAATCGGCATCTATCGCTCCGGCCCCCGCATCGAGAAGTTTATGCGGGGCTGCAACGTCGATTTCCAGCTCACAGGTTCGCGCGTTCCATGTTTAGTCGAGCGTCTTATCGCCCTTAATCGCGCGGCCGAGTATGAGCCCTTGGTACGCGTCATCGAAGCTGCAACCGATCCTCGGGATTTTGTAGCGGACCCCGAACGGCTCTCGACCGTAATCGAGTACCTCAATGGTGTGCTCGCCTTCGATGGTTTCGCCCTGCAACGCCAAGGGTTAGCCATCCGCCTTGTGACGGTCGGGCAAGCGAGCCCAGTTCTTGAAAAGCTAGGGGGCGTGGTCGACACCATCAGCTTCGATACCGTGCGCCTTGATATCGACCGCGCCCTAGCAAGCGTAAATCAAGACCCGGAAGACGCGGTAACGGCCGCGTGTTCGGCGGTCGAGAGCGTGTGCCGCTCAATCCTTATAGAGCTCGGCGAGGACCTTCCCGCGAAAAAGGATATCCAGGGCCTCTACAATGCCGTGAAGAAGCCGTTGGCACTGGATGCGAGCAGAACCGACATAAACAGCCAGATCGAGGCCGACGTTCGAACAATTTTAGGTGGGCTTTCTACTGTCATTAGCGGCATTGGAGCGTTGCGCACGCATGCAGGCGATGCGCATGGCCGCGAGCGGGGCTTCGTGCGAATCGACGCCCGTATCGCTAGCTTGGCACTCCATTCCGCCAGTACAGTTTCACTTTTCTTGATTGAGACTTGGCAGCGCAAGTTCCCTGATCGGGACCTTCGCCGCCATTAGAGAATGTACGCTTCAAAACACACAGAAAGAGCGCTCCCCGCGAGAGCACAATAGGAACGTAAGTTAAGCAGGCGAGTACGCTTATGACGTGCAACGGTCGCCGGCGTATTGCAGGGACCCCGTGTGCTCACTCGTGTTCATCATGTCGCCTCATGACCGAGACGGAGTGACTGCGTTGCCACGGCGCCCTCCACTCGGGATAAAGTTTGTCCCACTCGACCAATTGGCGGTGATACGCCTGATGTAGCGATTGGTCGCCCGGCGCCAACGCGGCGTGCAAGAGTTTCTGCTTCATCGTGAGTGTCGATGAGAGAAGTCGTCTGAGCGATGCCTCCCAGTTAAGGTGTGCAGACTTCCTTTGTTCCGTCGCTTTGTCCCACGGAAGCTTCAGTGTCGCATTGTAGAGATAGATCCATGACACTAGGGCGACCGCGGTCATGGTGTCATACCTCTGAAGGTCAGAGGCCAGCTTTTTCATCGGCTCACTAATCACAGAGACGATGCCGATCAGAAGCCATCCACTTAACATCGCCCACGTAGTCTCGTGCGCGCGGGAGCTTCTATCGTTAAGAACGCGAAAGCGAGCACCAAACTCTCTCGAGACATAGACTATAGCGACAAGGAAGCCGAGAAGGGCGCCAAAGCGAAGCCGAGGCCAAGCACGCATTTCATCAGCTATGAAGCCAAACACGTAGAGCATGACAAGCCAGACGGCGGTAAAGAGTAGGACGCTGGCCCACCACCTCGGTTCGACACCAGTGATGCGTCTAACCAGCATCTCATTCGGGGACTCGTCGTCAACATCGCTGTTAGGCGAGCAGGTCTTCCCTCCGTTTACGTCGATGGAGGCGATAAGCCACTCTATAGAGGTAGCATGTCCGTAGAGGAGGCCTTCAGGCGAATGGTCTTGTTTAGACATAACTATGGTTCACCGATCATACGGTGGCCTGAACAAAGCGGGACCTCGCATCCCTACCTCAGGCCACCGACAATAACGGCTCCCACGGTTCCCTTGGACTTCCCTGGTCCGACGCTGGCATCACCAAGCACATATGCCTTGGCTGGTTCAGCGCCTGCCGATCACGGGGAGCGATCCACGAGGCTGGAGGGTGCGTGGCACCCCGAGTCGATCACCGACTCTATTACGTCTTGCCCCTCACGGTGGTTCGACGGCCAACTTTCATTCACCAGCTGACACGTGGCCTCGGCTTCCCTCGGCCGACTAATTATAGGGGTCGGTACATAGAACGGACCCAGATATACGCTAAGCGCCGACAGGTCTGCTTGGGTGTCCGAAAACACCCGTTTGTCGTGCATCCAGGATGGCGACAGGGTTTTCCGCCGTAATCTACGCCTTCTGGGACAAGGGCGTCGTCCCGGCACGGTCTGCCGAACGACAGCTACTGCCAGATCCGGCCGCTCGTGGGCGATGTCCCGTCCTACTATGGCGCAAATCTGGTAGAGTGCGGTCAGACAGGTTTCAGGAAGGAGATGGCGATCGCGGGCGGTCCCAAAAAGGATGGCGTTTTGAGAATGCCGATGCGTACCTACCGCCGCTGCAACCCGATCACGTCCAACAGCGCATCCGCGGCTTTCGTGCGATAGCGTTCCTTATGCCGCAGCCCGAAGAAGGGGCGAGGAGCGAATGTGATCGGTGCGACGTGCAACAGACCTGCCTTGATGGCCGGGTCGACCACTAGCGCCGACAGGACAGCAACGTCCGCCCCAGCCTCCACGGCCGTTCGGTCGCTTTCATTAGACGGCATCGTCAGCGCCACGTCGAGGGCAGCCGGATCGACTCCCAAGCTGCGCAACTCGCTATTCAACGTCGATCGCGTGCCTGATCCAGGCTCCCGTTGCCCCCAGCGTGCTCGTCGCAGCCATGTCACGTCGATGTCGGCGTCGCCGAAAGGCTGTGCTCCGACGAGCAACAGCCGGTCTTCGCCGATCGGCCAATGCGCCAACGCCGGGTTGTCGATCTCGCCCTCGACAATACCCAGATCGGCCTTGCCGTCATAGACGCGTGCCGCGGCCTGCCCGGTGTTGCCGATCGACAGTTCGATACTAATCGCCGGATAGCGCTCATGGAAAGCCGCAAGGATGGGCGGCAACCAGTAGGCGGCGATGGTCTGGCTGGCGACGAGGCGCAGCGTGCCCCGCTTCAGCCCGCCAAGCTCCTCCAGCACCGTCTCGGCCGCGTCGGCCCGCGCAAGAACTCCGCGAGCCTCGGTCAGGAACAGCCGTCCGGCCTCTGTCAGAGCGATGCCGCGCCCGACGCGGTGGAAGAGCTTGGTTGCGTGTCGCTCCTCAAGCGAGGCGATGGCTGCGGAAGCCTCTGACTGCGTGACGTTTAAGGCCGCGCCGCGACGGTCATATGCTTGCGCTCGGCCACGCCGACGAAGATGCGCAGTTGCTCCAGTGTCACACCGCACCTGATATAGAAACCGATCACGATTGACGATCGGAATGACAACAAGGCTAAGTTGGAGCGATCGGTAGGCAGGGTTTAGATCGTGCGACGGAAGGAACACCGCCGTGGCCAGTTTTGCCTATCCCGATCGTATATTCCCTACCGTCCAGACTAGCAGATTGCCCGCGCTGCTGCCCGGCGTCGGCCTCTGCCTCGCCGTCACCGGCTCGGCCTACGCGCTGGAGGCGGGCGAGCGCGCACTGGCCGGCAAGGCGTGGCTGGAGGCGCTGGTGCTCGCCATCCTGATCGGCACCGCCGTGCGCAGCCTTTGGACCCCGGATGAAAGGTGGCACGAAGGCATCGCATTCAGCGCCAAATACTTACTGGAGGTGGCGGTCGTCCTGCTCGGTGCTTCGGTCAGTGCCGCGACCATCTTGGCGGCCGGGCTGCCGCTCCTCGCCGGTATCGCCGGCGTGGTCGTGAGCGCAATCCTGCTCAGCTTTGGGATCGGCCGATTGCTCGGCTTGCCGACGCGGATGGCGCTGCTGGTGGCTTGCGGCAATTCAATCTGCGGCAACTCCGCCATCGCGGCCGTGGCACCGGTAATCGGCGCCGACAGCGACGACGTAGCTGCCTCGATCGCGTTCACGGCGGTACTGGGTGTGGTGGTAGTGCTTGGCCTGCCACTGCTCGGGATTGCGCTCGGCATGGGCGGGCTCGCCTTCGGGGCGCTCGCCGGGCTCACTGTCTATGCCGTGCCGCAGGTGATCGCAGCCGCCTCGCCGTTGGGCGCCACCGCCGTGCAGATGGGTACGCTCGTCAAGCTGGTGCGCGTGCTGATGCTCGGGCCGGTGTGCCTTGTTCTGTCGCTGGTGGCGCCTCGTCTCGCGCCGCAGTCGGTTCCCGAAGGCGAGTTCGTCGCCGGTGCGCCTACGGCCAAGCGGATGGACCTCGCCCACCTCGTGCCCTGGTTCATCATCGGCTTCCTCGCACTGGTCGCCTGCCGCTCGCTGGGTCTGGTGCCGACCGTCGCCATCGCGCCGATCGGCCGGAGCGCCACGCTGCTGACCGTCGTTTCCATGGCGGCGCTCGGGCTCGGCGTGGACGTCCGCACCGTCGCCAAGGCCGGGGGCCGCGTGACCATGGCCGTCGTGTTGTCGTTGCTCGGCTTGGCCGCGATCAGCCTGACGCTGCTGGCCGCGCTGCACATCGCATGATCGGGCAAGATAGTGAGGATGAGGCCGAGGCCAAACCGATTGTCAGGCGTTACAATAGCATGAGCGAGCTGATGATAGAGCGGAACCCCGAGCCCTACAACGCCGAGCCGGTGCCCGGCGCCTTGATCGAGCGGTTCTTGACGCCACAGAACCTGTTCTATGTGCGCAGCCATGGGCCCGTGCCGGACCTGCCGGCCGATCACCGGATTGAGGTGGGCGGGATCAGTGTGGGCGAGTGCTCCATCTCGATTGCGGAGTTGAAGGCGCGCTTTCCGGTCCGGACTGTCACGGCTGTGCTTCAGTGCGCCGGCAACCGCCGGACCGATCTCCAACAGGTGGGCAAGACTTCAGGCGATCCGTGGGACATAGGCGCGATCGGCAATGCCGAGTGGACGGGCGTGCGGCTCGCAGACCTGTTGGATGCAGTTGGAGCATCGGACGCGTCCAACCTGTTCGTCTGCTTCACCGGCGCTGACGAGGTGGATGTGGAAGGCGAGGTGGCACCGTTCGGCGTCTCGATCGCTATGACCAAGGCGCGGGCGCCCGACGTGCTGCTCGCCTGGGCGATGAACGGCGAACCGCTGGCATCCGAGCACGGTGCGCCGTTGCGTCTGGTCGTGCCAGGCTATGCTGGCGTGCGTAGCGCCAAGTGGCTGACCCGGATCGAGGTCAAGGACACGCCCTCCGAGGCGCCGATCCAGGCGCACGATTACAAGCTTTTTCCGGCCGACGTGACCAGCGAGACGGCGGACTGGACGCAAGGGCTGACGATCAACGCCATGCCGCTCAACGCCGCGATCTGCTCGCCTGGTTCGGGCGAGAGTCTGCCCGCGGGCAAGGTCCGGATCGAGGGCTATGCCGTCGCCTATGAGCGCGACGTGTCGCGGGTAGAGGTGTCGCTGAACGGCGGTCGAGACTGGCGGCAGGCCGATTTCTCCGACGATCCGGACGGGCAGTGGAGCTGGCAGCGCTGGTCGCTCGATGCGGAACTGCCCAAGGGGCGCCAGCACCTTGTGGTGCGCGCGTTCGACGATGCGGGCCAGGGTCAGCCCGAACTACCCGATACGATGTGGAACTTCGCCGGATACCTCTGCACGGCCTGGCACCACGTCCACGTGCTGGTCGAGTGAATCCGCCGCCTTTGTCGGTCGATCTCGCCTTCTGGGTCGACGCGATCGGCAGGATGATCGTGGCGACGGCGGCCGGCATGACGCTCGGCTGGGAACGGTCACGCGAGAACCGACAGATCATGGGTCTGCGGACGCTGGGGCTGGTCGGGCTCGCGAGTTGCATCGCCGTCCAGGCGATCGTCCACAGCGGCTTGCCGAACGTGAACGCCGATGCAGCAGGTCGAGTGATGCAGGGCATCCTATCCGGCGTCGGCTTCATCGGCGCGGGCGCGGTCCTGCGCGTTGGCAGCGGGCAGGAGGTGCACGGGCTAGCAACGGCGGCGTGCATCTGGGTGTCAGCGACGCTCGGAGCGGCAGCGGGATTGGCGGTGTGGCCACTACTTGTGGGCGGTCTGCTGCTGGCGATGCTAGTGTTGTTCGTCGGCGCACCGCTCGAACGCCGTATCCGCGAACGCGCTCGGCAGACCCCGGCCGAAGCGGACCGGCGGGACGCCGAGCAGAAACCCTGAATAATCCTTGGCGCGAAACGGTGTACCAGTAGTTTTGCAGACGGAGGACTTCATGAGCGATATCGACAAGAAGAAGCCCACCACGCAAGAATCGGCCGAGATTCTGGAGCTGGAGGAGTCGGTCCGCGCCAAAGACAAGGCGAAGGTTGACAACGTCAAGGAAGATGATCGCTCCTGAGCCGGTTGGCGCCGCTAAGCCGGGCTGAAGGAGCGAACGAGAGCGAGGCCGCCGAACAGCGCGAGCACGCCCAGCCCAACCGATCCGACAACATAAAGGGCGGCTTGCCCGACTTCGGCTCTCTCCTAAAGCAAGGCCGCTTCCAGCGAGAAGGTCGAGAAGGTCGTGACGCCGCCCAGCCCGCCGGTGGTGAGGAACAATCGCCATCCCCGGCTCGATCCGCTCCGCAACAGGAACCAGCCGTCCAGCAGACCCATAAGGAATGAGCCGAGCACGTTGATGATGGGCGTTCCGATCGGCAGGTCGGGGCCGAACAGGCGCAGGCTGAGGCCGTTCAGCCCATACCGCAGCATGCCGTCGGAACCAGTCCCGGCGAACATAATCAGGTATGGCCCCATGCCTCAGCCAGCCAGCTCGGCCGTATCCGCATCTTCCTGGCGCAAGCCCGCCGGGCTGACCGTCCAATGCTCCAGGTGCTTGTAGACGATGACCTTGTTCGCAAGCAGGTCGCCGTGCGCCCGGCAGAAGCCTTCGAGCTGCTCGCGCTGGCCGATCAGTTCGACACACATGGTGAGGTGCGGATCGGCGATCTCGGCGCCGTTCTCACGCACCGGGCCGTGGTTGCTGTAGCCGTAGTGGGTATGGTGGGCGACAGCGTTCATGATTCCGTCCGCCTTGGCCTGCGCGACGAGCGTTCGGTCGAGCGGCTTGGCAGCCCAGCGTGAGCGCGTGCCCGGCTTTACCGCCTTGTCGGCTGGCTTCATGTAGATGCGGACCAGCCGATCTCGGTCTGCGACACGTGGTGGGCGTCGGACATGGATAAGCCTTCCGTGGGGTGAGGAGCGAACAGGTCTGAAAGGTCGGGCACGGGACGGAGCGCGCGCGCATCGCGCAGCGTCAGGTCCGGCGGCAGGGTGCTGCCCGCCCGCTTCGGCACCGCCACCCGTTGCGACAGGTAGATGCCTTTATGCCCGGAGCAGGCGTAAGCGACGAAACAGGCGACCGCGACCGGCACTGCGGTCTCGGCGCCGAACAGCTCGACGCCCATGATCGTGCAGGCCAGCGGCGTATTGGCCGCGCCCGCGGGGCGTTATGCCGGCGCGGTCGATCAGCTCGACCAGCAGCGCGCGCGAGGGCGGAGTTTTCAGATATTCGACCACGTGCGGTTCGATGCCGGCATTGCGGATCAGGCCGAGCGTGTTGCGCGACGTGCCGCACACGGGGTTGTGATAGATCACGATATCGACGGCCACGGGCGTCCTTTCAGCAGCAGGGGGTGAGTTCGGCGATCAGCGGGGCGCACAGCTCCGCGTTGCCGGCGCAGCAATCCTTGACGAGGAAGAGCGTTAGCGCGCGCAGGCCGTCGAGATCGGCACGATAGATGATCGAGCGGCTATGACGTTCGGATCGGACCAGCCCGCCACGGGCGAGGATGCCGAGGTGTGCGGACATTGTGTTTTGCGGTACGTCGAGCTGACGGGCGATTTTGCCCGCAGCCAAGCCATGCGGTTCGTGCCGCACCAACAGGCGGAACACGTCGAGGCGTGTTCCTTGTGCGAGCGCGCCGAGCGCTGAAATTGCCGTGTTGTTTTCCATATATCCAGAATAGCAGCTATATGGTTCCGGTACAGACGTTTATAGCACCAAGTAGGCAGGCAGTCGGCACCCTACGCTCTTTTCCGAAGTCCCCAACGAGTGGGGCGGGACCCCGCGGGCACGGCTCTATCGGCCCGCTGGGCGTGCCGACCGAGCCATCGTGCCGGCGTCTCGGCCCTGCCGGGTGACGATTATCGCGTAAGGTGTGCCACGTGGCGCACCTGCGAACGCGCAGGCGCGAGCAGTGTTTCGATTGGCGTCGACGCCCTCCCCCAGAGGCCACACCGCACAGCACTTCGCGCGCAGAACCGCGTGTCGTGAGTTGATGGGCTTAGCCTGATCCCCCCGATACGTCGGGCGCAGCCTTCGGATCGGGGTCTTGCGCCTTGCCCTTCGCGGCGCCCGGCTGCTTTGCGCTCATGGCGGTCAGATAAGCGACGATCGCCGGCACGTCGGCTGCGGCGACGGGGGCTTTGTAGACCTCGCGCATCTTGGTGACCTCCGCGGTCCACTGGTCGGCGGAGAGTGGCGGCTGGTTCAGCGCCATGCTCGCCGAATGACACGAGGTGCAGTTCGCATTGATGACGTCGGCATGCGGGCCGGCGGGATATTGCCCTTCGTCGGTTGGGAGATCGACCGAAGTGGACGCCAGCGAGAAGCCGCGCGCCGAGACGCTTGGCGGCGGTGGTGCGGTCGGGGCGGCAGGCGGCGGGGCGACGCGGCTGTTCGGGGCACCAATCGCGAGCAGAAGAACGACGGTCGCGCCGACGAACCCGAACGACAGCGTGCCGATGGAAGGCGTTTTCATGGGGGAGCGCTCCTCAGCCGACGACGATGTTGGTGGTTTCGATGTTGCCGCGCATGAACCCGCCCGGGTTCCAGATCGGCGTCATCGGCTGCGCGATGCCGGCGGTGTTCCAGCAGCGCGACATCAGCCTGGTCGGGCCCGCATGCGTGAGCGGCACCTGCGCGTCCCAGCGGCGGAAACTGTATTTGCCGTGATCGGGGCCGAGCACTGTCTTGTACCAGGTCTTGCCGTTGTCGGTCGACACATCGACCTTGGCGACGCCGCAATCGCCCCCCATCGCAATGCCGCCCAGCGGGATTGACCGGTCGAACGCGATTGCCTGCCCTTCGTCGAGGCTCGTGACCCAGCTGCGCGGGATCATCTTGTTGATGGGCACGGCCGGGAAATCCTTCTGGCCAGGCCGCACGTTCGCGCCTGGAGTGTCAGGGATCTTGTACGCCTTGGCCATCCAGTAACCGTCGTCGGGTGCGGCGAGCACCTCGATGTCGTTCAGCATCTTGACCCAATAGGTCGAATACCAGCCGGGTACGATCAGCCGGACCGGGAAGCCGTTGAGGAGCGGCATCTGTTCGCCGTTCATCCCGAAGGCGAGCATCACTTCGCCGTCGCGTGCGTGGTCGATCGACAGCGACTTGGCGAAATCCGGTCCACCCGCGACCACCGGTTGGTCGAGCGCACCGAACCGCACCGCAACCGCGCCCGGCTTCACGCCGGCGATGTCGAGCACGTCGCGCAGGCGCACGCCGAGCCATTTGGCGTTGCCCATGGCCCCGTGACGCCACTGCGCACCGGCAACGGGCGGCTGGAACAGCGCACGCGAATTGCCCGAGCATTGGTTGATCGCCGCCAGCTCGACGCGTGGCAACTTCAGCAGTTGCGCGAGCGAGATCGACAGCGGCCGCGTGACCGCGCCGTGCACCTTGATCCGGAACGCCTCGACATCGATCGCGGTCGGAATGTCAGCCCAGTGCCAGCGGACGAAGAACTGGTCGTTTGGCGTGAAGACGTCGCCATTGAACACGCTCATCGGCGTTTCCAGCAAAGGCGGGTGGATACGCTGGAGGATCATGTTGCCCTTGCCGGGGAACGCACTGGTCATCGGCCGTTCCGACGGACCGCCCGGCAGGTGCAGATCGACCATGCTCTGCGCCAGCGCGGGTGCGGCGATCAGCGCGCCGCTGCCGATCGCGGCCTCTGCGAGAAAGCGACGGCGGTTCGTCGCCTGCGCCAGTTTCATATCCAGGCTGTCCACCAACATTCTCCCGTTTCTGTCATGTTCTGTATGCGCGACCCGTCCGCCGGTCTGCCCGGTACGGGTCGATCAGATTCGCCGGTTCGATCCGGCAGGACGATCGGTTTGGCCCATCAATTGGCTTGGGCAATGCAGGGCGACACGAACAGGTTGCCGCGCCAGCCGCCCGCGACCGTCTTAGCGCCGACCAGCAGCCACATTGCTGCGAGCGCCACTGTGAGGACAGTGCCGACGATCCCGAAAAAGCCGAGCTGAAGCGTCGTGCCGAGCTTGAAGGTGGCGACCGTGGAGACGCCAAGCGGGAAGGTATAGCCCCACCAGCCGAGGTTGAACGGAATGCCCGCGCGCCAGTAGCGGATCGTGATCAGCGTCGCGAGCGCCAGCCACCACAGACCGAAACCCCAGAGCAGCAGCCCGGCAATCGTGCCAATCCCCTGCGCTACCGCGCCGATCTGCCCCAGGCCGTTGGCGGCGAGGATCGCGGGCGCGTTGCTGCCGAGCACCAGCATCCCAAGCGCGCCGGTGCCAATCGGACCGAGCGCGAGCCAGCTCGAGGCGGCCATGCTCTCGTGCGGCAGCTTGTGCAGTGCCATCCGCAGGATCAGGATCGCGAGGATGCCGAACGCGACCGGCACTGAATAAGCCCAGAGCACATACGACGTTGCGAGCACGACGAACTGGTGATGCGCGTCCGCCAGATGCGGGGCGAGCAGGCCGCCGCTCGCACCTGCGACCTCCGCCGCGACCACCGGCAGCAGCCACGCCGCGGTCATGCCGTCGAGCGAATGTTCGTGCCGAGTAAACATGAGGTAGGGGATCGCTACACCGCAGGCGAGCGACATCGCGACGTCGATCCACCACAATGTCTCGGCGATCGGGATCACGCCAGCGCCGAACCGCGGCAGGCCGAACGCCAGGAACCCGTTGATGATCGTCGCCAGCCCCATCGGGATCGTGCCGATGAACATCGACACGGTGTTGTGCCCGAAGATCCGCCGCGCCTCGTGTCCGAACATCGTCCAGCGCGCGGTGTAGAGCCCGGCGAACAGCGTGAAGAGCGCGATGTTGAAGTACCACAGCGCCTCGCCGACCGGGTGCAGCGATGCGCCGACGCCCGGCACCTGCGGCAAGGCGAGCGCGAGAATGCCGGTGCCCATCGTAGCGGCGAACCAGTTGGGGGTGAACTGCCGGATCATCTCGCGCGGGGAGTCGAGCCGGCTGAGGGGCTTCAGGCCATCGAGAACGGGTTTCAGATCGGCGGTCACTTGCCAGTCTCCTTGATGAGATCGGTCAGCGCATCGGCCGCCCGCGTTCGATACCGCTCTTTATGGCGCAGCGCGTAGAACGGACGCCGCGGCAGACCGAGCGGCAGATCGTGCAACGTGCCGGCCGCGATTGCAGGTGCGACGACATGCTGCGACAGCACCGCGACGCCCGCCCCGGCCTCGACCGCGCTACGTACCGCCTCGTTCGATGGTAGCATCAGCGCCACGGTGAGGTCCGACGGATCGACGCCGCGCTGGCGCAGCACCTCCTCGAACGACGAGCGCGTGCCCGATCCCTGCTCGCGGACGATCCAGCGTGCGGCGCGGATCCAGTCCTCGTCGATCGTGTCGGCTGCGCGGTCGCTTACCAGCACCATGCGGTCGTTCGCGACCGTCCAATGCGCGAGCGCGGGCTCGTCGATCACACCCTCGACGAAGCCGAGCTCGACCGCACCGTCGAGCACGCGCGCCGCGGCCCCCTCGGTGTTGTCGATCGCCAGTTCGATTGAGATCGCGGGGTAGCGCGCATGGAACGCGGCCAGCTGGCGGGGCAGCCAATAGCCCGCGATCGTCTGGCTTGCGACTAGCCGCAGAGTGCCGCGCTCCAGTCCTGCATATTCGGCCAGTGCAAGTTCCGCGCTGGCGGCACGGCCAAGCACTGCGCGTGCGTCGACCAGAAACATGCGGCCCGCTTCGGACAGTTCGATCCCACGGCCGACCCGGTGGAACAGCGGCACGCCGTGCCGGGCTTCCAGCGCGGCGATGGCAGCGCTTGCGGCTGACTGCGTCACATTGAGCGCTTCGGCCGCGCGCGTCATGTGCTCGCGCTCAGCGACACCGACGAAAATCCTGAGTTGTTCCAGGGTCATGCCCGATCTCCTTGCCCCAATGATAGGGAAAGGAGATCAATCGCACCAACCAAAGATTACGGTCATTCCAATCAGATATACCGGTCGTTCATTTCAGAATGTCGATAACCGCCTCACGTTCTTCGACCAGTTCGGCAATCGTGCGATCGAGCATCGTTCGCTGGAATGGATCGAGGATCAGTCCTTCGATACGCGCATACCCACCGCTTTTGCAGTGCACCGGCACGCCGCACACCAGCCCTTGCGGGATACCGTAGGAGCCATCTGACACCACGCCCATCGACACCCAATTGTCGCCTGCGCCGTGCACCCAGTCGCGTAGATGATCGATCGCCGCATTTGCGGCCGATGCGGCCGAGGACGCACCCCGTGCTTCGATGATCGCGGTTCCGCGCTGCGCAACGGTGGGGATCAACGTTTCGCGGTACCAAGCCTCGTCTCCAATACGGTCGGCGAGCTTTTGGCCATCGAGTTCGGCATTTCCCCAGTCGGCAAACATCGTCGGCGAATGGTTTCCCCAGACGACGAGCTTTGTAATCGCATCGACACCGACACCCGCTTTGGCCGCAAGCTGTCCCTGCGCGCGGTTGTGATCGAGGCGGATCATCGACGTGATGTTTTCGGCAGGGAAACCCGGCGCGCTTTGCGCAAGGATCCAGGCATTTGTGTTGGCGGGATTGCCGACGACCAGGATCTTGGCGTCGCGTTTGGCCACTGCGTCCAGCGCTGCGCCCTGCGTCTTGAAGATCGCTGCGTTGGCAGCGAGCAAATCACGGCGCTCCATGCCCTTCGAGCGGGGACGAGACCCGACCAGCATGGCCGCATCGATGTCCTTGAAAGCCACCATCGGATCATCAGTAATGATCACATCTGCCAGCAGCGGGAACGCGCAATCCTCCAGTTCCATGACCACGCCGCGTACTGCGTCCATCGCCTGCGGCACGTCGAGCAGTTGAAGGATAACGGGCTGGTCCGGTCCGAACACATCACCCTGCGCGACCCGGAAGAGCAGCGAATAGCAAATTTGTCCTGCGGCACCGCTGATCACGATCCTGACGGGGGGCTTGGTCATTTTGGAAAGGGCTTTCGTTGGGAGATTACAGACGGTGTAAGACCGATCAACGCGCCGCCAGGGCAAGCGCTGCATCGCGCCCGGATGGCACTAGATTGGCGAGACCTTTTCCTGATCTTACGGCACCAGGAACGTAGATCAGGCTTTGCACATCCGTACTGATCGGGATCGTCGACGCGGTGGTGTACGTCAGCGTGTCGATCCCAGCGACCTTGTTGGTTCCGGCCAGGCTGGCATAGATCCTCGTACCATCGCCCGACGGCCAAACCGCGGTCGGAGCCGCTTGTAGCGGGATGGTTGTCACAGCCTCCAGGCTGTCGGTTCTATAGACCTTGATTGCAGGTTGATCGCCGCCAACGCTGACATAGGCAAAGGAATCGTCCGCGCGCTGAGCGAAGTTGACCGCGCCCGTTGCTGGACCAGTGTTTATCACTTCGCGTACCGCAAACGGCGGTTTGGCAGCAAAGACCGTGGTCGTGCCGCTCTCGCGGCGTGTTGCCCAGATCTGTTTGCCATCTGGCGAGACCGCGATTGCTCCCGCACCTGCACCGTTGCTGGCAACGTGTCCGACGACGCGCCGATGCTCGACGTCGACAACCAGGATGGACGGCCTTTCAGTAAGCGATACAAAGGCATAGCGTCCGTTTGGCGACAGGATGGTCGCGCCTGCTCCGCCACTTGCTGGTACGCGGGTGATCTCCCGCGCGGTCTTAGGATCCACGACCGCGATGGCATGTTCATCGCCGAGCGAAACCCAAAGTTCGTGCCCATTGGGCGTAAACGCGACGGCGGTAGGAGACGTCTGGAACACGGTCCGGCCTCGTTCCGTGTTCGTGGCCAGATCTACGAGCGTCACACTGTGCTGCGCTAATGCCGATACCGCCAGGGTCCGCCCGTCACGCGTTGCAGCCAGGTGCTGGACTTTGGGGCTGGAAAAGCTGGGCTCAGCTATCGCGCTTTTGGCGAGGTCGATGCGTCCCAGTTCGTTGCCCGCTGCAGGATCGATGACAACGATCTTCGTCGATGTCGGGTCAGACACATAGATCCGGTCATGATGGCTAAGGTCGATATCAGCCTTCGACCACGGTGCCTGAACCGCCTTGATATCGTAGGGAAAGTCGTCCGCCGCAGGTGCAGCCCAATAGGCCTGAGCGATCGCCGGGACTGGCGCTACGGAGGCCAACATCGCGGCAACCAAAACGATCGCAGCTTTCATCGTTCGATCCTTATCGCGGATCCGGCGGGTGATCGTGCCAGTCCGATGCCGCTAGATCGACCGATATGTCCCCTGCGTCCAACGCATGGTCGCGATGGTTTCAATACGAAAACGCGATCATAGATTGTCTACCGTTCTTGTTAGATGATCGGAACGACTGTGGTTATGCGTTGGACCGACCGCCCCGCCGCAATCATCTATCCTGTCACGCTCGGCATTCATCGAGACGCGCGGAGACTTCCTCATGGCAACACAGCCGATCTACGATCTCGCTACCGAGACACTCGTTGCTCCTACGCCTGTGCGCCGACATCTCACAATCGTGCCGGATGCAGGCAATTATGACGAGCTGGAAAGAACGGCTCCAGGCATCGCATCGCGCGGCGTCCATCCTGCCACGTTGGGCTTGCTCGTCGGCGTGTATGCAGCAATGTTGCTGACTTTCTGGACCTTCTTCGCACGTGATGCAGCTACGGCGCTCGTCCTGACGGTCGTGTCGGTCTTCATGATCCTGTATTTCGGTCTGATTGCTGGCGGCATCGTACTCAGCGATACTCCCGCCCCCGGCGAACCCCTCCGTTCGTTCTCGGAGTTCATCAAGGGCCCGGTCGATATCTTGACGGGCACGATCACAGGGCGCGAAGCGGCTATACAGATGCTCTTTCTCCCGGCCTGCATGGCCGTGCTAGCAACGATTATCGGCATCATCGCTCGCGTGTCGTAAACAGGAAAACTAGGGACAGGACGATGAGATCACGCATGACCTTGCTGATGGCGATAGGCTTGTCCGTATCGACCGCTGCTATCGCGCAAACGGACGGCTTCGCGTCCGCGATGGATGCGGCGATGACGCGGATGCACGGCGCGATGATGACCGGCTATTCAAACGATCCCGATCGCGACTTCGCAAGGATGATGATCCCGCATCATCAAGGTGCGATCGACATGGCTGAGATCGAGCTGCGTTACGGCAAGGACGAACGCCTGCGCCGGCTTGCGCAAGGGATCATCGTCGAACAGCGTCAGGAAATCGCGGTGATGCAGGGCATCCTATCCGAAGGCGGCGCGTTGCCACGTCACACCGGACCGACCGCGACTGGTCACCCCCATCACGGAGACCGTCCATGAAGCGTTTCACCCTAACCGCCTGCACCGCCTTGTGCTTTTCAGGCCCTGCGTTTGCCCAGCAAGTGCCCAATGCGACCCCCGACATCCCTGTCAGCGCGCAGGACCGGTTCTACACGTCGGACCAGTTCTCCAACACCGTGTCGGTGATCGACCCATCAACCAACACGCTGCTCGGCGTCATCAAGCTCGGCGACCAGACCCCCGCCAACCTCAGCCCGCTCTACAAGGGGCAGCTGCTTGTCCACGGCATGGGCTTCTCGCCCGATCGTAAGACGCTGGCGGCGATCTCGATCGGTTCGAACTCGGTGACGTTCATCGATACCGCGACCAATGCCGTGAAGCACACGACCTATGTCGGGCGCTCGCCGCATGAGGCGTTTTTCCGCCCCGACGGTCGCGAAGTCTGGGTCGCGGTGCGCGGCGAGGATTATATCCAGGTGCTCGACGGCAAGACCTTCGCGCCGACCACGCGCATCCCCGTCCCCAACGGCCCCGGCATGACGATTTTCTCGCCGAACGGGAAATACGGCTATGTCTGTTCGAGCTTCTCACCCGAGACCGTGGTGATCGACACCGCCTCGAAGAAGATCGTCGGTCGCGTCAAGCAGGCAAGCCCGTTCTGCCCCGACATCGCCGCGACGCCCGACGGCAAGCAGGTCTGGCTGACGCTGAAGGACGTCGGCAAGGTCATGGTGTTCGACGCCAAGCCACCCTTCGCAGTGCTGAAGACGTTCGACACCGGCGCGATCACCAACCACGTCAACATCGCCCGCACCAAGGCCGGCCAGTTCGCCTATGTGACGGTCGGCACCGAGAATGTCGTGAAGGTGTTCCGCACCACCGACTTCGTGCAGGTCGCGAGCATCCCGGTCGGCGCGCTGCCGCACGGTCTGTGGCCGTCGGGCGACGGCTCGCGGATCTATGTCGGGCTGGAGAACGCCGACGCTGTTGCGGCGATCGACACCGCCAGCAACACCGTCATCGCGACGATTCCGATCGGTCAGGGGCCGCAAGGCGTGGCCTATGTTCCCGGCGCGGTGCCGGTAGGCGAAGGCCGTGCAAACCTGATACCGCTCGCACAGGCCGGCATGAAGATCCAGCTGACCCTCGCCGGGACTGGCCGCAGCCAGGTCACGCTGTTCGATCAAGGCCAAGTCCAGATCCTGCAGGCGGCGGTTGCGGGCCTCAGCCCAAAGATGCCCTATGTCCTTGGGCTATCCTCCCGCGCTGATGGTGGCGGCGTGATCCAGCCTCTGGCAAAGTTCATGACCAATCCGGCTGGCGGCGCGATCGTCAACACGCTCGGACCGCTCCGCCAGATCGTCAGCGACGCGAAGGGCGACATGCGCCGGTACCTCGTCATTGCGTCAGGCGACCCGATGATGCCGAGCGCTGTCGTTCAGGTGCAGAAATGAGGGTTCAGGTGAACCCTGCGATCTCCTGTCCGTATCCAGTATCTTGGTCATGACGCCGGTATAGGTTGCCGCAGCGTCTTGAGACTGTCGGAAAACACATGTTTGGCGACGCAGCACCGTCCGCAAATTCACGACAATTAACGTGAACGCTGCATCGCACTATCTCCATATTGGCGCGACTGTCCGACAAACCCTGTCGGATTGAGAGTGTATGCGACAACCTTGAAGGCATGGTTTTCCGTCAGGGGAGCAACGACCGCAATTTTTGCACGGCCTAACCAAACCCAACAGTTCGCTATCGGTCAGGATCGCTCGCTGCTGGGCCGATCCCCGAAGTGCGCCGAATGGCCGGTCCGTCCAAAACCCGCCATTCATGGTACTTCTCTGGAACGGCGGCTAAGTCCCACATCTCGCCGTTCCGCGTGAAAAATCTGGTCGCTGTGAGCACCGATTGCATCACATTAATAAATGTCCGCTTCCGGAAAGGCAGGCTGGCGGTCTGAATGTCACGTTCTGGGTCATCCGAGCGGAGCGAAACGAATGCCTACAGTTGTGACGGTAAACACGCCGCCTTAATTATCCTGCGCAAGTTTCGTACAGTTCCGTCCACCAGATTTGGCTGCATAGAGCATCGTATCGGCGCGCGCGAGCCAAGCGGCAAGCGAGCTTGTCGAGGCAGACAATTCGGCAACACCGAAGCTCGCCGTAACGCTCAAGGTGCTACCATCAGGCAGCATCATCGGATGGTCGGCAATTTCCCGTCGAAGGCGTTCTGCGGCTATAACGGCGGCCCCGCCGCTGGTTTCCGGCAGAAGCAGCGCGAATTCCTCGCCGCCCAGTCGACCGAACAGATCGCTCGGACGTAGGGTGGCCTCCGCGATGCGGGCGATTGTCTGCAAGGCCTGATCCCCGACTGCGTGCCCGTACGTATCATTCACGCGCTTGAAATGGTCGACATCGAGCATGACAAGCGACGTTGTCCGTCCATAGCGGCGCGTACGCTCGATCTCCTTTACCGCTTGATCTACGAACCCCCGACGAGTCAACACCCCGGTAAGATGATCTACTTGTGCGATCAGCCTTAGCTCGAGCTCGTCGCAAACAATGTTCGCGAAGTTGCCGAGTATAGCGACGTCCCCCGGGTTAAAGCGCCTTGGGCGGGTATCCATCGCGCAGAGCGCGCCCACATTGTAACCCTCCGGCGTGCGCAGCGGAACGCCGGCGTAGCTGCGTACGTGCGGCGGGCCGAGGACGAGTGGTACATTCGCAAATCTTGGATCTTCGAGGGCATTTTCGATGACCAACGGTTCGCGCTGCTGGATCGTATGCGTGCAAAAGGACATGGAGCGTGGCGTTTCGTTTTGATCTATGCCGCGCTTGGCCTTGAACCATTGCCGGTCGCGATCAACAAGTGTCACGGTTGCGATGGGCACTGCGAGCACTGTGCGGACCAGCGTCACGATCTTCTCGAACGGCTCTTCGATTGCTGTGTCGAGCACATATAGACGGCGTAAGGCTGCAACGCGGGCGTCGTCGTCCCGCAGCAAAGTGTCATCCATTATGCGACTCCTTCATCATGGTCCGGATCGCGACGGTCAGATCATCGGCATAGCTATCGACCAGAGTCCGGACACTTGCATCCACCACGTCATCATCGAGACCGGCCGCCCGCAAGCTGACGATCAATGCAGACAGATGGGATTGATGGCGACGCACGCTCTCAAGCAGCTCAGAAGGTATCTCAAAAGGATCCGCCGAACTCGAGGTAGGCTCAAGTTGATCGATACGCACAGAACCGCTCCCTAGCCGTTGCGCCCTGACCTACAGCCAAATGGTTAACGGAATTGGAATGGCCAAATTGGATTCCGCTTGGCTTCATGACAAGAAACGCTGATCATATCATGCATCTGCTACGGTATGCCGCAAAGCAGAGGGGTATTGGTAAGGACGCGGGATGTCTGTAACGATGGAACAGGTCCAGCTCGTGACGCAAAGCTATGCACTCATTGCGCGATCTTCTCGCTCATATTCCGAACTTTTCTATCATCGATTGCTTCAGGATCACCCCTTTGCCCGAGCGCTTTTTCCTGACGATATGACACATCAAATCGACGTATTTTCTAGAACAATCGAGGTTCTTATTGAGAATGTCGCGAATCTCGATCGCCTACGCCCGACATTATCGGATTTGGCCAAGAGGCACGTCAAATATGGCGTCCGCGCATACCAATACGCGGTGGTTGGAACAGTATTAATCGATACTTTCGAGGAAATCTTGGGTATCTCTTTCACCGCTGATGTTCGTCAGGCGTGGGAGGCAGTCTACGGTGAAACTGCAAGCACCATGATTGCCGAGACCTATTTCGAACCGGGACACAACCCTCCTTTTCGGGAAGACGGGAGCGAGATGGCAAGCTAGCCTACCTCCCTTAGTCACGGTGTCCATCGCGGCAGATCAGACGCTAAAGACGGTCGGTGCGTAGGTGAACGAGCGTCCGATACCGGGAAGCGATGAGCTGGTGTGAACGGCGGTTCTTGGGTCATCGCGACTTGGGTATGCCAACACAGCTTAGCCTGTAGGTTTATCTAAGAGCACCCGCAGCCGCTCGGCGTCGTCCGGTGTGGCGGGGTTGTAAACGATCATCCCCAGTTCAGGCCTTCCTTCGACGGCAAAAGAAGAAAATTCCATCGCCAGCAGCCCGGCGTCGGGATGGTAGATCCGTTTTACGCCCTCGCCATGGGCGACCACGTCATTATCGTGCCACAGCGCCTCGAACTCTGGACTGAGACGCGACAGCTCTGTGACGAGCTTCGTCACCTCGACGCTGGTGCTGGCGCCCGCGCGTGCCACGTCTGCGCGGAAGGCGCCGACGACGAAGCGAGCAATGCTGTCGAAATCTGCGTTGCGGTCACGGACATGATCGCTGCCGAACATCAGGCGGAGGATGTTGCGTCCCTCGCGGGGCAGCTTGCCATAATCAGTCAGCAGCACCGCAGCGGCACGGTTCCAGCCAACAACGTCCCACATCGCGGTTTTTATGATCGTCGGGCTGAGGACCATCCCGTCAAGCACCCGCTGCAGCCGGGGGGTGATGCCGTCGGCCATCTGATAGCGGGCCTCTGGCGGGCGGCCGAGCCCGAGCATGTAGATGTGCTCACGTTCCGGCTCGGTCAGCATCAGGCCCTTGGCAATGCGGTCGAGCACGTCCGCAGACGGCGCGCCGCCACGGCCCTGCTCAAGCCATGTGTACCAGGTAGAGCTAATGTTCGCGCGGCTCGCCACTTCCTCACGGCGCAGACCGGGCGTGCGGCGACGCCCGCTGGTAAACCCGAACGCCGTAGGATCTAGACGCGTGCGACGGTCACGAAGGTAAGTGCCGAGTGGGTTGGGTGCGTCGCCAGCCATGATCGATCCTGTTGAATTCTATACCACGATAATGTCACTACTTTAACAGGTCAGGCCATCGGGAGATACTCAGTTGGTCAACGAGGAGATTTTTGATGCGCGTATTCCTGACCGGTGCGACCGGCTTCATCGGTTCCCACGTCATTCCCGAGTTACTCAGCCGCGGCCATCAGGTACTTGGTCTCACCCGCTCCGATGCCGGTGCGCAGAAGCTCGAAGCGGCGGGGGCCGAAGTCCATCGCGGTGACCTAGAACGACCCGACACGCTCACCAGCGGGGTCGCTGTAGCCGACGCGGTCATTCACTGCGCCTTTGACCACGATTTCGCGAACTTCGTCGAGAATACCAAAAAGGACGAACGCAACATCGCTGCGATGGGCGACGCGCTGACGGGGACCAACAAGCCCATCCTGATCACTTCGGGGATCGGTATCGGAACGCCACGCAACGGCGGTCCCGCGACCGAGGATGTGCTCAACCCGCTACATACTAATCCGCGCATCGTAACGGAGCTAGCCGCCGCAGCGCTGATCGCCCGGCGCATCGACGTGCGCACCATTCGGCTGCCGCAGGTGCACGACACTACCAAGGCCGGTCTGATCACGCCCCTGATCGCCGAGGCGCGCCGTGCCGGGGCCGTCGCGTACCTCGGCGAAGGCCGTACGCGCTGGGCTGCCGCGCATATCAGCGACGTCGCCAAGCTCTACGCCTTGGCTCTCGAAATTGGCGAGCCTGGCGCGCGTTACCATGCGTCGGTTGAGGAAGGCATCGACGCGCGGAGGATAGCCGAGGCGATTGGTGCGGGGACCGGACTGCCGGTGCGCTCAATCGCGGTAGACGAAGTCGAGCGCTACTTCGGCTGGATGACTCCCTTCGCCGCACTCGACATGACAGCGTCGAGTGTCTGGACGCGGGCACGGTTGGGATGGGAGCCGACAGGCCCCGACCTGCTCACCGACCTCGCCGCAATGAATTATGCGGAGGCTCAGGCTGTATGATCCATCTCCGTTGCACATTGGCACGCGCGGAGCGAGGCGCCAGCGTGCAACGGCTTTAAACGTTCCCGCCCACTCCCGACCGAGCAGATGAACGAGTGGCCGGTTTCGGGAAGCGGCGAAGAGCTTCCGAATGTCTATTTGTGGGTCCTCGCAGCCCCTGAGCGGTCGATGACAGGCGCAACCTTCCAGTTTTATGTCGGGCTCTCAGTTTCAGGAAGCCATTCACACTCTGGCCGACAGCAGATCAACTAAGATCGGTTGTAGAACAACGACTTGAAGCTAAAGCCCAAGTTCCTCCAGCCCCGGATGATCCTCGGGCCGTGGCCCGAGCGGCCATTGGAACAGCCGCCCCTTTTCGGAAATCGGAACGTCGTTGATGCTCGCGATCCGGCGCGCCATCAGGCCATCGAGCTCGAATTTCCAATTCTCATTGCCGTAGGAGCGATACCACGCGCCGACATCGTCATGCCACTCATAGGCGAAGCGCACGGCAATTCGATCGCCGTCATGCGCCCACAGGCCCTTGATAAGCCGATACTCGTGCTCGCGACGCCACTTTGCGGTTAGGAAGGTGACGATAGAATCCCGCCCCTGAAGGAAATCAGACCGGTTCCGCCACTGGCTGTCCTCGGTATAGGCGAGCGCGACCCGCGCTGGATCGCGGCTGTTCCAGCCATCCTCGGCGGCGCGGACCTTTAGCGACGCAGTCTCATGGGTGAAGGGAGGGAGGGGCGGTCGTGGCATCGAATTGATCCTTTCAGGCAAAGGGCGTGGCAAACTCCAGACGGATCCCGCCCGGAATGAAGATCAGGAAATGGCGCGCCGTCGATCCGGGACTGATGGCACCCGGCGCTGCGTCGACCACGACTTCTGGATGCGCCGTCACGGCGGCCCACGCCGCCGCCAGTGCAGCATCGTCGGCGACCGAGAGCGAGAGATGATGGAGACCAATATTGGCGCGCCGGTCAAAGGCGCGGGCCGTCACTGGGTCGGCCGCGCGCCACAAGGTCAGCAGGATCGTGCCGTCCGAGACAAAGATAGCAGGATAGTCGGGCACGCCGCCTACTTCATCGAATCCAAGCGTGCCGCAGAAGAAGGCGCGTGCCTGATCGAGGTTGGGCACGGTTAGCCCTACATGGTGGACGCCGCATGTGATTTTGCCGGTCATGATGCTGCCCGTTCAAGTTGAGCGATGCGGGCTCGAAGCACCGCGATCTCGTCAATGAGTGGCTGGGAAGCGCGGCGCACCTCCGCCTCGGTGAAACGCGGCGTGATATGCTGCGGGCAGTTCCAGTCGAACCCGACGACGTCGATCAGAAAGCCACGCTCCGGCTCGGCCGCGTAGCCGGACGGCATGAGCGCTGCGATGACGGCGGGGTCTTCGCTCACGTGGGCATGGCCGATGATCTTGAGGCGCCGGCGGTTCGGATAGTCCATAAGGAACAGCGCAACCCGGTCGTCGGCCGCAACATGCGCGACGGAGAGATATTGCCGGTTGCCGCGAAAGTCGGCGAACCCGAGACGATTGCCCTCGAGGTGTCGGACGACGCCGGTCGCCCCGCCGCGATGCTGGAGATAGGGCCAGCCATCTTCGGACGTGCTCGCCATGTAAAAGCTGTCGCGGGCGGCGATGAACGCCAGTTCTTTCGCCGTCAGCCGGTCGACCGGCTCCGCGCCGGCTTCCATGCGTGCGTAGGACGTTCGCGATCCCGCTGCTTCTTGCAGCGCGCGAGCGCGTGGTCCGAAAAGGGTGTGTAGATATGCCTGCGCCATGGCCACGAACATGGCGAGTTGCCCGCGATGTGATAATTCGCAATTACTGATACGGACTATTGCGATACGGGGAATAATGGACCGCTTCGAGAGCCTTTCTGTCTTCGTCGCGGTGGCAGAGCAGCGCGGTTTCGCGGCTGCGGCTCGCGCCCTCAACCTGTCGCCTCCCGCCGTAACCCGCGCGGTTGCGGCGCTGGAGCGGCATCTGGGCGTGACGCTGTTCCACCGCTCGACGCGAGCGGTGTCCCTGACGGATGACGGGGCGAGCCTGCTCGATAGGGCGCGGCGCATACTTGCGGACATTCGCGAGGCGGAGCAGATCGCCATGGGCGGTCGTTCGGTTCCCCGGGGGCAGCTCTACGTAACTGCGCCGGTCATATTCGGGCGGCTGCATGTGTTGCCGGTCATCAGCGCGCTGCTGGCCAGCCACACCAGCCTCAACGCGCGCATGATGCTGCTCGATCGTAATGTCCGCATCGTCGAGGAGGGTGTCGATGTGGCGGTGCGGATCGGAGCGTTGGCGGACAGCACGCTGCGCACCGTGACGATCGGTTCGGTCCGTCAGACCATCGTGGCAAGCCCGGGCTATATTGCCGAACATGGCGTGCCCATCGATCCCGGCGACCTGGCCCGGCATCGGTGCATCATGGGCAGCGGTGCGCGCGCCGGCACCGGATGGCCGTTTGGCGCACGCGGCGAGAAGCTGTTGGAAATCGTCCCCCGCCTGACCGTCAACGGCATCGACGCGATCCTCGCTGCTGCGGAGGCAGGCGTCGGCCTTGCCAATGTACTGAGTTACCAGTCGGCCGCGCACATCGCGAGCAGGCGACTCGTTGAGGTTCTGGCGGATCATGCTCCGTCCGCCATGCCGGTTAGCCTGCTCTATGATCCCGGTCGAGCCGCTATGCCTGCGGTCAGGGTGTTCATCGACGCGATGCGGGAACAGGGGCGGCGGGGCGTGTGGTCCTGACTAGGTCCGTTGGACGAGCTATTTCGCGGCTAAGGCTCGGCAGATTTCCGTTTCGGCATTCCTTCCGTTGAAGGCTCAAACCGCAGACCGGCGGCGTTCGCCCTAATGATCGCGGCGTCGCCGGCGCCTGAACGAACGTCAAATGTGTGGATGGGCGAGAGCGGCTCGGCAATGTCGCCTTCTGGGTCGTAGCGGTTTAAGGGCAGACGACCCGCACCTCGCCCACCTGGCGCCATTCACTTGGTGCGCTGGCGTAGTCATAAGCGGACAATCGTTCATAACCGGATCCCGCGCAGGTATGTCTTTCATCAACCGGTTCGAACTCTCGGTGCCCTTGATCCAGGCGCCGATGGCGGGCGTCGCCACACCTTCGCTGGCGGCAGCCGTATCCGAGGCGGGAGCCTTGGGGTCGATCGGCGTGGGCGCGACCGACGCCGCAGGCGCACGGTCTATGATCGAGGAAGTGCGCAGCCGCACGACCCGTGCGTTCAACGTCAACGTCTTCGTCCACGCTGGCGCGAAGGCCGATCTTTCGCGGGAAGCGCAATGGCTGGATTGGCTTGCCCCGCTGTTCGCCGAGTACGGCGCGGAACCCCCGACGGCACTCAGGACCATCTACAAGAGCTTCGCAGATGATCCCGACATGGTGGCGGTACTGCTCGACCTCGCGCCGCAAGTGGTCAGCTTCCACTTCGGGTTGCCGTCCACCGACGTGCTCTCGGCGTTGCGAGCGCGCGGTATCTACCTCATGGCGACCGCAACCAGCCTCGACGAAGCACACGCGATCGAGGCCGCCGGGATCGACGCGGTGGTCGCGCAAGGGATCGAGGCCGGCGGGCATCGGGGTGTCTTCGACCCCACCGCGCCTGACGACGCGCTCGGCGTATTCGCTCTGACCCGGCTCCTGGTGCGTAAGAACAGCCTACCAATCATCGCTGCTGGCGGGATGATGGACGGCGCCGGCATCGCCGCGGCACTCGACCTGGGCGCATCGGCAGCGCAACTGGGAACTGCCTTTGTCGCGTGCCCGGAGTCGGCCGCCGACGATGCATACCGGGCGGCCCTCACCGGTGAGGGCGCTTACCACACCGTCCTCACTTCGCTTATTTCTGGTCGACCCGCGCGTGCGCTGGCCAACCGGTTCACGGCTCTGAGTCAGTCGGTCGATGAACGCCGACCGCCTGATTACCCTATAGCCTATGATGCTGGGAAGGCCTTGCACGCGGCTGCTAAGGCGCAAGGCGAACACGGTTTCGGGGCGCAATGGGCAGGGCAGGGTGCGCCGCTGTCTCGTGTCATGCCGGCAGCAGCCTTAGTCGGGGTGCTGCGAGAGGAATTTCAATTGCGACGGATTAAAGACTTGGTTGAGCGTTGCGACGTTCCCTGATCGGACTCGCCATGTCCCCACTCGAAGCCGTCTGAGCAGACCGTCCAGCGTACTAAATCCGGCCGTAAGATTGTGATGAACCAGCTTCCGAAGTTGGGAAGCGAGGGAAGGAGCGCTGGCATCCAAGTGTGGGTCTCCGCGGCCGCTGGTCCTCTGATCGCTGCATGATCAAGCTCGTCTGCTCCCAAGCTCTTTCCCATCCTGGAACTCGCTGCTTTAAGAGGCTCGAAGCCTTTCCGGTTCTCCGTGTCCACCAGCCCATATTGGGAAAGTGTATGCGGGGAAGGGTTTAGGGAAAGCGGTTTATGACGGTGAACGGTCGCGTGGTAAGCACGGCCGGCATACCAGTGAGAGGGCAGTAATGACGGACTTCGCAAACGTAATTGCCGTGGACCACACAGGCTTCGCTGTGTCGTCTTTGGACGAAGCCGTTCGGTTCTGGACGGGAACGCTCGGTTTCACACTTGAGCGGCAATCGGAGATGGGGGGCGACTTCCTGAATCAGGTGACAGGTGTCGATGATCCGAGTGTGAAAACGGCGATCGTCAAGGCGCAAGACGGCTACTTGGTCGAACTGTTAGAATATTCAAACGGGCTCCAGAACGGGACGGTGCCCAGCGGCGCGGGATCGATCGGAGCGGCCCATCTGGCTCTGACCGTAAAGGATATTCACGTCGCCATTGCCCGCGTCGAGGCAGCAGGATGGAAGGCGAAAGGCAATCCGCTGCCGATCCCGGGTGGTCCTCGGAAGGGAACGTTGGTGGCCTACGTTTCAGGCCCCGATCATATAACGATAGAGCTTATGCAGCCGACAGCCAGTTAATGGGCCGGTAAAAGTTTTGCCGCCTCATCGTCCTTTTGAAAGCTGGCGCGGCAGCGGGCAGGGCCGAGGCTCAGCACCTTCTCTGCTGCAATACTGAATGGCTTGCAGAAATTGGGGAGCCAGAAAGAGGCCGCGAATGACCGCAAGTGGGTCAAACTGACCTCGTCAGACTTCGGTCCGCTCCGACAGCTCCAAAGCGTCTTCCACATCGACGCCAAGATAGCGGACGGTGCTTTCGATCTTGGCATGACCAAGCAGGATTTGCACTGCGCGAAGGTTGCCCGTCGCCTTGTAGATAATCGACGCCTTGGTGCGTCGAAGGGAGTGAGTACCGTAATCCTCAGCTTGGAGGCCGATGCCGACGATCCACTCGCGAACGAGGCGCGCATACTGCCTCGTGCTCATGTGCCCCATATAGTCATTACGGCTCGGAAAGACGAAATCGTTCAATGTGCCGCCACGGCGCTCGAGCCAAGCGAGGAGGGTTTTGCGGGCAGGTTCGACAAGCTCGAACTGCACGGGGCGTTTCGTTTTTTGCTGCACTACGATCGCGCGATCCCGAACGCGGCCACCAGCAACGATGTCGCCAATGCGAACTTTCACGACGTCGCATCCGCGCAGCTTGCTGCCGATCGCGAAGTCGAAAAGTGCCCGATCCCGCAGCCGCCGATGTTGGTCAAGCCAGAAGCGAATAGCCCAGACTTGCTGCGGTTTAAGCGCGCGCTTTGGGCCCAGCACGCGGCCTTCGTTCCAAGGGCGGAGCTCGTTGAAAGCTGGATCTATCGACGAGTGTCCCATCGCTTATCTCCACGTTTTAGAGTCAGCGCCGCAGGCTACATCGAGAGGGTGAATTGGCCGTTTACATCTATGGTTGGCACGATGCCCGTGAACGAACGAACGGCCGGTTCGGGCGGTCGGTCACCATCGGTCGAAACGTCTGGATAGGCGGTGCTGCGTTGATCCTGCCCGGCAACACAATCGGTGACGACGCGATCATCGGCGCAAGCAGTGTTGTAATACGCGATGTTCCCGACTGCGTGACCGTGGCGGGCAACCCCGCTAGCCTACTGGGATAGGGTCCGATTACTTATACACGCCGAGCTTCACACCGACATGAGTGAATGTCCGAAGTTCGGAAAGTCAAAAGCGCCCGCGAACGTCCGCAAC
>NZ_JAPYKK010000036.1 GCF_029623395.1 Sphingomonas echinoides
AACGGGTGACGGGAATGGCGACCATGAATCGCCTCCTAATCCAAGAGCGCGCCCGGGTCGATTGGCTGTCGCGCGCGGACGGGCGGGTTGTTCCGACCGGCCAGCTTTGCCAAGAGCGTGGGCGCGCAGGGCGTTCGCGCGACGGAGATGACGATGTACGAATTCACGGTGTCCGCGGACTCCAAGGCCGAACTGTATCGCGACCTGCATGCCGCGCTCGACGCGCTGACCGAGGGCGAGCACGATGCGATCGCCAATATGGCGAATGCGGCGGCGCTGATTGCGCAATATCTGCCTGATCTCAACTGGTCGGGATTCTACCGGATGGTCGCGGGCGAGCTGGTCGTCGGGCCGTTCCTCGGCAAGCCCGCGTGCATCCGGATCGCGGTCGGCGACGGGGTCTGCGGCGCGGCGGCGAAGACGCTGGAGACGCAGCTGGTCGAGGACGTTCACGCGTTCCCGGGGCATATCGCGTGCGATGCGGCGAGCCGCTCCGAACTGGTCGTGCCGATCGTCCATGAGGACCGGTTGATCGGCGTGCTGGATCTCGACAGCCCGAGCGCGGCGCGGTTCGACGCGCAGGATGCCGCTGGGTGCGAGGCGCTGATGACGTTGCTCGCGCCGCGGATTGCGGCCTGACCAGGGCTGGGGTTTACCGAGTCTTCATCTCGCTCCGGCAGGCTCGGAAATGCTGGGAGCAATGTGATGGTACGGTTTGGCGTTTTTATAGCGACGATGGCGGCGGTATTCGTCGGGACCGCGGGGCATGCGCAACAGACCCGCGCCCCGGCGCCACCCCAGGATGCGGCGCCGCTCGTCTACGTCGATGCAAGCGCGATCGTGCGAGAGGCGAACGACCGGGCCGACCGAACCGGCGATTACGGTTATCTGGACGTCCCGCCCGTGGTCGAGTTGCCGCAGGTCGTGTCGCGCGGCGGCGTGACGAGCTACGCGACCAACGGCGCGTATCTGGGCGGGGCTGGGCAACGCTATGAGGCCGGGGGCAGCAGCGTCGTGACGGTTCGGAGTGGCGCCACTTACGGCTATCCGGAAGCGGTGGCCCCTCCGCGCCATCGCAAGCGGGTGCGGCGGCGGTAGCGATCGCCCTTCGAGCGCAGGGCGCCTGAGTCTTCCGTTTGCGCCTCCCCGACCGTCGTCGGGGAGGGGATCCCCAACCTCAGCGCTTGCGCGGCTCCGGCCCGGCGAACGTGATCAGGCTTTCCGCCCCATCCGCACCGACCGCGCCCACGCCGACGAACGTATCGTCGACGATCACGTCCTTCAGCACCGACGTGACAGCGGGCGCGGCGACCTCCACGACCTTCTGCCAGTCCTGCACGTCGTTGCGCCGATAATGGACGCGGTAGCGCACCGCGCCTGTGACCGGCTCCCACTTGACCGTCGTGTCGGTCGCGAGCGCACCCGCGATCGTCACGCCGGTCGGCGCGGCGGGGGCGGCGGCGATCCGGCGGATCGTCGCGACGTTGATCGCGGTGACCTTCGCGAGATAGGGGAAGTCCATCTTGTCGACGGTGTCGCCGTAGACGACACCATTTTCGGTGCGCAGGTCCTGGTGCTGCTGCGTGTAATTCTCCGCGGCGACCGAGAAGCGCACCGCGGGATAGCCGAGCTTGAGGAACGGCTCATGGTCGCCGCCGCGCCCGAACCGATCCGGGCGGCGGTCGAGCATCACGTCGAGCCCGCCGGGGATGCCTTGAGCGACGCCGTCGATCGCCTTTGCCAAGCTGCGCGAGGGGCCGTCGTCCTCGCCGCCATTGCCGCGCCGCGCGATCTGCGCGGGGAGGTCCTCCGACGCGCGAATCCCTTCCGAGAACACGCGCACCCGATCGGCGACGCGCACCCCGTTCTGGCCGACCGTATTGCCGACGATGTCGTTGTTGAGCATCGCCGAGACCGTCCAGCCGCGCTGCTTAGCGGTGTCGGCGAGCAGCGTCGCGCCGAGCAGTCCCTGTTCCTCCCCCGAGAACACCGCATAGACGATCGTCGCGCGGAATTTCTCCTTCGACAACAGCCGCGCCGCCTCGAGCACCAGCGCGACGCCCGATGCATCGTCGTTCGCGCCGGGGGCATCCTTGGTAATGTCCATCACGTCGGTAACGCGGCTGTCGATATGCGCGCCGACGATGACGACGCGCTTGGGGTCGAGCCCCTGCTGGAAACCGAGCACGTCGACGATGTTGACGCCGTTCGGCGCGCGCGCGTTGGTGACGGTTTGCGCGATGTTGGCGACCGTGATGCAGCCGTCGCACGCGTCCGCGATGCGCGTGAGCTCGCCCCCGGCCCATTTCCGCGCAGCCCCGATCCCACGGACGGGGTCGTCGGCGGAGGACAGCGTGTGGCGCGTGCCGAAGCTGACGAGCTTTTCGACGGTGGCCTTCAGGCGGGCAGGGTCGGGCAGGCGGGCAGGGTCAGGGGCTTGCGGCGGCGTGGTCTGGGCGAGGGCTGGGGTGGCTAAGATCGCAAGAGCGGCGAGGGGAAGGGGGAAGATACGCATCGCCTCATCGTGGCGGGGAAGCGGCGCGGCTTCAAGGGGTGTCGGACCGCTGGGGTCGGCTGACGACGGCGGGGGCGACCGGATTAGGACGAAGGTCCGAGTGACAGGATCGGTGGGAGGCGATAAGCCGCGGCGGTGCAGGCCATTCGACACCTTTTCGCGCAACGCGTGCTGGTCGTCCTGCTCTGCGCCGCCACGCTGCTGCTCAAGCTGCTCGTCCCGACCGGTTATATGATCGGGGTCGACCACGGCCACATCGCGATCACCGTCTGCCCGGGGGTCGTGCCGACGGCTACGGCGATGGCGATGCCCGGCATGCAGCACCACGCGACGGGCCAGGGCAAGTCGAGCGATCACGGCAAGGCGGAAATGCCCTGCGCCTTCGCCGGACTGTCAGCGGCGATGACGGGGGCGATCGACCCGATCCAGTTGGCCGCCCTCATCGCCTTCGTGATCGCGATCGGGCTGGGCGGGGTATTGCTGCCCGCCCCGTTCGCTCCCACGCATTTGCGGCCGCCGCTGCGCGGACCGCCGCGCCGCCTTTGATCCGTCTCCCCGCGTCGGCCCGATCGTCGCGTTCGTGAACTACGGTCGGCGTTGCACACGTCGAACCGATCAAAGGTATTGCCATGTCCAGATCCTACCTGCTGGCAGGGGGCGCGCTGTCGTGCTTCGTGCTCGCCGCTCCCGCATCCGCCGAGGATGCCGCCGCGTCTCCCTTGAACGACATCGTCGTCACCGCCACGCGCTCCGCGCGCGCGTTGGCGGACGTGCCGTCCAGTGTCAGCGTCATTACCGCCGAACAGATCGCCGGCACGCCCGCGCGCACGATCGACGACGTGTTGCGACGCGTGCCCTCGGTCGACCTGCCGATCGCCAGCACCAACGAACAGCATCCGACCAACACGATCGTCTCGATGCGGGGGTTGAGCGGGATCCGTGCGCTCGTCCTGCTGGACGGCGTGCCGATCAACGACCCGTTCTTCGGCTATGTCCAGTGGAGCGAGGTGCCGCTGCAGACGATCGATCGGGTCGAGGTGGTCCGCGGCGGCGGCGCGCCGCTGTGGGGGAATTACGCGATGGGGGGCGTCATCAACATCCTGACTCGCCCGATCGACCAGACCAGCGTGGTCGCCGAAGCGGCGGGCGGAAGTCGCGAGAGTTACCGCGTGGACGGCCATGCGGCGCTTGCCGGAAACGGATACGGAGTCGGACTCGACGCCGGGATCAACCACAGCGACGGCTATATCCAGCAAGTCGAAAGCGCGCGCGGCGCGGCGACGGTGCCGACCGCCTTCACCGCGCGCTCGGTCGGGCTTTCTGGGAATGCCGACCTGACGCCCACTCTCTCCGCACGGGGGCGAGCGAGCTATTACGACAACGACCAGACCTTCCTCACCCGGCGCAACACAAACGATCAGCGGACCTGGCGCTACACCGGCACGCTGACGTGGAAGCCGCGCGACGGCGAGTCGGTCGATCTGACCGCGTTCCACAATGACGAGCGGTTCCTCACCAACAATCCGGGTGCGCCGGAAGGCGCGAACCCCAACGACGTCGAGTTCGTCCAGAACAGCCACCGCACCCGCGCGCACGACACGGGCGTGTCGCTGATCTGGGCGAAGACCTTCTCCGGCCCGCTGCGCGCGGTGTCGGTCGGCGCGGACTATCACGGCGTGCGCGGAAGCGACCGCGCGACCATCTTTGACGAGACCGGCGCGCGCGTGCGGCTCGATACCGGTTCCGGCAACCAGCGCTTCCTCGGTGGCTTCGCGCAAGCCGATCTGCGGCCGCTCGACCGCCTGCAACTGTTGTTGAGCGTCCGCTACCAGGATTTCTACAGCTATGACGGCGTGGACGATACGCCGGGCGGGCTGGGCAAGGTGGCGCGCCGCCACGACAGCGATGTCGATCCACGACTGTCGATCCGCTATCAGCTTCCCGAGGGCGTCGCCTTGCGCGGCGCGTTGTACCGCGCGTTTCGCGCGCCGACGCTCGACAACCTGTATCGCGGTGCCTCGGTGCCCGGCTATATCCTGTACGGCAATGCCGCGCTGAAGCCCGAGACGCTCGAGGGCGTGGAGGCGGGGTTCGACGTGGATCGTGGGGCGGTCCGGTTCCAGGCGACGGCCTACGCCAGTCGCATCGCCGATTTCCTGACCTATCGCTATCTCGACCCCGCGACCTTGCCGGCGGGGTTCGACATCGGCGCGCGGCTCATCAACGCCGGGCGCGCGCGCACCCGTGGGGTGGAGGCCGAACTGACGTGGAAACCGCGGCCGACGCTGACCGCGACGATCGCCTACACTTATGCGGATTCATTGGTCACGCGGAACCCGGAGGACCCCGCGAGCATCGGCGTCCAGCAGCCGGGGATCCCGAAGCACCGTGCGAGCGCCGCCGTCGACTGGCGTGGACCCTACGGAATCACGCTGTCGCCGCGCGTTCGGTATCTGGCGCGGACCAACGGCGACCCGGATGCGCTGTATCGGACCGATGCACATTTCATCGCCGACCTCGGCGCGAGCGTTCCCGTCCGGCGCGACGTCGAACTGTTCGGCCAGATCGAAAACCTGTTCGACCGCCGCTACATCGGGACCAACGACGGCTTTACCGCCGCGCTCTACGGCAAGCCGTTCACCGCGGTCACGGGGGTAAGGATCAAGCTGGGCGCGCTCTAGCCGATCGCGGCGAGCCGGATCAGCCCGTCCGCGTGGCGCGTGGTGAGACCGCGATAATCGCGGATGTGCGGATATTCGGTGTCTATCGGGTGCTGGTGCGTCACCGTGATCACCACGACGGGCGCGCCCGCGGCGCGCCCCGCCTGGATCCCGGCGGGCGCGTCCTCGAACACGAGGCATTGCGTCACGTCCTTGCCGAGGCGGCGGGCGGCTTCGATGTAGCAATCGGGGGCGGGCTTGCCGGCGGCGATGTCCTCGGCGGTGATGAACAGGCCGGGCGCGACCAGCCCGGCCGCCGCGAGCCGCGCCTCGGCGAGTGCGCGCGTGGCCGAGGTCACGATCGCCCAGCCGTCGTGGGGGAGGCTCGCGACGAAATCGCGCGCGCCATCGATCGCGCGGACGCCGTCCAGATCCACCATCTCCTCACGCGCGATCCACGCGGCTTCCGCGACCGGGTCGATTCCGGGAATGGCGAGCCGCTTGATCGTCTCGATCGTCTGCACCCCGTGGATCGTCGGAAGGATCTTCACCGGATCGAGCCCGTGCCCGCGCAGCCAGCGCGACCAGACGCGTTCCGCGGACTCGATCGAGGTCAGGAGCGTGCCGTCCATGTCGAACAGACAGGCCTGGAAGCCGCGATCCGGGTGGGGCACCGGCGATGCCGAGGGGGGATACTGCATGCCGCGTGCGTTCGGAGAATTTCCGACGGAATTCAAGAGCGCGCGCTGGCGACCGCAGTTTCACGAAACTTTACAAAGGCTCTTTTTCCACAGCGGTTTCCGCCGCGCCGTTCAGCTCAACCGGTCGATCGCTTCGCGGTCGAGCGAGCCCGGCACGATCATCAGCGGGATCGGCAGACCGCCCGCATCCTGTCCCGCGAAATGCGCGACCAGCGGACCGGGCGCGCCCGACGCTGCCGTCGCCAGCACCAGCGCGGCGATGTCCGGATTGGCGCCGATCATCTCGCGGATCACCTTGGGGCCTTCGCCCTGGCGCACCGTGATCGACGGGCGGAGCCCCGATTCCTGGATGAGCGTTCCCGCCGCCCCGGTCACCAGCGCTTCGGCATGGTCGCGCGCTTCGTCCTCGATCGTCGCCTGCACGCCGCCGAACGGCGTGAATTCGGTCGGCGGCACCAGCGCGAGGATCTCAACGCCGCCCCCCGTCTTGACCGCGCGGCGTGCGGCGAAGCGCAGCGCGATGCTGCTTTCGGGCGTTTCATCGATCACGACCAGATATATGCGCATTTGTGTGAACTCTCCCCTGTGGTTAAGTGGGGTTAACGGCCGCTTGACGCAAGCGTCGGTCTTGACCGCACCTTGATCGGGCGCGAAGGACTGCGGCCATAGGATTCGGTCAAAACAAGGACGTGTCGATGCCGGTCGAGATCAAAATGCCTGCGCTTTCCCCGACGATGGAGGAGGGTACGCTGGCCAAGTGGCTGGTCAAGGAAGGCGACGTCGTCAAATCCGGTGACCTGATGGCCGAAATCGAGACCGACAAGGCGACGATGGAATTCGAAGCGGTCGACGAAGGCACGATCGGCAAGATCCTCGTTGCCGAGGGGACCGACAACGTGAAGGTCGGCACGGTCATCGCGACGCTGCTCGAAGACGGCGAGAGCGCCGGCGACACGACGCCGGCGCCCGCCGCGAAGGAATCCGAGCCCAAGCCGTCGGCGGAAGATCCCAACAAGACCGGCAGCGAAGCCAAGCCCGTCGAGCGCACGACCGAGCAGGCCGAGGATCACGGCAACCCCGAAGGCGGCGCTGCGCCCAAGTCGGCGGCACCCGCGCCGACGCCCGCACCGCGCCAGGATAACGAGCGCGTCAAGGCGAGCCCGCTCGCGCGGCGCATCGCTGCCGAAAAGAGCATCGACCTTGCCGCGCTGCAGGGTTCCGGCCCGAACGGTCGGATCGTCCGGGCGGATCTGGACAACGCCAAGGCCGGTGCGACCAAGTCCGCTGCGCCTGCATCGAGCGACGCCGCCGCCGCGCCCACGCCGAGTGCTGCGCCTGCGCCCGCGCCCAAGCCTGCCGCGATCCCGGATATTCCGCACACCGCCGAGAAGCTCAGCAACGTCCGCAAGACGATCGCACGTCGCCTGACCGAATCGAAGCAGACCGTTCCGCATATCTACCTGACGGTCGACATCCGGCTCGACGCGCTACTCAAGCTGCGCAGCGACATGAACAAGGGCCTCGAAAGCCGCGGCGTGAAGCTGTCGGTCAACGATCTGCTGATCAAGGCGCTCGCCGCCAGCCTGATGCAGGTGCCAAAGTGCAACGTCATGTTCACGCCGGACCAGCTGATCAGCTTCGAGCGGGCGGACATCTCGGTCGCGGTGTCGACCCCGTCGGGGCTGATCACGCCGATCGTCTCGCACGCCGACACCAAGGGCGTCGCCGCGATCTCGACGCAGATGAAGGACCTTGCCGCGCGGGCCCGCGACAACAAGCTCAAGCCCGAGGAATATCAGGGCGGTACGGCGTCGCTCAGCAACATGGGCATGTACGGGATCAAGCAGTTCGAGGCGGTGATCAACCCGCCGCAGGGCATGATCATGGCGATCGGCGCGGGCGAGAAGCGTCCGTACATCGTCGACGACCAGCTCGGTGTCGCAACCGTGATGTCGGCGACCGGCAGCTTCGATCACCGCGCGATCGACGGTGCGGACGGCGCACAGTTGATGCAGGCGTTCAAGGCGCTGGTCGAATCGCCGCTCGGCATGCTCGCCTGAGATGCTGTGGCGCACCCTGATCGAGGTCCTGTGGATCGTCGCGGGGCTGATCGGCGCGGCGGTGTTCGCATCGCTCGCGACCTGGTCGGTTCCGTCGGCGCGGGATTCGATCTGGGGTGTGGCGTATGTCTCGATGTTCGTGCTGGTGTTGATGGGCATCGGGCCGCTCCGGCTGGCGCGCGCGCGGGACCGCGCGGGGCGGAGCGATCCCCCGAATGTCTGAAGCACCCCCCAGCGCCGCCCCCGCGATCCGCGCGACCGCGATGGCGTGCGACGCCAACCCGTACGGCAAGATCTTCGTCGGCTGGTTGATGGGGCAAATGGCGCTGGCCGCCGGGTCGGTCGCGTCGCGGCATTGCGGCGGGCGGGCCCCCGTCGTCGCGGCGGACGGCTTCAGCTTCACCGCGCCGGTGGAAATTGGCGACGAAGTCAGCTTCCACGCGGAGATTACCGGCACCGGCCGTACCTCGATGACCGTCGCGGTCACCGTCTGGCGGCGCGATCGGCACGGCGAACACACTGCCCGCGCGGCAAGCGGGCGCTTTACCCTGGTTTCGATGGGGGCGGACGACCGTCCAAGCCCGTTGCAAGAAGAAGGATCCTCCCTTGGCTGATACGTTCGACCTCGTCATCCTCGGCTCCGGCCCCGGCGGCTATGTCGCCGCCATTCGCGCTTCGCAACTCGGTCTCAAGGTCGCGATCATCGAGCGCGAGCGCTTGGGCGGCATTTGCCTCAACTGGGGCTGCATCCCGACCAAGGCACTGCTGCGCACGTCCGAAATCTATCACTACATGCAGAATGCCGAGAGCTACGGCCTCAGCGCGGACAACGTCAGCTTCGATCTGAACAAGGTGGTCGAGCGCAGCCGCAAGGTCGCGGGCCAGCTCAACGCTGGCGTCAAAGGCCTGATGAAGAAGAACAAGATCCAGGTGTTCGAAGGGGTCGGCGCGCTGACGGGCAAGGGCAAGCTGACCGTCAAGCAAGGCGACAAGACCACCGAGCTCGAAGCCAAGCACATCATCGTCGCGACCGGCGCGCGCGCGCGCGACCTGCCGTTCGCCAAGGCGGACGGCGAGCGGATCTGGACGTACCGGCACGCGATGGTTCCGCCGGAAATGCCGACCAAGCTGCTGGTCATCGGATCGGGCGCGATCGGCGTGGAATTCGCGAGCTTCTACAACGACATGGGCGCCGACGTTACGATCGTGGAGATGCTCCCGCGGATCCTGCCGGTCGAGGACGAGGAAGTCTCCGCGTTCATGGACAAGGCACTGACCAAGCAGGGGATCAAGCTGCTCGTCGGGACCGGGCTCGAAGGCATCGAGACCTCGGCCAAGGGCGTCACCGCCAAGATCAAGGGCAAGGACGGCAAGGTTACCTCGGAAGAGTATAGCCACGTCATCGTCGCGATCGGCATCGTTCCCAACACCGAGAACATCGGGATCGAGGCGCTCGGGATCGAGACCGAGCGCGGGCACATCAAGGTCGATGGCTATGCGCGCACCAACGTCGAGGGGATTTACGCGATCGGCGACGTGACCGGCGCGCCGTGGCTGGCGCACAAGGCAAGCCATGAGGGCATCGTCTGCGTCGAGGCGATCGCGGGGCTCAAGCCCCATCCGTTCGAGAAGTGGAACATCCCGGGCTGCACCTATTCGCGCCCGCAGGTCGCGAGCGTCGGCTTCACCGAGGCGAAGGCCAAGGAGGCCGGATACGAGCTCAAGGTCGGGAAATTCCCGTTCATCGGCAACGGCAAGGCGATCGCGCTCGGCGAGGCGGAAGGCTTCGTCAAGACCGTGTTCGACGCCAAGACCGGCGAGCTGCTGGGCGCGCACATGGTCGGCGCGGAAGTCACCGAGCTGATCCAGGGATATGTCGTCGCGCGGCAGCTCGAGACGACCGAGGCAGAGCTGATGGAGACGGTGTTCGCGCATCCCACCCTCAGCGAGATGATGCACGAGAGCGTCCTCGGCGCGTACGGCCGAGCGATCCACTTCTGATATGACCGTTGACCAGCGCAACCCCGCAATCCTGGCCGGGGTGGCGCTGGCGCTCTGCGTCGTAGCGCTCGGCCTGTTCTGGCCGGGTGTCGCGATGTACGACACGATCGCGCAATTCGGTCAGGTGGTGTCTGGTCGCTTTGACGACTGGCACCCCCCGATCATGGCGCGGCTCTGGACCGTGCTGCACGCCGCCGTCGGTGGCGAAGCCGCGCCGATGCTCGTCCTGCAAATGACGTTGTACTGGGCCGGGCTCGGGCTGATCGCCACCGCGCTTGCCCGGACCGGCAAGGCGCGGTCGGGCGTCGCGGTGTTCGCGATCGGGCTGACGCCGCTGTTCCTCGGCTGGCAGGGCACCGTGCTCAAAGACGCGCAAATGTTGGGCGCGATGCTTGCGGCGGTCGGGCTGGTCGCCTGGTGGCGGCTGCGCGCGGTGCCGGTTCCGGCCTGGGCGTGGCTGCTGGTGACGATCCTGCTGGGCTATGCGACGCTTGTGCGCGCCAATGCGGTGTTCGCGACCGTCGCGCTCGCGGTGATGCTCGTCGGTCCGCGCAACTGGTGGGGACGCGGCGCGCTGGCGCTCGTCGGGGTCGGCGCCGTGCTCGCGGTGTCGTCGCCGATCAACCACGGCTTGTTCGGTGCGGCCAGCAGCGGGGTCGAGCGGACCGAGGCGATCTACGATCTGTCAGCGATCGCCGTCGGGGCGCCGGGGACGCCGACCGGCCTGTCGGCTGCGAGCGTCCGCGAGATCGCGGCACGCCACTGCGTCAAACCGTATTTCTGGGACCCGCTCGGCGAGGCGACGCGCTGTGGCGGGCTGGTCGATGCGCTGCACGCCTATCCGCCCGGAACGTTGTACGGCATGCTCGCCACCGCGATCGTCCGCGCGCCCGGCACCTATCTCGCGCATCGGCTGGCGCATTGGAATTCGACCGAGCGCTGGCTCGTCGGGGCAGGGGCGCCGGGCGCGCTTCCGCCGGTGGTCAGCGAGGCCAACACGCTGGGACTGTCCAGCCCCGCTCCGACGGTTCGGCTGTGGCTGAACGTCGAGCGCGTTACGGTCGATACGCCGCTCGGCTGGCCGATCGCGTTCTATGGGCTGGCGCTGGTGGGGTTCGTCGTGGCGGTGCGTCGACCGGCGGGGGCGCTTCGTGAGATCGCGCTTGCGCTGCTCGTGTCGGCGATCCTGCTCGAAACCAGCTTCCTCGTCCTCAGCATCGCGTCCGACTTGCGCTATCACCTGTGGTCGATGGTGGCGACGTCGGTCGCGCTCGTGCTGCTGGTGGCGGAGCGGCGGCCGACGCGGCGCGAATGGCTGGCAGGTGGCGCGGCGTTGCTGCTGATCACGGTGAGCGGGACGATCGCCAGGATCGTGCTGCCACAGGCACCCGCGACGTACGCGGCGCAATTGCTGTGACGGTTCGAAAAGCCGTTCCGTGCGTTACACTTATGGGTGATCGGCGGCGCGTCCGTCGGCACCTGCACGCAATACCGGCACGTACCGTCGGGACCGGCCGTTCGGAGAGCGGCATCCAAGCAGAAGGAGCCAAGGCATGACCGACCATATGCAGGACGCGTTCAAGGAAAAGATCGTCGACCCCGCCCGCAAGGCCGGCGAAGCGTTGCGCGACGCGGGCGGCAAGATGGCCGAGAACGGGTCGACCGTCAGCCTCAAGATGCTCGATCAGGCCGAGACCAACACGCGCGAAGCGTTCAACGCGATGCGCGCCGCAGCGTCGGCGACCGATCTTTCCGAGGTGATGAAGATCCAGGGCGATTTCATCCGCGAGCAAAGCGCGCGGAACATGACCCAGGCACGCGAGATCGGCGAGTTGATCCTGAAATTCGGGCGCGACACCGTCGGCATGGTACGCGGCGAGAAGGGCTGACCCCTTCCGGGCGGGCGCCGCCGACTAGAGGCTAGGCGCCCGCTGCCGCGGCCGTCTCCCGCCCGATGTCCGCGCTCATGATCGCGAGGTCGTGGTACACGCCCTCGCGATCCCGCACATGGTCGCGCAGCAGCGCCTCGGCGCGAAACCCCAGGCTTTCGAACAGCATGACCGATCCGATCTGGTCGGGCGTGAGGTTCGCGATGAGTTTGGTCAGCCCGCGCTCCTGCGCAATCACGTAAATCCCTTCGAGCAGATCCCGCCCGACCCCGACCCCGCGGCGCGGCGGCGTTACGAGCAAGCGGACTTCCCCGACATGCCCGCTCCAGCCGAGCGGATCGCAGACCAGCGCCGCGGTGCCGACCAATTGGCCGTTCTCTTCCGCGACCAGACCGTCGATATAGCCCTCGTCCATCGCATCGACCCATGCGGCAACGACTCGGGGATGGCGCAGATCGCGTCCCAGGAAAAGCAGGTCGTGCTCCGGCAATTGCTGCGCGAAGGCGATCATCGCAGGCTGATCGGCAGCGGTAAAACGCCGGATGCGGTGGCTCATGTCGATCGTATCCCAGCCGATCCACCGGAAGGCCAGTACCGCCCGGTCACCATCGCCCCGCCGGAACCCTTGCAGAAAGACTCCGCAAAGTCACCCGTTCCGTGGCGAAGCTCCGTCCGTGGCCTGTACGGGAACGGGACGTGGCCCGTCCACGGTCGGGTCGAGCAGCGAATCCCCGCCCAGCACGCGGTACAGCGTCACGAGATTGGTCGCCCCGGTCAGCCGCGTCGTGACCAGCGTCCGCTGCGCAGAGTAGAGCGACCGCTGCGCATCGAGGCTTTGCAGGAACGTGTCGATGCCACCGCGATAGCGCGCGTCCGACAGCCGGTAATTGTCGCCCGCCGCCGCCGACAGAGCGACTTGCGCGGCAAGCTGACGATCGATCGTCCCGCGCCGTGCAAGCGCGTCCGCGACTTCGCTGAACGCGGTCTGGATCGCCTTCTCATACGTCGCCAGCGCGGCATCGCGTTGAGCGCGCGTCTGCGCGACACCAGCGCGCGCCGCGCCCGCCTGGAAGATCGAATAGGTCGCGCTTGGCGACACCGAATAGTTGAACGCGCCCCCCGTGAACAAGCTCGACAGCGACGTGCTGGCGAGACCGGCAAGCGCAGTCAGCGAGATGCGCGGGAACAGCGCCGCCCGCGCCGCGCCGATTTCGGCGTTGGTCGCGCGCAATTCATATTCCGCCTGGAGCACGTCAGGCCGACGCAACAGGATTGCCGAGTTGAGCCCGGCGGGTAACTCGGCGACGGTAGGTGCGACCTCCTCGATCGACTTAGGCAGCAACGCTGCGTCGACCGGGGCACCCACGAGCAGTTGCAGCGCATTGGCGTCCTGCGCGACCAATGTCGTCTGCGTCGCAAGGTCGGACTGCGCGGTCTGCAGCACGATCAGCGCCTGCGCGAGATCGGTGCGCGGGGCGATCCCGCCGTCCAGCCGCGCCTTGGTCAGCTTGACGCTGCGTTGTGCGCTCGACGCGGTTTCCTGGGCGATCCGCAGCAGGCTTTGGTCGGACGCGTAGGTCAGCCAAGCGGAGGCGATATCGCCCACCAGCGTCAACCGGGTCGCGCGGGCGGTAGCCTCGGTCGCGAAGTAGCGGTTCTGCGCGGCGGTGGTGAGCGAGCGGATCCGGCCGAACAGATCGATTTCGAACGCGGTAATGCCAGCGTTGAGCGAGAAACTGCTCCGCGCGCCGGTAATGTTCGTCACGCCGCCAGCGCCGGTGTTGCCGTTACCCACGCCCGTGCCGGTCCCAGTGCCCGTTCCGGGGTTGGTCGTGCCGCCCCCGATCCCGCCGCCGTTTCCGGTGCCCGTCCCGGTATTGGTAATGACCCCGCCCGAGCCATTGTCGCGCCGCTGGAAATTGGCTGTGGTGCCGATCGCTGGGAACAGCTCCGCCCGCTGAATGCGATATTGCGCCCGCGCCGTTTCGATATTGGCCGCCGCGACGCGTAAATCGCGATTGTTGGTCAACGCCTGCGCGATGATCGCCTGCAACCGCGGATCGCGGAAGATGTCGCGATAGGTGACACTCGGCAGGCTCGCTTCGCTTTGCCGCAGATAGGCGTCCCCGGTCGGCCAGCTCGGCGGCACCGGCAGCGCGGGCTGAACATATTTCGGCGCCATCGAACAGGCGGATACCGCGAAGATCGATACGCCGAGCAGGATTTTCCGGATCATGCCGTTGCCTCCGGGCGGTCCGACGCCTTGGGGGCGGGCGGACCATAGGGCTCCGACGCGGTGTCGTCGGGCTTCTCGTGGTGGAAATGCTTGAGCACGTCGCGCGTCCCCCGGCGGACGAGCACGAAGAACAACGGGATGTAGAAGATCGCGAGGATCGTCGCGGTCACCATCCCGCCGATCACCGCCGTGCCGATCGCGATCCGGCTGTTGGCGCCGGCACCGGTCGAGATCGCCAGCGGCAGCACGCCGAAAATGAACGCGAAGCTCGTCATCAGGATCGGGCGCAGTCGGATCCGCGCGGCTTCCAGCGCCGCCTCGATCACGCGCATCCCCGATTTCTCGGCCTGCTCGGCGAACTCGATCATCAGGATCGCATTCTTCGCGGCGAGCCCCATGGTCGTCAGCAGCCCGATCTGGAGATACACGTCGTTCTGCAACCCGCGCAGCGTCACCGCAAACACCGCGCCGACGAGGCCGAGCGGAATGATCAGCAGCACCGCGACCGGGATCGACCAGCTTTCATACAAAGCGGCGAGGCACAGGAACACGACCAGCAGCGAGATGGCGTAGAGGAACGGCGCCTGGCCCGAGGACAGCCGCTCCTGATACGACAGGCCAGCCCAGGCGACGCTCGTCCCCGGATATTTCGCGGCGAGTTCGGCCATCCGGTCCATTGCCTGGCCCGAGCTCTGTCCGGGCGCGGCCTGGCCCGAGATTTCGTAGGACGACACGCCCGAGAAGCGCGCGAGCGTCGGCGGCGCGGTGCTCCACGAAATCGACGAGAAGGCGGAGAAGGGCGCCATCGTCCCCGTGCTGCCGCGCACGAACCATTTCGACAGATCGTCCGGCGACGAGCGATACGGCGCATCGCCCTGCACATAGACGCGCTTCACGCGCCCGCGATCGTTGAAGTCGTTGACGTAACTGCCGCCCCAGGCGGTCGACAGCGTCGCGTTCACGTTGGTCTGCGTCAGCCCGAGCGTGCTGAGCTTCTGCGAATCGAGCGCGACCTTGAGCGTCGGCTGGTCCTCCAGATCGGTCGGGCGAACCGCCGCGAGCGTCGAATCCGCGCGCGCCGCCGCCAGCAACGCATCGCGCGCCGCCTTGAACTTCTCGCGCGGCAAACCGCCCGAGTTCTGCAATTCCATCGTAAAGCCGTTGGACTGCCCGAGACCACGCACCGCCGACGGAACGGTCGCATAGAATTCGACGTCGCGCAGGCCGCTCAACGCCTTGGTCGCGCGGCTGGTGATCGCATCCGCGCCATTCTCGACGCCCTTGCGGTCCGCCCAGTCCTTGAGCGCGATGAAGCCGCGACCCGCGTTCGACCCGCCACCACCGCCGCCGCCGCCCGCAACCGTCAGATAGCCGCCGACGTTCTTGCCTTCCTGCTCGCTGAAATACTTCTCGATCTGAAGCTGCGCGACCCGCGTTTGGTTGAGCGTCGCACCCGGCGCGAGGTTGTACTGGATCTGGGCGATGCCCTGGTCCTCGGTCGGGAGGAACCCGGTCGGCAAGCGGACGAACAGCAACACCAGGATCGCCATCAACCCGGCGTAGATCAGCAGGAAGATCCACTTGCGATCGACGACCTTCTGCACGCCCTTGCTATACCGGTCGACCGTGCGGTCGAACCCATTGTTGAACCAGTCCTTGGCGCGTTGGCTCTTGCGGGCGAACCAGCTGTCCTTCTTCTCTTCGTCCTTGCGCTTGAGCAGGGTCGCGGTCAGCGCGGGCGTCAGCACCAGCGCGACCACCACCGACAGCACCATCGCCGAGACGATCGTGATCGAGAACTGGCGGTAGATCACGCCGGTCGACCCGCCGAAGAACGCCATCGGCAGGAACACCGCCGACAGCACCAGCGCGATCGCGATCAGTGCGACGGTAATCTCGTTCATCGACTGGATCGTCGCTTCGCGCGGCGTCATCTCGGGGTTTTCCTCGAGCAGACGCTCGACGTTCTCCACCACGACGATCGCATCGTCGACCAGCAGGCCGATCGCGAGCACCAGCCCGAACAGCGTCAGCGTGTTGATCGAGAAGCCCGCCAGCGCGAAGATCCCGAACGTGCCGAGCAGCACGACCGGCACCGCGATCGTCGGGATCAGCGTCGCGCGCCAGTTCTGCAGGAACACGAACATCACGATGACGACGAGGATGATCGCCTCGAACAGCGTCTTCTCGACCTCTTCGACCGACAGCTTGATGAACGCGGTCGAATCCTGCGGGAAGCTGTAGGCGAAGCCGTCGGGGAAGCTCTTCGACGAGCGCTCGATCTCCGCCTTGACGAGTTCGGCGGTCCCGAGCGCGTCGGCACCAGGCGCGAGGCTGACCGCGATACCCGCGCCCGGATGGCCGTTGACGCGGCTGGTGACCGCGTAGCTTTCCGCGCCCAGCTCGATCCGTCCGACGTCGGACAGATGCACCGCCGACCCGTCGGTCTGCGTCTTGAGCACGATCGCGCGGAACTGCTCGGGGGTCGACAGCCGCGCCTGCGAGGTCACGGTCGCGTCGAGCACCTGCTCGGGCGTGGTGGGCGTGCCGCCGATCTCACCCGCGGCGACTTCGGCGTTCTGCGCCTGGATCGCGGCGGTCACGTCGGACGGCATCAAGCTGTAGCTGGCGAGCTTGTTGGGATCGAGCCAGATCCGCATCGCATATTGCGCGCCAAACACGTTGATGTCGCCGACGCCCTTGATGCGCCCGATCGTGTCCTGCAGGTTGGAGACGAGATAGTCGGACACGTCCTGGTTGGTCTGACGATCGCTGGTGTCGTAGATCGCGGCGATCAGCAGGAAGTCGGGGTTCGACTTGGTGACGGTCAGGCCCTGTTGCTGGACCTGTTGCGGCAAGCGCGAGATCGCCTGCTGGACCTTGTTCTGAACCTGGACCTGCGCGATGTCCGGGTCGGTGCCCTTGGAGAAGGTCGCCGCGATCGTCACCTGTCCGCGCGAGGACGAGCTGGTTGTGAAGTACAGCAGGCCGTCGATGCCGGTCAGCTGCTGCTCGATTACCTGCGCGACCGAATTCTCCAGCGTCTGCGCGTTGGCACCGGGATAGCTCGCGCGGATATTGACCTGGGGTGGCGCGATGTCGGGGAACTGTTCGACCGGAAGCGTATAGATCGCCCCCACGCCGCCGAGCATGATGATGATCGCGATGACCCAGGCGAAGATCGGCCGGTCGATGAAGATCCGCGAGAGCATTGCGCGTCAGTTCTTTTTCTGGTCGGCGGTGGCGTCTTTGCCCGGCTTGCGAATCTGCTGCGGCGCGTTGGCGGGGACCGGTCTGACGGTTTCGTTCGCCTTCACCTTGCCCACGCCCTGCGTGATGATCTTGTCGCCGGGCTCGAGCCCGCTCGTCACCACCCAGTTGGTCCCGACCGTGCGCGATGTCGTCACGGTCTTCTGCACCGCCTTGTTGTTGGGGCCGACGACGAACACGGTGGCATTGCCCTTGGCATCGCGCGCCACCGATTGCTGCGGCACGAGGAACGCGTTGTTATCGATCGCCTGCGCGAAGCTCGCGCGGACGAACATGCCCGGCAGCAGCAACCCGTTGGGGTTGGGGAAGCGCGCGCGCAGCGTGACGGTCCCGGTCGTCGCATCGACCATCGCTTCCGAGAACTGGACGTCGCCGACCATGCCATAGTCGCTGCCGTCCTCGAGCTTGAGCCGGACGTCGGCGCGGCTCGCCGCGGAAGCGCCGCCGCCCGCCAGCGCGCGCCGCAGCCGCAACAGGTCGGCGCTCGCCTGCTGGATGTCGACGAAGATCGGGTCGAGCCGCTGGATCACGGTCAGCGGATCGGTCTGGCTGGAGGTGACGAGCGCCCCCTCGGTGTAGAGCGAACGCCCGATCTTGCCGGTGATCGGCGCAGGCACCGTGGTGAACTTGAGGTTGATCCGCGCGGTTTCGAGCGCGGCGCGGGTCTGCTGGACCGAGGCGGCGGCTTGCTGCGCGAGGCCCTGCGCGTCGGTATAATCCTGCGCGGCGACTGCCTGCATGTCGGCGAGCGGCTTGTAGCGCTCCGCCTTGGCCTTGGTCGCGGTCGCATTGGCGGCGGCGCTGGCGAGGTTCGCCGCAGCCTGGTTCGCCGATGCCCGGTACAGCCGCGGATCGATCTGGTAGAGCGCCTGGCCCTTCTGGACGATCGACCCCTCGGTAAACAGGCGCTTGGTGATCAGCCCGGTAACCTGCGGGCGGACTTCAGCCATCTGATAGGCAGAGGTGCGGCCAGCCAGCTCGGTGATCGACGGCACGCTCGATTTCTGGATCTCGATATAGCCGACTTCGGGGGGACCTTTGGGTCCGCCGCGTCCGCCCTTCGTTTCCGTCTTCTGCGCACAACCGCCGATGGCCAGCGTCACGATACCAAGTGCGCCGACCGCGCACACCGGAAAAGACCGCAATTTCATTCGGGCCGCTGCTCCGCAGGGAATGCGCCACAGGAGGATACCCTGCGCAATCGTCGTCAAACGTGGCCACATAGGGCTTGTTCCGGAGGGCGAGCAACTGTCTCGGTACGGACCTATCACGGTCCGGCAACGCTAGCGCAATTTTGCGATCGTAAGACCGTCCGCCTTTGCCCGATCCTTGGTCGATTCCTCGCTGCGCTTGAGCGCCTTGGAAATCGCCTTCAACGCCATGCCTTTCTTGGCAAGCGTGTGCAGTTTCTGGATTTCATCCGTCGTCCAGGGCTGGCGATGGCGCTCGAATCGGTCTTCACTCATGCGGCCAACCGGTATCGCATCGCGCGGCGACATACCATTGCCCGATACCGGGGGGACGTTTAGGCGGGGCGCAAAAGGAGATGGATATGATCGCCGAAATGGATTTCGCGCTGGGCGAGACCGCGGACATGATTCGCGACACCACGCAACGCTTCGCCACCGATCGGATCGCGCCGCTGGCCGCCAAGGTCGATGCGGAGGACTGGTTCCCGCAAGCGCTGTGGCCCGAGATGGGCGCACTCGGGCTGCACGGGATCACCGTGGCGGAAGAGGATGGCGGGCTTGGGCTCGGCTATCTCGATCATGTCGTCGCGTGCGAGGAAGTGTCGCGCGCGTCCGCCTCGGTCGGGCTCAGCTACGGCGCGCATTCCAACCTGTGCGTCAACCAGATCGCGCGCTGGGGCAACCCGGAGCAGAAGGCGAAGTATCTCCCCAAGCTCATCTCGGGCGAGCATGTCGGCAGCCTCGCCATGTCGGAGAGTGGGGCAGGGTCCGACGTCATCGGCATGAAGCTCAAGGCGGACAAGGTGCAGGGCGGCTATGTCCTCAACGGCACCAAATTCTGGATCACCAACGCGGCCTATGCCGATACGCTCGTCGTCTATGCCAAGACCGGCGAGGGATCGCGCGGGATCACCACCTTCCTGATCGAGAAGGACATGCCCGGGTTCGCGATCGGGCAGAAGATCGACAAGATGGGGATGCGCGGCTCGCCGACCGCCGAGCTCGTCTTCACCGATTGCGAAGTGCCCGAAGAGAACGTCATGGGCCCGGTCAACGGCGGCGCGGGCGTGTTGATGTCTGGGCTCGATTACGAGCGCACCGTGCTCGCCGGGATCCAGCTCGGGATCATGCAGGCGTGTCTCGACGTGGTCGTGCCCTATGTCCGCGAGCGGCAGCAATTCGGCAAGCCGATCGGCGCGTTCCAGCTGATGCAGGGGAAGATCGCGGACATGTACGTCGCGCTCAATTCGGCGCGGGCCTATGTCTATGCGGTCGCGCGGTCGTGCGATGCGGGCAAGACGACGCGGTTCGATGCGGCGGGCGCGATCCTGCTCGCGAGCGAGAATGCGGTGCGCGTCGCGAACGAGGCGGTGCAGGCGCTGGGCGGCGCAGGCTACACCAAGGACTGGCCGGTCGAGCGCTATTATCGCGACGCCAAGCTGCTCGACATCGGGGCGGGGACCAACGAGATCCGCCGCATGCTGATCGGTCGCGAACTGATCGGCCACGACGCCCCCAAGGCGCAGTGACCCGCTGATGGCGACGTATGGGCTAGTGTCGCACCCGGATACGCCGCCCGCGGCGGTCCGGGGCGTGACGGTCGAGGTCCGCCCGGACGGTGGGGGGCTGCGGCTGGAGTTCGTCGTCGCGGGCAAGGATGCGGTCCGGATCCCCGATCCGACGCCCGCCACCCGCGCCGACGGATTGTGGAAGACGACCTGCTGCGAACTGTTCCTCGCCGCTGCCGGGTCTGACGCCTATTTCGAGTTCAACTATGCGCCGTCGACGCAATGGGCGGCATATCGGTTCGACTCCTACCGAACCGGCGGATGCGACCTCCCGCTGTCGATCGAACCGCAGGTCGTTCGCGGCACAACCCCGGCCAACGCGTTGGTCACGGTCGATCAGGACCTGTCCGATCTTCCAGCGGGCCAGCTGCAAATGAACCTTTCCGCCGTGATCGAGGAAACCGACGGCACCAAGTCCTATTGGGCGCTCGCACATGCGCGCGGGGCCCCCGATTTCCACAACCGGGATTGCTTTATCGCGACCCTCCCGGCACCAACCGGCGCATGAACTTCGGTATCGATCGCCTGCTCGCCGACCCCGCCTTGCGCAAGCCGCTCGAGGGGAAGCGCATCGCGCTGCTCGCACATCCAGCGTCCGTCACCGCCGACCTGACGCATTCGGTCGATGCGCTGATCGCGGTCGGGTTGAACGTCACCGCGATGTTCGGCCCGCAGCACGGCGTGCGCGGCGACCTGCAGGACAATATGATGGAGTCGCCCGACTTCACCGATCCGACCTACGGGATGCCCGTCTTCAGCCTGTACGGCGAAGTCCGGCGGCCGACCGCTGCGTCGATGGATCTGTTCGACGTGATGCTGGTCGACCTGCAGGATCTCGGCACGCGGATCTACACCTTCATCACGACGCTGCGCTACGTGCTTGAAGCCGCCGCCGAGCACCGCAAGGCGGTATGGGTGCTCGATCGCCCCAATCCGGTCGGTCGGCCGGTCGAGGGGCTCACCCTGCTGCCGGGGTGGGAGAGTTTCGTCGGGGCAGGGCCGATGCCGATGCGCCACGGGCTGACGATGGGCGAACTCGGCGACTGGTTCGTCGACCTGCTCAAGCTCGACGTCGACTATCAGGTCGTCGAAATGGAAGGCTGGCACCCCGATGCCGCGCCCGGCTTCGGCTGGCCGACCGAGCGGACCTGGATCAACCCCAGCCCCAATGCGCCCAACGTAATGATGGCGCGCGCCTATCCCGGCACCGTCATGCTCGAGGGAACGTCGCTATCGGAGGGACGCGGGACGACGCGCCCGCTCGAACTGTTCGGCGCGCCCGACATTTCCGCCCCCGCCGTGATCGCGGAAATGCAGCGGCTCGCGCCCGAATGGCTCGCGGGGTGCCGCTTGCGGGAGATCTGGTTCGAACCGACCTTCCACAAGCACGTTCACCAATTGTGCAACGGGGTGCACATCCACGCCGAAGGCCCTTACTACAATCACGACGCCTTCAAGCCATGGCGAGTCCAGGCGTTGGCGTTCAAAGTGATCCGGCAGGTGTATCCCGATTATCCTTTGTGGCGTGACTTCCCGTACGAATATGCATTCGGCAAGTTGCCAATCGACGTCATCAACGGTGGTCCCGGCTTGCGCACTTGGGTCGACGACGGAGAAGCGACGCCGGGCGATCTCGATGCCATGAGCGCAGGCGATGAAACACTATGGTCGCAACAGCGCAAAGCATTGCTGCGATACTAAGCAATTCCCCGTATGTGCTATGTAATACTCCATTGGTCGTAATTCAGTAACCATTCACGGATACGGTCCTGTTTGACGATGGCGCACAGCAGAATCATCGTACAAGTAATTGTCAGGTGATTCGCGGCGGCTGGGGGGTTGTCGGATCGCCATGGAGGGTGGATCACGTGGAATCGGACCGTCTTTTTTACCAGCGTCGTGTTACGGCAGAACGTCTTGCCGCAGCCCGCGCGATTACCGTTGAAGCGCGCGACCGTCGTTTGGTCCTCGTCCAATCGTATTTGGCAAAGCTGCAGGCACTGTCTGCCGACTTGACGGCCGCCTGACCTAACGCTTGCGGGTCAGTTCGCGCATCGCCGCGTCCAGTCCGGCGAGCGTCAGTGGATACATCCGGTCGGACATCAACTCGCGGATGATTCGCACGCTCTGCGAATAGCCCCATTGCTGTTCGGGGATCGGATTCAGCCAGACGGCGGCAGGGTATGTCGTCGTCAGGCGCTGCATCCACGTCGCCCCCGATTCTTCGTTGAAATGCTCGACCGATCCGCCCGGATGGCTGATTTCATACGGGCTCATCGACGCGTCGCCGACGAACACCAGTTTGTAATCATGGCCGAACTTGTGGAGCACGTCCCACACCGGGGTCCGTTCGGCGAAACGACGGGTATTGTCTTTCCACACGCCTTCGTACGGGCAGTTGTGGAAGTAAAAGAACTCCAGGTTCTTGAACTCGGTCGTGGCGGCGGAGAACAGTTCCTCGCACAGCTTGACCCACGGGTCCATCGATCCACCGACGTCGAGAAACAGCAACAGCTTCACGGCATTGCGGCGTTCGGCGCGCATCACGACGTCGAGCCAGCCCTGCCGCGCCGTACCCGCGATCGTCGCGTCGATATCGAGTTCGTCGGCCGCACCTTCGCGGGCGAACTTGCGCAGGCGGCGAAGCGCGACCTTGATGTTGCGCGTGCCGAGCTCGCGCGTATTGTCGAGGTTGCGGAACGCGCGCTGGTCCCACACCTTCACCGCACGTTTGTGTGTGCTTTCGCCGCCGATGCGGACGCCTTCGGGATTATAGCCGGTGTTACCGTAGGGCGAGGTGCCGCCGGTCCCGACCCATTTGTTGCCGCCCTGATGGCGCCCCTGCTGTTCCTCGAGCCGCTTCTTGAGCGTCTCCATGATCTCGTCCCACGACCCAAGCGACTCGATCGCGGCCATTTCCTCGGGGCTGAGATATTTCTCGGCGACCGCGCGCAGCCAGTCCGCCGGGATCTCCGCGCTGGTCTCGCCGAAGGTGGTGGCGATCCCCTTGAACACCTTGGCGAACACCTGATCGAACCGATCGAGCAGCCCCTCGTCCTTCACGTACACCGCGCGCGACAGATAATAGAACGCCTCCGGGGTGCGATCGATCACCTCGGCGTCGAGCGCCTCGAGCAACAGCAGATGCTCCTTCAGACTGGCGGGGATGCCTGCGCTGCGCAGCTCGTCGAGGAAGGTGAGGAACATGGCGTCATGCTAGGACCGGCGCTCGTACAGTGTCCAGTGGGTTCCGGAGAGACCTTGCGCGGTGGCGCTCGCGATCGGGCGATAGCGGCTGCCACAGCGGATCGGCGCGAGCGGAACGCTTTCCCCGGCGAAGTAATGGGCGAACAGGAACCGGGCAGGGCGGCACCCGGACATTACGAACGCGATCGGGTAATGCCGGCGCGCGGCGGCGACGCGCAGGATCGCCAGGCCGCTTGCGGGATCGAGCAGGACCGTCGCGCCGCCCGGTGCTATGGCGCGCAGCGCGGCGATCGCGCGATCGGGGTCGCCGCGCTGGTTGCGGAGCAGCGCGACATCCTGCCACAGCCCGCCCGGCAGCATCGCGGCGAGCACCGCCAGCGCCGCGCCGCGCCGCCATCCGCCCCGCGCGACGGCGGTGCCGAGTGTTTCCGCGATCAGCAGCAGCAGCGCGACGGCGGTGAGCATGTAGTAGCGCGGATAGCCGGTATTGCCGATCTGGAGCAGGACGAGCATCGCCGGGAACGCCACGATCGCAACGCTGTAAAAGCCGACATGCCGTGCACCCGCCCGCCGCGCTACGGCGACGAGAATGAGGACCGGCACGATCGCCCACGCCGACAGCGGCGCCCATCCAATGGTATAGCCGACGACATCGGTGAGGGCCCGGACGAACAGGCTCCTCTGGAACGGGATGTAGCTGCCGATCTGAAACCCGGTGGGGCTTGCCAGCGCCGCAACCGCGACGAACCCAAGCACGGCCGCCAGGACGAGCAGCGGTGCCGCAAACAGCGCCAGTGTCCGGCGCGCGGCGATCCCGGCCCCATGGCGCTGCGCCAGCGTGACGAACGTCCACCCGACCAGCGCGACGCACCCGAACACCATCGTCAGCTGCGACAGCGCCCCAAGCAAAAAGCAGAGGCCCAGCCGAAAGGCCGTGCTCTCCCCATGCTCCTCCATCAACCAGCGGTCGACGAGCAGGATCGCGGTGAGCAGCGCGAGCGTCATCCCCGCATATCCGCGCGCTTCGGACCCCATCGTCACGAGGATCGGCGAGACTGCAAACAGCGCGGCGGCGATCACCGCCACGCCACGGTCGCGCGGGCGGACAATCTCGGCGGCAACTATGATGCCGATCGTCCCGGTGACGATCGACAGCGCGCGCTGCACGACGGGCGGCGCCGCCTCGCCGACCGCGAGCAGCCAGAGCGACGTGAGGTGATGGTTGTTGTCGTGGTTGATGCTCAGCAGCACACCCAGCGGCGTCCCCGCTTGCCGCGCGAATTCCGCCGACCACGCTTCGTCGAGCCACAGCCCGCCCTGCGCGGCCGCGATCCGCAGCAGCAGGCCCACTGCCACGATCGCCACGATGAAGAAGGAATAGCGCCGGTCGACCAAGTGGAACCCCCGTTGGACCCCGGGGTAGCGACTGCGTCTTACGCGACCGTTAAGGATGTCAGTGCGCGTAGGAGTCGATCAACGCGCCCACGTAATCCGGGCTGCGCCCGGTCAGCTCGGTATCGGCGCGTGCGCTCGCCCCGGTGGTCGTGCGGGTGCCATAGATGAATCCGTAGGTCGGAAACACCGATCCCCCGAGCCCCGCACTGTCGCGGAACCACACCTTGACCTTGCTCCAGTCGTTGTCTGGCGAAACGTCGGTCAGCGTCACGTCCTGCTCGGCATGCCCGCGTTCGCCGTTCATCCGCGACCAATTGGCGTGCGTCACCATCGCCACGCGCGAATCCACCACCCGGCTGATCACCGCGACATGCCCGAGCGGCAACCGACTGGTGCGCGCGAAGACGAGCACCGCACCGGGTTGCGGGCGTTCGCCGCGGCGGTATCGTCCGTCCGCCTGGTCCCACCAGGTCCACGCATCGCCGAACAGCTGAATCCCCGAAGCGGCGCGCGCAAACGGCACGCATTGGCCAATATAGTCGAGCAAAGAGGCGGCATTCGCGGGTAAAGCGGTCGCGATCAGCGCCATTCCCGCAACAATCTGTAGCGTTTTGCGCATCTCGTATCCCAACGGACACCCCCGAGCGTCCCGTAGCGGCAAGATCGTAACAACTCTTTACCGCAAACCGGGGGCTGTTGGCAAATTCAGCGCCGCGTTACCCCTTGTTCTGCTGCCGCTTAGCCATGAAGGCGAGCCGTTCGAACAACATGACGTCCTGTTCGTTCTTGAGCAGCGCTCCGTGGAGCGGCGGGATCGCCTTAGTAGGATCGCGATTCTGGAGCACGTCGAGCGGCATGTCCTCGTGCAACAGAAGCTTCAACCAATCGAGCAACTCACTGGTACTCGGCTTCTTTTTCAGCCCCGGCACGTCGCGCACGTCGTAGAAGATGTCCATCGCGCGGTTGACCAGGATCTTCTGGATCCCCGGAAAATGAACATCGACGATCGCCTGCATCGTCTCGCGATCGGGGAATTTGATATAGTGGAAAAAGCACCGCCGTAGAAACGCGTCGGGCAGTTCCTTCTCATTGTTCGACGTGATGATGACGATCGGCCGCTCGATCGCCCGAACGGTTTCGCGCGTTTCGTAAACGTGGAATTCCATCCGATCAAGTTCCTGCAACAGATCGTTGGGAAATTCGATGTCCGCCTTGTCGATCTCGTCGATCAGCAGGACCGGCGGCTTGGGCCGCGTGAACGCTTCCCACAACTTGCCGCGCCGGATGTAATTGCCGATGTCGTGGACGCGTTCGTCGCCCAACTGGCCGTCGCGCAGCCGCGCCACCGCATCATATTCGTACAGCCCTTGCTGTGCCTTGGTGGTCGACTTGATGTTCCATTCGATCAGCTCGGCGTCGAGCGCCTTGGCGATTTCATAGGCCAGCACGGTCTTTCCGGTCCCCGGCTCGCCCTTGACGAGCAGCGGGCGACGGAGCGTCACCGCGGCATTGACCGCGACTTTCAGATCGGCGGTTGCGACATAGCCTTGCGTGCCTTCGAAACGCTTCATCGCGATCGGTCCCGTCCGTTTGAATTCCGGGTACGGCGATAGAGGCAAAGTCGGGTCGAGTGCAAGCCGCTACGCGTGATCGCGTGCGGCGGCGCGCGCCTCGAGCAGGTCGAGCAAACCGCGATGCTGGGCGAACGCCTGTTGTGCCCCGAACCGGATCGCGCGTTGCGCTGCAGCCGGTACTTCCGGCGCTGCATAGGCCGCGATGACGGCGGTAGTGTCTGGCAGCGCGTTGACGGGAATCTCGACACCGAGCCGATCCGCCGCCGTGTCAAAAATCTGGCGGAAACTTGTCCAGTCCGTCAACAGCGCGATTGCCGCACCAGCCGAGCAGCCGACCCGGTCGGACGTCGCGAGCATATTGAACGCGTGGCGCAGCGCCGCAAAGGCACTGTCGCTGGCCGCTTGGCCCGGTGTGGAGGGCAGGGGCCCGACCGCGGCGGTGACCGCAGCAAGATAGGCACGCTCGCCTGCGAACGCGATGGCGGCGTCCTCCATCCAATGCTGCGCGACGCCGGGAACGGGATGCAGCGCAGCAGCCCTGAAATTGCCCGTGGTGCCGCCGTGAACCGCGCAAATACAATGAATTGCATCTGCGATATCGCGGCCCCACGCGGCAACGTCGCTCAATTGCGCGAGAAGGGGATGGCTGGCGCTTCCGTCTGCCGCTGCAAGCATTGCGAAGCCGCTTGGTTCGAGATCGCGTCGGGGCGTGTTGGGCGATCGGCTCGGCATGGTTCGTACGCGTCCTCATGCCGGCTACACGTGGGCAGATCACGCTGGCTACGGCACCATTGATCCCAAGGACTACGCCAAATACCGTAAAGACTTTGTTTAAGGCCTTTCGTGCGCAGCCAATAATAATGCCAGGTTACCTGTACAGCCGGTTTTTCGAGCCTATTTCGAAAGGATCGTTCTTGCAGAATACTCTGCAAGTGTTTGCCCGAGAAAGACTTTACACCGGTGCAATCACGAACCGCCGTGTAGTCGAAAACGTCCTGACGAAGCCGGAAACGTTTGCACGTCTTTGCGCGAACCCTGTCATGTCCTTGTCTCCGGGCAAACAAGATCGTCGGTTTCTGTATTGCCGATCGAACTTGGGTCGATCGCGGGGTCGTTTCGGCCGATCAGCGCGATCCCGTAGCGTTGCGGAACGATTAGCCATCGGATCGTGCGTCCGGCCCGGGCCGCGGATGGCAGGACGAGCATGGCCTCGGTCCCGGACGCCAGCACGTTCCGGATGGCATCGTGCAGCATTGCCCGGTTGGCTTCCGGAGTGATCGTCTCCAGCAGCGCGCCGGGCTCCACGATCCTGCCGAAATGGGTACGTGCGGTCCTGCTGGTCTCGGTGACGACCGCCTTGGGGTTGGCGCCGATCACCAGATCCGAAATGGCATCCAGCACCTCGACGGCCGCAATCGCCCCGACCGAGGCCGTTTCCGCTGCCTTGGCCACCAGCGCATTCCAGTGATCGCACGAGGCCAGCATCAGGCGGGGGCGCCCATGCTGCAGGATCGCGACGGGCGACTTGGCGGCGCGCTGGCCCCACAGGCCAAAATGCCGCACCAAAATGGAGGAAGTGACGCACGAATCGCCGGATCGCGGCATCGACGCGTCGGCGAAGAACGGTGGTGTGACAATCATCGCCAAGTAGATCGCGCGATCGGGGCGAGGACGCCACGGGTTGGCGCCAAAACGGATGTGATTACGAAAACGGCGATGGTGGGGGTGCCCACCATCGCCGCATCGACGTCCCTACAGGCGCCGCACCTTACTGGTCGAGGAACGACCGCATTTTGCGGCTGCGGCTCGGGTGCTTGAGCTTGCGCAGCGCCTTCGCCTCGATCTGGCGAATACGCTCGCGCGTAACCGAGAATTGCTGGCCGACTTCCTCGAGCGTGTGATCGGTGTTCATCCCGATCCCGAAGCGCATGCGCAGCACGCGCTCCTCTCGCGGGGTAAGGCTCGCCAGAACCCGCGTGACGGTTTCCTTGAGGTTTGCCTGGATCGCGGCATCCACCGGGATGATCGCGTTCTTGTCTTCGATGAAGTCGCCGAGATGCGAATCCTCCTCGTCGCCGATCGGCGTTTCGAGCGAGATCGGCTCCTTGGCGATCTTCATCACCTTGCGGACCTTCTCGAGCGGCATCGACAGACGCTCAGCCATTTCCTCGGGCGTGGGCTCGCGGCCCTGCTCGTGGAGGAACTGGCGGCTGGTGCGGACCAGCTTGTTGATCGTCTCGATCATGTGGACCGGGATACGGATCGTCCGCGCCTGGTCGGCGATCGAACGCGTGATCGCCTGACGGATCCACCAGGTCGCATAGGTCGAGAACTTGTAACCGCGGCGATACTCGAACTTGTCGACCGCCTTCATCAGGCCGATGTTGCCCTCCTGGATGAGATCCAGGAACTGCAGGCCACGGTTGGTGTATTTCTTCGCGATCGAGATGACGAGCCGCAGGTTCGCCTCGACCATTTCCTTCTTGGCGATCCGCGCCTCGCGCTCGCCCTTCTGGACCATGTTGACGATCCGGCGGAACTCGCCGAGCGCCATGCCGGTCGCCTGGCTGATCTCGCTGATTTCGACGCGGATGCGATCGACGGCCTCGCCTTCGTTGGTGACGAACGCGGTCCACTTCTTGTCGAGCTTCGCGACGCTGGGCAGGAACTGCTCGTCCAGTTCATGGCCGATATAGCGGTCGAGGAAGTCCTTGCGCGGCACCTTGTGGCGCTCGGCGAGGCGCAGCATCTGGCCGCCCAGCGCAGTCAGGCGCCGGTTGAAGGCGTAGAGCTGGTCGACCAGATACTCGATCTTCGCGTTGTGGAACTGGACGCTCTCGACTTCCGCCGTGAGTTCCTCGCGAAGCTTGTGATACTTCTTCTCGTCCGCGTTCGACAGTTCCCCACCGCCGGCCATCGCATCGAGGCGGGCCTGCTGGATCTTGCTGAACTTCTTGTAAAGCGCGGTAATGCTGGCGAAGCGTTCGAGCGCGATCGGCTTGAGCTGCTCTTCCATCTGCGCGAGGCTGAGGGTGTTGTCCTCTTCCTCGTCGTCGGAAGCGCGGGGCGTGCGGCGCTCGCCGTCCTCGTCGTCGTCGACCGACGGTTCCTCGGGCTCGGCTTCTTCCTTGAACGAAGGCCCTGCGTTCTTTTCGGAAATCTCGCCGTCGCCATCCTCGGCTTCGGCCATCGCTTCGGGCGCTGGATCCTTCGACAGCATCGCATCAAGATCCATGATCTCGCGCAGCTGCATCGTGCCTTCGTTGAGCGCGGTCGACCAGTCGATGATCGCGTTGAAGGTGATCGGCGATTCGCACAGGCCCAGGATCATCGTGTCGCGACCGGCTTCGATCCGCTTGGCGATGGCGATCTCGCCCTCACGGCTGAGCAGTTCGACCGCGCCCATCTCGCGCAGGTACATACGGACGGGATCGTCGGTGCGGTCGACGATTTCCTTCTTCTTGACGTCAAGCGCCGGGCCGGCGTCCTCGGACGCGTCTACCGGCTCCGCATCATCGTCGTCCTCGGCCTTGGCGGGCTCGTCGCCGTCCTCGCCTTGCTCGTCATTCTCGACGATGTTGATGCCCATCTCGCTGAGCGCAGCGCTGATGTCCTCGATCTGGTCGGACGACATCTCGCCCTGCGGCAGCGCTTCGTTGAGCTGCTCATAGGTGATGTACCCGCGCTTCTTGGCGCGCGCGATCACCTTCTTGATCGAAGCGTCGTTCAAATCGATCAGCGGTGCGTCGCTCGACTCGGTCGTATCCGCAACGTCCGCCATATCCGTCTTCGCCATCAACTGCCCTCGGTCATAAAGCTTCTTGCGTCTTCGTTCGACTGCACCAGATTTGCAAGTCGCGCGTCGAGCGTCTGTTTTTCCTTCACCAACGCCACTTGGCGGGCAAAGGCCTCATCCGAATAGTCCGACTGCATGGCAGCGGTTGCCTCAGCCAGCGCGGCGTCGACTTCGGGTCGCGCCACCAGGATCGCGATAGCCTCATCGAGGTCTTCACGCGCCCGGGCCGGCTCGGCATCCTTCTGCGTGAACGAACACGACAAACGGTCGGGTCGCAGCAGATCATGCGCGATACTGTCAAATCCGGATGAAGCCAATATGGTGAGCAACCGGTCACTATCAAGCACATGGTCTTCTACCGCGAGATCAACCACCGCCTCGAACAATCGCCCGAGCGCATCATCGGCAAGTTTCAGGCTGCCAAGCACTTCCATATGCCGTGCGATTTCCGCTGGATGGCGGATCAACCCGGCCAGCACCGCCTTGGCGAGGATCGGGTCGATTCCACGCGTGCGTACCGATTTGACACCATCTCCGACGGGAAGATGCGGCGCTTTGTACGGTTTGCCGGGCTTGCCGCGCTGGAATGGCTGGAAGGGGGCACGCGGTTCGAACGCCTTGCGCTGTGGCCGGAACGCCTCGTCGAAGCGGGCGCGGAACTCGGCCTGATATTCGTGCGCGACGTTGCTGTCGGCGATCGTCTTGGCGAGATCGGCGAGCCGCGCCTTGAGGCCGGCCTTCTGCTCGGGCGTGTCGAGCGGCTCGGCGGCGAGTTCGCTTTTCCACAGCCGGTCGACCAGCGGTTCGGTCTGCTGAAGCAACGCCTCGAATGCACCCGGCCCCTTGGCGCGGACGAGATCGTCGGGATCCTGGCCAGCGGGGAGGGTGACGAAGGCAAGACTCCGTCCCGGCTGGAGCAGCGGCAGCGCACGATGTGCGGCGCGCAAAGCCGCCTTCTGCCCGGCGCTGTCGCCGTCGAAGCACAGGATCGGGACTTCGCACAGCCGCCACAGCCGCTCGAGCTGCGGCTCGGTCAGCGCGGTGCCGAGCGGGGCGACCGCCTCGCCGAACCCCGCCTGCGCGAGCGCGATGACGTCCATATAGCCCTCGACCACCAGCACGCGGCCGGTCTTGCGTGATGCAGGCGCGGCGCGATCGAGATTGTAGAGCGTGTGGCCCTTGTCGAACAAAGGGGTTTCGGGGGAATTGAGATATTTAGGCTCGCCGTCGCCGATGATGCGGCCGCCGAATGCGATCGTGCGCCCGCGCGGATCGCGGATCGGGATCATCAGGCGCCCACGGAAGCGATCGTACGGGACCTTGTCGTCGACCTTGATCAGCAACCCGGCCTCGATCAGCAGCGGGTCGCCATAATCCTTGAGCGCGGTCTTGAGCCCGCCGCGCGAATCGGGCGAGAAGCCGAGCCCGAAGGTCCGCGCGGTCTCGGGCTTGATCCCGCGCTTGGCGAGCACCCCGCGCGCGGTCGCGCCGGCGAGGCCGTCGAGCTGCTCGGTGAACCAGGTCGCAGCGTCGTTGCACGCTTCGTGGAGGCCCTTGGCGGCTTCCGCTTTCTCGGCGGCGCGCGGGTCCATCGCGGGGAGTTCCATGCCGGCGGTCTGTGCAAGTTCCTTGACCGCATCCATGAACGGCAAGCCCCGCTGGTCGGTCATCCAGCGGATCGCATCGCCATGCGCCGAGCAACCGAAGCAATGGTAGAAGCCCTTGTCGTCGTTGACGTAAAAGCTCGGGGTCTTCTCATTGTGGAACGGACAGCACGCGCGCCACTCGCGCCCCGCCTTCTGGAGCTTGGTGGTCTTGCCGATCAGGCCGGACAGGAGCGTGCGGCTGCGGAGTTCGTCGAGGAATTGCGGGGACAGGGTCATGCGTCTGCGGTCCCCGTAGGGAGATCCGCTAGCCCCAAATCCTCCCCTCCCGCCTGCGGGAGGGGGCAGGGGGTGGGCGCAACCTTACCCCCCTCCCGCTCGCGGGAGGGGTTGGGGGAGGGCATGTCCGCCAACGTTCGTTCGATTGTGTTCACAACGCCTTCGATATTCTGCATGACTTCGTTGTTCCAGAAACGCAGGACACGGTAGCCGTGCCGTTCCAGGAGCTGCGTACGCGTGTGATCTGCGGCGGCATTGGCGTCATGCTGTCCGCCATCGACCTCGATGATAAGCTTCGCGCCGCGGGATACAAAGTCGCAAATGAAGGGACCGATCGGCACCTGTCGGTTGAACCGGATGCCGGCGACGCGGCGCGCGCCCAGATACGACCAAAGCTTGCGCTCGGCATCCGTTGCGTTGGCGCGCAACTCTCGGGCGAGCTTGGTCGGTCTGGTGTATCCCTTGTCCAACAAGCCCTCCCCCAGCCCCTCCCGCGAGCGGGAGGGGAGGAAGAAGGGGCGCGCCCTCGTCCATTACGCCAGCGCAGCCTTCACCGCAGCACTCGCCTTGCTCATGTCGATCTCGCTCGCATGCCGCGCCTTGAGCTCCGCCATCACCCGGCCCATGTCCTTCATGCCCGTAGCCCCAAGCTCCGCCTTGATCGCCTCGATCGCCGCCGCGGTCTGCGCTTCGTTCAGCTGCGCGGGCAGGAACTGCTCGATCACCGCGATCTCCGCGCTCTCGGCATCGGCCAGTTCCTGACGACCGCCCTTCACGTACATCTCGATCGACTCGCGGCGCTGCTTGATCATCTTCTGCAGCACCTCGACCACGAGTACATTGTCGTCGTCCGGGGCCTTGCCCTCGCGCGATTGCGGCGCGCGTGCCTCGATGTCGCGGTTCTTGATCGAGGACTGCACCAGCCGGAGGGTCGCGGTGCCAGCCTTGTCGCCGCCCTTCATCGCAGTGATCAATGCAGCCTTGATGTCGTCTCGAATCATGTGTCGTCCTTTTGCTGGGGCAGGAGGGTAGCGGGTTTATCCGATTGACGCACTGCCCATCCCCCTCTAGCTCCCGGCGCTTAGCGACATCGAAACGAAAAACGGAGTGCCCGCCGCAATGGCCGACGCCTATCCCATGACTGTGCCCGACGGAGCTACCGGCGTTTTGGTGCTATCCACTGGCGAATGCGTGTGGGGCAGGGGCTTCGGCGCGGAAGGTGCCGCGGTCGGCGAAGTCTGCTTCCACACCGCGATGACCGGGTACCAGGAAATCATGACCGACCCGAGCTTTGCGGGCCAGATGATCACCTTCACCTTCCCGCATATCGGCAACGTCGGCGCGAATGCCGACGACGTCGAGGCGAACGATCCGCACGCCTTGGGCATGATCGTGCGCGAGGACGTGACCGAACCGAGCAACTTCCGCAGCACCGAGCGACTCGACGCGTGGATGGCCAAGCACGGGCGAATCGGCCTGTCGGGCGTCGACACGCGCGCGTTGACCCGCCGGATCCGTAACGGCGGCGCGCCTAACGGCGTAATCGCACATGCGGCGGATGGCGTGTTCGACGTGCCCGCGCTGCTGGAGATGGCGCGCGCATGGCCGGGGCTCGAGGGCATGGACCTCGCGCTCGGGGTGAGCACCGAGATGCACTACGGCTGGGCCGGCGGCATGTGGAAGCTCGGCGCAGGCTACGACACATCTTCACCCCTCCCCTTCAGGGGAGGGGCCGGGGGTGGGGCCGTGCAGCCAACCGACCTCGCGATTTCACAGGACAGCCCCACCCCAAACCCCTCCCCTGAGGGGGAGGGGCTTAAGCGCCCCCACGTCGTCGCGATCGATTATGGCTCCAAGCGCAACATTTTCCGCAACCTCGCGCACGCCGGAGCGAACGTCTCGGTCGTCCCCGCGAACGCGAGCTTCGAAGACATCATGGCGCTCGCGCCCGACGGCATCTTCCTGTCGAACGGCCCGGGCGACCCCGCCGCGACCGGCGAATACGCCGTGCCCGTGATCCAGCAACTGCTCGACACCGGCAAGCCGCTGTTCGGCATCTGCCTCGGTCACCAGCTCCTCGCGCTCGCGGTCGGCGCAAGCACGACCAAGATGTTCCAGGGCCACCGCGGTGCCAACCACCCGGTCCAGCGCCTCAGTGACGGCGCGGTCGAGATCACCTCGATGAACCACGGCTTCGCAGTCGAGCGGGCCACCCTGCCAGCCACCGCGCGCGAGACCCACGTGTCGCTGTTCGACGGCTCCAACGCCGGCATCGAACTCACCGACCGCCCCGCGTTCAGCGTGCAATATCACCCCGAAGCGAGCCCCGGCCCGCAGGACAGCCTGTATCTGTTCGAGAAATTCGTCTCATCTCTGAAAGCACCGGCATGATGAACCTCCCAGAAGTCCCGCCCGCCCGGCTCGAAGAAGAATGGGCCGCCGACAAGGACGTGCTCGCCAGCCTCAAGGAAAGCGGCGACATCGCGCATCTCGTCCGCCCGGTCGACGTCAGCTTCCGTGGCGATGACGCCGCGCTCGACAAGCTCGAAGCGGATGCCGAGGAACTCGGGTTCGAAGTGATCGAGCGCGAAGAGGATGAGGAAGGCGAGATGTGCCTGTTCCTCGGCCGCGAACAGGCGGCGGACGAAACCTCGATCCGCGCGCTGACCCGCAAGTGCGTCCAGATCGAAATGGCCTACGGCGTCGAATATGACGGCTGGGGCTGCACGTCGGAAGACGGCAGCGACGACGAAGAAGACACCGAAGAAACCGGACAGACCCACTAATGCCAAAACGTACCGACATCTCCTCGATCCTCGTCGTCGGCGCGGGGCCGATCGTCATCGGGCAGGCGTGCGAGTTCGATTATTCGGGCACGCAGGCGATCAAGGCGCTCAAGGAAGATGGCTATCGCATCATCCTGGTGAACTCGAACCCCGCCACGATCATGACCGATCCCGAGCTGGCGGACGCGACCTATGTCGAGCCGATCACGCCCGAGATCGTCGCCAAGATCATCGAGAAGGAACGCCCCGACGCGATCCTGCCGACGATGGGCGGGCAGACCGCGCTCAACACCGCGCTCGCCTTGTTCAACGACGGCACGCTCGAGAAGTACGGCGTCGAGATGATCGGGGCGGATGCCGAGGCGATCGACAAGGCCGAGGACCGGATGAAGTTCCGCGACGCGATGACCAAGATCGGTCTCGAAAGCGCGCGCTCGGGCATCGCACACAGCCTCACCGAAGCGTTCGAAGTGCTTGAACGGACTGGACTTCCATCGATCATCCGGCCGAGCTTCACGATGGGCGGCACCGGCGGCGGGATCGCGTATAATCGCGAGGAATTCGAGACGATCGTGCGCTCGGGGCTCGACGCTTCGCCGACGACCGAAGTGCTGATCGAGGAATCGCTGATCGGCTGGAAGGAATATGAGATGGAAGTCGTGCGCGACCGCGCCGACAACGCCATCATCATCTGCTCGATCGAGAACATCGATCCGATGGGCGTCCACACGGGCGATTCGATCACCGTCGCGCCCGCGCTGACGCTGACAGACAAGGAATATCAGATCATGCGCAACGCAAGCATCGCTTGCCTGCGCGAAATCGGTGTCGAAACAGGCGGTTCCAACGTCCAGTTCGCGGTCAATCCGAAGGATGGCCGCCTGATCGTGATCGAGATGAACCCGCGCGTGTCGCGCTCCTCGGCGCTCGCGTCGAAGGCGACCGGCTTCCCGATCGCCAAGGTCGCCGCCAAGCTGGCGGTCGGCTATACGCTCGACGAGATCATGAACGACATCACCGGCGCGACGCCGGCATCGTTCGAGCCAACGATCGATTACGTCGTCACAAAGATCCCGCGTTTCGCGTTCGAGAAGTTCAAGGGCGCCGAAGCCGTGCTGTCGACCGCGATGAAGTCGGTCGGCGAAGTGATGGCGATCGGCCGCAACATCCACGAGAGCCTGCAGAAGGCGCTCCGCGGGCTCGAGACCGGGCTGTCGGGGTTCAACATGATCGACCGCCTAGAAGGCGCGCCGCGCGCCGAGATCGAGGCCGCGCTCGCGATCGCAACGCCGGACCGGTTGCTCGTCGCAGCGCAGGCGCTGCGCGAGGGCTTCACCGTCGCCGAAGTCCACGCGCTCGCGAAGTTCGACCCGTGGTTCATCGAACGCATCGCCGAGATCGTCGCAGCCGAGGAGCAGATCTGCGGCAACGGCCTGCCGATCGACGCGCCGGGCATGCGGCGTCTGAAGTCGATGGGATTCAGTGACAAGCGTCTCGCCTATCTCGCTCTTAAATCAGCGAATTTGCGCGGGAACGCACGTGGCATCGCGCGTGGGTCGGGTCTGGTCCACGACGCGATCGTCGCGATGACCGGCGGCGTGACCGAGTCCGAAGTCCGCGCACTGCGGCATCGGCTCGGCGTCCGTCCGGTGTTCAAGCGGATCGACACCTGCGCGGCGGAATTCAACGCCAAGACGCCGTACATGTACTCGACCTACGAAGCCCCGAGCTTCGGTGAGCCCGAGTGCGAGAGCCAGCCGACCGACCGGCGCAAGATCGTCATCCTCGGTGGCGGGCCGAACCGGATCGGGCAGGGGATCGAGTTCGATTACTGCTGCTGCCATGCCTGCTTCGCGCTCGCGGATGCGGGCTATGAGACGATCATGGTCAACTGCAACCCGGAGACGGTGTCGACCGACTATGACACCTCCGACCGCCTGTACTTCGAGCCGCTGACCGCAGAGGACGTGCTTGAGATCCTCCATGTCGAGCAGCAGAACGGCACGCTCGTGGGCGTGATCGTTCAGTTCGGCGGGCAGACCCCGCTCAACCTCGCGCAGGCGCTCCAGGACGCCGGGATCCCGATCCTCGGTACCTCGCCCGACGCGATCGATCTGGCGGAGGACCGCGAGCGGTTCGCCGCGCTCATCAACAAGCTCGGCCTGCTCCAGCCCGCCAACGGCATCGCTCGGAGCCGTGACGAGGCGATCGCGGTCGCCGAGCGGATCGGCTACCCCGTGCTGATGCGCCCGAGCTACGTGCTCGGCGGGCGCGCGATGGAGATCGTCGACGGGCCGCTTCAGCTCGACGACTATATCCAGACCGCGGTCCAGGTGTCGGGCGATTCGCCCGTCCTGATCGACCAGTATCTGCGCGATGCGATCGAGGTCGATGTCGACGCCATTTCGGATGGCACCGATGTCGTCGTCGCGGGTGTGCTCCAGCATATCGAGGAAGCGGGGGTCCATTCGGGCGACAGCGCCTGCTCGATCCCGCCGTACAGCCTGACGCCCGCGATCATCGAAGAGATCGAGAAGCAGACCGCCGCGCTCGCCAAGGCGTTGTCGGTGGTCGGTCTCATGAACATCCAGTTCGCGGTCAAGGGCGGACAGGTCTATCTCATCGAAGTCAACCCGCGCGCCAGCCGCACCGTGCCGTTCGTCGCCAAGGCGATCGGCGCGCCGATCGCCAAGATCGCCGCGCGCGTGATGGCGGGGGAGAAGCTCGCCAACCTGCCGCTGATCGATCGCCACATCGATTATTATGCGGTCAAGGAAGCAGTCTTCCCGTTCAACCGCTTCCCCGGCGTCGATCCGGTGCTGTCGCCCGAAATGAAGAGCACGGGCGAGGTGATGGGGATCGACCCCGACTTCACGCTTGCCTTCGCCAAGTCGCAGCTTGGGGCGGGGACGATCCTGCCCAAGGCGGGCGCGGTGTTCGTCAGCGTCAAGGATACCGACAAGCCGGTGATCCTGCCGGGCGTGCGCGCGCTGGCCGAGCACGGCTTCACGATCGTCGCGACCGGCGGCACCGCGGATTATCTCGCGGGGCAGGGTGTGCCGGTTGAGCGCGTCAACAAGGTCGCGCAGGGCCGGCCGCATATCGTCGACCGGATCAAGGACGGCGGGATCGCGCTGATCTTCAACACGACGGAAGGGTGGCAGAGCCTCAAGGACTCGCAACCGATCCGCGCGTCGGCGCTGCAATTGAAGATTCCCTACTTCACCACGGCGCCCGCAAGCGTCGAGGCGGCACAGGCAATCGTCGCGCTTTCGACACGCAGCCTTGAAGTGCGACCGTTACAATCCTATTATTCCTCTTCGCACCATTGATCCCGACATATTGAAACAGTGCGGGCGGGCCCTCTCCGGAGGGTTCGCTTGATAAGGGATTGTTCGAAGACAAAGGGTTTAAGGGATGGCTACCGTCGAAAAGATGCCGATGCTGCAGGAAGGCTATGAAACGCTGAATGCAGACCTGAAACGGCTGAAGGCGGAACGCCCGACGATCGTGGATGCGATCGAAGAGGCGCGCGCGCATGGCGACCTTTCGGAAAACGCCGAATATCACGCCGCCAAGGAGCGCCAGGGCCAGATCGAAGCGTCGATCAGCGATATCGAGGACAAGCTTGCGCGCGCGCAGGTGATCGACCCCCGCGACCTGTCGGGCGACAAGGTCGTGTTCGGGGCGACCGTCACGCTGATGGACGAGGACGACAAGCCGGTCACGTACCAGATCGTCGGCCAGACCGAGGCGAACGCCAAGGGCGGCCGCATCTCGTACAACTCGCCGCTCGGCCGTGCGCTGATCGGGCGGAAGCTCGACGACGAGGTCGAAGTGACCGTTCCGTCGGGCGACCGCTACTACGTCGTCTCGAAGATTGAGTTCATCTAATAAAAAAGCCCGCCGTGCAAATGCATGGCGGGCTTTTCTGTATTCAGGCGGCAGTGCCTGGCGTGAGCAGATCCGGCTCGAGCAGACGGTGCAGGTGCACCACCACGAATTTCATCTCGGCATCGTCGACCGTACGTTGTGCTGCGGCGCGCCAGGCCTTCTCGGCGCTGGCATAATCCGGATACACCCCGATGATTTCGATCGCGGCGGTATCGACAAAGTCGGTTCCGCGCGGATCGCGAACGCGACCGCCGAAGACCAGGTGAAGCTTGCTCATGATAATGGGTTCCCGAAAACGGCAGGTTTCGCGCACCTCATAGGCACGCCCGGCCGCTTCGGGAACCTGTCATGAAGGATTATTCGTGCGCCGGGCCGGTTTTCGGTGCTGCGGCGACCGGCTTTTCGTTGCCGCCCGAAAGCCGAGCGGTGAGTGCGGCGGTGCCCGCGGCGGTCAGCGCGTCGACGATCCCGCCGAGCAACTTACCCGCCTGATCCTTCGCGGAGTCCCGCGAAAGACCCAGCGACGCGAATTCCGACTGCGCGGTTTCCTTCGCCGCGCCGACCGCGCCCTTTGCGGTATCGGTCAGGCGGCGACCGACCGGCGCGAACAGGCGCGCCTCGGTCTGGCTGCGCGGCAGCACCGATGCGGCGAGCATCCCGACCGCGATCCCGCCGACCAGCACGCCCAGCGGGCTGCTCTCGATCGTCTCGATCGCGCGCGCGCCAAGATCGTGGGCGGCATGCGAAGTCGTCTCGGCGGCCTTCTCGGCAGTCTCGCGGGCAGTCTCTGCGGCCTTGCCGGCAGTTTCACGAACGGTTTCGACGGCCTTGCCGACATTGTCCCGCGCGACGTCGACGGCGTGATGCGCCTTGTCCGAAAGCGCCGCGCCCTGGGTTTGAAGGGTATCTTTGACGGTCACACTCAATCTCCTGGAATATCTATCGCTTGGGGGCTTTGGGTTTGTCGGTGCCGCGAATCGCCCGGTAGATCGGCCCGCGGGCGAGGAACAGGCCGGTCAACGCCACGCCGATCCCAGTCGCCCACGGGCGCTTCTCCGCCGTATCCATCGCGGTTTGCATCGCTTCGCCACCCCGTGTCTTGAGGGTCGCGACCACGTCCGACGCAATCGTCTGCGGGTTGGCGCGCTTCTGGAGCAGGCCCATCGTCTCGGACAAGCGCGCACGCGCCGCATCGGCCCGCGCTTGCGCGGCCACGACGCGCGGGGAGGGAGCCTTCATGCTCATGCCGACACCTCCGTCGCGCCGGACATCCGCTTGAAATGCTGTATCCCCAGCATCCCCAACAGCCCAGCCACGACGAGCAGCACGCCGACGACGATCACCGTCGCCCAGACCGGGCCGACCAGCGGCGTCAGGATCATCAGAACGCCGACGACCAACGCAATCGCTGCCAATAGCCCAGTGAAGGCCGCTGCTGCCACCAGCACGACACCCGCCTTGGCCTCGTCGACCTTGGCGAAGAGCTTAGCCTTGCGCAGGTCGATCTCGGCACGCGCGACCTGCTCGGCATCCGACACCGCGCGGGACAGCAATGCCCCGACGCTGTCGTCCACCGTAGCCGGCGCGAGGTTCTTCAGGGTCTCACCCATTCCGGCTCCCGTCACGCTACGATTAGGCCTTGGGGTCGCTGTCGACGGCAAGCCCGGACTGGATCAGCCGCACTAGCACGAAGCCGAGCGCCGCCGCCGTGCCGATCGCAATCGCCGGGCTCTTCTGGACGAACCCGCGCGCGTCGTCGATCAAGTCGTCGAGCTCCTTCGCCTTCAGCCCTTCCGAGAAGCCCTGGACCTTGTCCGCAGCGGTCCGCGCATACTGGCCGTACTGGGCGCCGAGCTTGTCATCCACGGTGCCCGCGGCATCGTTGATCATCCGGACGATCTCGTCGAGCGCGGTCCCGGCGCGCGCCTTGCCGTCCTCGGCATAGGTCTTGGCGCGATCGACGACTTCCTTGCCGAGCTTGTCGGTGCTGTCCTTGAACAACTGTGCGGCACCGCTGGTCAGCTTCGCGGCTTCGTCGCGCGCGGAAGAGGCGGCATCCTTGGCGGCACCAGCGGCGGCATCGATCTTTTCGTTAGCGGCGTGCGCATCTGCGCCCGCATGGGATCCCGGGGTCGTGGCCATGATAATGCCCTCCAATTGTTACTTGTCGACAATAAGCGGTCCGGACCGCGCCTAGTTCCATCGGTCGCGCACGAATTGCGGCGGCGAAGCTTAAGCGATAGAGGCACCCGCGACGCTATTCCGAAATCGTAGAAGGATCGTTCCGTGACCGCAATCATCGACATTCATGCCCGCACGATCCTCGACAGCCGCGGCAACCCCACGGTCGAGGTCGACGTGATGCTGGAAGACGGCAGCTTCGGCCGCGCGGCGGTCCCGTCGGGTGCCTCCACCGGAAAGCATGAAGCGGTCGAGAAGCGCGACGGCGATAAGAGCCGCTGGGGCGGCAAGGGCGTCGACCAGGCGGTCGAGGCGGTCAACCGAGAGATCGCCGACGCGGTGCTCGGGCTCGAAGCCGAGGACCAGCGCGACGTCGACCACACGATGATCGAGCTCGACGGGACCGAGAACAAGCATCGCCTCGGCGCGAACGCGATCCTCGGCGTGTCGCTCGCGGTCGCCAAGGCGGCTGCCGATGCGCGCAGCCTGCCGCTGTACCGCTATGTTGGCGGTGTCGCTGCGCACGTCCTGCCCGTGCCAATGATGAACATCATCAACGGCGGCGAACATGCTGATAATCCGATCGATTTCCAGGAATTCATGATCGTGCCGGTCGGTGCGTCGTCGATCCTCGAAGCGGTGCGGTGCGGGTCGGAGATATTCCACACGCTCAAGAAGGGCCTGCACGACAAGGGTCTCGCGACCTCGGTTGGCGACGAGGGCGGCTTCGCGCCGAACATCGCGTCGAACGACGAAGCGATCGAGTTCATCCTGCGTTCGATCGAAACCGCCGGCTACAAGCCCGGCGAGGACGTGATGCTCGCGCTCGATTGCGCCGCGACCGAGTTCTACAAGAACGGCAAGTATGAGATTTCGGGCGAGGGCAAGAGCCTCAGCAGCCACGAAATGGCCGAATATCTCGCCGATCTCGCACGCCGCTACCCGATCTTCTCGATCGAGGACGGCATGGCCGAGGACGATTTCGAGGGCTGGAAGGCATTGACCGACCTGTGCGGCGACACGGTCCAGCTGGTCGGCGACGATCTGTTCGTCACCAACCCCAAGCGGCTCGGGCAGGGGATCAAGGACGGTCTCGCCAACTCGCTGCTGGTGAAGGTCAACCAGATCGGCACGCTGACCGAGACGCTCGAAGCGGTATCCATGGCGAATCGTGCGAAATATACCGCGGTGATGTCGCATCGCTCGGGCGAAACCGAGGATTCGACGATCGCCGATCTCGCGGTTGCGACGAATTGCGGACAGATCAAGACGGGCAGCCTTGCGCGCTCCGACCGGCTTGCAAAGTACAACCAGCTGATCCGCATCGAGGAGGAGCTCGAGGGCGCGGCGGTCTATGCGGGGCGTTCTATCCTTCGCGTCTGAAGTCTTTGAAAAATACGTCTTGATCCACGAGTCGCGATGCGCGAGAATCGCGACCGTGATCAAGCGCCGCTCCAATGTCCGAATGATGCTCCGCCGCGCCGTCGCGCCGGCGGCGTTGATGATCGTTGGCCTGTTTTTCGGAGGCTATGCGATCTTCGGCCCGAACGGCGCGCTGGCCTATGGCGACGTGGAACGGCAGCTCGCGGTCAAGCAGAAGCAACTGGCGGCGCTCGACCGGAATCGCAGCGAATTGAAGAACCGGGTCAATTTGCTCGACCCGCGGCATGCCGATCCTGATCTGGCCGATGAACTGGCACGCAAGGATCTTGGCGTGGTGCATCAGGACGAAGTGATCGTCCCGCTTAACTAACACGATCTGTGTGGGGAAAGCCCTTCCGCTTTAGAGAAGGGGTGGGGTGGGGCCGTGTAGCGCGACCACCGGCTGGGTCAGGTCTCTGCGAGGCTTCCCCCACCCCCAACCCCTCCCCTGAA
>NZ_JAPYKK010000037.1 GCF_029623395.1 Sphingomonas echinoides
GCGAACCGCGATGCGTGGCTGTACAAGGGCAGCGACATCACCCCGGATGCGGAATGGAAGTTCGGCACGCTCAAGAACGGGCTGCGCTACGCGGTGCGCAAGAATGGCGTCCCGCCGGGCCAGATCGCGGTGCGGGTGCGGATGGACGTCGGCTCGCTGTACGAAACCGATGCCGAACGTGGCTATGCGCACATGATCGAGCATCTGTCGTTCCGCGGATCGCAATATGTGCCCGATGGCGAGGCGAAGCGGATCTGGCAGCGGATGGGCACGACCTTCGGGTCCGACACCAACGCACAGACCACGACGACGCAGACCGTCTACAAGCTCGATCTGCCGAGCGCGACTGCCGCCGGGATCGACGAGAGCCTCAAGATCCTGTCGGGCATGGTGTCGCGCCCCAACATCACCCCGACCGCGCTCAACGCAGAACGCCCGGCCGTGCTTGCCGAACAGCGCGAGGCCCCGGGGCCGCAGGTGCGTTTCGTCAACGCCCTCAACGCGACCTTCTTCGCCGGGCAGCCGCTCGCGGATCGTTCGCCGATCGGTCATGTGAAGGAGCTCGAAGCCGCGACTGCGGAAAGCGTCAAGGCGTTCCACGATCGCTGGTACCGCCCTGAACGTGCGGTCGTGGTCGTCGCGGGCGATTTCGATCCGGCACAGCTCGAGGCGATGGTCGCCAAGAATTTCGGTGACTGGCGCGGGACTGGTGCGGCGCCCAACGACCCGGATTTCGGCAAGCCCGATCCCAAGCAGCCGACCACCAAGGCGGTGGTCGAACCCGGCATCGCCTCCCGGATCGAAATGGCGATCCTGCGGCCGTGGCAGTACAATGACGATACGGTGATCTTCAACCAGAAGCGCCTCGTCGACTTCCTGGGGCTGTCGATCATCAACCGCCGGCTTGAAACGCTCGCGCGCTCGGGCGGCAGCTTCATCGCCGCGGCGGTGCGGCTCGACGATCCGTCACGCTCCGCAAATGGCACGTTCGTGACCATCTTGCCGGTCGGCAATGCGTGGGAACCTGCGCTCAAGGATGTCCGCGCGGTGATCGCGGATGCGCAGAAAACGCCGCCGACCAAGGCCGAAGTCGAGCGCGAACTCGCTGAGCAGCGCGTCCAGTTCCGCACGCAGGTCGACACCTATCGCGCCGAAGCGGGCGCGAAGGAAGCCGATGACATGGTCCAGGCGGTCGACATCCGCGAGACGACCACCTCGCCCGCGGTGATCCAGAAGGTGTTCGAGGATGCGGTGGCGAAAGGCTTCTTCGCGCCCGACAAGATCCTCGAATCGACCCGTCGTATCTTCGAAGGGACGCCGCCGCGCGCGCTCATCTCCACGCCGACCGCGGAGCAGGGGATCGAGACCTCGCTCGCCAATGCGTTGAAGGCCAACGTCAAGGGGCTGGCGACCAAACGCCGGCGGCAGGGTGCGGTCTCGTTCGACAAGCTGCCCAAGCTCGGCGCGCCCGCCACGATCGCGTCGACCACCCCGATCAAGCCGTTCGACATGCAGGAATATACGCTGTCGAACGGCGTCCGCGTGCTGGTGTATCCGACGACGTCCGAGGATAGCCGGGTCTATGTCCGCGTGCGGTTCGGCAATGGCTACAATGCGTTGCCGGTCGACAAGGAATCGCCCGCGTGGGCCGCCGACCTCGCGCTGACCGCGGGCGGCATCGGCAAGCTCAACCAGGGCGATCTGGATGCGTTGACGACGGGACGGCGGATCGGCCTCGATTTCGGGATCGACGAGGATGCCTTCACCTACAACGCACTGACCTCGCCGACCGACCTTTCCGATCAGTTGCGGATCATCGCGGCGGCAATCTCGTCGCCGGGTTGGGATCCGGCGCCCGTCGCGCGGGCGCGCAGCGTCGCCGTATCGGCCTATCCAGGGTATAGTTCATCGCCCGACGGCGTGTTGCAGCGCGACCTGGAGCGGTTGCTGCACGATGGCGACCCGCGCTGGGGTACGCCGAGCCTGCCCGCGATCGAGGGGACGACCCCTGCGAACTTCCGCGCCTTGTGGGAGCCGTTGCTCAAGACCGGTCCGGTCGAAGTGATGGTGTTCGGCGACATCAAGGCCGACGTCGCGATCGCCGCGGTGCAGAAGACGCTGGGCGCGCTCCCGCCGCGTCCTGCGACGCCCAATTTCGTCGCGCCCCCGGTCCGCTTCCCCGCGCACAACCAGACTCCGGTGGTCCGTACGCATGACGGCCCCGAGAATCAGGCGGCGGCAGTCATCGCCTGGCCGACCGGCAGCGGCGTCGCCGGGTTGACCGATGCGCGACGGCTCGACGTGCTCGCGGCGATCTTCAGCGACCGGCTGTTCGACCGGCTGCGGTCGCAGGCGGGTGCGAGCTACAGCCCGAACGTGTCGAGCAGCTGGCCGGTGGGTCAGCCGGGCGGCGGGCGCATTCTGGCGATCGGGCAGGTAGCGCCGTCGAACGTCCCGCTGTTCTTCAAGCTGTCGCGCGAGATCGCAGAGGAGCTGGTGTCCAAGCCGGTCGACGCGGATGAGCTGAAGCGGACGATCGGGCCGATGCAGCAATCGATCATGCGGCAATCGACCGGCAACCAGTTCTGGATGAACCAGCTCGACGGGGCGACCTATGATCCGGCGCGAATCGTCGCGTTGATGCGTCTTTACAGCGACATTTCGACGATGACCGCCGCGCAGTTGCAGGAAACCGCGGCGAAATATCTGCGTCCGGAGCGCGATTGGACGATGCAGGTGGTGCCCAAGTCGAAGTAACGCCGCTCCCATTCCTTCCGTCATGCTGAACTCGTTTCAGCATCCACCGCGCAATGGGCCCGGATCGGACTTGCTGCGCGGTGGACCCTGAAACGCGTTCAGGGTGACGCCGGGAAGGTTCTACTTCGCGGAACGGTCGAGCCGCTACCCCCGCGCCGTCGCCGATCTCGCCAGCGGCACCCGCATCACGCGGTCGTTCCCGGTCAAAAACAACGTCTTCCCGCCCTCGCCGAACGCGCCATTGGCGATCGGTCCGCCATGCGCGAACCGCGCGATCGGTTCGGCTTCGGGGGTCATCAGGTAGAACCCGCCCGGCGCGCTGCAGAACAGCGTCCCGTCTGCCGCAACCTTCATCCCGTCGGGAAGGCCGGGTCCCTTGAGCACCGACGCATCGAAGAACACCCGCCGCTTGAGCGGCAGCCCACGCGCGTCGAGGTCATAGGCCATGATCCGCGGTGCCTTGTCGTCCGATACCGACACGTAGAGCGTTCGCTCGTCGGGCGAGAGCGCGACCCCGTTGGGATAGGTCAGCGTGCCGTCGATCAGCACGGCCTCTCCGCCCGGTGTCCATCGGTACACACCGTTGTGCGGTAGCTCGCGCAGCGGCGATGTGGCGCCGTCGACCAGCCCATACGGCGGGTCGGTGAAGTAGATCGCACCGTTCCGCGCGATGTGGAGGTCGTTGGGGCTGTTGAACCTTTTGCCCTGATAGCGATCGACCAGCGGCGCGCGCTTCTTGGCTACGAAGTCGTAGCGCATCAGCGCGCGGCTGCCGCTATCGGCGATGACCAACGCGCCGTCGCGACCGAGCGCAAGCCCGTTCGATCCTGCCTCGCGGAACAGCTTGGGGTCGGGATTGGCGAGCCCCGAGGGCGTCAGGAACGGGGTGACACCGCCTGCGCGGGTCCAGCGACGGATCAGGTTGGCGGGAGGGTCGGAGAACAACAGCGCGTTGCTCGCGGGGATCCACACCGGACCTTCGGCCCAGCGGATCCCGCTCGCGATCGTCTCGATCCTGGTGCCCGGCGCGAGAAAGCGGTCTGCAAGCGGGGACAGCCGTTCGAGTGTCGGTTCGGTCATCGCGGCTGCCGCCGTGCCCGACCAGACCGGGATCGTGGCAAGCGCGGCCATGCCGCCGATCATCGTGCGGCGGTTGGGGTGCGTCGGCGCGTGTTCGGCGGGGTCGGGCAGGGAAGGCTGATACGACACGATGGGCGATGTCCGGATATGGCGGATGGTGACGGCATCCTCGCATCCGCCCCGACGTACGTCCAGCCACCACCGGTGGTCGGATTTAAAACGGATACGCATCAGTATGTTAGGACTTGTACAGCCCCTCCAGCCGCGCGCCATACACCTGTTTCAACACGTGCCGCCGGATCTTGAGCGACGGGGTCAGCTGCTCGTTCTCGATCCCGAACGGCTCGTCCGCCAGCACGAAGCGCCGGATCCGTTCGGTGAGCGACAGTTCGGCATTGACGCGTTCGACCGCGTGACCGAGCGCTGTGCGATATTCGCTGTTTTCGGCCAGCCGCGCGAAGTTGCACGCATCACCGTTCCGCGCGCACCATTGCTGGGTCCATTCGGGATCGGGGACGATCACCGCGACCATATACGGCCGCCGGTCGCCGAACAGCATCACCTGGGAAATCTCGGGTTGCAGCGTCAACATCCCCTCGACCTTTTGCGGCGCGACATTCTCGCCCTTGTCGTTGACGATGATGTCCTTCTTGCGATCGGTGATCTGGATCCGGCCCTTGGTATCGATCACCCCGATGTCGCCGGTGTGGAGCCACCCGTCCTTGAGCACGCGCGCGGTCTCCGCGTCGTTGCGCCAATAGCCCTTCATCACCAGCTCGCCACGCACGAGGATCTCCCCGTCTTCGGCGATGCGCACCTCGGTGTTGGGGAGCGGGGGGCCGACCGTGTCCATCTTGATCCCGACCTTGGGCCGGTTGCACGAGATGACCGGCGCGGACTCGGTCTGCCCATACCCTTGCAGTACCGTGATTCCGATTGCGTCGAAGAAGGTCCCGACCTCGGGCGTCAACGGCGCGCCACCCGAGACCATCGCCTTGATCCGCCCGCCGAAGCGCTTCTGGATCTTGGGCCGAAGCGTCGCCGCCAGCAACAAATCCATCGGCTTGTCGAGCAGCCCGGCCTTGCCCGCCGCCCGCTTGCTCCCGAGCGCCTCGGCCCGCCCGAGCAGATAGGTCGAGAGTTTGCCCTGTTTCTCGACCGCCTTGGAAATGCGCGCACGGAGCAGTTCGAACAGTCGCGGCACGACCACCATCATCGTCGGGCGGACTTCCTCGATATTCGCGGCGAGCTTGTCGAGGCCTTCCGAATAATAGATCTGCGACCCCAGCGCGATCGGGAAGAACTGCCCGCCGCTATGTTCATAGGCGTGGCTCAGCGGCAGGAACGAGAGGAAGATCTCGTCGTCCCAGCCGAAATCCTCCGAGATGATCGTGCAGCAGCCGAACACATTGTGGAGGATCGCGCCGTGATGCTGCATCACCCCGCGCGGCGCGCCGCCGGTGCCGCTGGTGTAGATGATGCACGCGGTATCGTCGCGCGTCGCCGTGGTGCGGATCGTCGAGGGTTCGGCGGCATGGTCCGCGAGCAATTTGTCCCAATGGTGGAATTCGAGCGCGCCCTGCTGGCCGCTGCGCAGATCCTCGATGCTGATCACGATCTTGGCGGTCGACGCGCGGATCGCGGCGGGGAGCAAAGTCTTCGCAAGCTTCGCGGTCGAGACGATCACCGCCTTCGCGCCCGAATTCTCGATGATGTGGGTGTGGTCGCGCTCGGTATTGGTCGTGTAGGTCGGCACGGTGATGCACCCCGCCGCCATGATCGCGAGATCGGCGATGCACCATTCGGGACGGTTCTCGCTCACCAGCATGACGCGGTCGCCCGGCACCAGCCCGATCGCCTTCAGCGCCGCCGACAGGCTGGCGACTTCGCGCGCGGTCTGCGTCCAGCTGCGCGAGCGCCAGGCGCCGCCCGCCTTGTGCCAGAGGAACGGCGCGTCGCCTTGCTCGGTCACACGCGCGAGGAACATCGCAACGAGGTTGGGGAAGGTTTCAAGAGTACGCATCGGTCTCTCCCTTTGGCGCGTCGTGTTCGACTGCGCGTGTGTCTTCGGACGGCTTATTCGGGCGGACGGTTGGCGAGCGCGCCGACCCGGACGATCTCGGTCCTGCGCCCGTCCTCGCCGATCGCGACGCCTTCGCTACGCGGATCGGCCGCACCGACCCAGCGGCCATCCACGCGTTCGATCGCATTCGCCTTCAACCCGAGCGGCGCGCTCACCACGCGTTCGCCGAGCGCGCGGAGCGCCGGGATCATCGCGTCGAGCTGCGTGCCCTTTTCCGCCGCCGCGGTCTGGCCCGGAGCATAGAGCAAACCGAGGCCGATCGCATCCTGCGCGCTCATCTTCCAGTCGAGCACCGCGATCAGCGCCTTGGATACCTGCGCGATGATCGTCGAGCCGCCCGCCGCGCCGATCGCGATGCGGACCGATCCGTCGGGGTTATAGACGATCGTCGGCGACATCGAGCTGCGCGGGCGCTTGCCCCCGGCGACGCGGTTGGCGACGAGGTTGCCGTTCTTCTCCGGCACGAAATCGAAGTCGGTCAGCTCATTGTTGAGCTGCACGCCGTCGACCGAAAGGCCTGAGCCGAAATAGCTTTCGATCGTGGTGGTGACTTCGGCGACGTTGCCGCGCCGGTCGACCGTGACGAGATCGCTCGTGCCGGGAACGTCGGCATTGGGCGCGAGCTGGCGCGGCGGGGCGCCGGGGGGCGTGCCCGCGCTGACGCTCGGCATCGTGCGGTCGGGCGCGATCAACGCGGAGCGCTGTGCGAGATAGGCGGGGTCGAGCAAGCCCTTGGCGGGGACGTCGACCTTGTCGGGGTCGCCGAGATACATGTCGCGATCGGCATAGGCGAGGCGTTCGGATTCGGCGAACAGATGCCACGCGACCGGGCTGGTCTTGCCGAGGCCGGCCATGTCGAAGCGTTCAAGCTGCTTGAGGATCATCAGCACGCCGATCCCGCCCGATCCCGGCGGTCCCATGCCGCAGATCTTGTAGACGCGGTACGTGCCGCAGATCGGCGCACGTTCCTTCGCGCGGTAACCCGCGAGGTCGGCGAGCGTCATCTTGGACGGGTTGCGCGGCGAGGTGTTGACCGCCTTCACGATCTGCTGCGCGACCGCGCCCTTGTAGAAGGCGTCGGGGCCCCGCTTGGCGATTTTTGCGAACAACGCGGCTTGTGCGGGGTTGCGAAAGATCGTGCCGACCGCGACGGGTTGATCGCCGACGGGGAAGAACCGCGCCTGCGCGGCGGGATCGAGCCGGTCACTGAACCGGGCCAACCCGTTGTGGAGCCGCGGCGTGACCGTGAAGCCGAGCTGCGCGAGCTTGATCGCGGGGGCGAACAGGCGAGCCCAGGGGAGCACGCCGTAACGCTTGTGCGCGAGCGCCATCATCCGCAGGTTGCCGGGTACGCCGACGCTGCGCCCGCCCGGAACCGCTTGCGTAAACGGGAGGGGTTGGCCGTCCTTGCCATAGAACCAGCGTGCGTCGGCGGCGGCGGGGGCGGCTTCGCGTCCGTCGAAGCTGGTCGTCGCGTTGGCGCTCGCATCGTGGTGGACCATGAAGCTGCCGCCGCCGATGCCCGAATTCTGCGGTTCGACCACGTTGAGTGCGAGCATCGTCGCGATTGCGGCATCGGTCGCGCTGCCGCCGGCTTTCAGGATCTCGACGCCCGCCGCGGCGGCGCGCGGGTCGGCGGCGCTGACCATGCCGGTGCCGACCTGGGCAGCGGCAGGCTTTGGGTCAGTCCTGCGCGCGTCGAGCGCGGTCGGCGCGAGCAGGAGGAGGGCGAGGGTAACGAACGGCTTGTACATCGTTGTGACCGTAGCGGCCTTTATCGGGCAGGCAAGTTCGGGCGATGTCGGGAGCGCGCCCGGTCGGGCCTTACGGTTGGGTCGCGAGCAGATACTCCTGCCGCAGCGCATCGATCGGCTTCAGCCCCTCGCCCGTCTCGAAATGCCAGTAGGTCCAGCCGTTGCACGACGGTGCATTCTGCAAGGTCGCGCCTAGCTTGTGGATCGACCCCGTCGCGCCGCACAGGCTTTCCAGGCTGCCGTCGGCGCGGATCATCGCGCGGTGCTTGCGTCTGGCGTCGACCACGAACCGCCCGGGGGTGAGGAAGCCGTTCTCGACAAGCACCCCGAACGCGACCTTGGGCGCGGCCTTGGGGCTTTGCATCGTCTTGAGCATGCTCTCGTCGAGCGGGAGCGCGGCGGCGATGCGCTCCTCCGCAGCAGCGATATAGTCGGGCTCGCGCTCGATCCCGATCCAGCGCCGACCAAGCCGCTTGGCAACCGCACCGGTCGTGCCGGTCCCGAAGAACGGGTCGAGCACGACGTCGCCGGGTTTGGTGCAGGCAAGGAGGATACGGTACAGCAAAGCCTCTGGTTTCTGCGTCGGGTGGACCTTGATCCCGTCTTTCTTCAACCGCTCGGGCCCGCCGCAGACCGGGAACTCCCAGTCGCTGCGCATCTGGAGCTCGTCGTTGAGCGTCTTCATGCTGCGATAGTTGAAGGTGTAGCGTGCCTTCTCGCCCATCGACGCCCAGATCAGCGTCTCGTGCGCGTTGGTGAAGCGCGTGCCCTTGAAATTGGGCATCGGGTTCGACTTGCGCCACACGATGTCGTTGAGGATCCAGTAGCCGAGATCCTGGATCGCGGCGCCGACCTTGAAGATGTTGTGATAGCTGCCGATCACCCAGATCGCGCCATTGTCCTTGAGGATTCGCTTGGCTTCCGCCAGCCACGCGCGGGTGAACGCGTCATAGGCGTCGAGGCTGTCGAACTTGTCCCATGCGTCGGTCACTGCATCGACATGGCTGCCGTCGGGACGCGCAAGATCGCCGCCGAGCTGGAGATTGTAGGGCGGGTCGGCGAAGATCATGTCGACCGACTTGGCCGGGAGCGCACGCATCGCGGCGATGCAGTCCGAGCGCAGGATCTGGTCGAGCGGAAGCTCCGCCATCGGCACGATCGTCGGGCGCTTGCCGACCTTTATCTTTTCCAACACGCCCATAACCGCCGCCCCTGATTCACTGTCGCGCGCATCCCTGCGAATCTGGGGACTCGCGTCAAGGGGCGATGCGTTAACCAGATTCGTCGCAGATTCGTTTGCCTTGCAGAACATTTCGGGAAGGCGACCAGATGTTGAGTCCGGACTTATCCACAGGCGCAACCGCTGGGGTGTGACGCAAAAGACTCGGGCCGACGCTATTTGCGCGGGGATTTCGCGCGGGCCGCGTCGATCACGGCGTCGACCTCAGCCACGACGCGCTCGGGCTTGATTCGGTGGATGTAATGCGAGGTACCCTTGACAATGCGGTTGGTGCCGATCGTCGACAGCGCCGCCAATCGATCATGCTCCTCGCTCCAGATCGCCGCCATGCGGGGCAGCTCGGCGCGCGCGGCGACCAAGTCGGGCGGCAGGTCCGGGCCATCCGATGCGGTCAACACGCGCAGCGGCATTGCGCCATACCGTCGGCGCGGATCGACCACCATCGCGCTGCTCCGGTCGAACGATTCACTCAGCGACACCTGGCTGCGGAACCGCGCGGGGTCATAACTGCGCTGCGTGATGGTGGCGCGCAGCAGCGGCGGGAAGTCCGCCGGATATTTCACGCAGCGACTGACCTCGGTCGAACTATGATCGGCACCGCCGACCAGATCGGCACAATGCCGCATCGCGCGCAGGCCGCCCGCCTCATATTCGGCACCAGCCGCGGTAAAAGCGGGAAGCTCGCGCGCAAATTGCGCCGCTTGGCCCGGGAAGCTCGGATCGACCAGCACCATCCCGGCGACCTGACCGCGATGCCGGTCGGCGAAGCGCAACGATTCATACGCCCCCATCGAATGCCCGACCAGCACGTAGGGCCCGGCGATCCGGCCCCGGCGCAGCGCGGCTTCGAGGTCGGCGACGGTGGCATCGACGGTTTGCGTCGCCTCGCTCGGGCTGCTCAACCCAAACCCGGCACGATCCCAAGCGCAGACGCGGGTGTGCTTTGCGATATCGGGTTGGATCAAGCTCCACGACACGCCCCAATCGCCCAACCCGGCAGTCAGGATCACGGTCGGGCTGCCAGTACCCATGCAGGTCAGATGAATCGTCCGACCGTCCGCCAACCGTACCGAGTCCACGCCGCTGGCATAGGCATCGAGCGCCGGGTTGGTCACGGGCTTTGGCGAGGGGACTTGCCCCGAGGCGTCGGTACCCAGCAGCACGAACGCGCCGATAAGGATGGGGCCGAGGCGCTTCATATCCTAATTTCCGATGCTCAGGGTTGGCTCAGCGTGTGTAACAGATCAAACGACGCCGCAACGGGCGCGAAGCTGCGCCGATGGAGCGGGCACGGTCCGTGTTCACGCAAAGCACGCAAGTGATCCGGGGCGCCGTAGCCTTTATTGCTGTGCCAGCCATAGTGCGGGTAGGCCTTGGCATAATCGAGCATCAGCGTGTCGCGCGTGTGCTTGGCGATGATCGAGGCAGCGGCGATCGACAGACTGATGGCATCGCCCTTCACGATCGGGCTGGCGGCGAAATCCCATCTGGGCAAGCGGTTGCCATCGACCAACACATGGCCCGGCGCGCAGCCGAGCGCTTCCACCGCCAGCGTCATCGCCTTCATCGTCGCCCAATAGATGTTGAGCACGTCGATCTCGTCCGCCTCGACGATCCCGATCCCGACCGTCGCGCAGTCGCGCAGCCGGTCGTGAAGTCGCAGCCGCTCGGCGGCGGAGAGCTTCTTCGAATCGTTGATTCCGCGCGGGATGCCCTTGGAGGGCAGGATCACCGCGGCGGCGACGACGGGCCCGGCGAGCGGACCGCGTCCCGCTTCGTCGACACCCGCAACGGGTGCAAGGCAGAGTTTTTCGTGTTTGAGGCTAGGCATCAGGCAACCGCCATGGCGGATAGCGGCGGTTCTCGCCAGCATGGTAGAGACAGACCATATTCCCCGCAGGGTCGCGCAGCCGCGCCTCACGCCACAGCCAGCTTTGGTCGGTCGAGAGTTGATCGAAGACGATCCCGGCCGCCTGCAATCGTGCGACGGTGGCATCGAGGTCGTCGCATTCGAAGAACAGCGTTGCCTGCGCTTTCTGCTCGATCGACAGCGTCGCACCACCTGCTGTCTCGAACCGCGCGTAATGGTCTGCGCTTTCCACGATCTGGCGAAGCCCAAGGGCCGCATAAAAGGCACGCGATGCGGCGTGATCGGTGCTGCGCACGGTCACTTGGTTGAGCCGCAGATCCGCGCCGAGGTCGAGCCTGACCGCCTGATGCCCCATCGGACCGTGTCCACCCCCGAGGCCGGGCGCATCACGCAACGCCAGCCGCACGAAGGTGCGCGCCGCCTCGACCGCCTGTGGCAGCGACTGCCCCTGGCCGAGCAGGGTCGCAACCGCCGAGGCGAGCGTGCAGCCGGTGCCATGCGTGCTGGTCGTCTCGATTCGCGGGGCGGACCAGCGTGTGATTTCCCCGTCCGGGCCGATTAGGCGATCGACGACGTCGGCGCCTTCGACATGGCCGCCCTTGGCGAGCAACCGGCAGCCATGCGCCAGGACCGCTGCCTCGCCGCCAAGCGCCGCCAGCTCGGGCGTGTTGGGCGTGACCACTGTGGCGATCCGCATCAAACGCGTGAACGCCGCGATCGTCGCGGGGTCGGCGAGCGTCGCGCCGCTGGTCGCGATCATCACCGGATCGAACACCACCGGCACGTCGAGCGCTTCGAGCCGGTCCGCGACCGCATCGGCGGTTTGGGCGGATCCGATCATCCCGATCTTCACCGCATCCACGCCGATGTCGGACAAACAGGCATCGATCTGCGCAAGCACCATCTCGGTCGGCACAGGCATCACCGCCTGAACGCCACGCGTATTCTGCGCGGTGATTGCGGTGATCGCGGTCATTGCGTGGCCGCCGAGCATCGTGACGGTCTTGATGTCGGCCTGGATACCGGCACCACCGCCCGAATCCGATCCTGCAATGACAAGAATGCGGGGGGTCATGGGCGGCATCGCAGCTGGAAGGTTAGGGGGAAGTTAGGGGTAACCGCCTGCACGATCCGCATCCTCCGGTCGCCGTCGAACCGAACAGTCGCGATCGCACAGAGATGCGGGTTCAAGTGACATGACGCGGGGATCGTCGTACGAAACGGCGGTTGTAGAACAGGCCTGATGGGCGCTCCGGCCGTCAACCGCGGCCCTTCGCCTCCGCCTGCCGGTGATAGCGCACGGTGCCCGCCGGGTGCCGCGCCAGCGCCTCGTCTACCCGCGCCGGGCGGTCCATCAGTTCGCCGCCGCAATTGGAGCAGCGATCGTCAAGCTTCTCGGCGCAGGGTGCGCAGAAGGTGCATTCGAACGAACAGATGAAGGCACCCGCTTCGTCGGCGGGGAGGTCGGTGCCGCAGCGTTCGCAGTCAGGGCGCATTTCAAGCATGACGGGGTTTTAGCGGGGGTTTTGCGCGGCGTCACCCCGCTGCGGGGGACTGCCGGGGCCCCTCGCGTCTGCCGTGTTCCAGCGGGAATCCAGAGCCAAGCAAGACAACGGCTTGCGGTTTTCGCGATTCCTGTTCTCCGGTCTTCGCAGGAGAACCGGGGGAATCGCATTACCCCGCCGCGGTCCGCACCGCGTCGCAGATCCGGTCGACCACCGCTTCGACTTGTGCGGCGTCGTCGCCTTCCGCCATCACGCGGATGACGGGTTCGGTGCCCGAGGGGCGGATCACCAGGCGGCCCTTGCCCCTGAGCTCGGCCTCGGCGTCGGCGATCACCGCCTTGACCGATTCCGCCTCGAGCGGCTTGCCGCCCGCGAAGCGGACGTTCTTGAGCAATTGCGGGAGCGGTTCGAAGCGGTGGAGCAATTCGCTTGCTGGCACGCCGGACCGCGCCAGTTCTGCGAGGATCTGGAGCGCTGCGACGAGCCCGTCGCCGGTCGTCGCATAGTCGGACAGGATGATGTGCCCGGACTGCTCGCCACCGACATTGTACCCCTGTGCGCGCATCGCCTCGAGGACGTGGCGGTCGCCGACCTTGGTGCGGATCAGCCCGATCCCCTGCGTCGCGAGATGGCGTTCGAGCCCGAGGTTGGACATGACCGTCGCGACCAGCCCGCCGCCCTTGAGGCGCCCGGTGCGCGCCCAGCTGCTCGCGATCGTCGCCATCAGCTGGTCACCGTCGACGACATGGCCCTTTTCATCGACCACGATCAGCCGGTCGGCGTCGCCATCCAGCGCGATGCCGAGCTGCGCGCCGGTCTCGACCACCGTGTCACACAGCGTCTTGGGGGCGGTCGATCCGACCCCGTCGTTGATGTTCTTGCCGTTGGGCGTCACGCCGATCGCCACGACGTCCGCGCCGAGTTCCCACAGCGCGGTGGGTGCGACGCGGTAGGCCGCGCCGTTCGCGCAATCGACGACGATCTTCATCCCGTCGAGGCGCAGGTTCTCCGGGAAGGTCGATTTGGCGAAATGGATGTAGCGCCCCTGCGCATCGTCGACGCGCCGCGCGCGGCCGATTTCGGGGGCGGGGCTGAGCGGGATGGCACCGTCGATCAGCGCCTCGATCGCCGTCTCGTCCGCGTCCGACAGCTTGTAGCCGTCCGGACCGAACAATTTGATGCCGTTGTCGGCATACGGATTGTGGCTCGCCGAGATCATCACGCCGAGGTCGGCGCGCATCGATTGCGTGAGCATCGCGACCGCGGGGGTCGGCATCGGACCGAGCAGCACCACGTCCATCCCCACGCTGGTGAACCCCGCAACCATCGCGGATTCGAGCATGTAGCCCGACAGGCGGGTGTCCTTGCCGATCACGACACGGTGGCGGTGCTCGCCGCGGCGGAAGTGCGCGCCCGCCGCCATGCCGACCTGCATCGCCATCGCCGCGGTCATCGGGGCGGTGTTGGTGAGGCCGCGAATTCCGTCGGTACCGAAATATTTTCTTGCCATTACGCGCGCATCCGTTCGGTTATGTGCGTTGCACTCATAAGCGGCCAAAACGGACCGCGCATCTTCAAAAAGGGCTTGCATGTCGCAATCCAGCCGTATCCTGTTGTCGCTCATCCTCGGGCTTGCCGTCGGCGCCGCGCTGGCGGGCTGGGCGCCGGGGGCAGTGGCGCTGACGGTGGAGATCGCCGGACCGATCGGGACCGCGTGGCTCAACGCGTTGCAGATGACGGTGCTGCCACTGGTGTTCTCGCTGCTCGTCACCGGGATCGCCGCGACCGCTGAGGCGGCGCGCAGCGGCGCGGTGGCGGCGCGCGCGATCGGGGTGATCCTGTGCGTCATGGTGTTCAGCGCGGTGATGGCGGCCATCCTGACGCCGCTGTTCCTGAACCTCGCGCCGATGCCCGCCGCGTCGGGTGTCGCGCTGCGCGCCGCGCTGGCGGGTACGGCGCCGGCGGGTCCGGTCCAGCCGCTTGGTGAATTCCTGGTCGGGATGGTGCCGAGCAACGTCGTCGCGGCGGCGGCGAACGGCGGGTTCCTGTCGCTGATCCTGTTCGCCTTGGTGTTCGCCTTTGCGCTCGCCCGGATCGCGCCCGAGCCGCGGGCGTTGCTGATCACCTTCTTCTCGGCGATCCGCGACACGATGCTGGTGGTGATCGGCTGGATCATCTGGATCGCGCCGATCGGCGTGTTTGCGCTCGCGGTGACGGTCGCCGCGAAGACCGGGACCGCCGCGGTCGGCGCTTTGCTGCATTACATCGTCACCGTGTCGAGCGTCGGGGTGGTGGTGTCGCTGTTCGCCTTCCCAATCGCGATATTGGGCGGGCGCATCGCGTTGACCCGGTTCGTGCGTGGTGCGGCGCCCGTGCTGGCGGTGGCGATGAGCACGCAATCCTCGCTCGCCAGCCTGCCAGCGATGTTGCGCAGTTCGGAGGACATGGGCGTGCCGGTGGCGACTTCGGGCGTCGTCCTGCCGATCGCAGTGGCGATGCTGCGTGCGACGGGGCCAGCGATGAACCTTGCGGTTGCGGTCTATGTGGCGAACTGGTTCGGCGTCGAGGTCAGCTTCGCCACGCTGTGCGCGGCGACCGCGGTCGCGGTGCTGACGTCGCTGGGGTCGGTCAGCCTGCCCGGACAGATCAGCTTCATCGGCGCGATCGCGCCGATCGCGGTGACGCTGGGGGTGCCGGTCGCGCCGCTCGGGTTGCTCGTCGCGGTCGAGACGATCCCCGATATCTTCCGCACGATGGGGAATGTCGTGATGGACCTCGCGGTGACGCTGACCGTCTCGGCGCGGAGTGCGCTCGCACCGATGAGCAGCGCGGACGCGTTGTTGCAGGACCGCGCGGGCTAGCGCTGTTTGGGGCTTCTCACGGAACGGGAAGAGGGCAGGGCATCAAACTCTAGCGGTTGGCCCGGTTCGACCCGTCACTTTGCGCCGTAGCCGTTGTACAGCAGCCCGAAGAAGTCGCCCTTGTTCCACCGCGGTCGGGCATCGCCATCGGCGATCTCGCGCGCGATCGCGTAGTTGGCGTTGACGAAGCGGATGCCCTGCGCCCAGTCGATCGGTTGCGACAGGTCGTCTGACACCTGGTGGTAGCGGTGCGCGAAGAACTCCGCGGTCGCGGCCTTGCCCGGACCCTTCTGCCCCGGCCACAGGAATACCGACGGCACGCCTTGCTGGACGAAGCGGTAATGATCCGAGCGGACGAAGATCCCCTGCGCCGGGTCGGGATCGGGCGACATCGTCACCCCGAGCGTGCCCACCGCCTTCGCGACGATCGGTCCCAGCGTCGAGCGATCCGCGCCGAACACGGTCATGTCCTCGAACGGATAGGACAGGATCGGCATGTCGAGATTGACGTCGGCGACGATGCTCTTGATCGGCACGGTCGGGTGGCGCGCGAAATAGTCCGAGCCGACCAGACCCTTTTCCTCGGCGGTGACCGCGAGGAACAGGATCGAGCGGCGCGGCGGCTTGCCTGACGCCTTGAAGCGTTTCGCTTCCTCGATCAGCGCGGCGATCCCGACCGCATTGTCCTCCGCGCCATTGTAGATCAGGTCGCCCTTGCCCTCGGCCTTGACCCCGAGATGGTCGAGATGCGCGGACAGCACGACGACTTCCTTGCCAAGCGTGGGGTCGCTGCCGCGGATCATGCCCGCAACATTCGCGCTGGTGCCGGGCTCGAAGCTCGTCCGCAACGCGACCGCAAGGCTCGCGCCGAGGGGGTCGGCGGTGAAGCGCGCCTCGGCGTCGGTGCTCTTGGCCAGGATTGTCTTCCACGGCGTTCGCGCGCCCGCGAACAGTTTCGCCGCGCCGGTCGCGCTGAGCGTCGCGAGCTGCGGTGCGCCGGTCATGTCGCCGGTGCCGTCCGCCTTGGCCCAGGTCGTCCGCGCGCGATCCCAGGCGCCGCCTGCGGGGGGCAGCGCGGCGGGTGTCAGCAGGATCGTACCGACCGCGCCATGCGCCGCGGCGATCGCCGCCTTGGTCGCGCCGCTCTGGAAATGCGCGCGTTCCTCGCTCTGGAAGCTGGCCGGCGCGCCCGCAAAGAAGGCGACGATCTTGCCGCGCACGTCGACGCCGGCATAATCGTCGCGCTTGTAACGCGGCGCGACGATCCCGTGCCCGACGAACACCACCGGCGCATCGAGCGTGGTCCGCGCCGCACCCGCGACCGCGCCGGGGGTGAAATCGTCCCCGAACAGCAGCGGTTGCGGGCCGGACCCCTTGCGCGTCAGCACGATGTCGCCGTGGTCGGCGGCGCGATAGGCGACGAGCGGGACCTTCTGGAGATAGCCGCCGTCCTGCCCGGCGGGGACCAGCCCTGCCGCGAAGAATTGCGCCGCGACATATTCCGCCGCGATGGCATATTCGGGGCTCGCCGCCTCGCGCCCGCGCATCGCGTCCGAGGCGAGGAACAGGACATGCGCCTTCATCTGCGCCTGATCGTCGGGCAAGGCCGCGGGTGCGGTTTGCGCAGAGGTGGCGGGCGCGAGGACCAGCGTGGCGAGGACCGCGAGAAGGGCTTTGTGCATCATTCCCTCGGGGTAGCAGCGGCGCGGCGGGAGGCAAGCGGGTAGCGCAGGCGATTTCGGTGGCATGGCGGCATTCCGCTGCCTACATCTTTGACCATGCTCGATATCCAGACCAGCCTCGCCCAACCGCACGTCACTCGTCGCGCGGATTACACGCCGCCGGACTGGCAAGTGCCCGAGATCTCGCTCGATTTCGATCTGGACCCGGCGCGGACGCAGGTTCGCGCGACGCTGACGGTGGAACGCAGCGATGCGCATCATCGCCCGCTGCGGCTCGACGGCGAAGGGCAGACGCTGCTGTCGGTGATGGTGGACGGCGTCGCGATCAACGAATGGGTGATCGAGGACGGCGCGCTCGTGCTGCCGCTGACCGGCGCGTCGCATGTCGTCGAGACGGTCGTCGAGATCGCACCCGATCGGAACACGCAGCTGATGGGGCTCTACGCTTCGGGCGGCAATCTCTGCACCCAGTGCGAGGCGGAGGGCTTCCGCCGCATCACCTTCTTCCCCGATCGCCCCGACGTGCTCAGCCGCTACAGCGTGCGGATGACCGCGGACAAGGCGCGCTATCCGGTGCTGCTCGCGAACGGCGATCCCGTCGCGCAGGGCGACGCAGGCGACGCGCGGCATTGGGCGGAGTGGAACGATCCCTTCCCCAAGCCGTGCTATCTCTTCGCGCTGGTCGCGGGCGATCTCGCCGTCAACCGGGGCACGTTCGTCACCAGCTCGGGCCGGACGGTCGAGCTCGGCATCTGGGTTCGCGAGGGCGATCTGCAGCGCACGCATCATGCGCTCGATGCGCTCAAGACGTCGATGGCGTGGGACGAGCGGGTCTATGGCCGCGAATATGACCTCGACGTGTTCAACATCGTCGCGGTCGACGACTTCAACTTCGGCGCGATGGAGAATAAGGGGCTCAACGTCTTCAACAGCCGCTACATCCTGGCGGACCCCGACACCGCGACCGATTACGATTACGACGCGATCGCCGCGGTCGTGGCGCACGAGTATTTCCACAACTGGTCGGGCAACCGCGTCACCTGCCGCGACTGGTTCCAGCTGTCGCTGAAGGAAGGCTTCACGGTTTACCGCGACCAGACCTTCTCCGCCGACCAGGGCTCGGCGGCGGTCAAGCGGATCGAGGACGTGCGTGGGCTTCGCGCGGCGCAATTCCCGGAGGACGCCGGGCCGCTCGCGCATTCGATCCGCCCCGATGCGTATCAGGAAATCTCGAACTTCTACACCGCGACGATCTATAACAAGGGCGCCGAGATCATCCGGATGCTCGCGACGATGCTGGGCGCGGAGCGGTTCCGTTCGGGCACCGATCTGTATTTCGACCGGTTCGACGGGACGGCGGCGACCTGCGAGGACTTCGTGGCGAGCCTCGAGGACGCGAGCGGGGTCGATCTCAAGCAATTCCGCAACTGGTACGGGCAGGCGGGCACCCCGCGCGTCACGGCGTCGTTGACCCACCATCTGGGCTCGGCGCGCGCCGAGCTGGTGCTGACGCAGCGCACCCCGCCGACGCCGGGGCAAGCTGACAAGCTTCCGGTCGTGCTTCCGCTCAAGATCAAGCTGTTCGGCGCGGAGACCGGCCATGCGCTGACCGACGAGCAGACGATCCTGCTGACCGATGCCGAGCAGACGATCGTGTTCGAGACCGTCACCGAGCGGCCCGTCCTGTCGATCAACCGGGGCTTTTCCGCCCCTGCCATCATTGCGACCGACCGGACCGCCGAAGACCTCGCGTTTCTCGGCGCGCATGACGACGATCCGTTCGCGCGCTACGAAGCGCTGCAGCAGTTGATGCTCGACACGCTGGTCGAGGGTGCATCGAACGGTCGCGCGGATCATGCCGCCGTGGTTGCGGCGGTGCGGGGAACGCTTGCGGATGCAGCGCTCGATGCCGCTTTCATCGCTGAGGCAGTGCTGCTGCCATCGGAGAGCTTCATCGGCGATCAGTTGGCGATCGTCGATCCCGAGGCGATCTTCCGTGCGCGCGAGGCGCTGCGGCGCGACATCGGGCGCGGGCTCGAGCAGCAATGGCGCGAAGCGTATGACCGCTCGCAAAGCGACGGCGGCTATGTCTATTCGCCCGAAGCGAAGGGCCAGCGACGGCTCAAGGCGGTCGCGCTGGGGTATATCGCGGCATCGGGCGCGGTGGATGCGGGCGACCTCGCGTTTGCGCAGTTCGAGGCGGCGGACAACATGACCGACCGGCAAAGCGCGCTCGCGACGCTGGTCGGCGGGGATGCGCCGCAGCGCGAGCCCGCACTCGACATTTTCTACAACCGCTACAGCGACAATGCGCTGGTGCTCGACAAGTGGTTCTCGGTACAGGCGATGGCGCCGCGCGACGATACCGGCGCGGCGGTCGAGGCGCTGTCGCGGCACCGCGACTTCACGCTGGCCAATCCCAACCGCGCGCGGGCGTTGATCGGCGCGTTCGGGGTCAATCAGCGCGCGTTCAACGCGGCGTCGGGGGCGGGCTATCGGTTCCTGGCGGACCAGCTGATCGCGCTCGACAAGCTCAATCCGCAGACGGCGGCGAAGCTGATTCCGCCGCTCGGGCGTTGGCGGCGGTTCGATTCGGCGCGGGCCGGGTTGATGCGGGCGGAACTGGAGCGGATCGTGGCAACGCCGGGGCTGTCTAAGGACATGTTCGAACAGGCGTCGAAGAGTCTGGAAGGGTAAGGGGGTCGTCCCCTCTCCTCACACCGTCATCCCCGCCACTTCCGTTATCCCCGCGAAGGCGGGGATCCATACTGGCTGGCGGTGCCCGTCTTATAAGCCGCTAGTATCAATGGTTTCCCGCCTTCGCGGGAATGACGGGGTTACTGTTTGTGGGAACGACGCAAAAAGCTCAGCGCGTCGCGGCAACCTGCGTGCGCGTAGCGGCATGCGCACCTTCGACAGGATGCAGCGTCACAAGCGCGATCGCGCCCAGCGCGAAACCGCCAACGAACTGCCAAACGAAATCCGACTTCAGGATGCTGCGCATCGTCTTACCTCTTCGCAACGGCAAAAGTGCCCATCGCGTCACGGCTCACATCGTCCTGATGCTGCACCGCGACAAGAGATAATTCGCAAACTCAGCGTTGCCGAAAGCTGAACGATCGTTTCGGCTGCGGTTCACCTCAAGGCGGCGCACGCCGCCTGGATCCGCTCGCATGCCGACGTGAGCAACGCATCCGACGTCGCGTAGGAAATCCGCATCGCGGGCGACAGGCCGAACGCCGCGCCCTGCACCGCCGCGACCTTCGCGTCGTCGAGCAGATAGGCGACCATCGCTTCGTCCGTGTCGATCAGCTTGCCCGATGGAGTCGACTTGCCGATCAGTGCGGAGAATTCGGGATAGACGTAGAAGGCGCCGTCGGGCTTGGGGCAAGTGATGCCTTCGGCAGCGTTGAGCATGCCGACGACGAGGTCGCGCCGCACCTGGAACGCCGCCGCGCGCTCCTTGAGGAATGACTGGTCGCCGTTGAGCGCCGCGACCGCCGCGGCCTGCGCGATCGAGCAGGGGTTGCTGGTCGATTGCGACTGGAGCTTGGCCATCGCCTTGATCAACCACGATGCTCCACCCGCATAGCCGATCCGCCAGCCGGTCATCGCATAGGCCTTGGAGCAGCCGTTGACGGTGAGCGTGCGCTCGTAGAGCGACGGGCAGACCTGCGCGATCGTCGCGAAGTCGAAACCGTCGTACAGGATGTGCTCGTACATATCGTCCGAGAAGATCCAGACGTGCGGGTGCCGTTCGAGCACGTCGCCGAGCGCCTTCAATTCGGCAGCGGTATAGGCGGCGCCGGTCGGGTTAGACGGCGAGTTGAGGATGACCCACTTGGTCTTGGGCGTGATCGCCGCTTCGAGCTGCTCGGGGAGCAGTTTGTACCCTTGTGCGGGGCCGGCCGCGACGAACACCGGCGTGCCGCCCGCGAACAGCACGACGTCGGGGTAGCTGACCCAATACGGCGCGGGGACGATGACTTCGTCACCTGCCTCGACCGTGGCGACGATCGCGTTGAACAGCGTGTGCTTGCCGCCGACGTTCACGGTGACCTGGTCGGTCGCGTAGGTCAGGCCGTTGTCGCGCGCGAATTTTGCGACGATGGCAGCCTTCAACTCGGGCGTGCCGTCGACGTTGGTGTACTTGGTCTGGCCGTCACGGATCGCCTTGATCGCGGCTTCCTTGACGAAATCGGGGGTGTCGAAATCGGGCTCGCCCGCCCCCAGGCCGATCACGTCGACGCCCGCGCGCTTCAATTCCTGCACCCGCGACGTGATGGCAAGCGTCGGCGACGGCTTGATACGGTTGAGCGCGGCGGAGGGATTCATAGCAATGAGCCTTGGTCGGGTGGCAACGGACGCGCGAGCGCTTATCGTGCGAAGCGCGACGCCGCAACCGTTCGTCGCGCACGAATCAGTCCGCGAAGCGCGTTGCCGATGAAAAATTCGTTCGTCAGGTCCGCATGGGTGAGATGCCCTTCCACCGCGCGACCGCTCGCCAGCAAGTCGGCGCGCAACACCCCCGGCAACAATCCGTCGGCGAGCGGAGGGGTTACCAGCACATCCCCGCGCGGCACGAACAGCGAGGTGAAGCTTCCTTCGGTCAACCGGCCGTCCGGGCGTTCGAACACGACCTCGAAACAGTCGGAGTCTCGTCGCGCGGTATCGTAGAAGCTTCGGTCGCTCGTTTTGTGGCGCAGTCGGATGTCCGCCGGGGCGACCGGCAGGGGCACGACCTCCACGCTGACCGGTTCGGCGAGCACGGCGGGCATCGCGCCGATTTCGACTGCGACGGCCCCGCTCGGCGACAGCACGAGCCGCACGCGCGCGGCGGTCCGCAACCGGAAGGTCGCGGCCTGCAACTCGTTGCGCGCGATATGCCGGTCGAAGGCGAAGTCGAACGTGCGCGCACTTTCCGCCAGGCGCGCGAGATGCGTCTCCAGCAGCAACAGACCCTGGTATGGGTCGAAGGCCATCGTCTCGATCAGGTCGAAGCGCCGGACGTCGTGCGTCAGAAACGCGAGTTTGGCCTTCGCCTCGTCCCATTCCGCCGCGGGACTCGAATCGGCGACGATCCCACCGCCGGCGCCCAGGTCTGCGGTGTCGGCACCCTTGCGCCACGCGACGGTCCGGATCGCAACGTTCGCCATCGCATCGCCGGTCGCATCGAAGCGAGCGATCGTGCCGGTATAGAGCCCGCGCGGGCTGGCTTCGATCCGGGCGATGGCGTGCATCGCGGCGATCTTGGGGGCGCCCGTGATCGACCCGCACGGGAAGAGCGCCGCGAGCACGTCGACCGCATCAGAGCCTGCCGCAAGGTCTGCGGTGACGGTGGAAACCATCTGATGAACGGTGGGATAACTCTCGACCGCGAACAGGCTCGGCACGGCGACCGACCCGGGGCGGGCGATTCGCGCCAGATCGTTGCGCATCAGATCGACGATCATCAGGTTCTCGGCGCGTTGCTTGGGGTCCTGCGTGAGCGCGGCGGCGGCTGCGGCATCCGTGGCGTAACCAGCTTCGCGCCGCGCCGTGCCCTTCATCGGGCGACAGGTCAGCCGATCCCCCTCCAGCGCGAAGAACAGTTCAGGCGACAGCGACAGGATCGTCGCGTCGCCGGTATCGATCAACGCGCCGAACCCGGCCCCCGCCCGCGTCCGCAGCCGGGCGTAGAGCGACAACGGGTCGCCGTGGACCCGCATCCGCGCACGATAGGTGAGGTTCGCCTGATACAATCCGCCCGCGACGATTTCCGCTAGCACCGCCGCAAACTGCGAGTCGTAGGTCGAGAGTGCAATCTCGGGTTCGGGGGGCGCGTTCCACGCACCGGCGGGGTCGGGGAGCAAACCGGGAACGTCTTCGGGCGCGATCGTGCGATAGCCGTTAAACAGCCCGAACCACGCCAGCGGGAGCGATACGTCTCCCTCCGGAGCCACTCGACCGAGTGCGGGGTCGAACGCGGCCGCGGCATCATAAGCAAAATAGCCCACGGCATCGAGCCCGGCCTTGCGGGCCTCGCGCAGCGCCATCAGGACCGCGTCGATCTCGTTCAGGGTCTGTGCCGTAAGAATCCGAACTGGCTCAACATACAGACGGGCCGGCGCCCCGTCTGCGCGGGCATCGTCGAGCAATACGAAGGGCTTGGTTTGAAGACTGAGCATGGCTGGTTGCCAGATGCCCCGCTTGGCGCGTCCGGGGCAACCCCCGGCGTACGGTCTTTGTGCGAGGCTAGCGGATCCTTGCCCGACTTGCTCCAGCACCCTATCCATCGGTGATGAGCATTCCACCCCTCCGCGCAGCGATTGTCCCGGTTACGCCGCTGCAACAGAATTGCACGTTATTATGGTGTACGGCGACGATGCGCGGTGCGTTCGTCGATCCCGGCGGCGACCTGCCCAAATTGCGCGCGGCGGCGGCGCAGCACGGCGTGACGATCGAAAAGGTCATCCTGACGCACGGCCACATCGACCATTGTGGCGAGGCGAAGCCGCTTGCGGACGAATATGGCGTAGCGATCGAGGGGCCGCACGAAGAGGACCGCTTCCTGACCGCGACCCTGTCCGAGAGTGGGGCGCAATACGGCATTCCGGGGATCAATTTCGAACCCGACCGCTGGCTGGTCGAAGGGGATACGGTGACCGTCGGCGATCTCGTGCTCGACGTTTACGAAACGCCGGGGCACACGCCGGGGCACGTCATTTTCCACCATGCCCCATCGAAGCTCGCGATCGTCGGCGACGTGCTGTTCGCCGGATCGGTCGGACGAACTGATTTTCCACGCGGCAGCCATCCACAACTGATCGAATCGATCGTCACGAAACTATGGCCGCTGGGCGATGAGACGACGTTCCTGCCCGGCCACGGCCCGGCAAGCACGATCGCGCACGAGCGGGCTACCAACATGTTCGTCAGCGACGCCGCACTGGCGGCCTGAGCCACGGTCGGCCTGAGCGGTCGAGCGGGAATACCCGCGACCGCTCAGATTTCCGATCGGGACAACGTAGTCTTTAGCCCGCCGGGGCCACGCTCGGCGCCACGACATGCGTGGCAGGATGCCCCATCAGCGGCACCGCGATGGCATAGCCGCCAAGCCCGAGCAGCAAGCCAAAGGTCACGATCGTCCCGATCATCCGCCCGATCTTCAGGCCATCCATCCCCAGCGCGTGCAGAATGCGCGCGATCAGGAAGGCGGCGCTTGCCGCCCACAACCACCACGAGCTGCCCGATGTGAACTCGATCAGGGCGATCAGGATCAGGATGAAAGGCGCGTATTCGACAAAATTGGCTTGAGCGCGCATCCGGCGAATCAGCATTTCGTTGCCGCCATCGCCGATCATGACCTTCGACTTGGTCCGGACCGCCCCGATGCGAATCGCAAGCCAGAGGTTGATAATCGCCGCAGCGCCCGCGGTTGCGAGCGAGATCGTCATGTCTGAACCGGATATCATCGCAAATTGTCCCCTTATTCGCAGATCGAACCCGTCGCACGCGCGGGCAGCGCTTGCAACGCCGCGCAGAATCGCTATAGCCCGCCATCTTCGCGAGATGTCTGGCCGCCGGTGCCGCTTGCGCGGTCGACCATGACGTCGATTGCGTCGTACCTGGTTCGGGCTTATCGCACCGGTTTAGACAAGTATAAGGTTTCGCCGAAATGGCCGTCCCAAAAAGAAAAACCACGCCGTCCAAGCGCGGCATGCGTCGTTCGCACGACTCGCTGACCATTGCGTCGTTTCAGGAATGCCCGAACTGCGGCGAACTGAAGCGTCCGCATAACCTCTGCACGGCGTGCGGCCATTATAACGGCCGCGAGATCGTCTCGGTCGAAGGCTGATCCTGACGGGATCGGCAACGGATCGTGCCATCGGGCGTGTACAGGGAGCTGCCAGCGTGACGAACAGCTCCCGTATCGCGATCGACGCGATGGGTGGCGACGAAGGGCTGGCAGTCGTGCTGGCCGGAGTCGCCCGCGCACGCCAACGGTTCCAGGATATGCATTTCCTGCTCGTCGGTGACGAGGAGGCGATCGCTGCCGAACTCAAACGGCATCCGGATCTCGCTCCGCACGTTGAAATCGTGCATGCGCCCGAGGTCGTTGGGTCCAGCGAAAAGCCTACGCAGGCGATTCGCCGGTCCAAGAAGACGTCGATGGGGATCGCGATCGATCTGGTGAAGCAGGGTAGGGCCGCCGCGTGCGTCTCCGCTGGCAACACCGGCGCGATGATGGCGATGGCGAAGCTGTCGCTGCGGATGATCCCGGGAATCGATCGCCCTGCGTTGGCCGGTTTGATGCCGACGCTGGGGGATAACGATACCGTCGTGCTCGATCTCGGTGCCAACACCGAGTGCGATGCACGAAACCTCATCCAATTTGCCGTGATGGGGGCCGCGTACGCGCGCACTTCGCTCGATCTCGCGCGTCCGCGAGTCGCGCTGCTCAACATCGGCAGCGAGGACCAGAAGGGGACCGACGTGATCCGGGATGCGGCGCAGGCGTTGCGCCATGCATCGCATCTCCCGTTGCAGTTCACCGGCTTCATCGAGGGCGACAAGCTGTCGCGCGGCGACGTCGATGTGATCGTATGCGACGGATTTTCCGGCAACATCGCGCTCAAGACCGCCGAGGGCACCGCGCGATTCGTTGCGGACTTGCTCAAGCGGGCGTTCCGGTCGTCAGTTCGTTCGAAGATCGGGTTCCTGATCTCCAAGCCCGCGACCGACCTGTTGCGGCATCATCTCGACCCTAACAATCACAATGGCGCGGTTTTCCTCGGCCTCAATGGGCTGGTGGTCAAAAGTCATGGCAGCGCCAATGCGATTGGCGTGGCGACTGCGATCACTGCCGCCGCCAAGATGGTGCGGGATGACCTGACTCGGCGAATCGTCGAGGACTTGCGTGAATTCGAGGCGAAGGCAGCATGATACGTTCGGTAATCGTCGGGACCGGTTCGGCCCTCCCGGCGCGGCGCGTGTCGAATGCGGAACTCGCCGAAACCGTCGATACGACCGACGAATGGATCGTCGAGCGCACCGGCATCCGGTTCCGCCATATCGCCGCCCCAGACGAGACGACTGCGACGCTCGCGGCGGATGCGTGCCGGGCCGCGCTTGGCGCTGCCGGTCTGGCTGCACAGGACATCGACCTGATCGTACTCGCGACCGCGACGCCGGACCAGACCTTTCCGTCGAGCGCGACCAAGGTTCAAGCAAGTCTGGGCATTAACGACTGCGTGGCGTTCGACGTCGCGGCGGTCTGTTCGGGTTTCCTCTACGCGTTGCAGGTCGCCGACAGCATGATCCGCGCCGGTTCGGCACGCCGTGCGCTGGTGATCGGTTCGGAGACGTTCAGCCGCATCCTCGACTGGGAGGATCGCACGACCTGCGTCCTGTTTGGCGACGGGGCCGGCGCGGTCGTTCTCGAAGGTCAGGACAATGGCGATGCGGGCGCGCAGGGGCGCGGAATCCTGTCGACTCGTCTGCACGCGGACGGACGGCATAACGAACTGCTCTACGTCGATGGCGGCCCCTCGACCACCGGAACGGTCGGCAAGGTGCGCATGAAAGGCCGCGAGGTGTTTCGCCACGCCGTCGTCAATTTGGCGGGTGTGATGACCGAGACCCTGGCAGCGTGTGGCCTTTCGGCCGAAGATGTCGATTGGGTCGTACCGCACCAGGCCAATGCCCGGATCCTCGATGCCACCGCGCGCAAATTGGGGCTTTCTCCCGACAAGGTCGTCGTCACGGTCGATCAACATGCCAACACGTCTGCTGCATCGGTTCCACTTGCGCTCGACACTGCGGTAAAGGACGGCCGGATCAAGCGGGGTGACTTGATCGTGCTCGAAGCAATGGGCGGCGGTTTCACTTGGGGCGCCGCAGTCGTCCGTTTTTGAGGCAGACGTTGTTACGCTTCTGTAACTAGAGCTTTCCGTTTGTACCTTCTGTGTGTTAGACCAACGCCTTGCCGCTTGGGGAGGGATACCGGAATGGCACCTGCAGGAACGTTGACACGGGCAGATCTTGCCGAAGCACTACATCATCAAGTCGGACTGTCGCGCGCGGACTCGTCGCGACTGGTCGAACAGATCTTGTCGCACATGTGCGGATCGCTCGCGAAGGGTGAGAATGTGAAGATCTCGGGGTTTGGGACCTTTGTCCTACGAGACAAGGGGGAGCGCGTCGGTCGCAACCCAAAGACGGGAATCGAAGTTCCCATCGCGCCGCGTCGTGTACTGACATTTCGGGCCAGCCAGATGATGCGCGATCGCATCGTCGAAGCAGACTGAGCTTTACCATGACTGAAATGCCAACGCCGCCGATCAAGGCGGAAGGGGCTTACCGTACGATCGGCGAACTATCGCGCGATACGGGTCTGCCGCAGCATATTCTGCGCTATTGGGAAACGCGTTTCCCGCAACTGAGGCCACTTCAACGCGCTGGTAACCGGCGCTATTATCGTCCGACCGACGTGGCGCTGGTGCAGCGCATCGCAAAGATGCTCAACGAGGATGGCTATACCATTCGCGGGGTGCAGCAGGCCTTGATGGCGGAGCGCAAACGTCCCGTTGCCAGGGCGCCGTTGCCCGCCGCGAGTTACGGCACGATCCTCGCCGTGCGCGAGGCCTTGGTCGAGGCATTGGAGCAGGACGCCGCGGCCTGAGGGCGCTCGCGCCGGACTCACCCGCCTCCGTTCGGCCTGAGCGCAGTCGAAGGCCCTTGCCTTACGCGCGGTGCTTCGAATTCGCTCAGCCCGAACGGACGCTGGCTATTGCTTCAAGGCTCAGCGTTCGCGCGTCGCCGCGAACGTGACCTTGGGATAGCGATCCGCGACATAGCCGACGTCCCAAGCGGTCTTCGCCATATAGACCGGGTTATTGTCGCGATCCTTCGCCATCGACGTGCGGTTCAAGTCCATGAACGCCTTGAGATCCGCCGGATCCGCCGCCGACACCCATCGTGCGGTGTCATACGGCGCCATCTCTAGCCCCGCATCGACCTTATACTCCGCCTCAAGCCGCGACAGCAGCACCTCGAGCTGAAGCTGCCCGACCACCCCGATGATCCAGTTCGACCCGATTTCGGGATAGAACACCTGCGTCACGCCCTCTTCGGCCATGTCGTCGAGTGCCTTGCGCAACTGCTTGGTCTTGGTCGGGTCCTTCAATGCGACGCGGCGCAGGATTTCAGGCGCGAAGTTGGGCAGCCCGGTGAAGCGCACGTCCGCGCGCTCGGACAAAGTATCCCCCACCCGCAGCGTGCCGTGGTTGGGAATACCGATGATGTCGCCGGGAAACGCCTCGTCCGCCAGTTCGCGCTCGCGCGCGAAGAACAGGATCGGCGAGTGAATCGCGATCGGCTTGCCGTGGCCGGTCGGGGTCAGCTTCATGCCGCGCTTGAAGGTGCCCGAACACAGCCGCATGAACGCGATGCGATCGCGGTGATTGGGGTCCATGTTCGCCTGGACCTTGAACACGAAGCCGGTGACGTCGGCACGCTCGGGGAGCACCTGCTCGGGTTCGGCGGGTTGCGGGCGCGGACCGGGTGCGTGGCGACCGAGCGCGTCGATCAGTTCGGCGACACCGAACTCCTTCAGTGCCGACCCGAAATAGACCGGGGTCTGGTCGCCGCCACGATAGGCCTCGACATCGAACGCGCCATAACCGCCGAGTGCAAGCTCGGACTCGTCCTGGAGCAACTGCAGCCCCGCCGGGGTCAGCGTCGCTGCGAGCGCGGGGTCGTCGAGCCCGGTGAAGCTCAGCGCCTTGCCGAGGAACTCGCGGCTCGGCCCCTCGGGCTGGCTCAGGCTGTTGGCGTGGAGATCGTACACCCCCTCGAAATCGCTCCCCATCCCGACCGGCCAGCTCATCGGCGTGACATCGAGCTGAAGCATCTCGGCAATCTCGTCGAGCAGTTCGAACGGCGGGCGCCCCTCGCGATCGACCTTGTTGACGAAGGTGATGATCGGCACCGAACGCAACCGGCAGACCTCGAACAGCTTGCGCGTCTGCGCCTCGATCCCGCGCGCGGCGTCGATCACCATGACCGCGGAGTCGACTGCGGTCAGCGTGCGATAGGTGTCTTCGGAAAAGTCCTCATGGCCCGGCGTGTCGAGCAAGTTGAAGGTCAAACCGTTGCGTTCGAACGTCATCACCGACGACGTCACCGAGATGCCGCGCTGCTGCTCGATCTTCATCCAGTCCGAACGCGCACGCCGGTTCTGCCCGCGTGCCTTGACTTCGCCGGCAAGATGGATCGCGCCGCCGAACAGCAGCAGCTTTTCGGTCAGCGTGGTCTTGCCGGCGTCTGGATGGGAGATGATCGCGAAGGTGCGGCGGTCGGACGTATGATTCATCGCTGCGCTGTAGCGCCTCAGCCCTCCAACGTCACCTGCAACCCACAAGCGAGCGTAGCGCCCGGCGCGATCTCGACGATGCCCGGTTTCTCGCGGATGTCGCCCGCGAAGCCCGCCGGGTCGGCGATGCCGTGCCACGGCTCGATACAGATGAACGCGGCACCCGGCTTGGTCCAGATCCCGAGCATCGGCATGTCGGGGAAATCGACGCGAAGCTGCGGCCCGGTCGGCGCACCATAAAGCACGCTGCGCGAACGGACCGAATCCCAGATCAGCGCATCGCGGTCGAACAATGCATCATCGAGCGCGAGCGTGCGACCGTCGAGCGGGGACGGACGGCGTTGTTCGATGATGGCGTTGCCCGCGAGTTCGCGCAGGGCCTCGGGTTCGTCCTCCGCGAAGACGATCCGGTGCTCGCCGCGCGGGAGACCGTAGGGCAAAGGCCAGGCGAAGGCGGGGTGGAAGCCGAAGCTCGCGGGGAGGCTGGTGTCGTTGCGGTTCTCGATCTCCACCCCGATCGCGAGCGTCGCGTCGGTGATCGTGTAGGTCACGCGCAATGCGAAAGCGAAGGGATAGGCAGCGCGAGTTTCTGCATTGTCCTCGAGCAGGAACACCGCGCGCGTTGCGTCGTGTTCGATCAGCGTGAACAGGCTGCGGCGGGCGAAGCCATGCTGTTTCATCGGATAGGCGGTGCCGTCGACGTGCAGCACGTCGCCGTTCAATCGCCCGACGACCGGGAACAGCAGCGGCGCATGGCCCGCCCAGAAGGCAGGATCGGCGTTGGTCATCAATTCGCGGCCGTCCGCGTCGTGAAGATGCGTCAGTTCCGCGCCGAGCAGATTAATCGCGGCGGACAAATGCGGCGTGGCGATGCGGATGAGTTCGGGTGCAGACATCGGACCATTCCTTCGAAGCGGATCAACGCGCCCTATCCATCGGGCTGGGGTCACGCCAGCGCATCGGTGGGTTCGGACCAGAATTCAAGCAGATGGCAGCGGCGTTGATCAGCCGTCGACGCCAACCGCAGCCGCTACATTTGTGAAACCGTCGCGTTCTAGCGCCTTTGCCAGGCCATGTGTGATCCTCTGCGCCAGGCCCGGTCCGCGATAGACCAGCGCGCTGTACAGTTGGACCAGGCTAGCCCCGGCGCGGATGCGGGCATAGGCTTCGTCCGCACTGTCGATCCCGCCTGCCGAGATCAGCGGCATCGCGCCTCCGGTCGCCGTGCGAAAATCGCGCAACCGCTGGCGTGCGAGCGGTGCAAGCGGTGCGCCCGACAGGCCGCCCGTCTCGCCCGCATTGGCCGAGCGCAGGTCGGGGCGCGAGATCGTCGTGTTGCTGACGATCAGCGCATCGACGTGATGGTCGATCGCCGCGCGCGCGATCGCGTCGATCGCGGACGCGTCGAGATCGGGGGCGACCTTGAGGAACAGGCGGGGTGTCTTGCCGATCCGGCGCGCATCGTCTGCGGCGGCGAGCAGGTCGGTCAGTTCGCGGCCATGCTGGAGATCGCGTAGGCCAGGCGTGTTGGGGGACGAGATGTTGACCGTGACGTAATCCGCGATCGGTGCCGCCGCCGCGACGCCGTGGGCGTAATCCGCGATCCGGTCGGGCGCATCCTTGTTCGCGCCGACGTTGATGCCGAGCACCCCGCGCCGCTTCGCGGCCTTCGCGCGGGGGAGGGCGGCGTGGATGCCGCCGTTGTTGAACCCCATCCGGTTGATGACGGCTTCGTCTTCGACCAGGCGGAACAGCCGCGGGCGCGGGTTGCCCGCTTGCGGGAGGGGGGTCAGCGTGCCGATCTCGACGCTGCCGAAGCCTAATCCGAAGAAGCCGTCGATCGCTTCGCCGTTCTTGTCGACCCCGGCGGCGAGCCCGAGCGGGTTGGCGAAATCAAGCCCGGCGACGGTGGTCCGGAGGATCGGGGCGCTTTTGGGGGGCTTACTGGCGAATCTGGACAGCAACGCGATGGTCAGGCCATGCGCCTGCTCCGCATCGAGCGCGAAAAGGGCGGGGCGGATGAGCGGGAAAAGCATGGGGCCTGATGACACTGGTGCTGGCCCGCGTCAAAGCGCGCCGGTGTGTAGCGAGCCGTCCCCCGCCTCGCTACCGTCATGCTGAACTTGTTTCAGCATCCACCGCGCTACGGGCACGGACCGGACTCGTGGCTCCGTGGACCCTGAAACAAGTTCAGGGTGACACCAGCCTTCGACAGGGGTTGACCGACTCACCCTGCACCCCCATCTGCAATCCTACCAATATCGTCCGATTGGAGCTTATGCGTCTTTCTAGCCTTGCCGACTATGCCGTCGTGATGATGTCCGCCGCCGCGCGACATTGCGGCTCGTCGGGTCGGCTGAACGCGACGCAACTTGCCGAGGAGACGGGGCTCCCGTTGCCCACCGTGCAGAAGCTCGTCAGCCGACTGTCTGCGGGCGGGCTGATCGAGAGCACGCGCGGCACCGGTGGCGGTTTCCGCCTCGCGCGCCCCGCCGCGGCGATCTCGCTTGCCGAGATCATCGAGGCGGTCGAGGGGCCGATTGCGATGACGACGTGTGTCGACGAGGGCCGTCACGATTGCGCGCTGGAAGGCGACTGCCGGGTCAAGCCGCACTGGAACGTCGTCAACGGCGCGGTCCGCGGTGCGCTCGATGGCGTCTCACTGGCCAGCCTGTCGAGGGCACCGGCATGACCGACACCACCTTCTTCCTTCGTGGCCTAGTGTCTTTGCGCGAGCCAGACTTTCTCGCACAAAGCCACAAAGCCACGAAGAATTTTAGATTAGCTGAACGCCGCCACGCGGCAGGGATTGCATGATGGCTACCAAGAATGCGCAGGCCTATGAGGCCGTCAACAAGACCTATGAGTGGGGCTTCCACTCCGACATCGAACAGGACTTCGCGCCCAAGGGGCTGAGCGAAGACACCGTCCGGTTCATCTCCGCCAAGAAGGGCGAGCCGCAGTGGATGCTCGACTGGCGGCTCAAGGCGTTCCGTTTGTGGCAGACGCTGGAATCGCCCGACTGGGCGAAGCTCAATCTCGAACCGATCGATTACCAGGACGCGTTCTACTACGCCGAGCCCAAGCCCAAGCCAAAGCTCGGTTCGCTCGACGAGGTCGATCCCGAGATCCTGCGCGTCTACGAGAAGCTCGGCATCCCGATCGCCGAGCAGAAGATGCTCGCGGGGGTTGAGGAGCTTGGCGAGGACGGCCAGCCCAAGCGACGCGTCGCTGTGGACGCCGTGTTCGACTCGGTTTCGGTCGCGACGACGTTCCGCAAGGAGCTCGAGGCCGCGGGCGTCATCTTCCGCAGCATTTCCGAGGCGATCAAGGAATATCCCGAGCTCGTTCGCAAGTGGCTCGGCCGCGTCGTGCCGATGACCGACAATTACTTCGCCACGCTCAACGCCGCGGTGTTCAGCGACGGGACCTTCGTCTACATTCCCGAGGGCGTCCGCTGCCCGATGGAGCTGTCGACCTATTTCCGCATCAACGCCGAGAATACCGGCCAGTTCGAGCGCACGCTGATCGTCGCCGACAAGGGCTCGTACGTCTCGTATCTCGAGGGCTGCACCGCCCCGATGCGCGATGAGAACCAGCTTCACGCCGCGGTGGTCGAGCTGGTTGCCCTCGACGATGCCGAGATCAAATATTCGACCGTCCAGAACTGGTATCCGGGCGACGAGAACGGCAAGGGCGGGATCTACAATTTCGTCACCAAGCGCGCGCTGTGTCAGGGTAAAAACTCGAAGGTGTCGTGGACGCAGGTCGAGACCGGCAGCGCGATCACGTGGAAATATCCGTCGTGCGTGCTCAACGGCGAGAATTCGGTCGGCGAATTCTACTCGGTCGCGGTCACCAACAACCGCCAGCAGGCGGATACCGGCACCAAGATGATCCACAACGGCAAGGGATCGCGCTCGACGATCGTGTCGAAGGGGATCTCAGCTGGGCGGTCGGACAATACTTACCGTGGCTTAGTGCGGGTCGCGCCGGGTGCGGAGGGTGTTCGTAACTTCACCCAGTGTGACTCGCTGCTGCTGGGCGACCAGTGCGGCGCGCATACCGTGCCGTATATCGAGGTGCGCAACCCGTCGGCACAGATCGAGCATGAGGCGACCACTTCGAAGATCTCGGACGATCAGATGTTCTACGCCATGCAGCGCGGGCTCGATTCGGAGAGCGCGGTTGCGTTGATTGTCAACGGGTTCGCCAAGGAGGTGCTGCAGCAGCTGCCGATGGAATTTGCGGTTGAAGCGCAGAAATTGCTCGGGATCTCGCTCGAAGGCTCGGTGGGGTGAACTTCGCCACACACCGGCGTGACGCTGGAAATATTGATACGAATTTGCGGAAGACAGATGCTTAAAATCACCGACCTCCACGCCGAAATCGATGGCAAGGAAATCCTCAAGGGCTTGAGCCTGCAGGTAAATGCGGGCGAGGTCCATGCAATCATGGGCCCGAACGGCGCGGGTAAGTCGACGCTTGGCTATGTGCTTGGCGGGCGGCCGGGGTATGAGGTTACGTCCGGCAGCGTCGAATTTGACGGACAGAATCTGCTCGAGATGGAACCGCATGAGCGCGCTGCTGCGGGGCTGTTCCTGGGTTTTCAGTATCCGGTTGAAATTCCCGGCGTTTCCAACGTCCAGTTCCTGCGCGAGGCGCTCAATGCGCAGCGTAAGGGGCGGGACGAGAAGCCTTTGTCGGGCGCCGAGTTCCTGAAACTCGCGCGGGCGCAGGCCGATGCGCTGAGCATGGACCAGGATATGCTCAAGCGCCCGGTAAACGTTGGTTTTTCCGGCGGCGAGAAGAAGCGCAACGAGATGGTGCAGATGGGGATCGTCGATCCCAAGCTCGCGATTCTCGACGAGACCGATAGCGGGCTCGACATCGATGCGCTGCGGATTGTTGGTGAAGGCATCAACCGAATCATGCGGAAAAGCGACAAAACGGTGATCCTTATCACCCATTACGAGCGGCTTTTGAGCTATGTTGCACCCGATTTCGTGCATGTTTTGTCGGCTGGGCGCATCATTCGTTCGGGCGGGCCGGAACTCGCGGCGGAGCTGGAGCGCGAAGGCTATGCGGGGGTGGTTGCGTGAGCGCGCGCAACACAAAGCCCCTCCCCTTCAGGGGAGGGGTTGGGGTGGGGCAGTACAGTGCACTGCATTCCGATGGTACTCTCTGCGAGGCTTCCCCCACCCCCAGCCCCTCCCCTGAAGGGGAGGGGAGATGAACTTGCTCGCCGTTCCGACCCGCCGCGATGAGACGTGGCATTATAGCAACCTCGAGGCGGTCGCGTCGGTCTGGCCCGTCCAGACCGAAGTGATCGACGTGCCAGCAGGCACATCGATCGCGCGCGTGATCGTGCAGGACGCCGCGACCGACACCGTTGCGATCCGCGATTACCGCGTGATCCTGCGCGAAGGCGCGACTGCGACGTTTCATGTGCTTAACACCGGCGGCAGTTTCGGGCGCGTTGCGATCGACGTGACGTGTCACTCGGGCGCGCATTTCGAGCTTGGCGGCGCGATGCTGGGGACGGGGGAGCAGACGCTCGAGATCGTCACTACGCTCAACCACATCGAGCCCAACGCGACTTCCAACCAGGTGGTGCGTACGGCGCTCGGCGGGCGGGCGACGGGGTCGTATCTCGGCAAGGTTGCGGTCGCGCGGCATGCACAGAAGACCGATGCGTCGCAGAGCGTCAAGGCGATGCTGCTCAGCCGCACCGCGACCGCGAATGCCAAGCCCGAGCTCGAAATCTATGCCGACGACGTGAAGTGCGCGCATGGCGCTACCGTTGGCGAGCTGGATGCCAATGCTTTGTTCTACCTTGCGTCGCGCGGGATTGCGCCGGCGCAGGCGAAGGTGATGCTGCTGGGCGCGTTTATCGGGTCGGTGTTCGACGGGATCGATGATCCGGCCGAGCGCGCGCGGGTCGAGGCGGCGGCGCAGGCTGCGTTGGAGCGGTTGTTGTGAGCGCGCGTGATCTGCTCCCCTCCCTGCAAGGGAGGGGCCGGGGGTGGGTTGGCCCATTGGACGGGCCGCGTTCACCCCTCATGCCGACCCACCCCCGACCCCTCCCTTTCAGGGAGGGGAGGAGATGAACGTGATGACCGCATCGACAACCGCCGCGCTGGATCATGTTGCGGATTTCCCCGCCATCCCAACCGGCTGGGCGTATCTCGATACCGCCGCCACCGCGCAGAAACCGCAGCCGGTGATCGACGCGATCACCCGCGCCTACGACTCGTCCTACGCGACCGTACACCGCGGCGTGTACCAGCGTTCCGCCGACATGACGCTCGCCTATGAAGCCGCGCGCCGCAAAGTCGCGAGCTTCCTGGGTGCGGGCAGCGCGGACGAGATCGTCTTCGTCCGTGGCGCGACCGAGGGGATCAACCTCGTCGCGCACAGCTGGGCGGGGACGCAGCTCAAGGCGGGCGACCGTATCCTGTTGTCGCAGCTCGAGCATCACAGCAACATCGTGCCGTGGCAGATGGTGGCCGAGCGGGTCGGCGCGCAGATCGACGTGCTGCCGCTGACCGCGGATCACCGGATCGACCTCGACGCGATGGCGGCGATGATTACGCCGCAGCACAAGCTCGTCGCGCTCGCGCATGTGTCGAACGTGCTCGGCTCGGTGCTCGACGGCAAGCGCGCGGCGGAGATCGCGCATTCGGTCGGCGCGAAGATCCTGCTCGACGGGTGCCAGTCGGTCCCGCGGATGCGCGTCGACATGGCCGCGCTCGATTGCGATTTCTTCGTCTTCTCCGCGCACAAGCTCTACGGCCCGACCGGGATCGGCGTGTTGTGGGCGCGACCCGAACTGCTCGAGGCGATGCCGCCGTATCAGGGTGGCGGGTCGATGATCGACAGCGTCAGCTTCGAACGCACCACCTACGCGCCGCCCCCGGGTCGGTTCGAGGCGGGAACGCCGCATATCGTCGGCGCGCTCGGGCTGCACGCCGCAATCGATTATGTCGAGTCGATCGGGCTCGACCGGATCCACGCGCACGAAACCGCGCTCGTCACGATGACGCGCGAGGCGCTGTCGCAGATCAACTCGCTGACGCTGTTCGGCCCGGAAGACTCTGCCGGGATTGTCAGTTTTTCGATTCAGGGGGTGCATCCGCACGACATCGGCACCATCTTGGACGAAGCGAAGGTGGCGGTACGTGCCGGCCATCACTGCGCACAGCCGCTGATGGCATCGCTCGGTGTCGATGCGACGGCTAGAGCGAGCTTCGGTGTCTATAACACCGCCGCAGACGTCGAGGCGCTGGTCCGCGGGATCGAGCGCGTGACGCGAATTTTTGGGTAGGACTTTCACATGAGTGACCGGATCGAGATCGAAGAGGTGACGGGCGTCGAGCAGCCCCCGCGCGCCCGCGTCGAAGCTGCAACCGAGACGTTCGAGCGCAAGCGCGACTATCTCGAAGGCTTTCTCACGCAAAAGCCGCAGGCCGATGCTGCGGGTGCGCCCGGCGGCGCGGTGTACGAAGGCGTGATCGAAGCGCTCAAGGACATTTATGACCCGGAAATCCCGGTCAACATCTACGACCTGGGCCTGATCTACGGCGTCGAAGTGACCGAAGCGGGCCATGCCGTCGTGATGATGACGCTGACCACGCCGCATTGCCCGGTCGCGGAATCGATGCCGGGCGAAGTCGAGCTGCGCGTCGGGTCGGTCCCCGGGGTCGGTTCGGCCGAGGTCAACCTCGTCTGGGATCCACCATGGGATCCGGCGAAGATGTCGGACGACGCAAAACTCGAACTGGGGATGCTGTAATGGCGACGATCGCCCGCCCGCGGCCTGCCGCGCTCAACCTGACGCCGTCGGCCGAGGCGCGGATCGCGGAATTGATGCAGCGCGCCCCGGCGGAGGCGATCGGCGTCAAGCTGTCGACGCCCAAGCGCGGGTGCTCGGGCCTCGCCTATTCAGTCGATTACGTCAGCGAGGCGAAACCGTTCGACGAGCGGATCGATACGGCGGGCGGGACGCTGTTCGTCGACGGTGGTTCGATCCTGTATCTGATTGGTTCGACGATGAATTGGGTCGAGGACGACTTCACCGCCGGGTTCGTGTTCAACAACCCGAATGCCAAGGGCGCGTGCGGGTGTGGCGAAAGTTTTACCGTATAAGCAGCTCGATTGGTGCTTTGTCTTGGTTAATGCCCTTTAAATCCGTGCTGCAGCGCGGTAACGCCTTTGCGACGTCATAAGATCGTGAAGGAATCTCTCGATGGCCATTAAACCCCTGCGCAAGGCTGTTTTCCCGGTTGGTGGCCTGGGAACTCGGTTCCTTCCGGCGACCAAGGCGGTCCCCAAGGAAATGCTCCCCGTCGTCGATCGTCCGTTGATCCAATATGCGGTCGATGAAGCGATCGAAGCCGGCATCGAGCAGATGATCTTCGTCACCGGCCGCGGCAAGTCCGCGATCGAGGACCATTTCGATATCGCTTATGAGCTCGAAGCGACGATGTCCGCACGCGGCAAGTCGCTCAAGCTGCTCGAGCAGACGCGGCTTGCGCCGGGTGCGGTCGCTTATGTCCGCCAGCAGGAGCCGATGGGGCTTGGCCATGCGGTGTGGTGCGCGCGCGACATCGTCGGTGACGAGCCGTTCGCGGTGCTGCTCGCGGACGATTTCATGGTCGGCGAGCCGGGCTGCCTCAAGCAGATGGTCGCGGCCTATGAGCAGACCGGTGGCAACATTATCTGCGCGCAGGAAGTCGCCGACGACATGACGCACATGTACGGTGTCATCACGCCGGGCGCGCGCGATGGCGCGCTGACCGAGGTCAAGGGTCTGGTCGAGAAGCCCGCAGCGGGCACGTCGCCGTCGAACCTCGCGGTGATCGGGCGTTACATTCTCCAGCCCGAGGTGATGCGGATCCTGGAGACGCAGGGCAAGGGTGCCGGCGGCGAGATCCAGCTGACCGACGCGATGGCACGGATGATCGGCGACCAGCCGTTCCACGGGCTGACCTTCCAGGGCAAGCGCTACGATTGCGGCGACAAGGCGGGCTACATGACCGCGAACCTCGCGGTCGCGCTGACCCGGCCCGAGATCGCCGAGACGGTCCGCGTGTTCGCGGTCGACTTGCTGAAGTAAGACCCTTCGCGGGCAGCGCGGCGTCTTCGCCGACGCTGCCCGTGCGGCTTCAGGCGGGGCGCTTCGCGGTGATGTAGCGGTGCTCGTTTCCCTCAAGACAGATTGCGGTCAACAGGCCGCTCGCATAGGCGCCCGTGTCGATCCCGATCCGGTTCGGGCGTTCGTCGGGTGTCTGGCTGATCGTGTGGCCATGGATGACGAAGGCGGGGTGCTGGACCGTGCTGTCCAGGAACGTCTCGCGAATCCAGCGCATGTCGGCGGCCTTCTGGTCTTCCAGCGCGACGCCCGGCTTGATCCCGGCGTGAACGAACAGATAATCCCCGAAGCGAAACGAGTCCGCGAAGCTTGCGATGAACGCGAGATCGCGTTCCGGCACCACCGCGCGGATCATGCGCGCGACGGTCGCCGCATCACAGGTGGCGAACGCATCGACCTCGACGCCGTAGCTTTCGGCGAACTCATACCCGCCGAAGCTCAGCCAGTCGAAGATGCTGTCCTCGTCCGCACCCAGGACGCGCAGCAGCATTTCCTCGTGATTGCCCATCAGGAAGACCGGATCGGGCAGATTGGCGCGGTTACGCGAGAGTAGCTGCAGGACGCCACAGGAATGCGGGCCGCGATCGATCAGGTCGCCGAGGAAGACGACGCGCTCGGTCGCGCACGGGCGGGCGCGGCGATCGGCTTGGATCTCGTCCAGCAGATCCAGCAGCAGATCGAGCCGTCCGTGCACGTCGCCGATCGCGTAGATGCGGCTGTCGGGCGGCGTCGTCGGCGGGGTGCGCTCGGTCTTGAAGAGGTTTCGGAACAATCGCACGGTCGGCTTTCTGTCGCGGATCGGACGGGACGACGTGCCCGTCGCGGTATCGCGCTAGAGGAAGAAGACGCCCTCCAGCACCGTCACGCACTGGCCGCCGAGAACGACCCGGTCGCCATCCAGCCGACACGTCAGATGCCCGCCGCGCGCGCTTGCCTGATAGGCGGTGAACCGGTCGCGGCCCAGCCGTTTCGTCCAATAAGGGGTCATCACTGCATGCGCCGATCCGGTCACCGGGTCCTCGTCGATCCCAGCACCGGGGGCGAAGACTCGGCTGATGACGTCGGTGTCGTCGCCGGGGGCGGTGACGATCGTCAGCACGTCGGGTTCGGCGCTCCCCGAGACCACCGGGTCCGCCGAGGACGGACGGCCGAGCGCGCGGAAGTCGGGGTCGAGCGCGCGGATCTGCGCGGCGTTTTCGAGGACGATCAGCGCGTAGCGGTTCGGGTGCCACAGCGTCTCGACCGCCGAGGTTAGGCCAAGCGCGGCGACGATATGGGGCAACGGGCTCGGGTCGGCCGCCCAGGCGGGGAGCGCGAGTTCATAGCCGTCGCCCGCCCGCGTCACCGACAGGATTCCGGCCTTGCGGGTGCGGAAGCGCACCGTCGTCAGCGCCGAGTCGCTGGTCAGCACGTGATGCCCGCTCGCCAGCGTCGCGTGGCCGCACAGCACGACCTCCGACGTCGGGGTGAACCAGCGCAGTTCGAATTCGCTCGCGCCGGTCGTGTCGGGAACGAGGAACGCGGTTTCGCTGAGGTTGTTCTCGGCGGCGATCGCCTGAAGGACCGCGTCGTCGAGCCACTCGGTCAGCGGCATGACGGCGGCGGGGTTGCCCTCGAACGGCTTGGTCGCGAACGCGTCGATCTGTGCGATGGGGAGCTTCATACCCGTTTTCCGAACCAGTGGGGGGTGACGTCCGCCTCGACCAGCGGATTGTCGGTATCGACATGCCCTTCGGGATCGAGGTGAATCAGCACCTCGACCTTGGGGAAGGCGCGGCGCAGCGCGACTTCGACGCCCTCGACGACATGGTGTGCCTGAGCGACGGTCATGTCGCGCGCGACTTCCATGTGGAATTGCGCGAAGTCATGCGCGCCCGAATGCCGCGTGCGGAAATCGTGGATGCCCTTGATGCCGGGCTGGCGTGCGGCGACCTCGATGAAGTCGCGGCGCATGTCCTCGGGCCATTCCTTGTCCATCAGCTGGTCGATCGCGTTGGACGAGGCGCGGAACGCGCCGTACGCCAGCCACAGCGCGATCACGATCCCGAAGATCGGATCCGCGCTGCGCCACCCGAGATACTGGTCGAGCACCAGCGCGATGATGACCGAGCCGTTGAGCAGCACGTCCGACTGGTAATGGACGTTGTCCGCGACGATCGCGACCGACCCGGTCTGGCGGATGACGGCGCGTTGATACGCAAGCAGCACCAGCGTCGCGAGGATCGCGATGATCGACACGCCGATGCCGAATTCGGCGCCCTTGGTCGGCTCGCTGCTCCCGAAGGCGAGCACCGCGCGCCAGCCGATCCCCGCGGCGGAGGCGGTGATCAGCATCACCTGGAACAGCGCGGCGAGCGCTTCGGCCTTGCCGTGCCCGAAGCGATGGTCGTGGTCGGCGGGCTGTGCCGCCAGCCGCACGCCGTACAGCGTGACGCAGCTCGCCAGCAGGTCGAGCCCCGAATCCGCGAGGCTGCCGAGCATCGCGACCGATCCGGTCGTCCAGGCGGCATAGGTCTTGAGCGCGATCAGCCCGCACGCCATCGCCACGCTGGCGAGCGCGGCGCGCACCGTATGCGGGATCGCGAGACGCTGTTCCTCGGTCATGGGTAGAGCAATCCTTCCGACCAGTTGCCGTCGGCGTCCGGCGTGAACAGGCGGCGTTCGTGAAGCCGGTGTGCGCGATCCTGCCAGAACTCGATCCGTTCGGGGACCACGCGGTATCCGCCCCAATGCGGCGGGCGGGGGACGTCGCTGCCGGCGAACCGCTCAGTCATGCGGGTGAAGGCCGCCTCGAACGTGTCGCGCGTGTCTAGAGGGCGCGATTGCTCGCTCGCCCACGCACCGAGTTGCGAGTCGCGTCCACGGGTGGCGAAATAGGCGTCGGACTCGGCATCGCTGACGGGTGCGAGCGGGCCTTCGATGCGGATCTGGCGGCGGAGCGACTTCCAGTGGAAGAGCAGCGCAACCTGCGGATTCTCCGCGATCGCGCGCGCCTTGCGGCTTTCGCGGTTGGTATAGAAGACGAAGCCGTCGGGGCCGTGGCCCTTGAGCAGTACCATCCGCGACGACGGGCGCCCGGTGGAATCAGCAGTGGAAAGCGCCATCGCATTCGAATCGTTCGGTTCGCTCGCGCGCGCTTCGGCATACCAAGCATCGAACAGCGTAAAGGGGGTGTCGGCCATCGCGGTTCTGTAACGCGGCGCGGGCGGTGCGTCACCCTTGGCGTGTTGCGAGAACGGGACATGACCCGAATGCGGAACATCTACCCCGTCCGGGGATTGAATCGCATTCGCAACGACGGAGCGCGGACGATGGCGGCACGGGCCTATTGGCAGGGACAGATCCGGCTCGCGCTGGTGTCGATTCCGGTCGAAATCTACAGCGCGACCAAATCGGGCGCGCAAGTCAGCTTCAAGCAGATCCACGAGCCGAGCGGCAAGCCGATCCATTATGACAAGGTCGTCACCGGGGTCGGCCCGGTCGACACCGATGAGATCATGAAAGGGTTCGAATATGAGAAGGGCTCGTATGTCCTGCTCGAGCAGGACGAGATCGACGCGGTAAAGCTCGAATCGAAGAAGACGCTCGAGCTGACGCAGTTCGTCGATGCGAGCGAGATCGACGTGCTCTATTACGAGAAGCCGTATTTCGTGGTGCCCGCCGATGATCTTGCGGAGGAAGCGTTCATCGTGCTGCGCGAGGCGCTCAGGCGGACCAAGAAGGTCGGGCTTGGGCAGCTTGCGATGCGCGGGCGGGAGTATGTCGTCAGCTTGAAGCCGTGCGGGCGCGGGATGGTGCTCGAGACGCTGCGCTACGCTGATGAGGTCAACAAGGCGCAGGGGTATTTCCGCGATATTCCCGACGACGAGCCCGACGCTGACTTGATGGATCTGGCCGAGGCGCTGATCGAGAAGAAGAGCGGCGCGTTCCATCCGCAGGATTTCCACGATCGTTATGTCGATGCATTGCGCGATCTGATCGAGCGTAAGCGCAAGTCGAAGGGCGGCAAGATCATCGAGGACAAGGGCGGGGATGCGCCCGCCAAGGGATCGAACGTGGTCGATCTGATGGCGGCGCTGAAGAAGTCGATGGGAGCGAGCGGGGCGAAGGCGGAGGACAAGCCGGCGGCGAAGAAGGCGCCGGCCAAGCGGACGC
>NZ_JAPYKK010000038.1 GCF_029623395.1 Sphingomonas echinoides
CTCCCCCGAGGGGGAGGGGCTTAAGGAAAATGTCAGGCCCGCGCGCCTTCGACCACGCCACCCGAATTGTGCCGCAGCGCCTTGAGCACCGTCTCGACGATCGCATCCGCATCCAGCCCCGCCTCGGCATATTGCGCCTCGGGCTTGTCCTGGTCCTGGAACGTATCGGGCAACCGCAGCGTGCGCAGCTTGAGCCCCGCGTCGATCAACCCGGTGTCGCTCGCGAAGGTCAGCACATGCGCGCCAAGCCCGCCAATTGCGGATTCCTCGATCGTCACCGCGACTTCGTGGCTGGTCAGCAGCTTGCGGATCAACTCCTCGTCGAGCGGCTTGGCAAAGCGCAGATCGGCGACCGTGGTCGACAACCCTTTGGCTTCCAGCGCATCCGCTGCCTTCAAGGCCTCGCCGAGACGCGTCCCCAGGGCCATGATCGCGACCTTGTGCCCCTGACGAACGATCCGCCCCTTGCCGATCTCGAGCCGCTCGGCAACCTCGGGCATCGCGACACCGGTGCCGTTGCCACGCGGATAGCGCACCGCGATCGGCCCGCTGTCGTGCAAAGCCGCCGTGTGCGTCATGTGGACCAGCTCGGCTTCGTCCGACGGCGCCATCACCACCATGTTGGGGAGCGTCGCGAGATAGGTCACGTCGAACGACCCGGCATGCGTTGCGCCGTCGGCACCGACCAGTCCGGCGCGGTCGATCGCGAAACGGACCGGCAGGTTCTGGATGCAGACGTCGTGGACGACCTGATCGTAGGCGCGCTGGAGGAAGGTCGAATAGATCGCGCAGAACGGCCGCATCCCCTGCGCGGCGAGGCCCGCGGCGAAGGTGACGGCATGCTGCTCGGCGATGCCGACGTCGAAGAAGCGGTCGGGATAGGTCTTGGAGAACCCGTCGAGCCCGGTCCCCGACGGCATCGCCGCGGTGATCGCGCAGATCGTCGGGTCGCTGGCAGCTTCCTTGAGGAGCTGCGCACCGAACACGTTCTGGTACTGCGGCGGCCCCGGGGGTGCCTTGGTCTGGACGCCCGAGATCACGTCGAACTTCTGGACGCCGTGGTACTTGTCCGCCGCGGCCTCGGCCGGGGCATAGCCCTTGCCTTTCTTGGTCACGACATGGACGAGAATCGGGCCCTCTTCGGCATCGCGGACGTTCTCGAGCACCGGGATCAGCTGCTCGAGGTTATGCCCGTCGATCGGCCCGACATAATAGAAGCCGAGTTCCTCGAACAGCGTGCCGCCCATCGCGAGCCCGCGTGCGAATTCGTCGGCCTTGCTCAGCCCAGAGGCGAATGGGCGCGGCAGCTTCTTGGCAAGCTTCTTGGCGAGTTCGCGGAAGCCAAGGAATTCCCGGCTCGAGACGATTCGCGAGAGATAGGCCGACAGCCCGCCAACCGGCGGCGCGATCGACATGTCATTGTCGTTGAGGATCACGACCAGCCGGTTGCCCGCCTGCGCCGCATTGTTCATCGCTTCATACGCCATGCCCGCGGACATCGCGCCGTCGCCGATCACCGCGATCGCCTTGCCGGGCTTGTCCGCGATCTTGTTGGCGATCGCGAAGCCAAGCGACGCCGAGATCGAGGTCGAGCTGTGCGCCGCGCCGAACGGGTCATATTCGCTCTCGGACCGCTTGGTGAAGCCCGACAGCCCGCCGCCCATCCGCAGCGTGCGGATCCGGTCGCGCCGTCCGGTCAGGATCTTGTGCGGATAGCATTGGTGACCCACGTCCCACACCAGCCGGTCGCGCGGCGTATCGAACACATAGTGAATCGCGACGGTCAGCTCGACCACGCCGAGCCCCGAACCGAGGTGCCCCCCGGTCACACCGACAGCGGCAATCGTCTCCTGCCGCAGCTCGTCGGCAAGCGCGCGCAGCTCGGTCGCAGGGAGGGTCCGCAGATCCGCGGGAACATTGACCGTATCGAGTAACGGCGTCTTGAGAGCGTCAACCATCGGGCCTGTTTAGCGCCGCTGTGTCACGCTGTCGATTGCTGCAAGTTGCTTCTGTTACGATACGACATTTTCTTGACGAAGCCGGGCCAGGCGACCGCGGCTGGAGATCACGCCGCCTTGGCACTCGCCGCGCACGCCGCGCATTTGCCGCGGACTTCGATCACCGGGCGCTCCGGCGCGAAACCGGCGGCGACCGCGGCGGAGCGCACGCCCTTGGTCAGCCGGTCGTCGTCCAGATGGACGATCTGCCCGCAGGCGTCGCACACCAGGAAGATACAGTCGTGCAGGCAATCGGGATGCGCATTGGCGATGTAGGCGTTCGAACTTTCCACCCGCCGCGCCAGATTCGCGGTCACGAACAGGTCGAGGATCCGGTACACACTGTTCGCCGCGACCCGGCGCCCCTCGGTCTTCGAGACAGCTTCGGCAATGTCATAGGCCGATGCGGGCTTGTCGAACCCAGCGAGCGCGCGGAAGATGTTGGCACGCATCGCGGTCCACTGCTCGCCCGATCGCTCAAGGGTCGCCTGGGCCGCGAGCGCCAGATCGGCGTCCTGCGGTTCGTAATGTCGGTGCGTGGCCATCGCCAAGAGATAGTCCCTCCCCGCCCGCGCCGCAACGTCCGGCACGGTACGCTCAATAGGCCGCGCGACGGTTGAGATCGTGGCCGAGCGCCAGCGTCGCCACGCCGATCAGCGTCCACACGGTTTCCATCCCGTTGCCGTCATGCGGCAGCGAGATCGCCCCCGCCATCATCCCCAGCCCGGCCGCACCGACGACCGCGGGCATCATATAGCCGTGCAGGAAGATCCCACGCCCGAGCGCGAGCACGCCAAAGCCGATCGCGATCGTCAGCCCGATCTCGTGGAACAGCGGGTTCAGCAGCAGTCCGCCCGCCGATGCGGCGATCGCAAGAAAGACCGAACTCGCAATACAATGCACCACGCACAGCCCGGACAGCCCGATCGCCATATTGTCGAATCGCTGTTCGATCCACCGAAGGGCGGGAGAGGAGGCGAGCGCCGTCATACGGCGGCCCATATGGCATAGCCGGCGCCAAGTTACAACATATCATCACGGGTCTTTTGCAACCGGACACGCGCAATCGACAATCGACGCAGGGCGCGTTGCGGCGTAGGGTGCCGCCATGCTCCAAGCATCCTCGCTTCCATCGCGGGTCCGCCCCCGCACCCTGTCGCTCTGGCTGTTCTTCGCTGCCGCTCTGGTCGTGGCGATGGTGGTGATCGGCGGGATCACCCGGCTGACCGAATCGGGCCTGTCGATCACGCAGTGGAAACCGATCAGCGGGATCGTCCCACCGATCACCGCCGCGCAATGGGATGCGGAGTTCGCCAATTACAAACGGATCCCGGAATATCAGCAGCTCAACCGCGGCATGACGATGGCCGGGTTTCAGGCGATCTTCTTCTGGGAATATGTCCATCGGCTGCTCGGGCGCGTGGTCGGCCTCGTCTACCTCCTGCCGTTCCTCTATTTCTGGGCGCGCGGACGCCTGCCGCGCGGCTATGCGCCGCGGCTCGGCGCGCTCGTCGCACTGATCGTGCTGCAAGGCGCGATCGGCTGGTGGATGGTGTCATCGGGCCTGACCAAGCGCACCGACGTCAGCCATATCCGCCTCGCGATCCACCTCGTCACGGCGCTGACGTTGCTCGGCGGCACGGTGTGGACCGCGCTAGACCTGCGCGATCTCGCCGCGACACGACTGGCCCGTGCAGCCCGGATGCGCGCCTTTGCCGCGGCGGCGCTGATCCTGTTGTTCGCGCAGATCCTGTTCGGGGCGTTCACCGCGGGGCTCGACGCGGGCTATGCCTTCTCCAGCTGGCCGCTGATGGGGGACGAAATCTTCCCCGCCGCGACGCCGATGACCGATCCGATGTGGCGCAACGTGATCGACAATCCGATCGTCGTGCAGTTCATCCATCGCTGGCTCGCCTTTGCCGCCGCTGCCGGAATCGTCGTGCTCGGTTGGCGCGCGATCCGCGCGGGCGCGCCGAAAACCGGGACAATCGCCATCGCGCTCGTTGCGGTGCAGATCCTGCTCGGCATCGCCACGCTGCTCAGCGGCGTCGAGATCGTCGTCGCAGTGGCGCATCAGGCGAATGCTGCCCTGCTGCTGATCGCGACGGTCGCAGCGGCGCATGCCGTCGGGCGGCGCACGATCTGACGTCATCGCCCCGACGTCATCGCTGCCGGTATCCCGATACCTGTCGGGAGACCCGCCGAAACCTTGACTTTCTGGCGCAGTCCCAGCATTAGCGGCACCAACGATGCCGTCCCCCGGGGCGGCATCCGTCATTTTAGCTATGTAAGGTCACAAGCCCCATGAAGGCGCTGATGAAGACCACCAAGCCGGCATTGCCGTATGAGGTGGAGAAGAAATGGATCATCGTCGATGCCGATGGTCTGGTCGTTGGCCGCATGGCCTCGATCATCGCGAACATCCTGCGCGGCAAGCACAAGCCGAGCTTCACGCCCCACGTCGATTGCGGTGACAATGTCATCATCATCAACGCGGACAAGGTGCGGTTCACGGGCAACAAGCTCAAGGACAAGGTCTATTACAAGCACACCGGTTATGCCGGCGGCATCAAGGGAATCACCGCGGGCAAGGTGCTCGAAGGTCGTTTCCCCGAGCGCGTGATTGAAAAGGCCATCGAGCGGATGATTCCGCGCGGCCCGCTCGGCCGTCAGCAGATGCGCAACCTGCGCGTCTTCGCCGGAACGGAACACCCGCATGAGGCGCAGAACCCCGAGGTTCTCGACATCGCCAGCATGAACCGCAAGAACAAGGTGGGCGCATAATGTCCGACAACCGCCAGTCGCTGGCTGATCTCGCCGCTCTGACCAACACCCCCGCGCCTGCTGCCGCTCCGGCTGCAGCGACCCAGTCCGACGCCAAGGCCGAGGATTACATGGCCGGCAAGATCAAGGAGCCAGCCGCTCCGACGATGCCGCTCCGGGAGCAGATCCTCGACCAGTACGGCCGCGCCTATGCGACCGGTCGTCGTAAGGACGCGGTTGCACGCGTCTGGATCAAGCCCGGCTCGGGCAAGATCACGATCAACGGTCGTGACCAGGAAGTGTATTTCGCACGTCCGACGCTGCGTCTCGTCATCAACCAGGTGTTCGGCGTGACCGAGCGCGAGGGTGCGTATGACGTCGTCTGCACCGTCAAGGGTGGTGGCCTTTCGGGCCAGGCCGGCGCGGTCAAGCATGGCATCAGCCAGGCACTGACCAAGTTCGAGCCGATCCTGCGCGCGCCCGTCAAGGCGGCAGGCTTCCTGACGCGCGATAGCCGTACCGTCGAGCGTAAGAAGTATGGCCGTGCGAAGGCACGTCGTAGCTTCCAGTTCTCGAAGCGCTAAGCTTCCCGAACCTCGGTGCTTACGAAGGGGCGGTCCGGCAACGGGCCGCCCTTTTGGCGTTTGGTGCAATCGCGCGTACACGATCATTCCTATTGATGAGCGCGGGTGCTTGAAGCGCTCCACTGTCCGGTCGAAAGCCGGAAAATACCCAAGGTGAACGGCCGCCATGCCAGCCGTTCGTTTCGAGCCTCGTCAAGAATTCCAGCACGACGCTGGTTTCTGGACTAGGCTCGAAACGAACGGTGAGGATTGGTGCCATTCCCTCACCACAGGACACGACCAGTGACTGACGACCCCACCCCGCCCGCAACGACGCAGACCGCCCTGATGGCCGGCGCCTCCGACGACGTCGTCGAGGCAGCGCAGGGCACGTCCAACGAACCGACCTCCTTCGCCGAAGCGATCGAGCAGGTCGGCGCCGGATCGTTGCTCGGGTATCGGCTGCAGCAACAGGCGATCCTGTCCGACTTCGGACTGTTCGCCTTGCAGTGTCGCGACAATGATGCCCTGCTCGCCAAGGCTGCCGAGATGGCTGCGGACGGCATGCGGACCGGGCTGTGCAAAATTCTCGAATATCGCCCCGAACCGCGCGACCTGCTGTTCCGCGCCGGCGTCGGCTGGAAGGCCGGCGTGATCGGCAATGCCAGCCTTGCGGCGGACGACAAATCGCCCGCGGGCTTCGCCTTCCAGAACGGGACTCCGGTCATCTCCAACCATCTGGAGGGCGAGGATCGCTTCCGCACCCCGCAGATCATGGTCGAGCACGGCGTGCGGCGGGCGATCAACGTGCTGATATCGACCACGACCGGCGCATGGGGCGTGCTCGAGGTCGACAGCCCGAGCGCGGGCCAGTTCGAAGCGGCGGACATCGCGTTCCTCCAGGGATTCGCCAATTTGCTCGGCGTCGCGATGGAGCGGCAGGACGGCGAACGCCGCCTGGCCGAGGCGCTCGATTTCCAGAAGGTGCTCGTCCAGGAGGCGAGCCATCGCGTCAAGAACAGCCTGACGATGCTGTCGAGCATCCTCCACCTGCAATCGCGCAGCAACCCGCTGCCGGAAGTGTCGAGCGCGCTCAACGAAGCGTCGGGCCACGTCATCGCGATCGCGCGGACGCACGACCAATTGTGGCGCCAGGGCACTGGTCGGGTCGAGATGCTCGCATTGCTCGACGATCTCTGCACGAGTCTGGCGGGACAATTGCCGAGCCTGACGCTCGATTGCACGTCCGACGCAATTTCGATCGACGCGGATCAGGCGGTGGCGGTCGGGCTGCTGATCACCGAACTCGTCACCAATGCAGCCAAGCATGCGTATGGCGCGGATGGCGGCAAGGTCTCGGTCTCGGCGACCGTTAAGGGCGATTCGGTGTGCCTGACGGTGCGCGATTACGGCGCAGGGCTCCCCCCGACATTCGATCTGGGGAAGGGGTCATCGACCAGCCTCGGCCTGCAATTGATCCGCACACTGGCGCGCAGCCTGAATGGCAGCGTGGATGCGAAATCGGACGGCGGCGCACATTTCATCGTCACCTTCCCGGCTGAGGTGCGGAAGGACTGAGGACAGCCATTGCGACCGACGTCCTTCACGCCCCATCCGTTTCGGCCGCTCCCCGGTACGTCCCGCTAGACCCGCTCGCGCGCGAGCACTGCGTCCGGCTGCGGTGACATCGTCCGGCACACCACGTCGAACCGCCCGTCCGCGATGCGGATCTCGTTGAACGACGGCGGGGTGGTGCGCGTCCGTTCGGACAGCGTCCCCGCGCCGATCATCCGCACCACCTGTCCGTCGACCTCCCGCGCCATGTCGAACGGGTCGTGGACGTGGCCCGTCAGCACCGCATCCGCCCCCGCCGCCGCCAGCGCGTCGAGCGCCCCTGCGCCCCCGCGTGTGTTGGCCGAGGCGTGCGTGTTGGCGTCGATCAACGGGTGATGCGCCGCGATGAAGATCAGCCGATCGTTCGGCACCGCCGCGATCAGGTCGAGCGTGCGGCGGAGCGCGCCCCGACTGACGTAGCCCTTTGACCAGTTGAGCCGCCACTGCGCCCGCGCGGTCGTCACCAGCGGCACGATCGCGACGCCCGGCAAGTCGATCGGTCGCTCGACCATCCGCTCGACCTTGCCCATCCGGCGATAGGGGCGGAAGAAGCGGTCGAACAAGTTCCAATACGGCAGGTCATGGTTGCCGACCTCGACCGTGACCGGCACCGGCAAGCGCTGGAGCCAGTGCAGCCCGGCGTCGAACTCCCGTCGCCGCGCACGCATCGTCAGGTCGCCGGTCATCACCACCGCATCGGGGCGCTCGGCATGGACCAGCGCATCGAACCACGCGACCGCGGCGGTATCCTCGCGCCCGAAGTGGACGTCGCTGACGTGAAACAGACGGATCATCGCGGACACCCCTTATTGTTCGCGCGTGGTCAGGAAAAGGTCGCGCGTCCGCCCCATACGGACCTCGCTGCCCGGCTCGAGCATCGCGGGTTCGCCGTCGAACAGCGCGAGCGCGGGTTTCTTGCCGGCAGTGCGAAAGCTGGTCGCGTGGCACTGCGTCACCTCAGACGCGGCGACCCAGTCCCCGGTCAGCCATTCCCAGCCCAGCCGCGTGATGCTCCGGAAATCGCGCGCGTCGATCGCCGCGATGTCGAGCCGGTCGTCCTCGGCGCGCACCAGCACCGCCTGCGCGCCGGGTTTCAGTCCGGGCACACCCTCCAGCCGGATGCCCTTGCCGAAGGTCCGGCTCCACGCATGCTTCAGCGCTCGGCCCAAACCGCGCAGGCTCCCGCTCCGCACGATCTCGCGCGCCCGGACCCAGCTCGCGGCAGGCCCGAGGATCAGCCCGACGAACGCCCGGTTCTCCCCCACTTGCGCGAACGGCAAGGCGGTCTTGCGCGCGCGGTCGTGCGCCGCGGCGATGATCTTCGCGGGATCGGTCCCGCCATGGAGCAATTTCGCGAGCAGGTTCATCGTCCCCCCCGGCAAAATCAGGATCGCGCCCTGCCAGTCGAGCAGCGCGGTCACCGCCGCGTTGATCGTCCCGTCGCCCGCGAAGAGCACCGCAGTATCCACCCCCGCCGCGTCGAGCGATCGCGCGGTGGGCAGCGGCTCGTCCGGGAAAGCGGTGCGCCCGGCGAGCGTCAGCCCATGCTCGTTGCAGATCGTCTCGAGCGCCTTGGCCTTGGCGGGAGTCGCCGTTCCCGATTTCGGGTTGGTGATGAACCACACAGTCTTCATGGCCCCGCTAACGCACCAGTCCCCGAAAAGTCACGCCCGCCCCCAAGACGCCACGACAGCGCGCCGCGCCACAAAATTCTGTCCCGACGCGCGCGCTTTGTGCAACGGTACGCCATGACCGACACGCGCGCTGCAAAACCGATCGCCGAACTGACGCTCCGCGGGATCCTGCTGGGCGGGATCATCACACTGCTGTTTACGGCCGCGAACGTCTATCTCGGGCTCAAGGTCGGTCTGACCTTCGCGACGTCGATCCCGGCGGCGGTGATTTCGATGGCGGTGCTGAGCGCGTTCAAGGACGCGACGATCCTCGAGAACAACATCGTCCAGACGATCGCGAGCGCGGCGGGGACGCTGGCGGCGATCATCTTCGTGCTGCCCGGGCTGATCATGATCGGCTGGTGGCAGGGCTTCCCGTTCGTGACCACCGCCGCGATCACGATGACCGGCGGGGTGCTCGGCGTGATGTTCTCGGTCCCCCTCCGCCGCGCGCTCGTCGTCGACACCGACCTGCCCTATCCCGAAGGCCGCGCCGCCGCCGAAGTGCTGCAGGTCGGTTCCGGCGTGCGCGGCGACGGCGACGCGAGCGGGGCCGCCGAAAGTGCGACGGGCCTTCGCATCATCATCGTCAACGCCTTCGCCGCAGCGGGGTTCGCGCTCCTTACGCAAATGAAGCTCGCGATCGCCGAGGCCTCGGTGTGGTTCCGCGCGGGGGCTGGCGCGACCGGCATTTCGGGCGGGCTGTCGTTCGCGCTGCTCGGGGTCGGGCATCTCGTCGGGATCTCGGTCGGGATGGCGCAGGGCTTGGGCATGGTGATCGGCTGGTGGATCCTGCTGCCGTATCTCACCGCGATCCACCCCGTCGCCGGCGGCGCGGAGACCTGGGCGAACACCGTCTTCCGCTCGGACGTGCGCTTCTTCGGCGCGGGCGTGATCGGCGTGGCCGCAGTGTGGACTCTGATCAGCATCGCGCGGCCCGTCATCGGCGGGATCCGCTCGGCGCTCGCGGCATCGCGCGCACGCGGCGCTGGCGAGACGCTTGCCCTCGAGGAACGCGACTTGCCGATCGGGATCGTGTTCGGCGGGTCGATCGCGGTGCTGCTGCCGATCGCCTGGCTGTTGTGGAGCGTGATCGCGGGCGGGCCGCTCGCCCCCGCGGCGCTCGCGCTGATCGGCGGCGCGCTCGTCTTCATCCTCGTCATCGGGCTGATGATTGCGGCGGTATGCGGCTACATGGCGGGTCTGATCGGCGCGTCCAACTCGCCCGTCTCGGGGATCGGCATCCTCGCCGTCATCGCCTCGTCGCTAATGCTGGTCGGGCTGTTCGGGCGCGGCACCAGCCCTGAGACGACGCAGGCGCTGATCGCCTATGCACTGATCGTGACGGGCATCGTGTTCGGCGTCGCGACGATCTCGAACGACAATCTGCAGGATCTCAAGACCGGCCAGCTGGTCGGCGCGACGCCGTGGAAGCAGCAGGTCGCGCTGATCATCGGCGTGGTGTTCGGGTCGCTGGTAGTGCCGCCGGTGCTCAACGTGCTCAACAGCGCGTTCGGCTTCGTCGGCGCGCCCGGCGCGGGGCCGAACGCGCTCGCCGCCCCGCAGGCGGGGCTGATCTCAACGCTTGCGCAGGGCGTGCTGGGGGGCAACCTCAATTGGACGATGCTCAACTGGGGGATCGCCGCAGGGGTGGTCGCGATCGTCGTCGACATGCTGCTCGGGCGCGCGAAGCTGTTGCGGTTGCCCCCCTTGGCGATCGGCATCGGCATCTACCTGCCGATGAGCGTGATCCTGCCGACGGTGATCGGCGCGGTGGTCGGCTGGTTTTACGACCGCTGGGCCGACCGCACCGTTAACCCCGAACGCGCGCGCCGCTTCGGCGTGCTCACCGCGACCGGGCTGATCGTGGGGGAAAGCCTGTTCGGCGTGCTGTTCGCGTTCGTCGTCGCGGGGTCGGGGACGGATTCACCGCTCGCGGTGGTCGGCGCCGGGTTCGCGACGCCCGCGCTGATCGGGGGAACGGTGCTGTTCGCGGCGATGGTGGCAATCCTGTACCGGGCGACGATGCGGCGGGTGATTGCGCAGGCGGCGTAACGGTCCCCGGAAGTCGGTCATAGCGTCCTGAAGCGGTTGTTCCGCTGACGCCCAATGCTGGCTGAAGGAGCCGCATTCGCTGAAAATAAACGCGGTGCCTTATTTGTCCGTGCGTCTACCATTCCATGTTGAGTAATGGCGCTGCGAACTACGTTGAGTGAAGAGCTATCGTTCCGCGCTATAAACATTGGAGACGCAGATGTTATTCGCTCTGATACTTGCCGCGCTAGCTTCCCCCACAGACCCGCTCTCGACCACGGTTAGCCTTCAGTGCTTCGTTGGCGAGGACGTCGAACAGCAGCGATTTGCGCTTTTAATCGACCGGAAAGCGCACCTGATGACAGTAAGTAGCAACCATTTCGAGGCGACGACGATGCCAGTCTCGATCACCCCGAATTCGATCGTTGGACGTGGTCCTATCCACTACAACATGACCGGTTACGAGATCACCCTCCCGGATCTTAGAGTTCGCATGACAACGGTGCCCCATATTTGGCCTGGCCCTACGCCAACAATGGTCGCGGAGGGCCGATGCGTAGGTGACGTCCACTGACGCGCAGCAACAGGCCCGTGTAACGTCGGATACAGAAGCCTGTCATTCTCGTACCCGGATGGTCCGCTTTCCGCCAACTATTGCCGTTCAGCCTGATGCATCAGGGAGCGCACATTTCACACCTCACGTCCACCACCGTTCGTTTCGAGCGAAGTCGAGAAACCTACGCCGTGCCAAGTTTCCCGACTACGCTTGAAACGAACGGTGGGGCGTAGCGCACGAAAAGCCACCGACCGTTCTCCTGCAAAAGCAGGCGTGCAGGGCAGCAAACGCCACACGCGTAATCCTGGGTTCCGGGGCATCCCCCGTCATCCTCGCGAACGCGGGGATCCATACTGGCTGACGGCGCAGGACACGACGGGCGGTACTAATGGATTCCCGCCGTCGCGAGGCCTCCAAATAAGGCAATCGGAGATTTGATCGGCACACTCACCCCAAAAGTTGCCGTCATGCTGAACTTGTTTCAGCATCCACCGTGCAACAGGCACAGTCCGGACTCGCGGAGGGCTGGATCCTGAAACAAGTTCAGGATGACGGACGGTTTTGTAGAACGCTCGCCTCCGCGGGAATGAAGAAGAAAAGGCTTGGCGCCGCCGCCCCCTCCCCACCGTCGACCCCGAGCGGAGCAGCCCACACCGGCCACCCCACCCAAAACCGCTATTCCATCGCCTCCAGCAGCGACCCGATCGGAATGAACGCAAACGCCACCGAACTGTCCGCCACGCCATACGGCACGAACAGCGTGTCCCCATGCCGGATCGCGCCGCACGTATAGACCACGTTGGGCACATACCCCTCGCGGTCCTGGTTCGCCGCCGCGAGGATCGGCTCGCGCGTCCGGCCGATCACTTTCGACGGATCCGCCTTATCCAGAAGCACCGCGCCGATCGCGTATTTGCGCATCGCGCCCACGCCATGCGTCAGTAGCAACCAGCCCTCGTCAAGCTCGATCGGCGGGCCGCAATTGCCGATTTGCACCAGCTCCCACGGGAACGCCGGGGTCAGCAGCTTCTGCCCCTCGTCCCAATGCGTCAGCGTGTCCGATTTGAGCAGGAACAGATTCTCGCCATCCTGCCGGCCGATCATCATATACTGCCCGCCGACCTTGCGCGGGAACAGCGCCATGCCCTTGTTGCGTGCGGCCGGGCCGGTCATCGGCACCAGATCGAACGCGCGGAAGTCGCGGGTGCGCATCAGTTCGGACTGGATCACCGAGCCGTTATACGCGGTATAGGTGCCGAGCCACTCGACCGTCCCGTCGTCATGCGTGAAGTGGACGAGGCGAAGATCCTCCAGCCCCTTCGATTGCGCGGCGGTGATCGGGAAGATCACCGTGCCCGACAGCGTCGAGTCGCGATGGCGGAACACCGTGATCGGCCCCTCGGGGAGCGTTTCCTCATCGATCCCGACCGCATCGGTCGCGGTCGCGAACGGCGGCTCGGGCGCAAGCTTCAGCTGGTTGCCGTCGGTGATGATGCCCTCGCGGAACGCAACCGAGGAAATGTGCCCCTCGCCCACGGCACGCAGCGACATCAGGATGCGCTGCGATCCGGCGGGCATGCCCGACTGGTCGAAATGCGGCACCGCGCTCGGGTTCATCAGCGCGGCGGCGGCATAGCTGTACTCGTGGCAGAAATAAGCGCCAATCAACTGGCGCTTCTCGTCGCCGATCTCGCTGCCGTCGATCCCGAGCATGTCCTCGATCTCGTCGTAGCGCGTCATGAAGACGCGCCGTGTCTGCCAGTGGCGCGCCTCAAAATCCTTCAGCACGAGTTCGAGTTCGGCCCGCGTCTGCGCCGCGTCGAGCGACATCACCGCCGCAACGATGCGTTCCGTCCGGCTTCCGCCATTGCGCGACCACGCAAGGTGGAATGGCCGGACGACCACTCGTGATGGGTCTGCGTGCAACCGCAGGGCATGCTGGAACAGCTCAATCACACGTAATAGCCTCGTTCAACGCCTTCGGCGGCGTCGCGAGCGAGGCTACGCGACGGCGCTATGGGGTCCTGCCACGCTTTCCGTACGCTTTGCCAGCCCCGAAATCGTGCAATTCGCCATTTGTAGCGCCAGGATCGACTCTGCCCCCTGGTTTCGGTTGAGTCCGGTCGGCATCAATCCGTCGAAACACCCGCCATCCTGGGACGTTGCCAGCGGCAAATCGAGATCATTGGCGCCGAGATACCAGCGATACGCCTTACCCGCTTCTTCCACCCAGCGGAGGTCGTCCGACGCAAGATACGCCGCATGACACGCATCGATCGCCGCTTGCGCTTCGAGCGGCTGCTGGTCGAACTGGAGCGGCTCGGCATAGACCCGCCCGAAGCTTTCGCTGCCAACCGCGCGGAAGCGGCCCTCGGGCGAGGTCTGCTTGCCGACGATCCAGTCGAGCGTGGTCAGCCCGCACTTGACGAACTCGGGGCGATCGAGCGCGATCCCGGCGCGGATCAGCGCTTCCGGCAGACGCGCATTGTCATAGGCAAGAACGATTTCGAACCATTCCCACTCCGGACGCCGCGCGACTTCGAGCAAGGCACACAGCTCGTCGCCGTAGCGCGCAAGGATCTGCTTCGACAAAGCATGCCCCGGATGCGCATCGAGCATCGCCGCCGCCCCGAGCATCGCAAAACCATGCGCGCGCGGGGAGCCAAGCTCCATCGTGATCGACGCAGTCATGTCGAACATCCGCACCGCCCAGTCCCGATGCTTCGATGACTGCGCATCGCGCGCCGTCACGCCGAGCGCCCACAGCGTGCGACCGTTCGAATCTTCCGATCCAGTGTCTTCGCACCAGGTCCGGTCGAAGTTCATGAAGTTACGGAAACGTCGCGCCTCCGGGTTCCACGCATATTGGACGAACGATGCGTAGATCGTCATCCACTTGTCGCGCTGGACCTCGTCCATGTCGGGCATCTGGCTGACCAGCATCAGCGCGCGCGCATTGTCGTCGATGCAATAGCCGTGGCGACGATCCGGAACCGAATAGATCGAATGCTGGAGCATCCCCGTCGAGTCGCTCATCCGCTCGACCGCCGCAAAATCGGGGGTCAGCGGCGTGAACGAGGTGCTGGAGCCGTGTAACCGACGCGGCTTGGCAGCAACCATCCCGGCGATCTCGCGCATCGCGACTTCGGCGAGACGCGGCCAGATCATCGTGCGACCGCGCGCATAGGCACGCTCCTGCAACCGCGTGCGATTGCGGTCATTGCCGAGCAAAGCGATGATTTCGCGCGCGAACGCGTCCGAATCGCTGAAGTCGACCAGCACGCCATGCCCGTCCGCAAGGATTTCGGTGGCATGGACGTACGGCGTCGAAACGACCGCCTTACCCACGCCGACGGCGTAGCTGAGCGTGCCCGACGTGATCTGCGCCGGGTTCAGATACGGCGTCGCGTAGATGTCGGCGGCCTGGAGATAATCGATCAATTCGTCATGCTCGAGGAAGGCATCGATGAACTGGATGTTGTCCGACACGCCCAGCTTCTCGGCGAGCGCCTTGAGGCCGTCGCGATACTTCTCGCCCTCATAGGCGACGAGGTTCGGATGCGTAGCGCCCAGCACCGTGTACAGCGTCTCGGGATGTGCGGCGACGATCTTGGGCAGCGCCTCGATCATCACTTCGATCCCCTTGCCCGGCGCGAGCAGACCGAAGGTCAGCACGACCTTGCGCCCTTCCCAGCCGAAGCGCGGCTTGAGCGAATCGGGCTGGACGAAATCGCGATCCGGCACGCCATGCGGGATCATCACGATCGACCGGCCGCTGGCACCATAGACGCGCTCGAGGATTTCCCGGCCGCGCTCCGCCATCACGACGACACGCGACGCACGTTGCAGCAAACCTTCCATGACTCGACGCTGATCGGCGTCAGGCTTCTCCAGAATCGTGTGCAAAGTGACAATAACCGGCAGCGAAACGCGGTCGAGCAGCGCCAGGATATGCTCCCCGGCGACCCCGCCGAAGATGCCATATTCATGTTGCAACCAGATCGCCTGCGCCCCGCTCGCCTCGATTTCGCGCGCGGCATCGAGATACGCGCTGCGGTCCTGATCGGGGATGCTGCGCGTCACTTCGGGCGGATATTCGTACCGGCCGGGGTGGTCGTCCATCGCGTAAATATCGATGTCGAGGTCGGGAAACCGACCCTTCAATGCGGTAAACGTGTCCGTCGTATATGTTGCAAGGCCGCATTTCCGAGGCAGGAAATTGCCGATCAGTGCAAGGTGATCGATCGGGGTCACGACATCTGCCAAGTGCACCATGCTCGTAATCCTAAGAGTGAAAGGGGAATTCCCCTCAGCTGTCACGAAACGAACGGCCAAGTTTCAATATGGTTGCAGAAATGTTGCGCCGCAGCAAAAGATTCGCGTTAATCGATGTTAATCCCGCGCCAGTCCGAATGCACCACCCTGGAGGACGGTCCATGCGTCAGCCGCGCCCGCGATATCCGGGCACGTCCTGCGGCGGCAGCCACAGCCGCTCGGGCGGTGGCCCGGACTGCCAGAAGACGTCGATCGGGATCCCGCCGCGCGGATACCAATATCCCCCGATCCGAAGCCATTGCGGCTGCATTTCCGCAAACAATCGCTCGCCGATGCCGACCGTGCAATCCTCGTGAAAACCCTGATGGTTGCGGAAAGCCCCGAGAAACAATTTGAGCGATTTGGATTCGACGATCGTCTCGGCCGGCGCATAATCGATCACCAGATGCGCGAAATCAGGCTGGCCGGTGACCGGACACAGCGAGGTGAATTCAGGAACCGCGAACCGCACGAGATACAGGGATCCAACGCGCGGATTGGGAACGTAATCGAGCACCGCCGCTTCTGGTGAAGCAGGCAGCGCACTCGTCTGGCCAAGATGCAATGGGGTCATGCACAAGAGATAGGAGACCGGACGCCGAAATGGAACTGCCGCCCCTCACGTTGATCCCGATCCTGGGCGACCAGCTTTCGCTCGGCCTGTCGTCGCTGCGGGGCGCCGATCCCGCGACGGCGCGCCTGTTGATGATGGAGGTCGCCGACGAAACGACCTACGTCCGCCACCACAAGCAGAAGATCGCGTTCATCCTATCCGCGATGCGGCACCATGCCGAACTGCTGCGCGAACAGGGCTGGACGGTCGACTATGTCGCGCTGGACGACCCCGATTCGACCGGCAGCTTCACCGGCGAGGTCGCGCGCGCGGTCGGACGGCATGATCCTGCACGGATCGTCGTCACCGAAGCGGGCGAATGGCGCGTCCGCGCGATGCTCGACGCGTGGGAAACGCTGTTCGGCATTCCGGTCGAGATCCGCAGCGACGACCGCTTCATTGCCACCCACGCCGAGTTCGCAACTTGGGCGGAGGAGCGCAAGCAGCTCCGAATGGAGTATTTTTACAGAGACATGCGCCGCAAGACCGGGCTGCTGATGGACGGCAAGGACCCCGTCGGCGGCCAATGGAATTTCGACCACGACAATCGCAAGCCGGCCAAGGCCGACCTGCTGATGCCGCGCCCCTTACGCTTCCCGCCCGATGCGATCACGCAGGACGTGCTCGCGCTCGTCGCGGAGCGGTTCGCGGATCATCCCGGCAGCCTCGACAGCTTCGCCTGGGCGGTGACCGCGCACGATGCCGAACGCCAGCAGAAGCAGTTCCTCGACCATGCGCTCGCCGGGTTCGGCGACTATCAGGACGCGATGCTGACCGGCGAGCCCAGCCTGTGGCACTCACTGCTCTCCCCGTATCTCAACGCCGGGCTGCTCGACCCGCTGGCGCTGTGCCGCGCGGTCGAAGAACGGTATCGCGCGGGCAAGGTGCCGATCAACGCGGCGGAGGGATTCATCCGCCAGATCATCGGTTGGCGCGAATATGTCCGCGGCATCTATTGGCGCGAAGGCCCGGATTACGCGCACCGCAACGCGCTGGATGCGAAGCGCGCGCTCCCCGCCTTCTACTGGACCGGCGAGACCGACATGCACTGCCTCGCCGAATCGATCGGGCAGACGCTGGAGAACGCGCACGCGCACCACATCCAGCGATTGATGGTCACGGGCACCTTCGCCCTACTGATCGGCGCGGACCCGCATGCCGTCCATTTGTGGTATCTCGAAATATATATCGACGCGTACGAATGGGTCGAATTGCCCAACACGCTTGGCATGAGCCAGTTCGCCGACGGCGGCCTGCTCGGATCCAAACCCTATGCGGCAAGCGGCGCGTACATCAACAAGATGTCCGATTACTGCAAGAGTTGCCGCTACGACGTCCGCCAACGGACCGGCCCCGACGCCTGCCCGTTCAACGCGCTTTACTGGGACTTCGTCATCCGCCACGAGGACACGCTTGCGCGCAACCCGCGGATGGCGATGCCCTATCGCACCTGGGCCAAGATGGACGAAGCGACCCAAAGCGAGATCCGCGACTCGGCAAAAGCCTTTCTCGACCGTCTCGACGCCGCCGCAGAGGCGTATTAGGCTCCCGAAAACACACAAGGGAGACGCGGTATGGACTCGCTGGTAACGACGGAGTGGCTCGCCAACGAACTCGGGGCGAACGATCTCAGGATCGTCGACGCGACCTATTTCGCGGGCTTCGGCGACCGCAATGCCGCCGCCGAATATGAGGCGGCGCATATCCCCGGCGCGGTGTTCCTGGATCTTGCCGAGATCGCCGACACGTCGAACGACCTGCCCTCGATGCTCCCCACCCCCGAGAAGTTCGCCAGCCGGATGCAGTCGCTCGGGCTCGGCGACGGCAGCCGGATCGTGCTCTACGACAATTCCCCCTACCACACCTCGGCGCGCGCCTGGTTCATGCTGCGGACCTTTGGCGCGCACGATGTCGCGATTCTCGACGGCGGGCTTTCCAAATGGCAAGCCGAGGGCCGCGAGACCGCGAGCGGCAAGGAACAACTCCGCCATCGCCACTTCACCGTCTGGGCCGACGACAAGGGCGTCCGCACGCTCGACCAGATGAAGGCGAACGTCGACAGCGGCGCGGAACAAGTGCTCGACGCGCGCTCGGCCGCGCGCTTCACCGGCGAGGAAGCCGATCCGCGCCCCGCAACGCATCCGGGGCATATCCCGGGGTCGCGGAACCTGCCGGTCGGGCAGATCTTCAACGAAGACGGCACGTGGAAGACCGGCGATCCCTTACGCAGCGCGTTCGAAGGCGCGGGGATCGACCTCGCCAAACCGCTGGTGACGACGTGCGGGTCGGGCATCACCGCGTCGGCGCTGGCGTTCGGCGCGCATCTTCTTGGGGTGGAAGCGGCGGTCTATGACGGCAGCTGGTCCGAATGGGGCGCGGACCGCACGACGCCAAAGGCGACAGGCGCGGCGTAACCGTCTTAGCCCCTCCCCTTCAGGGGAGGGGTTGGGGTGGGGCAGTCCAGCAGTACTCAACTCTCTGCGAGGCACTCCCCCACCCCCAACCCCTCCCCTGAAGGGGAGGGGCTTTAGAGATTCCACGCTCTACCCTTGCCTTCCTCCGCGTCTCCCGCTTTGCAGTCCCAGCACAGCAGGATCTCGCGCCATGAAAAAAACCGACACCCCCAAGGGCGATTCCACCCGCGTCGTCACCGCAGGCCGCCGCAAGGAATGGACCCAAGGCGTCGTCAACACCCCCGTCTGGCGCGCATCCACGATCCTGTACGATTCGGTCGCCGACCTCCGCGCGGCGGGTGCCCGCGACACGCATCACCGCCTGTTCTACGGTCGCCGCGGCACGCCCACGCAGTGGAGCCTCGCCGACGCGCTGACCGAGCTCGAACCCGGCGCGGAAGGCACGTTCCTCTATCCCTCGGGCGTCGCAGCAATCGCCGCCGCGCTGCTGTCGGTCCTGTCCCCCGGCGACGAAGTGCTGATCCCCGACACCGCCTATGATCCGACTCGTTCGCTCGCCACCGGGCTGCTCGCGCGGATGGGGATCACGACGCGCTTCTATGACCCGCTGATCGGCGCGGGCATGGCCGCGTTCATCGGCGACACCACCCGCGCGATCGTGCTGGAAAGCCCGGGCAGCCTGACCTTCGAGGTGCAGGACATTCCCGCGATCGTAGCGGCGGCCAAGGCGCGCGGGGTCACCACCCTGCTCGACAACACCTGGGCCACCCCGCTGTTCTTCCCCGCGATCGCGCACGGGATCGACCTGACGATCCTGGCGTGCACCAAATATATCGTCGGCCACAGCGACGTGATGCTCGGCTCGGTCACCGCCGCGCCCGGCCATTTCGCGCGGCTGCGCAACACCAGTTTCCAGCTCGGGCAAGTCGCCAGCCCTGACGATTGCTGGCTCGGTTCGCGGGGCTTGCGCACCATGGCGATCCGCCTGCGCCAGCACGAGCAAAGCGCGCTCGAGATCGCGCGTTGGCTGCAACACCAGACCGAAGTCGCGACGGTGCTGCACCCGGCGCTGCCCGATTGCCCCGGCCACGCCACGTTCCTGCGCGACTTCGCGGGATCGTCCGGGCTGTTCTCGTTCGTCCTCGACGGCGGGACCGAGGCCGCCCGCGCGGCACTGATCGACGGGCTCGACCATTTTGGGATCGGGTATAGTTGGGGCGGGTTCGAAAGCCTCGCGATCCCGGTCGATCCACAACGCCATCGCAGCGTCACGCAGCGCGCCGATGCGGGGCCGATGGTGCGGCTCCAGATCGGCTTGGAAGACCCGGCAGACCTGATCGCGGATCTCGCCGCGGGCCTGAAGCGGTTCGCTGCGGTGCGGTAAGATCCAAGTTGCTGTGGCAGCGCAGCAACATTTCCTTACGAACGCGCAATGCTACGGCAATCCCGCTTGTGCGCTGCGGCGGAACACGGCATTGCTATGCCCTCTCCGGTTATCGGCGCGGGGTGGCTTGCAGCCATCGACAGATGCTGGGTCGGGGAAGGCAGGCGGGGACAGTCGCATTTTCGAAAGGGAAATGATGCGCTTCTCCAGAACAACGCTCGGCGGGCTCGTGCTCGTCGCTTCCGCTACCCCTGCCTTCGCGCAGGAAACCGCCCCTCCGCCCGCGGTCACGATCAACGGCACCGCGGCGCTCGTCAGCGACTATCGCTTTCGCGGCGTCTCGCAGACCGACCGCAACGCGGCGGTCCAGGGGTCGATCACCGTCACGCATGAATCGGGTTTCTACGTCTCCGTATGGGGGTCGTCGGTCGACAATTACGTCACCGTCGCCGGAACCGGGCATCAGGAAATCGATCTGATCGGCGGTTACAAGAAGGTCGTCGGCGGGACGACGTTCGATGTCGGTGCGCTCTATTACGTCTATCCCAAGACGCATCCGGCAGGCGACACCAGCAGCTCGGATTTTCTCGAGCCCTATGCCGACATCTCGCACACCTTCGGCCCGCTGACATCCAAGGTCACGGTCAATTACGCGTTCAAACAGAAAGCGTTGACGCTCGACCAAGGCGCATCGGGGCTGCTGCGCAAACGCGACAACGTGTATCTCGCGGGGGATTTCTCGGCAGGGATTCCCAAGACCCCGCTCGGCCTGATCGCGCACGTCGGGCACAGTTTTGGACCGAGCTGGCTCGCGACCGATTCGACCGGCAAGAAGGGTTATACCGACTGGGCGCTCGGCGCGACGGCGACCTATAAGGTGCTGACGCTCGGCGTGTCCTATGTCGACACCGATGCCCGCTTCGTGTCGGGCGGCGGTCGCAACGTCAGCAAGGGCGGCGTGGTCGCCTCGCTGGGCGTGGCGTTCTAACCCGTCATCAGGAGTTTACGGCGCGCTTCCCGGGACAATCCTGGGTAGCGCGTTCCTGATACCGGCGTCGGTAATCACGAAAAAGGGGGGCGTCACCGCCCCCCTCATGGTCCGTGTCTAGATCGGGACGTTACTGCGGCGTTGCCGCGCGCGCGGCCTGGCCGTCGCCTTCGGGGGCGGAGACGATGTCGCGCGTCGTCGTGCCCTTGTCGACCACGGTCGTCCCCGGGTCGCCGACCGACGAGCGGATGCCGGGATCGTCATCGTCGATTCCCGCCTGGCTGATCGTCGCCGCTTCGCCCGCGCTGCGCTGCGCCGGGCCACCGAACAGCGCGTCGAGCGCCTGCGCATTCGCGCTGACGTCGTTTGCGCGTGCCGCGCCGGGCTTGGGCGGGGTCAGCGAAAAGTCAGGCGGGATCACCAGCGGCGCCTGACGCGCGACCGTGAATTCGTCGGGACCGCTGCGACCGACCTTGTTGTGCGCGCACCCGGCGAGCAGAACCAGCGCCAGCGCGGCGGGAATAATCGTCGACTTACGCATGAAACGTCTCCGTTGGGCCCTGATCTGCCCCTGAATTGCTCGTGCCCGGTGGCGTTCCGGACCCGCTCGCTGGTGCATCCGTTGCCGAACTCCCCCGCACCGGTTTCTCTCGTACCAGAAGCGCGCGCGCGAACAAGATGACCACGCCGATCGAGATCGCCGCATCCGCGATGTTGAACACGAGGAACGGCTGCCAGCCACCGAAATGCAGATCCGCGAAATCGACGACATAGCCAAGCCGGATCCGGTCGAGGATATTCCCCGCCGCCCCGCCCAGCACAAGCCCGAGCGCCGCCTGCTCCGACCGGTTGGTCTCGCGCCACATCCAGATGAGCACGCCAAGCGCGATCACCCCGGTCATCGCGACCAGCAGCCAGCGCATCGTATCGGTGTCCGCATGCAGCAACCCGAGCGAAACACCCTGATTGGCGACGAAGCGCAGGTTGAAGAACGACGTGACGTAATGCGCGTCGGTCATCGCGTTGAGCTTGAGCCCCTCGGTCACGCCAAGCTTCGCGGCCTGATCGACCACGAACAGCACGATCGCGGTCGTCAGCCCGGCGAGCGGGAGCTTCACGCCACCACCTCCGCGCAGCGATCGCACAGCGCGCCGTCCTCGCTAACGTCGGGCAGCAGCCGCCAGCAGCGCCCGCATTTGTCATAGTCGGTCCGGCTGACCGCCACGCCCTCGCCCGTCGTCACCTTGGCGACGATGAACAGCTCGGCCAGCGCCTCCACCGGCATCGGTGCGTCGGGCACGACGACCTCCGCCTCGAGGCTCGAGCGCACGATCTTCTCGCGCCGCAGCGGTTCGATCGCTTCGGTCACTTGCGTGCGGAGTGCGCGGACCTGCGCCCAATGCGCGGCATCGACCCCGTCGACCGCGGGCAGCTCGGGCCATTCGAGCAGATGCACCGACTCGTCGTCGCTCGGGAAGCGCGCCTGCCACGTCTCCTCGGCGGTGAAGCACAGCACCGGCGCGGCATAGCGCACCAGCGCGTGGAACAGCATGTCGAACACCGTCCGGCAGCCGCGCCGCTTGGGATCGTCGACCCCGTCGCAATACAGCGAATCCTTGCGGATATCGAAGTAGAAGGCCGACAGGTCCTCCTGCGCGAACTCGGTCAGCAGCCGGACGTAGCTGTTGAAGTCATACACCGCGACCGCCGCGCGCAGCTTGGCGTCGAGCTCGGCGAGCAGCTGGAGCACATAACGTTCGAGCTCGGGCATCTCCGCGACCGGCAGCCGTTCCGCCGCGTCGAACCCTTCGAGCGCGCCGAGCAGATAGCGGAAGGTGTTGCGCAGCTTGCGATACTGGTCCGAAACCCCGTTCAGGATCTCCTTCCCGATCCGGTGATCCTCGGTGAAATCGACCGACAGCGCCCACAGCCGCAGGATGTCCGCGCCCGATTCCTTCATCAGGTCGAGCGGGTTGATCGTGTTGCCGAGGCTCTTGGACATTTTCATGCCCTTGGAATCCATCGTGAACCCGTGCGTCAGCACCGCCTTATACGGCGCACGCCCACGCGTCCCGCAGCTCTCCATCAGCGACGACTGGAACCAGCCGCGATGCTGGTCCGAGCCTTCGAGATACAGGTCGGCGGGCCATTGCAGGTCGGGCCAACGCCCGCTGTCGAGCACGAACGCGTGCGTGCAGCCGCTGTCGAACCACACGTCGAGAATGTCGGTGACACGCTCGTAATCCGCGACCGCATAATCGGGGCCGAGCAGGTCCTGCGCCGCTTCCTCGCTCCACGCATCGACGCCCTCGGCGCTGACCGCCGCGACGATCCGCGCGTTGACCGCGGGGTCGACGAGATACTGGCCGGTCTTGCGATCGACGAACAGCGTGATCGGCACGCCCCACGCGCGCTGGCGGCTGATCACCCAGTCGGGGCGACCCGCGACCATCGCGGTGATGCGGTTCTGGCCCTTGGGGGGATACCAGGTGGTCGCCTCGATCGCCGCGAGCGCGGTTTGCCTGAGCGTTCGCCCCTCCCCTTCAGGGGAGGGGTTGGGGGTGGGGGGTGTCTCACCGAGACCGGGCTCTGCTGGACTGCCCCACCCCAACCCCTCCCCCGAGGGGGAGGGGCTAGGAAGATCCATCGGGATAAACCATTGCGGCGTGGCGCGGAAAATCACCTTCGCCTTCGATCGCCACGAATGCGGATAGCTATGCGCGAAATCATCGCTCGCCGCGATCAACGCGCCGACGCTGCGCAGGTCCGAACAGATCGGCCCCTCCGCGCTGACGAACTTCTTGTTGATCACCGAGCCCTGCCCGCCAAGCCACGCCCAATCGTCGCGATACATCCCTGCGCCATCGACCGCGAAGACCGGCTCGATCCCGTATTGCTTGCACAGCAGGAAATCATCCTCGCCATGGTCGGGCGACATGTGGACGAGCCCGGTGCCCGCGTCGGTGGTGACAAAATCGCCCGGCAGGAACGGCCGCGGCTTGGCGAAGAACCCGCCGCGCTCGTGCATTGGATGCCGCGCGGTCGCACCCTCGAGCTGCGAGCCCTTGATCGACTGCAACGCGGTGACGGTGCCCGCGCTGTCGCCGATCTTGAGGATCACCGGATGCCCGATCCGCGCCCCGAAGCTTTCCAGCAACTCATGCGCGACCAGCAACGTGCGCGGCCCCTCGACCATGTCGTCGAAGCGGACCAGCAGATATTCGATCTCCGGCCCGTAGCTCAGTGCCTGGTTGACCGGGATCGTCCACGGCGTCGTCGTCCAGATCACCGCATGCGCGCCGACCAGCTCGGGCGCATTCGGCGCATCGACGATCTCGAACGCGACGTCGATCTGCGTCGACACGACGTCCTCATATTCGACCTCGGCCTCGGCAAGCGCGGTCTTCTCGACCGGCGACCACATCACCGGCTTGGCGCCGCGATACAGCTGGCCACTCTCTGCGAACTTCATCAGCTCGGTAACGATCGTCGCCTCGGCGGCGAAGTCCATCGTCAGATAGGGGTGGTCCCAATCGCCGTTGATGCCGAGCCGCTTCAACTGCTCGCGCTGCACGTTCACCCAATGCTGCGCATAGGCGCGGCACTCGGCGCGGAATTCGCGCGGTGGGACTTCGTCCTTGTTGCGCTTCTTGGCGCGATATTGCTCCTCAACCTTCCACTCGATCGGCAGGCCGTGGCAGTCCCAGCCGGGCACGTAGGGTGCGTCCTTGCCGAGCAACGTCTGCGTCCGGCACACCGTATCCTTGAGGATGTGGTTGAGCGCATGGCCGATATGCATGTCGCCATTCGCGTAAGGCGGGCCATCGTGCAGGATGAACTTCTCGCGCCCGGCGCGCGCGGCGCGGACCTTCTCGTACAGCCCCATCGCCTGCCACTTGGCGAGAATCCCCGGCTCCTTGGCGGGCAGGCCCGCCTTCATCGGGAAGTCGGTCTTCGGCAGGAAGACGGTATCGCGGTAATCGCGCGCGGGTGCGGGGGTATCAGTCATTTGCTTGAGCGCTTAGCCTGAAGCGCGCCCCGTAGAAAGCCCCTCCCCTTGAAGAGCGCCGCCCGCGGATAGCCCCTCCCCTTCAGGGGAGGGGTTGGGGTGGGGAAGTGCGCTGCCAGCGGTCGGGAAGCGTGGAAGCGGTCGCAGCGATCATCTCAGCTACGCCTGCGAGGTTCGTCATCACGTCAAGGTTGCCAAAGCGGACAATCGTAAAGCCGAGCGCCCTCAACCGGACGTCGCGTTTGCCATCGGAAGGCCCATCATGCGTGTCGCCGTCGACCTCCACCCCAAGCCCGATCCCCGGGCAGAAGAAGTCCAGAATTGCCTGAGCTTCGAATACAACATGCTGACGACGAAACTTGAGGCCATTGAGCTGGGAATTAGAGAGCGCCCGCCAAAGCCTCACCTCAGGCTCGGTAGGATTTCGCCGCATCTCATGCGCGCGAGCCAGCAACTCCGCTTCCGTGGCCATCACTTCCCCACCCCAACCCCTCCCCTAAAGGGGAGGGGCTTAGTCAAGTTCGCCGCCTACGCCCTCACCAACTCCACACCATCCCCGTCTCGCTGAACGGCTTAGGTTCCAGCGGCGGAATCGTCGCCGGATTGAGCTCGCACTGCCAATAGCCAACGTCGATCCAGCGCCCGTCCTTATACCCCGCCTCGCGAAAGAACCCCGCGCGCCTGAACCCGACCGACTCATGCAACCGGATCGAATGATCGTTCGGCAGCGCGATCACCCCGATCGCGTGCGTGAACCCCTGCGCGCGCACCGTGTCGATCAGCGCATCATACAATTGCCGCCCGTTGCCACGCCCCTGCGTGCCCATTTCCAGATAGACCGTCGTCTCGATCGTGTAGCGATACGCTGGCCGATCGCGGAACGCCGAAGCATAGGCATACCCCCGCACCGGCCCGCCCTCGCCCTCGGTCACGACCAGCCACGGATACAGCCCGTTCGACTTGGCCATCCGCGCGCACATCGTCGCGGTGTCGGGCGCTTCGGTCTCGAACGAGACCGTCCCGCGCTCGACATACGGGCGATAAATCTCCGCAATCGCCGCCGCATCGTCGAGCGTCGCGGGCCGGACCGCAACGCGAGTCGGTTCGCCCGAGGGAAACTCCCGCGGCGCGATCACAGCGCGAACCGCGCGAGCACCAGATCGAGTAGCTTCGCATCGCCCGGCCGCGGTGCGGTTCCGCCGATCCCGTCGCATTCGAGGCAGCGCGCCTGGATCGCAGCCCCCGTCCCGATCCGCTTCACGTCGCCCAAGGCGCGCGCGAACACCGCACGGCGATTCGCCGCCATCCGCGTGAACGCGTCGCCCGCCGAAGCATCGTCATCGTCGCGACCCGACGAGAGGACCTGCTGGATCATCATCGCGAACGCGCCCGGCTTCTTCTCCAGATATTCGGCGTGCACATCCGCCGGCTTCAACCCGGCGCGCTTGGCGGCTTCGTCGATCGCATCCTGCAACCCGCCGAAGCGATCGACCAGCCCGAGCTGGCGCGCGGTCCCGCCATCCCAGACGCGCCCCTGCCCGATCTCGTTGACGCGCTCGAGGCTCATCTTGCGCGCGTTGGCGACGCGCGTGATGAACTGGCGATACCCATTCTCGATCCCCGCCTGGAAGATCGTGTCGGTCTCGGGCGTCGTACCGCCGTAGATATCGGGCTGCCCCGACAGCGGCGTGGTGCGCACGCCGTCCGACGTCAGGCCGATCTTCTTGAGCGTATTCTCAAAGGTCGGGATGATCCCGAAGATGCCGATCGAGCCGGTGATCGTGGTCGGCTCGGCGAAGATCACATCGCCTGCGGTTGCGACCCAATAGCCACCCGACGCCGCCATATTGCCCATCGACACGACGATCGGCAGCTTCTGCGCCTTCGCCTCGATGATCGCGCGGCGCATGTCCTCGGACGCGAGCGCCGAGCCACCGGGCGAATCGACGCGCACGACGAGCGCCTTCAGGTCCTTCTTGGCGAGACCGTCGAGCACCAGCTTGGCGACCGTGTCGCCGCCCACCGAGCCGGCCTTGGACTTGCCGTCGATGATGTCGCCCGCGATCGTCAGCACGCCGATCTTGGCGCCGGCGGTTGGCAGCGGGTTCGCCGCGACGTAATTGGCGAGCTTGATCGTGTTGAACGTCCCCGGCGCCTTGCCGGTCGGCGCGCCCGCGAGCTGCGCGACGCGCTTGCCGAAATCGAGCCGGGTGCCGAGCTTGTCGACGATTCCCGCCTTGAGATTAGCCTCGGCGATATTCCCCTGCGCCGCGGTGATGACCGCGCCAGGCGTGGTCAAAAACGGCATAAACTTGGCTTTTGGTCGCGCTTTTGCGACGACTTCCTGCCACTGCTGGAACAGAACCTGGTACAGTTTGACCACTTCTTCCTTCGCCTCGGGCGAAGCTTCGGTGCGCGTGTAGGGCTCGACGAACGACTTGTACTTGCCGACGCGGTAGACGTGCGCGTTGACCCCGAGCTTGTCGATCAGGCCCTTATAATAGAGCTGGCTGCCGCCCGGGCCCATGAACAACGTGCCCCCCATCGGGCTCATCCAGATCTCGCTCGCGTTCGCGGCAAGGCGGTAGCCGCCATCGGTATAGGCGGTCGCATAAGCGAGCACCGGCTTGCCGGTATCGCGCACGCGGCGGAGCGCATCGCCGACTTCGGTCAGCGCGGCGGGATAGCCGCCCGCGAACGAGTCGAGATCGAGCACCACCGTCTTGACGCGATCGTCCTTCGCCGCCTTGTCGAGCGACCGCACGATATCGCGCAGGCGATATTCAGGGGTCGACCCGCCGCCACTGAGTGCCGCGAACGGGTCGCCCGGTGTCGGCTGCTCGACGATCGGGCCGTCGAGCTTGAGCACCAGCGCGCCATCCTTGATCGCGCCCGCATTGGGTTTCGCAGCGAGCAAGCCAAACAGCAGGCCGAAAAACAGCAACATGGCGACCAGCACCAGCGCGTCCTTGATCCCGACCAATAATTTCCAAGCGCCTCGAACGAGTTTCACCTGCGCCGCTCCCTGCAAATGCGGAATAATACCCGGTACAGCTAGAGCAGCCCCCGGGCGGAGTAAATGCGTGTTAGCTTCGCAACACAGCTTTTCAGTCTCGGCTCGGACTACCCGCGAATAGGACCGGCTGGCCAGTAAATCGCGGTTCGCCCGTATTGACGATGGGAGGTGGCGTACGCATATGCGCCTTGCTGGCACTCACCGCTGGCGAGTGCCAACAGCTGTTCATAAGATAAGGGACTCCGCGCATGAACTTTCGTCCGTTGCACGACCGCGTCCTCGTCCGCCGCGTAGAGGCAGAAGAGAAGACCGCAGGCGGGATCATCATCCCGGAAACCGCCAAGGAAAAGCCGCAGGAAGGCGAAGTCGTCGCCGCCGGCACTGGCGCGCGTAACGAAGCCGGTGAAATCCACCCGCTCGAAGTCAAGGCCGGCGACAAGGTGCTGTTCGGCAAATGGTCCGGCACCGAAATCAAGATCGACGGCGAAGACCTTCTGATCATGAAGGAATCGGACATTCTCGGCATCGTTGCCTGAGCTTTTCCGTAAACGACCTTCACTATCTTCAACTTCTGAAAGGGTAGCCCACCATGGCATCCAAGGACGTAAAATTCGGGCGTGACGCCCGCGAGCGCATTCTCCGCGGCGTTGATATTCTCGCCGACGCGGTCAAGGTCACGCTGGGGCCAAAGGGCCGCAACGTCGTCATCGACAAGAGCTTCGGTGCCCCGCGCATCACCAAGGACGGCGTCACCGTCGCCAAGGAAATCGAGCTCAAGGACAAGTTCGAGAACATGGGCGCGCAGATGCTGCGCGAAGTCGCGTCGAAGACCAACGACATCGCTGGCGACGGCACGACCACCGCAACGGTTCTCGCCCAGGCGATCGTCCGTGAAGGCATGAAGTCGGTTGCGGCCGGCATGAACCCGATGGACCTCAAGCGCGGTATCGACCTCGCGGTCGTCGAAGTCGTCAAGGATCTCCAGGCGCGTTCGAAGCCGGTTTCGGGTTCGCATGAAGTCGCCCAGGTCGGCATCATCTCCGCAAACGGCGACAAGGAAGTCGGCGAGAAGATCGCGGAAGCGATGGAGAAGGTCGGCAAGGAAGGCGTGATCACCGTCGAGGAAGCCAAGGGTCTCGAATTCGAGCTCGACGTCGTCGAAGGCATGCAGTTCGACCGTGGCTACCTCTCGCCCTACTTCATCACCAACCCCGAGAAGATGTCGGTCGAGCTTCAGGATCCCTACATCCTGATCCACGAGAAGAAGCTGTCGAACCTGCAGGCGATGCTCCCGATCCTGGAAGCCGTCGTTCAGTCGGGTCGTCCGCTGCTGATCATCGCGGAAGACATCGAGGGTGAGGCGCTCGCCACGCTCGTCGTCAACAAGCTGCGCGGCGGCCTCAAGGTCGCAGCGGTCAAGGCACCGGGCTTCGGCGATCGTCGCAAGGCGATGCTCGAGGACATCGCGATCCTGACCAAGGGCGAGATGATCTCGGAAGACCTCGGCATCAAGCTCGAGTCGGTCACGCTCGGCATGCTCGGCACCGCCAAGCGCGTCACGATCGACAAGGACAACACTGTCATCGTCGATGGCGCTGGTGACCATGAGTCGATCAAGGGCCGCACCGATGCGATCCGTCAGCAGATCGAGAACACGACCTCGGACTATGACAAGGAGAAGCTCCAGGAGCGTCTCGCGAAGCTTGCTGGCGGCGTTGCCGTGATCAAGGTCGGCGGGTCTTCGGAAGTCGAAGTCAAGGAGCGCAAGGATCGCGTCGACGACGCGCTGCACGCAACCCGCGCAGCTGTCGAAGAAGGCATCGTCCCCGGCGGCGGTACGGCTCTGCTGTACGCAACCAAGGCGATCGAGAACCTGACCGGCGCGAACGAAGACCAGACCCGCGGGATCGACATCGTCCGCAAGTCGCTGACCGCGCTGGTTCGCCAGATCGCCAGCAACGCGGGCCATGACGGCGCCGTCGTCTCGGGCAAGCTGCTCGACGGCAACGACACCACGATGGGCTTCAACGCCGCGACCGACACGTACGAGAACCTCGTCGCTGCCGGCGTGATCGATCCGACCAAGGTCGTCCGCACCGCGCTGCAGAATGCAGCATCGGTCGCAGGCCTGCTCATCACGACGGAAGCCGCCGTGTCCGAGCTGCCGGAAGACAAGCCCGCGATGCCCATGGGCGGCGGCGGCATGGGCGGCATGGGCGGCATGGACTTCTGATCCCGCGGGGCCTTGCGCCGGCTTTGTTCGGCGCGAGACCCTCGGGTCCGGACAGGACCATGCACCCTGCCCTCAGTGGCTGGACGAACAGGAAGGGCCGGGGCGCAATCCCCGGCCCTTTTCTTGTGGAAAACCGTGGAGCGTCACCACGCGTGGCACCACAATCCCACACCCGTTGCAAAACGACCCCCTGCGTCGGCTTCGTCACGCGCGCGTCATGAACCTCGCGTAGCGCGCCGGGATCACGAAGGACCGGGAACCCCCGGACTTCGTCCAGGGGAAAATTCATCATGTTCGGACACTTCCGGGCGCGCATCTGCGCGCCTCGGGCGGCGCTGTGCGCTGCCATGCTCGCCTCCACCGCAATGCCCGCCTTCGCCGCTGACGTTGCGGGGCGTGTCCTCGACCCTGCCACCGGCGATGCGCTGCCGGGCGCTACGGTCACGGCGAATGGCCGCAGCGCGACCGCCGACAACGACGGAATGTTCGTGCTTCGCGATCTCCCCGCCGGGCCGGTCGAACTGACTTTCCGCTACGTCGGCTATCCCACGGTCACGCGCAGCGCGGTGTCGAGCGATACGCCTTCGGTCGTCGCCTTCCGGCTCGACGCGCCCCATGCCGATCCCGTCGGCACCGACATTGTCGTCACCGGCCAGCGCGCCGCCGACCGCCGCGCGCTGCAAGCGAAGCGCACGTCCAACGTCATCCAGGATACGCTCAACGCCAACGACGTCGGCAAGCTGCCCGACCAGAATGTCGCCGAAGCGGTCCGCCGCCTGCCCGGCATCTCGGTCGCCAACGATCAGGGCGAAGGCCGCTACGTCATCATCCGCGGCGCCAACCCGAACCTCGCCAACGTGACGATCAACGGCCAGACTGCGCCTGCCCCCGAGCCCGAGGGACGCCAGGTCAAGCTCGACGATATCCCGTCGTCGCTGATCGGCTCTGTCACCGTCATCAAGTCGCTCACCCCCGATCGCGACGCCAATGCGATCGCCGGACAGGTCGACATCGACACGCTGACCGCATTCGACCGCACCAAGGCGTTCGCCAACGCGCGGCTCGTCAACGGCTACAACAATCTCAACAGCCGCAGCCCTTATGAGGGCGACATCACCGCTGGCTCGCGCTTCGGTGCGGACAAGACCTTCGGGGTCGTGCTCTCGGCCAACTATTCGCGCCGCCCGATCGAGTCCGAGAATTTCCAGGGATCGTCCAACTGGAAGACGGTCAACGGCGTCGCGGTCCCCGACGATTTCCGCGTCCGCGATTATAACCTCACGCGCACCCGCTACGGCGCGGTCGGCAATTTCGACTGGCGCCCGAACGCGACCACCAGCGTCTATCTCCGCACGCTCTATTCGGCGTTCAAGGATCACGAAACGCGCGACCAGTTCCGCATCGAGATCCCGCAGACCGCGACGGTCGCGGCGGGGGGCACGTTCAGTTCGCGCGGGACGCGCTTCCTGCGGCTGCGCAACGAGGACGATTCGACCTTTACCGGCCAGTTGGGCGGCAAGTTCGGGTTCGGCGGATCCCAGCTCGAAGTCAGCGGCACCTACAGCAAGGCGCTCAAGAAGGACCCGTTGCGCTCGGAATATTCGTTCCGCACCGGCAGCACCGCGCTCACCGGCCTGTCGCTCGATCGCAGCGATCCGTTGTTCACCGTCAACACCGCCAATGCAACGTCGACCAACCCCGCCCTCTTCAGCGGCTACCGCGTCAATTACGACCGGCGTCGCGCTGCGGAGGATCTGTACCAGGGCCGCGCCGACCTGACCGTCCCGATCGGGCTCGGCAGCGACAGCACGATCAAGCTCGGCGGCAAGTTCCAGCAGACCGACAAGACCAACAACCGCGATTTCCAGCAGTATAATCTGACCGCGGGCAATCTTTCGACGACCGGCGCGTCGCGCAACGACGGCAGCACGATCTACGACGGTCGCTATGCGGTCGGTCCGCGGATCGATTACGATCGCGCGCAGACCTATTATACCGTCACCAACCCCGGCGCGCGGACGCTCGACGCGGCGGGCAGCCTCGCCAACTCGCTGGTCAACGATTACGACCTCAGCGAAAAGGTCTTCGCCGGTTACGTCATGGGCACGTTCAAGCTCGACGCGCTCACCATCATCCCGGGCGTCCGGGTCGAGCACACCGACGGCACGTACAAGGGCAAGTCCTTCACCACCGCCTCGACGGCTAGCCAGGGCTTCAACGTCGTCAACACGCGGCGCTACACCAACGCCTTCCCGGATCTGAACGTCCGCTTCGACGCGACCGACAAGCTGGTGCTGCGCGCGGCGGCGACCACTGCGATCGGCCGGCCCAATTATGCCGACCTAGCGCCCTATACGAGCGTATCGGACACGACGATCAACAAGGGCGTGGTCGCGCTCGGCAACCCCGAGCTCAAGCCGTACAAGGCGGTCGCGGGGGATCTCTCGGCGGAATATTACCTGCCCGGCCAGGGCATCCTGTCGGTCGCGGCCTTCTACAAGCATCTCGACGATCCGATCTTCACCGCGGGGCTCAACCGCGCGGGGACGTTCGGCGGCGTCACCTTCAGCAACGCGCTGGTGACCCAACCGATCAACGCGCAGAGCGCCGAGCTCTACGGGGTCGAGGCGAACCTGCAGACCCAGCTGCACTTCCTGCCCTCGCCGCTGGATGGCCTCGGCGTGTCGGGCAACGTCACCTATACCGACGGGTCGGCGCGCGGCGTCCCTAATCGTGCGGACAAGGTGCCCAACTTCCTCCAGTCGAAATACATCGGCACCGCGCAGATCTTCTACGAGAAATACGGCCTGACCGCGCGGCTCGCTTACACCTATCGCTCGGCGTACCTCGACACGCTGGGGGATTCGCCCGCGACCGACCAGTATACGGCGGAGAACAACTCGCTGGATGCGCGGATCGGCTTCTCGCCGGTCAAGGCGTACACGCTGTTCGTCGAGGCGAGCAATCTGCTCGATTCCCCGTGGCGCCGCTATCAGGCGGTCAAGACGCAAGTGATCGAAAACGAACGCTATCGCCAGAGCTTCCGCGTCGGCGTCCAGCTGGCGTTCTGAAGTACACGCCCCCGCCGCACAGGGGCGGGGGCGTGTCAGCCGATCAGCGCTTCATCGCCTCGATCAGTGCCTTGACCTCCTGGCTCCGCCCGCGCGGCAGGATCAGGATGTCGTTGCCGCTGGCGACCACGATCAGATCCTCGACCCCGACCAAAGCGATCCGCGCACCGTCGCTGCGGACCAAACAATTCTTCGTGTCGATCGCAATGACTTCGCCGTCACCCTGCGCGCCATGCGCATTGCCTTCGGCGTCGCGCGCGCTGATCTCGTGCAGCGCGTCCCAGCTGCCGAGATCGCTCCATCCCATGCTCACGGCAACGACCGCGACGCGCTCGGCCTTTTCCATAACCGCATAATCGATCGAGTCGGACGGTGCCGCCGCGAAGGACGTCGCATCCGGGAATACCCGCGTTCCTTCCCTGCGTGCATTTCCGATGGCCTGCTCGCACGCCGTCAGCATCTCAGGGGCGTGCGTCGCCAAGGCGGCGAGATATGCGTCCGCGCGGAACAGGAAGATCCCCCCGTTCCAGGCGTGGTCACCCGCCGCGAGCATCGCTTCGGCCGCATCAAGCGGCGGCTTTTCGACGAAGTTGGCAACGCGGTGGACCCCGCCTGCGATCTCCTCACCGATGCGGATCCAGCCGTAACCCGTCTCGGGCGCATGCGGATCGATCCCGAACGTCACCAGCCACCCCTGCTCGACCAGCGGCAATGCCGCCTGGATCGCCGCGTGAAACGCAGGTACGTCGAGAATCACGTGATCCGACGGCATCACCAGCAACGGCGTTTCCCCCGCCACCTCGAGCGCGGCAAGCGCGATCGCTGGCGCGGTGTTGCGACCAGTCGGTTCCAGGATCAAGGCTTGCGGCGCTGCGGAGACCGCCTGCAACTGTGCCTCCACCATCTCAACGTGGCGCGCATTGGCAACGACGATCGGCGCCGCAAAGGCCTCCCCCTGCGCGCGCTTCGCGGTCAACTGCAGCATCGTATCGTCCGCCGTCAGCGCGAGCATCTGCTTGGGCATTGCCGGAGTCGACATCGGCCAGAGTCGCGTTCCCGATCCACCCGACAGGATAACGGGGACGATCGGCGTGGACTGTGACATACAAAGGGCTCCTAATTCGCGTCTGCCGTAGCGCGCGCGCGCGCGGTTGATAACCTGCGATGTTCCCACGCGATCCCGCCTTCAACCTTTCTTTGTCATTTTCTGCGAGATGAGCTTCCATCGCCGGCGATAGTGCTGTCGGCATGCCGATGGGGCGGGGCGGGGTACGCGGACGATGATAAGGCTATTCAGGCATTATATCCCCAATGCCGTGCTGCTGCTCGGGCTGCTCGACGTGTGCCTGCTGCTATTCGCAGGCGAAGTCGGGTATACCCTCCGGATGGGGCAACTCGCGTTGCCGATCGTGCCGATTGCGCAGCGAATCCCGCAACTCGTCACGTTCGTGGGAAGCGTGGTACTCGCGATGATGTCGGTCGGAGTGTACGGCGCCGGCGCCCTTCAGTCGCTCCGCCACGCCACCGCGCGCCTGCTCGTTGCCGTTTCGCTCGGAACGATCTTCCTGAGCGTCATCTATTTCGCGCTGCCGACCATTACCTTCTGGCGATCCAACCTGCTGTACTCGATGGTCTTGGCCGCCGTGATGCTGATCGCGCTGCGGATTCTCCTCGGCAAGACGCTGGGCGGACAGGTGTTCAAGCGCCGGATCGTGGTGTTGGGCGCCGGCGCGCGCGCGGCACGGCTCAAGGCCTTGTCACAATTGCCGGGGTCGGGCTTCGTCGTCGTCGGCTATGTCTCGATGAGCGAAGCCGCGCGCGTCATTCCCGAGGCGATCGCGCGCGACGCGATCTACAACCTCGCCGACCATGTCGTCCTCCTGAGCGCAAGCGAAGTGGTGCTCGCGCTGGAGGAACGGCGCAACGCGCTGCCGCTGAAGGACCTGCTGCGAATCAAGACGACCGGGGTGCATGTCAACGAAATCTCGACCTTCCTCGAACGCGAGACCGGCCGCGTCGATCTGCAGAGCGTCAACCCGAGCTGGCTGATCTTCTCCGACGGATTCTCCTCGGGACGCATGCTCTCGTCGATGTTCAAGCGCCTGTTCGACATCGTCGCGAGCTTCGTCCTGCTGACGCTCACGCTGCCGCTCATCCTGATCGTCGCGCTTGCGATCAAGCTGGAGAGCAAGGGCCCCGCCTTCTACCGGCAGCGCCGGGTGGGGCTGTATCACGTCGCCTTCGACTGCATCAAACTGCGTTCGATGCGGCAGGACGCCGAGATCGCGGGAACCGCCGTCTGGGCGGAAAAGAACGATCCGCGCATCACGCGAATCGGTCGCCTCATCCGCAAGGTGCGGATCGACGAGCTGCCGCAGACTTGGTCGGTGCTGAAAGGCGAAATGAGCTTCGTCGGCCCCCGCCCGGAACGGCCGCAATTCGTCGACGATCTCGAACAGCAGCTACCTTATTACGCCGAACGCCACATGGTGAAGCCCGGGATCACCGGCTGGGCGCAGATCAATTACCCGTACGGCGCGTCGATCGAGGATGCGCGGCAGAAGCTCGAATACGATCTGTATTACGCGAAGAACTATTCGCCCTTCCTCGACCTGTTGATCCTGCTCCAGACGATCCGGGTGGTGTTGTGGCCCGAGGGCGCGCGCTGACGGCGATCCAGCAGAGCCACGCGTGCCCGCAGGCTGGCGATCCCCCGCCGCGGCGTGTAGCACGCCAGCGATGACCAAACCGCTCGCCCGTATCGCCGCCGCGCTCGAACGGCTTTCCCCACCGCAGCCGGACTCCGCGGACGCCTCGGCTTCCCCGGCCTATGTCTGGCGCGGCGTCGCGCTCGAACCGGTGCGCGCGTTTCGGCCGCTGCCGCTCGACCGGCTCCACGGCATCGATGCGCAAAAGGCTGCGCTGCTCGCGACGGCGGAGCGTCTGGCACACGGCGCCGCGGCGCATGACGTGCTGCTATGGGGTGCGCGTGGGTCGGGCAAGTCCGCGCTGGTCAAGAGCGTAACGCGTGAGGTGCAAGCCGCGGGCGGGAACCTCGCGCTGATCGAAATCGTCACGCCGCAGCTCGATACCCTGCCCGCGCTGTTCCGCCTGATCGCGGACGTCCCGCGCGCATTCCTGCTGTTCCTCGACGATCTCGGGTTCGATGCCGCAGCGGACGGGCGCGCGCTGCGCTCGATGCTGGATGGTGGCGCAGAAGCGCGGCCGGCCAATGCACGACTGGTCGTCACCTCGAATCGCCGTCATCTCGTGCCGCGCGACCTGATCGACCAGCCCAACGCGGTCAATCCGCGCGATGCCGCCGACGACGGGCTCGCGCTGGCGGATCGCTTCGGGCTCAGCCTAGGGTTTCACGTCGTCGATCAGGACGGCTATCTGGCGATCGTGCACGCTTATGCGACCGCGCACGACCTGCCGTTCGATCCCGCCGAAGCGGTCGGCTGGGCGACGCGGCGCGGCGCGCGGTCGGGGCGAGTAGCGTGGCATTACATCGTCGATCTCGCCGGACGCCACGGACGAACGCTGTAAAAAGTCCAGCGGCCATGCACGCCCAGATCATCGATCGCGAAGCCCAAGGTCACAAAGTTTTTCGACCGACGGCTTGATCCGTCGCGGTCGAACGCACACCGTGGATTTACACAGACTGGAGTGAATGCATGGCTGCCGACAAGATGGAAATCTCTCAATCGTCCGTCCTGGACAATGAGGACGAGAAACTGGTTGAGTTCATCGGCGATGTCGATGGCGACGAATATCAGTTTGCGGTCCAATATGCCGTTCTGGAGGCGCTGAGCGGCGACGCACCGGATGGCGACGCGATCGAGCAGTTCAATCGCTTCGAGGATACCGTCGCCGAAGCAGGCCTCGTCGCGCTTGCCCGCAACAGTGATCAGGCAACGATCGTGATCAGCGAGAACGACCTGGAATAGCCGGAGTATCCGGCCCCCGCGTCGCAAGCGATACGGGGGCCGGATAGCATGTTCTGGTGTTTGCCCAAAATATGCGGCAAGCCCGTGCGCGTCGGCACGCATGGTTGCGGCGGACGGTTAGAGAGAGGGAGGGCGCACGATGTCCAAGATCCTGGCGATGGTTGCGCTGCTGACGATGGGCCAAGCCGCGCCCAACCCGCATTTGCCGACCGCGACATACGATACGGTAGCGCCGGTGCTGCCCAAGGATCTGAACCGTGCGGTTCTGATCGTCTCCAAGACGAACGGCTGGCGACACCTCGAACATATTCCGCATTCCAACATCGTGCTCGCCGACATCGCGCGCGACCTCGGTCGCAAGAGCTACGCCACCGAGAACGCAGCGGTCTTCAACGATGATCAGCTCAGCCATTTTTCGGTCGTCGTGCTCAACAGCGCGAGCGGCGACTTCATGACGCCCGACCAGAGCGCCGCCCTGGAGCGCTTCGTCGCGCGTGGTGGCGGGATCGTCGCGTTGCACGCCGCAGGCGACAACAGCCATACCGGACCGTGGTACACAAAGACGATCATCGGCACCAAATTCATCGGCCATCCAGGCGGCCCAGACCAGTTCCAGCCCGCGCGGATCGTCGTGGACCAACCCCGCCATCCGATCATGGCGGGCGTAAAGCTGCCCTGGGCGCCGGTCGACGAATGGTATTCGTTCAATGCCAACCCCGCGGCCGCCGGCATGACCGTGCTCGCGCGGATCGACGAAGCGTCGTACCGGCCCGGCGCCAAGCTCATGATGGGCGCGCACCCGGTCGTCTGGATCAATCCCACGACCAAAGGCCGCGTCGTCTATTCCGCGCTCGGCCATTCGCCCGAGAATTACGACGACCCCAACTATCGCCGGCTGCTCAGCAACGCGATCCGCTGGGCGGCCCGGTAACGCTTATTTTTGCCCGCGCCCCGTCAGCGCGCGAAGCTGCGTAGCCTCGGCGGCGCGATACGGCGTCCCGTCGCTACGCAACACTTCGTGGAACCACACGGTCGGCTCGTCGAAGGTGTAAGGCTTCTTCCAGCTGTCCCACGGCAGTCGGGTCTGAGTCTTCCCGTCGACGAAGCCCCAATTGACCATCGCGATCTTGGCCTGCTTGCCGATCGGTAGCGAACCGTCGAACGTCGAGCCTGCGCCGCGCGCCATATATTCGGTGCAGAACACGGGTCGACCATAGCTTACCATCTGCCGTGCCCGTGCCGCGAACTTTTCCGGCCAGCTATAGTCGTGGAAGCTCATCACATCCGAATTCGCGACCTGGATGCGCTCGACCGGGTCGAGCGTCCCGGCCTCGTCCCAATGCTCGCCAGTCCAGAGTCCGCTGGTCAGCGGCTGCACCGGATCGGCCGAACGCGCCGCGACGAAAACCTGCGCGATCAGTTCGGCGACCAGCGCCTTCTTGTCGGGGGTCGCCGCGTAATTGCCGCCGCCCTCGTTATTGGGCTCGTTCCACACGTCCCACGCCAGCACGCGGTCGTCCTTCGCGAACCGGCCCACCACGTCCTTCACATAGGCGATGAGTTTCGGATGACCCCGCCGATCGGCGAGCCGCGCCGCGCCTGGCCCTTGCACCCAGCCGGAATTATGGACGCCCGGGATCGGCGGATGCTGCGGCCCGGCGACGGGATTCGGATCCCAGCAGCTGTCGAACAGGACGAAGATCGGGCGGATGTGATGCCGCGCGGCGATCGTCAGGAACGCGTCCATCCGGCGCTTCAGACCTTCCGGGTCCCCCTCCCACAAGAGATTGTGGACGAACACACGCATCGTGTTCATGCCGAGACCTTCGGCCCACCCGAGCTCCTTGTCGATGACCGCAGGATCGAACGTTTCGGCCTGCCACATCTCGAGCTGGTTGATCGCGGTCGCCGGCACGTAATTCGCCCCGACCGGCCAGGGCTGGCCCGCATACCACGTGTTCGCGGCTTGTTTCGTCCAGAGATCGCGCGCTTCCGCGGTCGCCGGCATCGCCAGCGTACCGGCGGCAGCCAAAAACGTCATGACGAAGCGCATTGTTGGACTCCCTATCCGGATCGACCGGCCAATCGCGGCGGAGGATCGTCGACCCTCCGCCGCATCAAGCATACTCAGAAGCGGAACCGCGCGCCCAGGCCATAATAGCGCCCTTCGTCGCGTACATCGCGCGGGTAGGAGCGGTTCGCGCCATATTGCGCATAATTCCGAAACGGACGCGCCAGAAGATTGGAAGCGTCGAACGTGAGCGTCAGCGCCTTCACCACCGTATAGTTGAACGAGAAATCGATACGGGTGACGTTCTCCGTTCCCTCCCCGAAATAGGCGCCATCGACGATCTGGTTTCCGTTCAGGAACCGCGACCGCCCGTTATATGACAGGCGAGTCGAGATATCGTCCTTCTCGTAGAACAGCGCAGCATTGTAGCTCCACTTGGAAAGCCCCGGGATTCCAACGAGCGGCGGCGTCGTGTTGGCGGGGCTTAGATCCACGGGGAAGCGCTGCTTTCCGTCGAGATACGTAACGTTCCCCTGGACGCCGAATCCACCGAAGATGCCGGGCAGGAAATCGAGGAACGTCTGGCCCCCAACCTCGATGCCCTTGATCTTGCCCGCACCGGCATTCGCCTGGGCGTTGACCTCGATCAGGCCGTACAACGGATCCTGGAATCGCTGTGTGTAGCTCGACAGGAAGCCGAACAGGTCGCGGTAGAAGAACGAGGCGGTCAGCGACGCGTTCTTGGAGAAGTAATATTCGATCGTGGCGTCATAGTTCTTCGACGTCAGCGGAACGAGGTTGGGGTTGCCGCCACTGCCGTAATAATTCGGGCGTCCCTGCAAATTGGCGGGGAAGCGCGGATCGTTCAGGATCGTGACGGGTGTCCCATCGGGGTTCACCCTCGGCGCAACGTTCGGGGTCAGCGTCACGGCGGGATTGAGTGCGCCGAATTCCGGCTTGGTGCGGGTTTCGGTAAAGGCGAAACGGATCTGCAACTTGTCGTTCGGTCGGAACCGCAAGCTCACATTCGGCAGGATATCGACATAATTGGCTTTGGTCGTGATCGCTTGAGCCGCGGTGACGGGGTTACCACTGGCGTCGAGCTGAACCACCCCGTTGACCACGACCGGCACCGTTCCCTGGCCGCTGTACCGGCCAACCGTGTTGACGACGCGAGCGCCGATCAAGCCGTCGACCGCGACAGAACCGAGGTTGAACTCATATTTAGTCTGACCATAGAACGCGTACGTCTGCTCCTTTGCAAGGAATGCCTGCAATGGATCGAGCTGGACATTCGGCGTGGAGAACAGGCGAAGCGAGTCCCGATACCCGCCGTCGTTAGGATTGGCCGCGACGAGGGTCTGGAGCTGTTGCAGCGAAAACTGCCGTAGCGCCGGCGCATTGCCTTCGATCCCGGAACGGCTCGGCATCAACCAACTTGTCCAGCCCTGGGTGTTTCCGCGAAACGCATCCGCCGTCAGCTCGAGCGCGCCAGCGGGCGTGCCGGCCAGCGGAATGTTCAGGTTTTCCGTGTACGCGTAGCGATTACCGCGCCGCAGCGACGCGTTACGATCGGTGAAGCGCACGCCGAATTGCAGCTTCGGCAGCAGCGACACCCCGGTGTCCAGATCAATATCGCCGCGCCACTGCCAGCCGGATCCCTTCACCCGGTAGACGCTTTCGTAATAGCCGCGCCACTTGTAATTGGCCGGGTTGTCGGCGGCGTAACCAGGAAGGCTGAAGGCAGAGCCGCCGTTGACGAAGAAGTTCACGTCCATCGTCGGCGCCGTGGTTTGTGCCATGTCGAAGCTGTATTCGTTCGAGTCGTAATGGCTGGTCGTGTACGCGAGATCGCTCGAAATACGCGCGCGGCCCGTGTTCCACTTGAAGCCACCGGCGCCCTGATACGTATCGGTATTGTTGACGTTGGTACTGCGATACGCCTGACCGCGTTCGCCCCCCGTCTTGGTCAGCGTCTGGACTTGGTCCGGGTGCCCCTCGCGCAGGACAACGTTGGACAGCGCCGCGCTGTTGTTGAGCAGTGAGGCTTCATACAAATCGTTGGCACCGCGACCGCGGTACCCCTGGTACAGGAAGTCGGAGTAAAATTCGAGGTTCGCCGCTGGCTTCCACTGCGCGCTGGCGTTGAACGCCGGGCGCCAGCGCTTGCCGCTGTCGTTAAACACACCGACGCGTTCGGGAATGCGGAAGGCGCGTCCGACCGAACCCGGGCTCACCGTCACGTTATCGGGGAGCGTGGTCGGCACATTCCCGCTCGCGAAGCGCACGGCGTTCCGGTATTGCGACTGCGCGTAGGATGCATTCACCAGCAGGCCGATCTCGCCGATCCCCGTGTCGGTGCGCGCACTGACCAGGATATTGCCAAGCGGGTCGTACTTCTTGCTCTGGTCGTTGTAAGTGCCGCGGATTCCGCCGGCGACGACGAACTTCTCGGTGAAATCGAACGGACGCCGCGAGCGGACGTTGATCAGGCCGGCAAGCCCCGGTTCCAGCAGATCCGCCGTCCCCGACTTGTACACTTCGAGGCCAGCGAGCGCGCCAGCCGGGAAATCCTGCAGCTGCGACCGTCGCAGTTCGGCGGTGAAGATATCGCGCCCGTTGAACGTGGTGGCAACGTCGGGAAGACCACGCACGATCACCTGACTCACTTCGTCGCTGTACCGGTTGACCTGAACGCCGGTAATCCGCGCGATCGACTCCGCTGCGGTATTGTCGGGCAATTTGCCGATGTCCTGCGCCACGACTGCGTCAAGAATCGCATCGGAATTCCGCTTGATCGC
>NZ_JAPYKK010000039.1 GCF_029623395.1 Sphingomonas echinoides
ACCACGCCCCGCCGGATCTGGTCCAGCTCGATGCTCTCGAACAACGCCTTGAAGTTCCCCTCGCCAAAGCCGTCATTGCCCTTGCGCTGGATGATTTCGAAGAAGATCGGCCCGACCATATTCTCGGTGAAGATCTGCAGCAGCAGCCCGCCACCCGTCTCGGGTGCACCGTCGATCAGGATGTCGCGCTTGCGCATTTCCTCGACGTCGTGGTTGTGCCCGGGGAGGCGCTTGTCGATCAGGTCGAAATAGGTTTGCGGCGTCGTCTGGAAGCGGATGCCGTTGGCGCGCAGCGTGTCGACCGTCTTGAAGATGTCGTCGGTCGCAAGCGCGAGATGCTGGATGCCTTCGCCCTTATAGTCCTTGATGAACTCCTCGATCTGCGAATGCTCGTCCTGGCTTTCGTTCAAGGGGATGCGGATCTTGTCGTCGGGCGCGGTCATCGCCTTCGAGAACAGCCCGGTCGCCTGACCCTCGATGTCGAAATAGCGGATCTGGCGGAAGTTGAAGATCCGCTCGTAATAATCCGCCCAGTAAGCCATCCGCCCGCGCTGGAGATTGTGCGTGAGATGGTCGAGCGTGTGAAGCCCGACGCTATGGTCGTCGACGCCAGCGCCCGCGACGGGGGTGAAGTCGGTCTCGTAGATCCGCGATTTCTCGTCGACCAGATACAGGTTCGCGCCGCCGATGCCCTCGATCGCTGGAAGGTCGAGCTCGTCGGGACCGACGGCGCCCTTCACCGCGACCGCGCCGCGCTCGACCGCCATTTTCAACGCGTCCTCGCCATCGGCAACGCGGAACGCCATCGCGTTGGCCGAGGGGCCGTGCGCGTTGCGGAAGCCTGCGACTTGTCCGGCGTCATCCATGTTGAGCAGGAAGTTGATGTCGCCCTGCGCATAGCGGCGGACGTTCTTCGACTTGTGGTTGCCGACGTGCGTAAAGCCCATCTTGACGAACAGGTCGGCCATCGCCTCGGGGTTGGGCGAGGTAAATTCGACGAACTCGAACCCGTTCAGGCCCATCGGGTTTTCGGTGGCAGTCATCGCATCGGCTCCGAGATGGTTTCAGATGAAACGATATAGCGGTCTTGCCAACACCGGTCCATCCCTTATCCCTTTGTTCCATGACGACGCTCAAGCTCGACCAGTTCCTACCGTATCGCTTGTCGATCGTTTCGAACCGCGTTTCCTCCGCGGTGGCGAGTACGTATCAGGCGCTGTTCGGGCTCAAGATCCCGGAGTGGCGGCTGGTCGCGATCATCGCCGAGGGGGAAGGCGCGACGCAGCAGGCGCTTGGCGTGGCGACGCGGATGGACAAGGTGACGGTCAGCCGCGCCGCCGCCGCGTTGGTCGAGCGCGGGCTGATCGAGCGCAGACCCAATGCGAACGATCAGCGATCGCACATGCTGACGCTGACCGAAGCGGGGCGAACGTTGTACGAGAATGTCGCGCCCAAGGCGCTCGAGCTGGAATCGCAGGTTTTCGCCGGGTTCACCGCGGCGGAGATCAAGGCGTTTCGCGCGATGCTCGACAGAATAGAGACGTCCGCGGCCCCGTTTGACGCCGATCGTGCCTGAAACGGTTCGTCGCATGTGCGGCAACCATGGCAAATTGCGTGGAAACCATTTTGAATTCACGCGTTAGGGGCGCTAAGCGAAGGACCTGCAAATCTGGCCGTCGTGTGAAGTGGGGAAGCGTAAGTCTTGATATCATTGGCGTATTCGAGCGGGCTTCTCGCCATCGCGGTAGCTAGTCTGCAACAGGCGCCTTCTCCTGTGACGGCTGCGCAACAGAATCCTGGGCAGGCCGCCGGACAGGCATCCGAGCCGCCGATCGTGTCGGATCCGGAGTTCGACAAGGCGTTGCCGCCGCTCAGCAACGATATCAACGCACCGCTCGAACCGATGATCCCCGTGCCCGTCACGCCAGCCGGGGTACCGGTCGCGCCACAGCCGACGACCGTCGCACCCGTGCCGGGTGCTCCGGCAAGCGGGACCGCAGCGAACCCGACGCCTGTACCAAACATTCCGGCCGATCTTGCACAGCCCCTCGCGCCCCTCGCCAGTTTCGATACGACCCCGCTGGTCGACGTTGCGGTCAAGGACGAAAAGGCTCCCGAGATCCGTTACGAAACGGTGATCCGCGGGCTCGATCCACTCAAGCTGACCGCGCAGTTCAACGGGTTGTCCGCGCTCAAGGGCGGCAAGGGCAAGGCGCCCAACGGCACCGTTATCGCCGCGCGCGGTCGTGAAGACGAGCAGCTGGCGATCCGGCTGATGAAGAGCCTGGGATATTATGACGGTACCGCGGTTTCGACGATCGAGACCGTTCCCAACGACAAGACGCGCGTCAAGGCGATCGTCTCCGCGACGCCGGGGAAGCAGTATAAGCTCGGCACGATCGTGGTGAAGGCGGATCCGACGATCCCGCCGACGCTGATCCGCGACGCGCTGCCGCTCAAGGTCGGCGAGCCGATCGACGCGTTGCGCGTGCAGGGGGCGGAAGCGAACGTCGCGCTGACCTTGCCGCAACAGGGCTATCCCTTTGCCAAGGTCGGAGAGCGCGACATCCTGCTCGACGATCTGGCGGGGACGGGCGACTATACGTTGCCGGTCGAGGTTGGGGCGCGGTCGTCGTTTGGGACGACCACGACCGAGGGACGTCTCGCGTTCGGGGCGGAACATGTCCGGGTGTTGCAACGATTCAAGCCGGGCGAGCTGTACGACAATCGCAAGGTCGACGATCTGCGCGCCGCGCTGGTCGCGACCGGGTTGTTCTCGACCGTCTCGGTCGAACCCAAGCCGACCGGCAACATCAATCCGGACGGGACCGAGCAGGTCAATCTGCTGGTCGAACAGGAACGCGGCAAGCCGCGCTCGCTCTCGGCAAGTGCCGGATATAGCACGGGGCAGGGCGTGCGGGTCGAGGGGGCGTTCACGCATCGCAACGTCTTCCCGCCGGAAGGCGCACTGATCGGGACCGCGGTCGTTGGGACGCAGGAACAGGGCGTCAGCGGGACGTTCCGGCGGTCCAACGCCGGGCGGCGCGATCGTACCGTGACGCTGGGCGCTGGGGTCAATCACTCCAATTATGACGCGTTCGACGCCTTTACGGCGACGCTTTCGGGCCGGATCTCGTACGATTCGACGCCGCTTTGGCAGAAGAAGTTCACTTATGCCTACGGTTTCGAAGTCGTCGGCACGAACGAGAGCGTTTATGACTTCAACCGCGGCGAACGGGTCCGCGGCACCTATTTCATCGCGGCATTGCCGGGGCAAGTGCAGTTCGATCGGTCGGACAGCTTGCTCAATCCGACCAAGGGCTATCGCCTCAAGCTCAGCGTCAGCCCCGAGACGTCGGTGCGCGGCGCGGTGCGCCCGTATGCGCGCACGCTGATCGAGGCGAGTGCGTATTATCCGATCGGGCAGAGCATCGTGATCGCGGCGCGCGTTCGGGCCGGCGCGATCCCGGGGATCGAGCGCGACGATCTGGCTCCGTCGCGGCGCTATTACGGCGGCGGCGGCGGATCGGTGCGCGGGTACGGCTATCAGCGCCTCGGGCCGCTCGACCCGCAGGGCAATCCGGTCGGCGGGCGCAGCATCAACGAATTCGCGATCGAGGCACGCTATCGCTTCGGCAATTACGGGATCGTGCCGTTCATCGACGCCGGTAACGCCTATTCCAGCGTGCTGCCCAAGGGATCCGACTTGCGCTTCGGCGCGGGGATCGGCGGGCGCTTCTATACCAATTTCGGGCCGTTGCGCGTTGACGTCGCAACGCCGCTCAACCCCCGCAAGGGCGACGGCAAGGTCGCGCTCTATATCTCGATCGGACAGGCCTTCTGATGGCGGACGAAGAAACCGCCGTCGTTGTACGGCGCCCGTTGTGGCAGCGCATCCTCAAGTGGATCACGGTAACGCTCGGCGTGCTGGGGCTGCTGGCGATGGGGATCGTCTTCGGGCTCGATACCGCGCCGGGTCGGCGCGTGATCGCCAATTTCATCGGGGATTATAAGACCGCGGGCGGGCTCAACATCCGCGTCGGCCGGATCGAGGGATCGATCTACGGCAAGATGGTGCTGAGCGACCTGCGCGTGAGCGATCCGCAGGGCGTGTTCCTGACGTCGCCGCGGATTGCGGTCGACTGGCGGCCGTTCGATTACGTCAACAACCATATCAACGTGCTGTCGGCACAGGCGAACCTCATCACGATGACGCGCTCGCCGGTGTTCAAGCCGACGCCGACCGACCCCAATGCGCCGATCCTGCCAGATCTCGACATCGATATCGGTCGCCTGACCGTCAACCGGATGGTGTTGGGCAAGGCCGTGATGGGCACGGCGCACATCATCAAGATCGACGGCGCGACGCATATTGCGGACAAGCGCGCGCAGATCACCGCGAACGTCGATGCGCTGACCGGCCCCGGCATTGCTGGCGGCGATACGTTGCGGCTGAAGCTCGACGCGGTACCGGATTCGGACCGGCTCGGGATCGACGCGCGGATCGTCGCGCCGGCCCGCGGCGTGGTTGCGGAGATGAGCGGCATCAAGGCGCCGCTCGACTTCACCATTGCGGGCAAGGGCGGCTGGAAGGCCTGGACCGGCAAGGCGACGGGGACGCTCGGCGGCGCGCAGTTCGCCGACCTGAACCTTGCCGCGCATAACGGCTTCTTCCAGGTGCGCGGCACGACCAAGCCCGGACTCTATCCCGGTGGCGCGCCCAAGGACGAGGCGACCCCGACCAACCCGATCGCGCGGATCACCGCGCCTGCGCTCGATGTGTCGATCGACGCGCGGCTCAACGAGCGCAAGGTCGATACCGTCGTCGCGCTCAAGTCGGATGCGATGGCGGTCAACGCCAAGGGTCTGATCGATCTTGCGCAAAGTGCGTTTGGGCAGTTCGCGGTCGAAGCCAAGTTGCTCAAGCCCGGTGCGATCCTGCCCAACCTCAACGGACGTGACGTTGCGGCGCGGGTCGTGCTCGACGGCAAGTTCGCGACCCCAACGGTCAATTACGTCATCAGCGCAGGCGTGCTGGGCTTCGGCGAGACCGCCGTGCAGCAGCTTTATGCCTCGGGTCTGGCGCGCGTGAACGCCGACCATATCGTCATCCCGGTCGCCGCGCGCGCCGCGCGCGTCACCGGTCTCAACGCAGCGGCGGGTGGTTTGCTCGATGCTGTCGCGATCAATGGCAGCTTCGCGATCGCCAACGGTAAGGTCCTGTCGGACAATCTGCGGATCCGCTCGCGCAAGATCGATGCGACCGCGCTGGTCGTCGCGGATCTCGCTAAGGGTACGTATCGCGCCGCGCTTAACGGGCGGGTCAACGATTACCGGGTCGAGAGCTTCGGGATCGTCAGCGTCAAGACCGACGCCAAGCTGGTCACCATGCCCGGCGGGTTCGGCATCACCGCGCATGTCGCGGCACGCACGTCGCAGATCTTCAACGAAGGCGCGCGCAACTTCCTCGGCGGCAACGCTGCGGTAACGGCAGACGTCGGCTATGATCCGAACGGGATCTTTACCTTCCGCAACCTGCGGCTCAACGCCCCCCAGTTCCGCGTGACGCGCGGGCAGGGGCGGTATGATCCCCGTGGGCCGCTCGCGGTCGATGCGGATGCTTATTCCACGCAATATGGCCCGCTGTTCGCGCGCGTCACGGGTACCGCGACCAAGCCGGTCGTGCTGCTCCGCGCACCGCGTCCGGGCGTCGGGATCGGCCTCGTTAACCTCGAGGCACGCGTCCGGGGGACGGGCACGAGCTATCTGGTGGTTGCCAAGGGCGGGACCAATTACGGGCCGTTCACCGCCGACCTCAACGTCGTACCCGCGGCACCGCTGACGGTCGACATCCGCAATGCGCGTTTTGCCGGGATCGACTTCAAGGGGCGTGTCCAGCAGCTTGCAGCCGGGCCGTTCGGTGGTCGCGTCACCTTCGCGGGTTCGGGCATCAGCGGGACCGCCTTGCTCGGCGCGCAGGGGCAGTATCAGAAGGTCGATGTCGCGGCACGCGCAAGCAACGCCAAAATTCCGGGGATGGTCGACTTCACGATCGGTCGCGCGATCGTCAACGCGCGCGCGGTCCTGACCCCGACGCCGCAAGTCGTCGCGGACGCACAGGTCGCCGATCTGCGCTATGGGCCTACGGTCATCTCGACTGCCCGCGCCAAGGTGAACTACGCCGGTGGTTCGGGCACCGCGCAGCTTGTCGCTGCCGGATCGAACGGCGTGCCGTTCCGCCTTGCCGCCAACGCGCGGCTCAGCCCCAAGCAGTGGCTCGCGGCGCTTCAGGGGCAGGCCAATGGCATCGGCTTCCGCACCGCCAACCCGGCGCGGATCGACATCGATGGGTCGACCTATCGCCTCCAGCCGACGCGGATCGACTTCGACAATGGCTCGGCGCGCGTTGCGGCGGTCTATGGCTCGGGGCTTTCCGCGCAGGTACGGCTCGACAAGCTCGACCTGTCGGTGGCGAATGCATTCGTTCCCGATCTCGGGCTCGGCGGCGCGGTGACGGGGTCGATGGACTATGCGCAGCCGCGCGGTGCCTCGGTCCCCAAGATCGCGGGCCAGTTCCGCATCGCCAACTTCACGCGTTCCAGCTTGGCGAGCGTGTCCGAGCCAGTCGACGTGGTCGGCCAGATCGGCCTGACCGATGCGGGTGGTGAAGCGCGTGCGCTCGTCCAGCGCGGCGGGACGACGGTGGGCCGGATGGTCGCAACGTTGCGGCCCTTGGGGGGCGGCGACAGCTGGGTCTCGCGGCTGATGGCGGCGCCGCTTTCGGGGGGCATTCGCTATAACGGTCCGTCGGGTGTGCTGTTCTCGCTTGCCGGGCTCAGTCGCCAGCAACTGTCGGGGCCGATCGCGATCGCTGCCGACTTCGGCGGGCGGGTCGATGCGCCGCAGCTCAACGGCATCATCCGCGCGGATTCGCTGACCTATGACAATGAAGTCTACGGCACGCGGCTCAGCCAGATGAAGATCCTCGGGCGGTTCACCAACGACCGGCTCGAGATCACGCAACTGTCGGCCCGCGCTGGTGACGGCACGGTTCAGGCGCGTGGCTCGGTCGGGTTCGCGGCGGCTTCGGGCTTCCCGATCGATATCCAGGCGACGCTCAACAATGCGCGGCTTGCGCGGAGCGATGCGCTGGGCGCGACCGCGACGGGCACGATTGCGATCACCAACTCCAAGGCGAATGGCGGGCTGATCAAGGGCGATATCCGCATTCCCAACGCGCGCTATGAGATCATTCGCCAGGGTCAGGCCGAAGTACCTGAGCTGACCGGGGTCCGGCGCAAGAGCGATCTGGTCAAGGCTGCGGGCGCACCGCAGGCCGAGGCTCCGGTCGGGCTGTTCAAGCTCGATATCCGGATCCGTGCGGACAACGAGCTCTTCGTTTCCGGCATGGGGCTCGAGTCCGAATGGGAAATGGACATGCGCGTCGCGGGCACGTCGGCGGCACCGCAGGTGATCGGCCGGCTGCAACTTGTGCGCGGGACCTATTCGTTCGCGGGCAAGCGGTTCGAAGTCACCAAGGGCGACATCCGCTTCAACGGCGGACCGCTTACCGACCCGGAGATCAACATCAGCGCGACCACCACGACGAGCGACGTCGAAGTGACGATCAACGTGACGGGGACGGGGCAGAAGCCGCAGATCGCGTTCACCTCGACCCCGGCCTTGCCGCAGGACGAAGTGCTCAGCCGCCTGTTGTTCGGGAGCTCGGTGACCAACCTGTCGGCGATCCAGGCGGTCCAGCTGGCGTCGGCGCTCAATTCGCTGCGCGGGTCGGGGGGTGGGCTCAACCCGCTCGGCAAGCTGCGCTCGGCGACCGGAATCGACCGGCTGCGGGTGCTCGGGGCGGACGATGCGACTGGTCGCGGCACCTCGCTGGCCGCGGGCAAGTATCTGACCGACAACATCTACGTCGAAGTCATCACCGACGCGCGCGGGTTCACCGCGACGCAGCTCGAGGTTTCGTTGACCAAGGCGTTGAGCGTGCTGTCGCAAGCCGGGTCGTTCGGTGGGTCGAACATCACGGTGCGCTACAAAAAGGATTTCTGATCGCAACCTAATGCTTCCCCGCGGGTCTCAGATCGAATATTGAGTATCCTCGGAGAGCGATCATGAGCGAGCGAGCAGCGGAGCATTTCGACGTGGTCGTGGTCGGTGCCGGAATATCCGGTATCGGCGCGGGCTATCATCTGCAAACGCAGAGCCCGGATCGTTCCTACGTCATCCTCGAAGGGCGGGGGCAGTTGGGCGGGACGTGGGACCTGTTCCGCTATCCCGGGATCCGGTCGGATTCGGACATGTACACGCTGGGCTATTCGTTCCGGCCGTGGACCGAGGCGAAGGCGATCGCGGACGGGCCCTCGATCCTCAACTACGTGACCGAGACCGCGCGCGACTTCGGGATCGACCGGCACATCCGCTTCGGCCACCACGTGAAGCGCGCAGCCTGGTCCACCCCGGATGCGTGCTGGCGAGTCGAGGCGGACGGGCCGGATGGGCCGGTGGTGTTCACCTGCGCCTTTCTCTTCATGTGCAGCGGTTATTATAATTACGCACAGGGGCATACGCCCGAATGGCCGGGGACCGAGGCGTTCGCCGGGCGGATCGTCCATCCGCAATTCTGGCCCAGCGATTTCGATTATGCGGGGAAGGAAGTGGTCGTCATCGGCAGTGGTGCGACTGCGGTGACGCTGGTGCCGGCGATGGCGGACACTGCGTCGCACGTGACGATGCTGCAGCGCTCCCCCACCTATGTCGTGTCGCGTCCGGCGGAAGATGCGGCGGCCAACTGGTTGCGGCGCAAATTGCCCGCCAAGCTTGCGTATCGGCTGGTGCGGTGGCGCAACGTGTTGATGGGGATGCTGTTCTTCAATCTCGCGCGGAAGCGTCCGGCGCAGACCAAGGAACGGCTGATCGGGCTGGTGCGCGATCAGCTCGGACCCGACTATGACGTCGCGACGCATTTCACGCCCAGCTATAATCCGTGGGACCAGCGGCTGTGCCTGGTGCCGGACGCCGATCTGTTCGAGGCGATCAAGGAGCATCGCGCTTCGGTCGTGACGGATCGGATCGTGCGCTTCACCCGCAACGGGCTGCTACTGGAGTCGGGCACGGAGCTTCCGGCGGACGTGGTGGTGACCGCTACGGGGCTGGAATTGCAGTTGCTGAGCGACGTCGCGTTCAGCGTCGACGGGGTGCCGGTCGATCTGGCGGACACGTTCAACTATAAGGGCATGATGTACAGCGACGTGCCCAACATGGCGTCGTCGTTCGGTTACACCAACGCGTCGTGGACGCTCAAGGCGGACCTGACCTGCGGCTATGTCTGCCGCTTGCTCAACACGATGAAGAAGCGCGGGGTGCGCCAAGCCACGCCGCGGGTCGGCGGGGCGGATCTGGCACCTGCGCCGTTCCTCGATTTCACCTCGGGCTATGTCACGCGCGCGATGGCGAAGTTCCCGAAGCAGGGGAGCAAGGCGCCGTGGCGGGTGCATCAGAATTACGCGCGCGACCTGCTGGCGCTGAAATACGGGTCGGTGGATGACGGGATGGAATTCTCGAACCCCGTGCCCGTTCCTGCGCGAAAGGTGCCGGTCTCGGCCTAGCCTCGAAGCGCTTCGCAGAAACCGGGAACCCCACCCGTATTCAAATGTTTCTCGGGCATTGCTGCAATGCAACTTGTGCCGTTCGTTCGAACGAACTAGAGGCGCGGTGTGCTGCAGCAACGACTCCTGGACATTGCGGTCGTCGAATTCGGGGCCAAGGGCCTCGAAGGCGCGAGTACGCGTGGGATCGCCAAGGCCGCGGGGACGGCGATGTCGTCGATCACTTATCACTACGGCGGCAAGGAAGGGCTGTACCTTGCCGCGGCCGACCATATCGCCGCGCAGCTTGGCGAACATATGGCACCCGCCCTTGCGCTCGGCACGCTGTCGCCTGGCATGACTGCGCGCGCCGCGCGCACTGCCATCCAGCACATTCTGGCCCGTTTCATCGAGATGATGGGCACCAAGAACAGCGCCTTCTCGCTGTTCATCGTCCGTGAGCAAATGGAGCCGACCGAAGCGTTCGACCGGATCTATGGCGGCCTGATGGGCAAGCTCCTCGAAACGATCGTCGAGCTCGTGCGCATCGCGACGGGACGCGACGATCCGCTCGCGTGCGAGGTCGCGGTCCTGACGCTGATGGGCCAGATCGGCATGCTGCGCGCTTCACGAGCGACCGCACTCAAGGTGCTGCGCCGCCCGTCTCTCGATACCGAAGTGCTGACCGCGCTTGCCGCGCGGATCGCCGCCAATACCGACGCCATTCTCGACCGCATGATCGCCGAACGACAGGAGCTTCCATGAGCGACGACCACAACGCCGCCAAGCAGGACGACGCCCAGGAGGCGGACAAGCAGAACGATAGCCAGGACGGTGCCGAGAAGAACGACGCGCCCAAGAAGCCGTCGATCTTCAAGAAGCCGCTGTTCTGGATCATCCTGATCGCGGTGGTCGCGACGGTCGCGATCGGCGGGACGCTCTATTATCTCGACGCGCGCCAGTATGAATCGACCGACGACGCGTTCGTCGACGCGCATATCGTGCGGCTCGCGCCCAAGGTCGCAGGGACGCTCAAGGCGGTCGCCGACATCGACAACCGTCACGTCGAGGCGGGACGGTTGCTCGCGGTGATCGAAGCGTCGAGCAGCGGCGCGCAGGTTGCCGAAGCGCAGGCCAATGTGAAACAGGCCGAAGCGCAGTTCGAGCAAAGCCGCGCGCAAGTCGCTGCGGCGCAGGCCAATCGTGACCAGGCGGTCGCCTCGGCACGCGCACCGCTCGCGACGGCGGCGAAGGCGCAGCAGGATCTTGCACGCTACGAAGCGTTGCTGCGGATCGATCCGTCGGCGGTGGCTGGGCAGCAGCTCGACGCCGCCCGCGCGACCGCGCGGTCGACTGCGGCGGATGCCGCCGCCGCGCGCCAGCAGATCGACAGCGCGGACGCCAACATCCTCGTCGCGCGCAAGCAGGTGAACGCATCGCGCGCGGTGATCGATGCACGCAAGGCTTCGGTTCAGCAGGCGAACATCACGCTCGGCGACAACCGGCTGGTCGCGCCGGTGTCGGGGCAGGTGGTCAACCGTTCGGTCAACGTCGGTTCCTATGTCGGCCCGGGCACGCAGTTGATGGCGATCGTTCCCGATCACGTCTGGGTGACCGCGAACTTCAAGGAAACGCAGCTGCGCGACATGAAGATCGGCCAGCGTGTCGAGATCAAGGTCGACGCCTATCCCGACGTCAAGTTCGTCGGCCGCGTGGACTCGGTTCAGCGTGGCGCGGGCCAAGCGTTCGCGCTGCTCCCGCCGCAGAACGCGACGGGCAACTACGTCAAGGTCGTCCAGCGCGTTCCGGTGCGGATCGAGTTCGACGCCAAGAACGGCCCCGATCCGCGCAAATATCCGCTCGGCCCCGGCATGTCGGTGATCCCGACGGTCAAGGTCCGCTGAGATGGCAACCGCCGTCGCACAGGACGGCTGGGATCCGTCGCGATCGGGCGCGGGCAGTTACAGCCCGTGGCTGATCGTGGGGATCATCAGTATCCCGACGTTCATGGAGGTGCTCGACACTTCGATCGCCAACGTCGCGCTGGATCATATCGCGGGGGGCCTGTCGGTCTCCAACGATCAGGCGACGTGGGTGCTGACCAGCTACCTCGTCGCCAACGCGATCGTCATCCCGATCAGCGGCTGGCTGTCCGACGTGATCGGGCGGAAACGCTATTTCCTGTTGTCGATCGCTCTGTTCACGCTCGCGTCGCTGCTGTGCGGGCTTGCGCCCAACCTCACCACGCTCGTTATTGCGCGCGTGCTGCAGGGCATCGGCGGCGGCGGCCTCGCGCCGGTCGAGCAATCGATCCTGGCGGATACCTTTCCCCCCAAACAACGCGGGATGGCGTTTGCCGCCTTCGCGATCGTCGTCGTGGTCGGCCCCGTGCTCGGGCCGACGCTCGGCGGATACATCACCGAGAATTCGAGCTGGCATTGGGTTTTCCTGATCAACGTGCCGATCGGGATCGCCTCGGTGTTCCTCGTCAACCTGTTCGTCGACGAGCCCGATGCGATCAAGGAAGACCGCGCGAAGCTGCTCAAGCGCGGGATCCGCGTCGATTACGTCGGGATCATCCTGATCGTGCTCGGGCTCGGCTTCTTCGAGTTGACGCTTGATCGTGGCTTACGCGAGGACTGGTTCGCGAGCAGCGTCATCATTACGACCGCGAGCATCGCGTTCGTGTCGCTGGTGTCGCTGGTGTTCTGGGAGTTCAACCACGACGAGCCGGTGATCGATCTCAAGCTGCTCAAGAGCCGCAATTTCTCGCTGACGCTGCTGATCATGGGGATCACCGGCATGATCCTGTTCGGGACGACTCAGTTGATCCCGCAGATGTTGCAGCAGGTGTTGGGGTACACGTCGTTCCAGGCGGGGCTGGCGCTGACCTTTGGCGGGATCGCGACGCTAGTCGCGGTGCCGTTCGCGGGAAGGTTGTCGGGTGTGGTCGACGTTCGGCTGATGCTGTTCCCGGCGTTGCTGGTCCAGGCGTTCGCCTTGTGGAACATGACGCATCTAAATGCGGACATCACCTTCCACGATGCCGCGATCGCGCGTCTGTTCCAGGCGATGGCGCTGCCGTTCCTGTTCGTGCCGATCAACGCGGTCGCCTATGTCGGGCTGCCGCAGAACAAGACCGCGCAGGCATCTAGCCTGCTCAACATTGCGCGTAACCTGGGTGGGTCGATCGGCATTTCGACCGCGCAGACCTTGCTCGCCTCGGGGCAGCAACGGCACCAGTCCGAACTCGTCCAGAAGCTCAACCCGCTCGATCCCAATTACACCGACTGGCTGCAAAGGGCGCAGGGCGCGTTTGGCGGGCAGGGGGATCCTGCGACGACGTCAATGGCGGTACTGTACCAGACGGTGCAGCGCCAGGCGTCGATGCTCGCGTTTCTCGACGTGTTTCGTTCGCTGATGATCGTGGTGCTCGTCGTGGCACCGCTCGTATTCCTGATGCGCTCCGGCAAGTCCGGTGGCGGTGGTGGAGGCATGGCCCATTGACCCGCTCGCTTTTTTCTCTCGCGCTGCTGGGCAGTACCCTGCTCGCGGGGTGTACCGTCGGGCCGAACTATACCGCGCCCAAGCTCGCCGTCCCGCCCGCCTTCGCGGAACGCCAGCTTGCCCCGGCTCCCGGCGCGCAGGTCGATCCGGCACGCTGGTGGTCCGCGTTCGGCGATCCGCAGCTCGACTCGCTGGTCGATCGCGCGCTGAAGGACAGCCCCGACATCGCGATCGCGGCGTCGCGCGTGCGGCAGGCGCGGTTGCAGGAAGTGTCCGCGCGCGCGGTCGGCAAGCCGACGCTCGATGCGGCGGGCAACGTCAGCCATATCGAATTCAGCAAGAACGCCGGGCTCGCCTCGATCGCGCAAGCCTTCTCCGGCGGCGGTGGCGGCAGCGGGACCGGTTCCGGGACTGGCGCAGGCAGCAGCACCGGCTTCGCGCTCCCCGGGAGCGGGATCACGACCTTCTCGGCCGGGTTCGACGCGAGCTGGGAGCTCGACCTGTTCGGCGGCGGCAGGCGGGGTGTCGAGGCGGCGGGCGCGCGCGTCGAGGCGGCGGAATGGACCCGGCGCGATGCCGCGGTGACACTCGCGGCCGAAGTCGCGCAGGCGTATTTCGCGTTGCGGCTCGACCAGGAACAGATCGCGGTGATCCAGAGCGAGCTGGTGTCGCAGCAGCGCTCGCTCGACATCGCGGGCAATATCGCGCGGGTCGGGCTGGTGCCGTCGATCGACGTCACGCGGCAACGCGGATCGATCACCAGCACGCAGGCGCGGCTCGAGCCGATCCGGGCGGACGTGCGGGTGCGGATCCATGCGCTGGGCATCTTGTTGGGGGTCGAGCCTGAGACGCTGGACGGCGAACTGACTCGGCCCGGCGTTCCGCTGGTCGCGCTTCCGGTGGTGCCGGCGGGACTTCCGTCGGATCTGCTGCGGCGGCGCCCCGATGTGCGTGCGGCGGAGCGGCAGCTTGCGGCATCGACCGCCGACATCGGCGTCGCGGTCGCGGACCTGTATCCCAAGTTCAACCTGACCGGGATCGCGCAATTGCTGTCGACCTCGCTCGCCACGCTCGTCGCGGGGAACAGCGTGCAGCTGACCGGGACCAGCGCGGTGCAATTCCCGCTGCTCGACTGGGGACGCCGCAAGGCGACGATCGGGATTCGCAAGGAAGACCGCGAACAGGCCTATCTGCAATATCGCACCACCGTGCTCGGCGCGCTGCGCGACGTCGAGGACCCGCTTGCCCGGCTTGATGCCGAGCGTGCGCGCAACGCCGCGCTGCAACGCGCGGTGGCAGATGCGCAGGCGACGGCGCGCTCGGTCGAGGCGCAATATCGCACCGGTTTCGTGACGCAGACGTCGCTGCTCGACGCGCAAGTCAGCGTGCTGACCGCGCGCGAACAGCTCGCGGCGAGCAACGGCCAGCTCCGACAAGATACCGCAGCGTTGTTCAAGGCGATCGGCGGCGGATGGGAAGAACCTGTGCGCAATCCGACGGGATGACTGGAAAACGCGGTAATACGTGCCTAAACCCAAGGGCATGGACACGCCTGAACAGCTTCATGCCGCCGCACTGACGCATCTGGATACGCTGATCGGCTTCGACACTACGTCGCGCGATTCGAACTTGCGGCTGATCGAATATGTCGAAGCGTTCCTGCGCGAGCAGGGCGTCGCCAGCCGCCGGGTCGCCAATGCCGAGGGGACCAAGGCCAATCTCTACGCGACGGTCGGACCGGCGGTGGCGGGCGGGGTGGTGCTGTCGGGGCATACCGACGTCGTTCCAGTCGACGGACAGGCGTGGAGCAGCGACCCGTTCGTGCTGACCCGGCGCGGCGACACGTTGTTCGGGCGGGGTACATGCGACATGAAGGGGTTCCTGGCGCTTGCGCTCGCGGCGGTGCCGGGGTTCGCGCGGGGGGAGGCTAAACGCCCGATCCATCTCGCTTTCTCCTACGACGAAGAGGTCGGCTGCCTGGGCGCCCCGTCGATGATCCGCGAACTCGTCACCGAACTTCCGGCGCCACTTGCGGTGATCGTCGGGGAACCGACCAGCATGGAAGTCGTCAGCGGGCACAAGGGTATCTCGACCTGGCGCGTGACCGTGACCGGGCACGAAGCGCATTCGAGCCTGACGCATCTCGGGCTGTCGGCGAACATGATCGCGATCGAGCTGATGGAGCGGCTGCGGCAGATTGCCGTGGAGTTGGCGCGGCATGGCGACCCGGCGTCGCCGTATCATCCACCGCATGCGACGCTGACGGTCGGGCTGATGCAAGGCGGCACCGCGGTCAACATCCTCGCGCGCGAATGCACCTTCTCGTTCGATTTGCGCATGCCGCCAGGGCAGGACCCGGACCAGATCATTGTCCCATTTCTGGACGCCTGCGAAACGGCTGATCGCATGGCGCGGGAACGATTTCCGGGTTCAGGCGTGGCGGTGATTCGCCGATCGGCCACGCCATCGTTCGCACCCGAGCCGGACGGCGCCGCCGAGACGCTCGCGCGACGGCTGGCAGGCGACAACGGCCCCACGCGCGCTGCGGCTTATGCAGCGGAAGCGGGGCAGTTTCAGGGAGCGGGGTTCTCGACGATCATCTGCGGGCCCGGATCGATCGAACAGGCGCATCAGGCGGATGAATTCATTACGCTGGCGCAAATGGAACGCGGGGCGGCGTTTATGGCACGACTTGCTGAGGCGATGATGTGAATTGGCTGAATATTGTAACTGTCGTAAGGTTTTACGTATTTTTTCTGTCCGAGAAACAACAAGTCGGTCTATTTAGCGGTCAGACTATGACGTGCAGGGCTTGGACGAGGCAAAGTCTTGCAGGTATTCGGCTCGGCCGGGACGTTGCGGCGGTGTCGCCTGCGCAATCCATTGTTGGCCGAGCCGTAACAGGTGGTCTTACCAGGGGCGGATGGTTTCGCCCCAAACCAGACCAATGATGAACTTGATCATGACTTTTCTCCATTGTGTGCTCAGGCGAGCACGAGGGAGAATTAATGACTTATTAAGGACAACGCAAACGCAATGGTGTCTCCGCTGTCCGCTTTCGGGCCAGTTTAACCGTTCCTTGAGATTGGGCTCCTACAGATTGGAAAATGGCGCACGCTCAGAAATTATCATTGCCGGTCGTCGGTTCGTTCGAGGTGGTTCGGGTGCCTGACGCGCTACCCGCTGAACAAGCTCGCGACTCAGCGACCGAGCATGCAATCCCTGATCCCGCCGAGGGTGTGATACCGGGGGATTGGAGGATGAGCTGTCTCGTCGAAGTCGCTAACTTTTCCCATATTCGTCGCCATCTTGGCAGTGTCGAAGCGGAACATCTTGTCGCCGAGCTGACGGCCCGGGTTGCGCAGTCCATACCAACGGTCGTGACTTCCCATGTTGGTCGCGCAACCGTTCAGTTCGATCTAGTTAGCGCGTCACGATGTGGTCTCGAACCGGTGGTACGAAGGATCGCCGAAGCGTGCGCCGCGACGTTCTCGATTGACGGCGTCGAACATACGCTGACTGTAGTAGTGGGTGCGGCGGCATGTCCTGTGACGCAGGTTGACGATGTACGATTGATCGAAGAAGCCGAAGGCGCGCTGGATGAAGCACGGCTCAGTTCAGGACCGGTGTTCCGTGACATCTCGTCGGGTGCTCCGACGCTGGATCGATTAGCGCTCATTCGCGATCTGCCTGCAGGCATCGAGCAGGGGCAGATGTTCCTGCAGTATCAACCCAAGGTCCACGTCCGCCGCCAGGAAATCAACAGTGCGGAAGCGCTCATTCGGTGGCAGCACCCATCCCGTGCGCTCATCCCGCCAAATGATTTCATTACGATCGCCGAAGAAGCCGGCTATATAATGCCGTTGACGCTCTGGACGTTGGAGCAAGTCATTGTTGATCAGCGGCTGATCGCCGAAGACGGAAACGCGATCACAATTTTCATTAATATATCTGGGCAATTGTTAGGCAACGACGCTTTCATCGAGCAGGCGTGCAAGCGAGTGGCCGAAACAAAGGTCATGATTGGCTTCGAAATCACGGAAACTGCCGTTATTCGGTATCCGGAGATTGCGATAAAAAACCTGATGAGATTGGCGGACGTCGGAATTTCGATCGCGATCGACGATTACGGTGCTGGATTGTCATCGCTTGCCTACCTAAAGCAGCTCCCGGCAAAAGAACTGAAAATCGATAAAATGTTTGTTCTTCAGCTGACAAGCAATAGTAGGGATCCATTGATTGTTCGTTCTACCATAGATCTCGCGCATGCGCTTGATATGGAAGTCACAGCGGAAGGCGTAGAAACACCCGCTGCACTGGCTCTTCTCTCTGTGATGGGGTGTGATATCGTACAGGGATATTTGATCAGCCGTCCGCTTTCAATCTCAGACTTTCGCGAGTTTATGTCAGCGGACCGCAAACTATCCTTGGCTGTGACAAGTCAACCGACGTTTACCCGTGCCGCGTCGTTCTGGAAAAGCGCGTAAACGCCAAAGATAGTTCGTAGTGATGCAAACGACGTAGGACGGCTCGATGAATGTGAGTGCTTTGGGCCTGACGTTGCGTTTGGCGATCGTCTTGGTCCTGAGTGGATCCGGGGCAGTAGCGGCACCGCAGCAAACGGGCGGGGGAACTTTCGATGCTCATGTTGCCGCCGCCAAGGCTGCCATGCTCGGAAGCCCGATGCAGGCACAAAAAGAAGCCGAGTACGCGGCTCGGATTGCAAAATCCTTCTCGCCTGATCGAAAGCCGGCCGCCATTGCAACGGCAGAATGGCTTCAAGGAGAAGCGTATCTCCGGATGAACGACGTTCAGAGCGCGAGGCCCTTGATCGATCACGCGTTGGCAACGATTAATCCTGATCGACATACGAGCAAATTGGCTGGAGACCTTCTCCTGTCACAAGGCGGGCTGCGAACCCAAGTTGCAGACGTTTCCGGCGCGCTTCAATCGTACCAAAAAGCGTTTAAAGTATTCCACGAAATAGGGGAAATTCGAAGCGAGGCAATCGCGATAATAAGTATTGGCGTTCTCTACACAGAGGCGGCAGACTATCGGTCTGCATTGCGATACTTTATGCAGTCTCGTGAGATATATTCAGGTGATCCGCAACTTCTTCTTTCCGTTCATAGCAACAGTGCGGTTTCGCTCCAGGAACTGAACCGACTTCCGGAAGCCCAAGCGGAGTTCAGGAAGGCTCTGGCGATTGCCAAAAGCCTCGGAAGTCCGGCTTTGGTGGCACGGACATACCGTAACATTGCGCGTGGTTATCTCCTTTCGCACCGTGTGGATTTGGCGAATAAAGCGATCGCGGACGGTATGGTTTCGGCGCGCGGTGAAGACGGCGAAATCAGCCGATTGTTGCCCTTGATGGCGTGGTCGGCGCATATCGAGAAGCATGACGATCGCGCAGAAAAGCTGATCAGACGCTTTTTCGACACAGTCGATCCGCATGCGTCGTCGATGGACCTGCGCGAGGGCCATCAAGTCGCTTACGATATTTACAAGGCTGCGGGCGAAGACGCGCTGGCGCTACAGCATCTGGAAGCCCTCAAGGAGCTCGACGACAAGACATCGACGCTGGCGGCATCCGCGAATACCGCGCTGGCGGCCGCGCGGTTCGATTTCGCCAATCAGGAACTCAAGATCGAGAAGCTGCGCCGCGCCCAGCTGCAGCGCGACATCGATGACGCAGCTCTTCGCGCCCGCACGCAGCGCACGATCTTCGGTGGGCTCGCCATTGCGGGCGGGATCATCGTGGGAATGCTCGTCTTCGGCTTGATCACGATCCGCCGCAGCCGCAACGAGGTGCGCGACGCCAACGTCGATCTGGCGGAAACCAACGCCGCGCTCGGCAAGGCGCTCGCGGCGAAGACCGAGTTCCTCGCGACGACGAGCCACGAGATCCGGACGCCGCTCAACGGCATTCTCGGCATGACTCAAGTGATGCTCGCCGATCCGAAGATCGATCCCGCGGTGCGCGACAGGATTACGGTGGTGCACGGCGCCGGCGTCACGATGCGCGCGCTCGTCGATGACATTCTCGATGTCGCCAAGATGGAAACCGGCAATCTGACGATCGAGGCGGTGTCGTTCGATCTGCGCGCGACCCTGCGCGACGTTTCACGCCTGTGGGAGGATCAATCGCGCACGCGCGGCGTGGCGTTCGTGCTCGATCTCGACACTTGCCCGGATTTCATTGTCGGCGATTCGGCACGGCTCCGGCAGATCGCGTTCAACCTCCTGTCGAACGCCCTCAAGTTCACCGAACGCGGGACGATCACGCTGCGGGCGATCGATGAAGGCACGACGATGGCGCTATCGATCGAGGATAGCGGGATCGGCATTCCGGCGGACAAGATCGACCTCATCTTCGAATCCTTCCGTCAGGCGGATGCCGGGACGACGCGCAAATTCGGCGGCACCGGGCTAGGGCTCGCAATATGTCGCAATCTGGCGCGCGCGATGGGCGGGGAAATTTCGGTGGCGAGCGTCCCGGGAACGGGATCGACCTTCACGGTCCGCCTTCCCCTGGTGCGGGGGGTGAACCCCGACTCCGCCGCGGCGAGCGCCGACCAACCGGTGGACGCGCTGATGATCCTCGACCGCAATCCCATTTCGCGCAGTATGTTGCGGGCGATGCTGGAGAAGCGTGCCGGTGCAGTGGTGGTGGCTGCGTCGGTGGATGAAGCAATGCCGCGGCTGGCACGTGGCGGCTTCAGCCGAATCCTCGTCGATGAGGCGACCATTCGGGCAGAACCGGACTTCGACATCGCGCTGGCCCGGATTGGAAGCAGCGGCGTGCCGTCCTTCTTGTTATGGTCGAGCCCGAAGGATGCCGATGTTGCTCTTTTTCAGGCGCAAGGCATCGATCAAGTCATCGCAAAACCGATTGCAGGAAATATCCTGTCCGACCGCTTGTTTGGCAACGACAGTGAACAAAAATCCACGATTTCCGGACTTGTTTCGAAGGCCGCGTGATCCGATAGAGGAGCGATGCAGTCGGATGGATCGCCTTTTATGTATCATGTTGAGGTGAGCCGGTGAATATTCTCTTCATCGAGGATGATCCGATGAACCGGCGTGTCGTGAAAGACATGCTAGACGTTGCCGGTGCTGTCATGACCGGCGCCGAGAGTGCGGAGATCGGTCTCGACCTGATCGAATCCAACGATTATGCGATGATTCTGCTCGATTTGCGCATGCCCGGAATGGATGGGTTCGAGGCGCTTCGACGAATTCGCGCACGCGGCGATGCCAAGGCGAAGCTGCCCGTCATCATTCTCACCGCGGACACCGCGGTCGATTTGCGCGACCGCTGCATCGAGGGCGGTGCGGACGACATCCTGTTCAAACCAGTGGCGATGGAGTCGCTGTTCGACGCGATCGGGCGGACGCTGGCCAAGAATGCCGGCGACGGCATGATCGTCTGATCCCGATCGGATCGTGAAACCGGCGCGGCGCTACTCGGTCTTCGGTGCCGGGAAGCGGGCGAGCGCGGTCTTGAGCGATTGCGTGCCGCTGCCACGCCGCGCGGGCTGTGGCTGGCTCGGCGCGGGGGCCCAGCCGGTCAGGTAGATGATGTCGAACTGCTCGGCGGTCTTGCCGTCCGGATCGGCACGCGCGGCAAACGCCTCGGCGGCGTGCGCCAGTGTATCGCGCCGCAACGGAACCCGATCGCGCAGGATGTTGGTCGCCGCCATCCCGCGCAGATCGCGCAACAACCCGCCGATGTCGGAATAGCGCACCGTCAGCGGTTCGACGTCCGCGACCGGCAGGGCGAACCCCGCGCGCATCAACAGGTCGCCGGCCGACCGCACGTCCACTTGCGGATGGATACGCGCGGCGGGGCGATCCCGCTCGACCTCGCGCAACGTAGCGCGCAGCGTGGAAAGGGTCCCGGCGCCGCAGAATGCCGCGAGGAACAGGCCGTCCGGCCGCAACATGCGCCGCGCCATTGCCAGCGCACCGGGCAGGTCGTTGACCGTATCCAGGACCCCCGCCGACACGATCAGATCGAACGATTCGGACGCGAACGGGAGCCTGTCCTCGTCCGCCTGCACACCCCCCGCCGCTTGAGCGAACGTCGCACCAGCATCGCAGCGCGTGACCTGCACACCCGGCGGGGCGGGGAAGGCCGCATCGAAACAGCCCAGATCGAGCATGTCGGTAAAGTCGCGTTTCACGGTGTCGAGCCGGTCGGCCAGCCCGTCGACCATCACTGCGCGGAGGAAGTCGTACGCGGCATAGTCCGGGGCGGCGCGGTCGCGGTGGAGGCGTCGCGCGACGCGGTCGAAGATTTCGGGAGCACTCACCGCGTCGCTTGTGCCGCGTGGCAGGCCGCGCGACAAGGGGCGACGTGGCATCCTGGCTTTCCCCGCTGCGCGTCGTCGCCGATTTCGCGCTGCCACCGCGGTGTCCGGGATGCGGGGCGGTGACGGCCGCGGATCATCAGTTCTGCGCGGCGTGCTGGAGGGATCTCCGTTTCCTCACACCGCCATGGTGCGCCGCCTGCCATCAGCCGTTTGTGTTCGATCGCGGCATCGCTGCGGTGTGCGATCGCTGTAGCGTAGAGCCCCCCGTGCATGCCGGCGTGCGCGCTGCGGTTGCTTATGGCGATGTCGCGCGGACGGTCGCGTTGCGGCTCAAATATGGCGGGCGGATCGCGTTTGCGGAGACGATCGCGCGGCAACTGATCCGGCTGATGCCGACCGAGGCGGAGGTGATCGTCCCCGTGCCGTTGCACCGCTGGCGCTTGTGGTCGCGCGGTTTCAACCAGGCGGCGCTGATCGCCGCGGCGGTGTCGCGGTCGAGCGGGGTGCCGACCGATCCGCTGCTGCTGCGGCGGACGCGGGCGACCGCGCCGTTGCGCGGCATGGGCGCGAAAGCACGCGCGCGGACGGTGGCGGGGGTGTTCCGCGTGACCGACCCCGCCGGTTCGGTCTGCGGCAAGCGGGTGGTGCTGATCGACGACATCCACACCAGTGGCGCGACGACCGACGGCTGCACCCGAGTCCTGCTCGACGCGGGGGCACGGAGCGTGACGATCCTGTGCTGGGCGCGCGTGCTCGCGCCAACCGAATGAGCCCGGAAGATTGACATTCGGCGGGTCACCCCACATTTCTGCATCATGGCAAAAGTTGAAATCTACACCAAAGCGTTCTGTCCCTATTGCGCGCGCGCGATGAAATTGCTCGCGTCGAAGGGCGTCACGCCGGATGAATATGACATCACGATGGGCGGTCCGAAGCGCGCAGAGATGCTCGAGCGGTCGAACGGGCGCACCACGGTGCCGCAGGTGTTCATCGACGGGCAGCATGTCGGCGGGTCGGACGATCTCGCCGCGCTCGAGCAAGGCGGCAAGCTGGACGCGCTGCTCGGTCTGTGAAAATCGCGCTCGCCCAGCTTACCAGCGGGATTGATCCCGCCCGCAATGCGGCGGTGCTGGTCGACGCGGTGGAGCAGGCGGCGCGGGGTGGGGCGGCGATGCTGTTCACCCCCGAGATGTCGGGGCTGGTCGATCAGGATCGCGCGCGCAGTGCGGGCGTATTGCGGAGCGAGGCCGATGACGTCGTGCTCGCCGCGGTCCGCGATGCGGCCAAGCGGAACGGGATCTGGGTGCATCTCGGGTCGCTGGCGGTGCGGGCCGAAGACGGGCGCCTCGCCAACCGTGCGTTCGTGATCGACGATACGGGCGCGATCCGCGCGCGGTACGACAAGCTCCACCTGTTCGACGTGGACTTGCCGACCGGCGAGCGGTGGCGCGAGTCCGCTTCCTACGCGCCGGGGCAGGGCGCAGTCGTGGTCGAAACGCCGGCTGGGAAGCTCGGACCGTCGATCTGCTACGATCTGCGCTTTCCCGACCTGTACCGCGCGTTGAGCGATGCGGGGGCCACCGTCCTCGCGGTCCCGGCGGCGTTCACGCGGCCGACCGGTGCGGCGCACTGGCACGTGCTGCTGCGCGCGCGGGCGATCGAGGCGGCGGCGTATGTCGTCGCGGCGGCACAGACCGGCGATCATGAGGATGGCCGCGCGACCTATGGCCACTCGCTGGTGGTCGATCCGTGGGGCGAGATCGTGCTCGACATGGGGGAGGCCGCAGGCGTGGGCTTCGCCGAGATCGATCCGGCGCGGGTGACCGATGTTCGCGCGCGGATCCCGGTGCTGACGCATCGCCGTGAGATCCCGGTCGTCCAGCGCGACGCCGACGCGCGATGATCGTGTTCGACCTGCGATGTTCGTCCGCGCACGTGTTCGAAGCGTGGTTCGGAGCAAGCGCAGCCTATGACGAGCAGCGCGAACGCGGGCTGCTGTCCTGCCCGTTGTGCGGGGATACGGACATCAGCAAGGCGGTGATGGCGCCCAACATCGGCACCAAGGGAAACCGCGCTAGCGAAGCGCCGGTCCCCGCAACCACCCCTTCCGCGCCCGCGCCGATGCCCACACCGGCGGCGGTGAAGGCCGCGCTGCAAGAACTCGCGCAGGCGCAGGCCAAGATGCTCAGCCAGTCCAAATGGGTCGGCCGTGGCTTCGCCGAAGAAGCGCGCGCGATGCACGATGGCACCGTCGAGGAGGCGCCGATCCACGGCCAGACAACGGTTGCCGAAGCCAAGGCGCTGATCGAGGAAGGGATTCCCATCGCGCCCTTGCCGATGCCGTTCGTTCCCCCGGAAACGGTCAACTGACGATCTTGCAGCATGCGGCGGGTGCTTCGATTGACCCGTTCCGATCGACCCATTACGGTCCGCCCCGCGCCCCCGTAGCTCAGGTGGATAGAGCGACGGTTTCCTAAACCGCAGGCCGGTGGTTCGAATCCACTCGGGGGCACCAGCTTTCCTGCCGTTTTTCGGTAAGCCCAACCTTGGCGCTCAGGGTCGGTCGGGGTCGCAGTGGCACGCAAGATGAGCGTACCCTCAGCCGTTCATTTTTCGCTGCGTCGGGTGGGAAACACGGGGCCACGCACCGTCATGCGGTTGGCCTGATACGGCTGCTGCAGCGCGACGACGTCGTCATAGCTGCCCCGCAGCCACCGCGCATGGTCTTCGGGCGCGAGGATGGTGATCATCGCCTTGGGGTGAATCGGCGCGACGAGCGCGTTCGGGGTGCATGTCACCATGGTGAAGCCGTTCCCCTTCGCAGTCGGTTGCCAGAACCCGGCGACCGCGAACACCGGCTGGTCGGTCACCTGAAACCACATCTCCCCTTTAAGCGGTTTCTTGCCATCGCCGAGATCATGCGCTTCGGGTGTCCATTCGCAGAATTCGGTGAGCGGGACGAGGCAACGGTTCGCCGGATTGGCCGCCAGCGTCCGCCATTGCGGCAGCCCGAGGTTACGGACGTTCGTCATCGGCCAGGCGGCGGCACCGCCGAGCACGTCCCACGCCATGATGTCGAGCGCGCGTCGCCCGTCCTGCTCGCGGATGACATAGGCGCGACCGCGCGGCATCAATTCGACCGGGTTGAACCGGTTGTCCATCGGCCGATCCACCCCGAAGTCGATGCCGAACACACCGTGCAGCGTCTCGGGATCGTAGCTGTTGCGGGCACGGTTACACATGGCATTCCCCGTCGGGGTTCGAGCAGCACCGTCTGCCGAACCGCCTTACGACCGCGACCATCGCTCCGATCCGGTCCGTCGGCAAGCGGGCACGCCGCGGTCAGTCCGGCGCGGATCCGGTTTCGGGGTTGAACCGGGGGTTGGCGAAATCGATCGGGGAGGGCTCGACCTTGGCGGAAGGCGCCGCGCTTTCCGCCCAGGCGCGGCACAGCATGTCGCGTAGCATCGCGGCCCCGGCGGCGGTCTGCGCATAGACCAGTTCGCGCACGTCCTTGTCCGTATAGTCGGCGAAGCCTGCGCGCTGCTCGAGCTTGTAGACCGTCTCCATCTTGTCTCCGGTCGTGTCGAGGAACGCAAGGACGCCCGTGAACATGTCGCCGCTGCGGTGGCCGGGGGCGCCGATGCGTGGCGCGATGTCTTGCACCGTCAGCCTCATGCCGTCGACGAAGCGGCTTTCGAACCGGCCATGGATCGATCGGTCGGTGGTGTAGCCGTGCGGGTTGGCGCCGCGCCAACCGTCGCTGTTGACCGAATCGTGGAGCGGTTGCGCGCCATCACCGATATAGTGGCCGAGCCGGATCACATCGAACGCGCAATGCTGTTCGGGCACCGCCGCATCGCGGTGCGCGGCCTCGGCCGAGCGCACCTGGCGCATGCACACGACGATCCGGTCATAGGCCTCGATCGCGGCGTAAGGCAGCGTGCCGGTCCAGCGCACGTTGGTGCGTGCCGCGGCGGCGGGGTCGCTGTCCTTGATCGTCTCATAGTGTTTTTAGAGCGCAATCACGAATTCGTAGCGCGACCGCGGGATCGGCTTGAGGAACGCGAATTGTTCGCGGAACCAGCCGTGATTGGGATCTTCCTCGATCTTGGAGAAATTCTCCGCATTGCCGCGCCAGCTGTCGGGCAGCGATGCCGACTGGCCAATGTACTCCTCATATTTGCGCAGGAACACCGGACCGTCGGCGGGAATAGCCTCGATCGCGGCCCGGTCGATCACGCTGTGCGCGGTGCCGCCCCACGCCTGCACGCTCGCGGGCACGGCAAGCAGGACGATCGCGGCAAGCGGGGCAAGGTGGCGCATGATGGTCTCTCGCGTCCTACGGGGTCAGGGATCGAGCGGATCGCGCGGATCGATCCGTGCGGACTGGGTTGCCGGGCGGAACACGAGCGCGGTCGGCGACAGGCGCGGCCCGACGGTGCCGGGTTGATAGCCGAGTTCGCTCCGGTTGCGCTCGACGAAGGCGGGGCTTTCGATCGTCGCGCTCTGGCCCGGATTGGAGACGATCACTGTCTCCATCGCAGGCGGCGCGCCGATCGCGGCCAGCAACCGCGTCGCGTTGCGCAGGTTGGTCGTGGTGTGCCGCGCATAGGGTTCGATCAGGATCGCGTCGGCGGGAATCGCGTAGCGCTCGATCAGCGCGCGGCGCATTTCCACCGCTTCGGTAAAGCGCGTCGCGCGCGGATGAGCGCGGCCCCCGGTGACGATGACAAACGCCGCGTCCCCTTGCGCGAACCGGTTGGCGGCGAGGCGCAAATGATATTTGCCGAACGCGCTCAGCGGCGTGTCGGGAGTCTCGGGGCCGACCCCGGTGACGATCAGCGCGCTGTAGCGATAGCGGTTCCAGGCGAGGCCGCGCGATCGCTTTACCGCAGCAGCATTGTACCCGCCGGTCAGCGGCTCGAACCCTGCCGCGTCGGCCCGGTCGTTGACGTCGAGCAAGGCCAACGCGAAATCCACGCTCGGGTCGACCGTTTGCACCGATCCCGCGCGCGGGGTCGCGGCGAGCCAGACGGCGGCTTGCAGACGCGCCTTGGCTTCGCGCGGATCGACCGTCCCGGGGCCGTCGATGTCGGGGTAGCGGGGCACCTCGCCCAGCGCATAGGTGCGGATGATCGTATTGATGCCGACCAGTTCGCGACGCGACTGCGCCGCCGCGCCGTCGTCCGCGGCGGATGCGTCGGCGGGGATCGCCGCCGAGACCGCTGCGGTTTCGGTATCGCTCCAGAGCATCGCGCGTGCACGGCATGGCAGGTCCTGTTCGCACGCTTCCCGCCGCGTCTGCCGCGCCTCGAGCACGGCGGCGATCCCCGCCCGTGCCTTGAGCGCCGCCATCGCGCGGGCATCGTGCCCGATCGCTTCGAACAGCGGGAATACCCTGTGCGACAGCGCCTCGGTCGCGCTGTCGCCGGCACTCCCGGCAAACACCGGGGCAGGCGCCACGGCGAGCGTCGCCATCAGCATGGCCGCCGCCGTTGCCTGCATGCCCCGGCGGCCGCTCACCAGGATTTGCTGACGACGAGGCGGAAGTTGCGACCGAAGATCGGGCGCCCGTAGATCGCCTCCGCATTCCCCTGGCCGCTTAGCGAATCGGTGCGCGTGTTGCCTTCGGTCAGGCCGTGCGCGTTGAACAGATTGTCGCCGACCACCTGGACCTGCCACGCCCCGTTGCGCAGCGTCACGCCCGAACCGACCGTGCCATAGGCCGGCAGCGCGGTGTTGTTGTACAGATCGACGAACCGCTTCCCCATGTAGGTGTAGCGGCCATAAACCGAGACGTGGGTGTTGTGGGTCTCGAAATCGAAGCTCGGGCGGATGTTGCCATAGACCTTGGGCTGGCGGACGATCTGGTTGCCCTCCGCCTTTGCCGGATCGGCACCGCTCGAACTCTTGAAGTTCTTGTACTTCGGATCGCTGATCGTCAGCGCACCGTTGAGCGAGAACCACGGCATCACTTGCCATGCGCCGTCGAACTCGACGCCCTTCACCTTCGCCTGGCCGATGAATGGCACGTTGACGTCGTTGCGCCCGGTGGTCGGGTCGAACGCGAGGAACGAGGCGTTGAGCGGATCGAAATTGGTGTAGAAGCCCGTCACGTAGAGATACGAACGGCCCTTCGCGAGTTTCAGGCCCGCCTCGAACTGGTCGGCGACGGTGGTCAGGATCGTCGGGTTGATGCTCATCACCGTCTGGACGCTGGGCGGCGTTTCGAGATGCGAGGCGCGACCGTACACGCCGATATGTTTGCTGAAGTCGTAATTGGCGCCGACCGTCCAGTTGGTCGCGGTGGGCGACAGTTTCTGGTTGAGGATCGCGCCCGTGAACGCGCGCGTGGTGTCGTCGGCCAGCGTCGTCGCGTCGCCGAGATTGGCCTGCGCGGTCAGCGCGGCATAGCCTGTGTAGCTATAGCGTTCGTGCCGGATCCCGCCGTCGATGCGCAGCCCCGGCACGATCTCCCACGTATCGTTGGCGTAGAAGGCGAACATCTTCGCATCCGAATCCCCCTGGCTGAGCGTGGCGGAATAGTTGAGCACCCCGTTGTCGGTCACGCGCCCGAGCGCGGTGCCGGCCGCCGAATAGGCGACGAGGTCGAGCGTGCGGGGCTTGCCCGCAACCTCGATCAGATAGTTCTGATATTGGGTGCGGCTGTCCTCCCCGTACAGGCTGCCGTAGAAGCCGAGTTTCAGGTCATGGCTGCCGATGCCGGTTTCGAACCGCTTGGCGACCGACAGGTTGGTCTGCGCCGAATAGAAGCTCGAATGGATGTCGCGATACTGCCCCTGCATCACCAGCCCGGAGGCGCTGTTCGGGTTGTACACCGTGTTCGTCCCCGCCAGCACATAGCCAAGCCGCGAGACGGCACCGAACGCCGCGGTCGTCCGTGCGAGATAGCTGTTGGCGAAGGCCGTTCCGTCGACCGGGTTGGTGGTGGAATAGAAGGCGGTGAAATCGAGCTTGCCCTTGGTGAAGCCGCCCTTTGCCGAAACCAGCCAGCCATCGAAATCGGCATCATATTGCGCGCCGAAGTTGATCATCTGCATATGACGCCCGTCCGACAGGTCGCTCGTCCGGTTCTGGATGACGCCAGCGCCGTCCCGGTTCTTCAGGTTGACGTTGCGCAGTGCGGGCGAGTTCATCGTCCCGCTGAAAAAGTCGATGTACGGATCCAGGCTGACGTTTGGGTTGCGCGGGTCCGCGGTCGGGATCGGAAGATAGAAAACGTTGTGATCGTTGACGTAATTGACGTTGAGCTTGATCGTCCCATTGTCGAGATCATGCGTGAGGTTGGCGCGGATCTGGCCCCCCTTGTCGTTGGGAAAACCATTGTCACGATAGCCGTCATGATAGCGCAGGAAGCCGCCGACCGCATAATGGGTGTCGCTCGAAATCGCACCGGCCTGATACGCATCGAGCCGGTAGAGCCCGGTGTCGCCGAGCGTCACCTGCGCCCGTCCGCGAGTGGTATCCCGGCCGGTTACCGTGATCGCATTGACGATCGCGCCCGAATAGCTGGCATAGACCGGCGCCGGCCCACCGCGCACGACTTCGACGTGATCGGTCATCAGATCCTGCTTCAGGATCGCGTCACCGCGGAAGAACACGCCGTCATTCTCATGGAACAGCGGCAGGCCGTCCTGCTGGAAACTGACGAAGCCGCCATCGTTGGGCAAGCCGCGGATGCGGTAGATGTTCTGTACCTCGCCGCCGGTGATCTCGGTCTGGAAGCCGGGAAGCTGGCCGATCAGATCGGCGAAGTTGACGGGCGCGATCTTTTCAACGTCTTCGCGCGAGATCGTGTTGATCGCGTACGACACGTCGAAGCGGCGTTGTGCGCGGGTCGACCCGGTGACGATGATGTCGGTTCCGACCTGATCCGCCGCATCGGCCGCAGCCTTGTCGGTCGGCGCTGGCGTGGCGGTGGCAGGGGCAGCCGGCGGCGTGTCGGTCGTTTGCGCGTGCGCGGGTGCGGCACAGGCGGCGCACAGAGCGACCAGCGCAGTGCCGGTGGCGAGAACAGTCTTCAGCATGGGCCCCCCAGGGAATTCATCTCGCCGAAACGGCGACGTCGCTCCCCTTGGTGGCGCAATGTGACAATCGCGATTGTTTCAGCAAAATTATTTTCGAAAATATAGGGTTTGTCCGTCGCATGCGCCGGTCGCGATGCGCATCGACGCAAGCCTACGGGGAGGCAGTCCGGTCAGCGGCTGTGCTGTGCCAGGAACGTCCACAGCGCTTCATTGTCCACGACCGACCAGCTGTGCTGGCCGCCGCGGGTCACGCGCACCGCGGTCTTCGTGGTGCCCGGGCAGCGGGCGTAGCCCTGTTCGTACACCGTTGCGCTGATGTTGCGCGCATAGGGTTCGCTGCAATGGTTGAGCGCCGCCCAGCGTTGCAACGCGATCGCTTGCGAATATTGCCAATAGGAGGCGCCGCCACCCTGGATCGGATTGGTCGTGTCGGCATCGCCCGAAAAGGCGAGCACCGGTAGCGGTGCGTCGGGACGGCATGTCTTGGCGTCCGCCTGCTTGGGGTCGGACTTGCGGGGCCGCCCGGCGCGCAAGCCGACGACGGGGGCGATCGCGGCGAAGCGCCGGGGCACGACGCAACCGAGCAGCGACGTCATGCGCCCGCCACCCGACAATCCGGTCGCATAGACGCGACGACGATCGACGCAGCCTGTCGCGACCAGCCGGTCGATCAGGCCCGAAACATACGCCACGTCGTTGCGGTCGCGCTTTGTGGGCAAGGCACCCGTCACGGTCGGTACACCGGGGATGTTCCACACATAGCCACGCCCCGATCGAATCCCGCCGTCGGGCGCGACGACGATGAAACCGTGCCGGTCCGCCGTCTCGGCGAGACGGCTCTCCTGCAACATCTCGGTCCCGGTCCCCGTGCTCCCGTGGAACAGGAGGACGAGCGGCATCGCCGCGGCAGGGGCCGGGACGGGAAGGTGGAGCTGGGCGCGTTCGGGGACGGCGTCGATCGCGCTGACGCGACAGTCGGCGTGGGCGACACCCGCGACCAGGAACGGGATGAAGAAAGCGGGGAAGCCGAGCGTGCGCATCGCTCAGATCTATACCCGCACTGCGGCGTTGCCTAGCACTGCTTCGATCGCCGAACGCCGCACTGGCGCAATTCCATTTTAACGATGCCGCGATAAAATCATCGAATTGTTTAAGAAAGATCCCGATGCCCCGACGCATACGCTCCCTGCTGACCACGTTGAGCGACCAGGTTACCGCGCACGTCCGTCAGGCCGAGGTGATCGCCGGACACACCAATCTGCTCGCGCTGAACGCCACGATCGAAGCGGCGCGTGCCGGGGATGCGGGGCGCGGCTTTACCGTCGTGGCGCAGGAAGTAAAGACCCTCGCCGGGATGGCGGGGACGTCCGCGTCCAGCTTCCGCGACGAGGTGCTGGGCTACCTTCAGCAAGGCACCGCGATTGCGGATGAGCTTGCGCGCGAGATCGAGGGCGGGCGCCTTGCCGATCTCGCGCAATCGATCGCGGATACGCTGGCCCGGACCTTGTACGACCGGTCGATCGACGTGCGGATGCTGGCGACCGATTATTCGATCGTCGAAGCGTTGATGGTCGACCAGGCATCGCCGCGGATCGCGGCGCGCGCGGTCGACCGGCTGCGCGCGCTGCTCGGCTGCTCGCCGTATTTCCTTAATGCGTTCGTCGTGAACGGCGATGGCGACATCGCCGCGTGCGCGCATGAAAATGCAGCGGTGCTCGGCGTCAATTTCAAGGGATACGGTCAGTTCCAGCGCGCGATGGCGGCGGCGCCCGATGTCGGGTGGATGACCGACGAGGTCTGGCAGAACCCGTGGTCGGACGATCGCAAGGTGGTCGTCTATGTCGCGCCGGTCCGGATCGAAGGCGCCACGATCGGTGTCTGCTACCTCGAGTTCGATTTCGAGGGGCAGGCGGATGCGATCATGCGCGTGGTCGACAAGACCGCTGCGCACGGGATCGCCTCGATCATCGATGACCGCAACCGGGTCGTCGCCACGACCGGCGGCTACGCCTATCACGTGCGGCATCCGCATGCGCTCGCCGGGGAGGGGGCGCAACGCGCCTCCACCGATGGCCTCAACGTCGCGCAGGCGAGTGTGGTTTCGGATCGCGGAATCAGCGGGCTCAACCTCCGCTGCATCATCGAGGAGCATGTCGCGACCGAGCAGGACATCGCCGCCGCGGTCTTCCGCCGCGGATAGCGTTACCCCTCGGCGCGCGGCACCACTTCGACGATCTGGTCGCCCGCCTCCAGCCGACCCGCCTCGGGCTCCCAGAAGCCGAAGACCTGTTGCCCGCGATAGATCCGGTGGCCGAGGCCGGTGGTGATGCCGGACAAAGGCTTGCCCACTTCGTCCGCTCCGACGGCACGTTCGCGCAATGCGACCCGCCCCCCGGCGGCGGCAAGATCCGCCATGTAATCCGCGGTGTGCGCGCCGTGCGTCGACCCCGCGAGCAACAGGCCCGCGAAGCTCGCGGGATTGATCACGGTGTTGGCGCCCGCCTGATGCGCGATCGCCTCATTGTCCTGCGACCGGATCACCACGCTGATCGGCACGTCGGGCGCCAGCCGCCGCGCGGTCAGCACGATCAGGATCGACGTGTCGTCGCGCCCGGCGGACACGATCACCGCGCGCGCGGTTTCGATCCGCGCCGCTTCCAGCGCGGCGTTGCGCGTGGCGTTGCCCTCCATCACCGTCACGCCGCAGGCCTCCGCCTGTTGCAAGGCTCGGGCGGAATCGTCGATCACCACGACCGTCTGCGGATCGGCACCACGCCGGACGAGCTCGCGCACCGCCTCGGACCCGCTGGTGCCGTAGCCGGTCACGATGACATGATCGGTGAGACGACGCTGGATCACCGTCATTCGCCATTTCTCCCAAACGCGTTTCAACAGGAAATCGTACGCCGTCCCCAGGAAGATCAGCCATACGAACAGCCGGATCGGCGTGACCACGAACGTATCGAACATCCGCGCCTGCTGCGTCACCGGCACGATATCGCCGTATCCCACCGTCGTCACGGTGATCATCGTGAAATACAGGATATCCGCAAAGGTGACGGGTTCGCCCGAATTCTGCCGGAGCCCGTCGCGGTCGAACCAATGGACCGCGAGCGCTACCCCGAGCAACGCCAGCGCCAGCAACGCACGCCACGACAGCGACAGCCATACCGGCGTACGGCTCTGGCGACGCAGGCGATATTTCGGCGTGTCGGCATCGTCGCTGCGCATGCGGATTGGTAGCGTCTTTCGCGGTCGAGGCAAACGCATATGGAAACGGCCGCGGCACCCAGGGGTGTCGCGGCCGTTTCGGAACCGGTGAACGCGGTCTTACGCCTTCATGTGGCCCGCGAGATGCTTGTTCATTTCGAACATCGTCACGCGGTCCTTGCCGAACACCTTCTTCAGCGCTTCGTCGGCGACGATCTCACGCTTGTTCTCGGGGTTCTGCAGGTCATGCTTCTTGATATATTCCCAGACCTTGCTGATCACTTCGCTGCGCGGCAGCTTGTCGTTGCCGACGATCGCACCGAGTTCGGGCGATGGCTGGATAGGCGCGAAGATGCCGCCGGTCTTGGGGGCGTCGCTCTTTGCGGTTGGGGTCTTGGCCATTTTTTTGGTCCTTCCTGGTGTGTCGTTACAGCCGACATCGGTTTCACGCCTTGTCGAGCGCTGCGCTCTTGTGCGCTGCCTTGCCGCCATTGTCACTCTTTACGATGAACTGGGGCTCTTCCGGCGAGGCGGCGACCTTGTGACCCTTGATCTCGGTCGGGCTGGTCTGCTTCTTTTCGACAACACCATGCGCGGTGCCGCCGTGAGATTTCCAAGTGACCGCGTCACCCTTTTTCAGCTCTGTCATCGCGTGTCTCCGTTGACGTGGAGCATCAGCGCGCGAACCGCCGGATCGTTGCACCGTCCAACGCAAACGGCCTGCCCCTCGTCCCGAGCGGCAGGCCGTCCATCGTGTCTGGGCGGGATCAGAACCCCTTGCGGAGCGTGATTCCATAGGTGCGGGGTTCGTTGATGTATGCGCTGTAGCTGCCCGACTGGATCACCGTGTTGAACGCGGACAGGAAGTAATTGTCGTTGCCAAGGTTGCGGACCCAGCCCTGGATCTGGAACGCGTCGGGCAGGTCGAGCCCGATGCTCGCGTTGACGGTCTTGACCTCGGCGCTGGCGATCGAGGCGGGGACGGTGTCGGTCAGCGCCGTCTTGCTGGTGTAGACGAATTCGCCGCGCAGGAAGCCGCTGATCCGGTCGGTGATCTGCTGCGTATAGGTCGCGTTGACGTTGCCCGAGAATTCGGGGACGCCGCCCGGCCGTGCGCCGGTCAGGTCGCGGAACTGCGGGGCGAGCGTACCGGCGGGCGACCCTGCGGCCACCTGGCAGCGGGGATCGAACGCGAAGCACGGCGCGCGCGTGAAGCTGTCGTATTTCGCATCGAGATACGTGCCCGACGCGTTGAGCAGCAGCGCGCGGAACGGCTTGTACGAGGCCTCGGCTTCGACCCCGCGGACCGACTGGCTGCCCGCGTTGACGAGCGCGAAGCCGGTCCCGGTGAAGCCGTTCGACTGGAAGCCTTTGATCTTCTCGTCGAACACGGCGACGTTGAAGTACCCTCCGTTGAAGCGCGCCTTGGCGCCGATTTCATAGACCTCGACATTTTCCGGCGCGGCGGTGCGACCGACGCCGTTGTTGGGCGGACGGCTATCCGACGAAAGGTTGTACGCGCCCGCTTTCCAGCCGGTCGAATAGCTCGCGTAGACGTTGATGTTGCGCGTGAAATCGAACTTGGCGCGCGCCAGATAGGTAAATTTGTCGCCCTTCAGCACGCCGCTTTCGCTCGCGTTGGGGAAGTTGACCGGACCGTGATTGGCGGTGTCGGGATAGAAGAACTGGAGCGCGTTGAGCCCCGCGAACAGGTTGGTCGGAATCCGCGCCCCGGCGGGGGCAAGCGGGTTGAGGATCTGCAAGGGGAGGAAGCCCAGCTCGGGGACGTTGCGCAGGTTTAGCTGCGAGAAGCGATCGGTCAGCACGACATTCGAGAAGGCCGATTTACGATCGTTGAGATACGCACCGCCGACGGTCAGCGTCAGACGCTCGAACAGCTTGTAATCCGCTTGCCCGAAGATCGAATAGGAAATGTCGTTGAGGCGGTAATTGTCGAGAATGCCCGTGCCTTGCGCGAAGTAGGTCTGGCCCGGAATGACCGTGGTATTGCCCCCGGCGCGTTGCAGCGCCTCGAGCTGGGTGATCGGCGAGGTGCCCGTCAGCGCGCCGCCGGTCGCCGCCAGCGCGGCGGCGTTGGCGAAGCGCCGTCCGTCCGCGCCGTACAGAATGTTGCGCCCGGTCTTGATCCGTTCGTCCGAATAGAAGCCGCCGAGCAACCAGTTGAACGGCCCCGCATAATCCGACGCGAGCCGGATTTCCTGTGTGAACGTCTTGATCGTGTCGTCGGTAGTCTGGTTGGAGATGTCGCCGCCGGTGAAATCCACGTCGAGATCGGTGCGGTTGGTCTGGCGACGATAGGCGGTGATCGAGGTCAGCTTGGCGAAGCCGAGGTTCCAGTCGATCTGGCCCGACACGCCCTTGCCGTTCAAGCGGTTGTTAGGCGCGGTGTTATAGACGGCTTCGCGGTTGAACGGAGTGGCGGCATTGCCGACGAGTCCGCCGACACCGCCAATCGATCGCGGGAGGCCAATCAACTGCGTCAGCGGGCCGTTGGTGATCGTCACCGCGCCGCAGCAGACTTCGTTGATGTTGTTGAGATCGCCGATGATGCGGACCGAGAAGTTGGACGATGGTTCGAACAACAGGTCTGCGCGGAGCGACTGCCGATCACGACCGTTGACCTTCACGCCGTTGAGACGGTTGGTATAGAATCCCTCGCGCTGGTTGACGCTGCCGAACACCCGGAACGCCACCGTGTCGGTAATCGGTCCGGTAATCGATGCGCGCGCCTCGATGTTGCCCAGATTGCCGACGGTCGCCTCGGCGTTGCCGCCCCAGGTGAATTGCGGGCGCTTGGTCACGATCGAGATCGCGCCCGCCGCGACGTTCTTGCCGAACAGCGTCGATTGCGGTCCGCGCAACACTTCGATCCGCTCGAGCTCAGGAAGATCCGAAATCGACGAGGCGGAACGCGACCGGTAAACGCCGTCGATGAAAACGCCGACCGAGCTTTCGATCCCGATGTTGCCGTTGCCGTTGCCGAAGCCGCGGATCGTGAAGTTGGTCTGGCCTGCGCTTTGGAACTGCGTGACCTTGAGCGAGGGGACGCTCGCCTGAAGGTCGATCAAGTCGTGGATCTTGGCTTTCTTGATCGTGTCGTCGCTGGTCACCGCGACCGAGACGGGGACGTCCTGCAACGTCTGCTCGCGCTTGGTCGCGGTCACGATGATGTCGTCGGTGTCGGTCGCACTGCGATCGATCTGCGGCGCGGCGGAAGTTGCAGCGGGGGCGCCCTGCGCTTGCGTGGTGGGGGGCGTATCCTGCGCAAAGGCAGGCGCCGCGTACAGCAATGCGATTGCCGACGCGCCAAGCAGGTCCGACTTCCTCATCTGTCATCCTCTCGCTGCCACAGGTGCCGGTCTTCCCGCCGGATCTGCATTTTAGAATGTAGGGTTTGTGAAATAGCGTGTCGTTGAATCCGCCGTCAATCGCATAATGATACGTAGTTACGGAAGCGATGGGGCAGCGTTACCCAAAGGATACAGTTGCAAAGCAGGACCAATTCGGCTCCTTGAATAGCAACAGGCACGACGCGACGATTGCCGTAGCGTCAAAGCCGTTCCGGCAACCGAAAGAGCGACGATGGATGACGATGGAGCCCCGTTGAGTGAGGGCGATCTGGTGGCCGCGCCCGCAAAGCTTTTCGTTCCCGAAGACGTCGCCGAGGCCGTGCGCACGCTGATTCGCTGGACCGGCGACGATCCGACACGCGAAGGGCTGATCGAAACGCCGCAGCGAGTCGCACGCGCGTGGAAGGAATATTGCAGTGGATATCAGGATGATCCCGCAGTCCATCTGAAGCGCGTGTTCGAGGAAGTGGGCGGCTATGACGAGATCGTCCTCCTGAAGGACATCCCGTTCCAGTCGCATTGCGAACATCACATGGCGCCGATCATCGGCAAGGCGCACATCGCGTATCTGCCGTCGAACTGGGTGGTCGGCATTTCGAAGCTGGCGCGGGTCCTGCAGGCCTATTCGCGCCGGTTGCAGGTGCAGGAGCGGCTGACCGCGGAAGTCGCCAATTGCATTTGGGACAATCTCAAACCGCTGGGCGTCGCTGTCGTGATCGAGGCCAACCACGCGTGCATGACCGCGCGCGGCGTGCGGACGCCAGGCGTCTCGATGGTGACCAGCCGGATGATGGGCGTGTTCCGCGACGACGAGCGCAGCCGGAAGGAAATCCTCGCGCTGATGGGGTGCTGATGCAAGCCGAGCGAACCGTTCTCGTCACCGGCGCCGCCCGGCGCCTGGGCGCGACGATCGCCCGGCATCTGGCGGATTCAGGCGAGGGGGCAGGGTGGCGCGTCGCGATCCACCACCACAATTCCGCGGAGGAGGCAGAGGCCTTGTCGCGGCAGCTCGGCGGATCGATCGTGCTGACCGGAGACTTGGCGGACCCAGCGACCCCCGCCGCGCTGGTCGCGGCGGCGCGTAGCGGGTTCGGTGCGCCGCTGATGGCGGTCGTCAACAGCGCGTCGCTGTTCGATTACGATACCCCGCCTGCTGTTTCCGCCGCGTCGCTGGAGCGGCACGCGCGCGTCAATCTCGATGCGCCCGTCCTGCTTGCCTGCGCGCTGGCCGCGCAGGATGATCTCGGCGATGGCGCGGTGGTCGACGTGCTCGACCAGAAGGTCGCCAATCTCAACCCCGACTTTTTCGCCTATAGTTGCGCCAAGATCGCGCTTGAGGGCGCCACGACGATGCTCGCACAGGCGCTCGGCCCGCGGATCCGGGTCAACGCCGTTTCGCCCGGGTTGACGCTCCCGAGCGCGGACCAGAGCGAGGCGGAATTCCAGGCGGTGGCATCGCGCAACACGCTGCGCCGGCCCGTCGATCCAGAGGACGTGGCGCGCGCGGTGGCGTTCCTGCTCGATGCGCGCGGGATCGCCGGACAGAATCTTTTCGTCGATTGCGGGCAGCGGTTCCTGCCGTTGCCCCGCGATGTCATGTTCGAAAATCGGGTATGACCAAGCCGGTCCGCTTCACCACCGTGCTCGACGGGCTCGAACTCGTCATGGGGCTGGGAATTCACCCGGGCGAACGCGCTGCGCCGCAGCGCGTGATCGTGTCGGTGCGGATGGAGGTCGTCTATCCTGCGCCGCCAGCCGACGACCGGATCGATCAGGTGCTCGATTATGATTTCGTGCGCAGCGGGATTCACGCGCTGGTGGCGGATCGTCACTTCGACCTGCAGGAAACGCTGTGCGAAGCGATCGCCGCCCTATGCTTCACCGACCCGCGCGTCGAGCGTGTGACGGTGCGGACGAGCAAGCCCGACGTCTATCCGGACGCCGCGGTCGGGTGTGAGATCGAGCGGGTGCGGTAGCGAAACCCACCCCGGCGCAGGCCGGGGTGGTTGTCGCTTTTATTATACCCGGTTCGCCGCGCTCAGCACGGCGCGTACGCTCGCAGTGGCGACGTCGGCATCAATCCCCACGCCGAACACGGTGCGCCCATCCGACGTGCGGCATTCGACATAGGCGACCGCCTGCGCATTCGCGCCATGCCCGATCGCGTGCTCATTATAGTCGACCACGTCGAGCGTCGGCCCGGTTGACCCCTCCAGCGCCGCGATCACGCCCGAAATCAGCCCGTTGCCGCGCCCGGAGATCGATTGCTCGGTCCCGTCCACCGCGACATGCCCGACGAACACCCGGTCGCCGACACTGCCGCTTTCCTGATAATCGACCAGCCGGAACCGGTCCGCATCGCGCGCGAGATAGGTCGCGGCGAACTGTCCCCAGATGTCGGCGGCGTTGAGTTCGCGGCTCGTCTCGTCGGCGAGCCGCTGGACGTGGCGGCTGAAGTCCGCCTGCAACCGCTTGGGGAGCTTCAATCCCTTGTCCTGCTCGATCACCCACGCGACGCCGCCCTTGCCGCTCTGCGAATTGACGCGGATCACGGCCTCGTAGCTGCGCCCGAGGTCGGCCGGGTCGATCGGCAGATAGGGGACCTCCCACAGCGGATCGTTCTTCGCTTCCTGCGCGGCGAAGCCCTTCTTGATCGCATCCTGATGGCTTCCCGAGAACGCCGTGAACACCAGGTCGCCCGCATAGGGCGTGCGCGGATGGACCGGCAGCTGCGTGCAATAATTCACCGTGCTGACGATCTCGTCGATGTCCGAGAAGTCGAGCTTCGGATCGACGCCCTGCGTGTACATATTGAGCGCGACCGTCACGAGATCGCAATTGCCGGTGCGCTCGCCATTCCCCAGCAGGCAGCCCTCGACCCGGTCCGCGCCCGCCATCAGGCCAAGCTCGGCGGCGGCGACGCCGGTGCCGCGGTCGTTATGCGGGTGGAGGCTCAAAGCGACGCAGTCCCGGTTCCGGATGTTCCGCCCGAACCATTCGATCTGGTCGGCATAGACGTTGGGCGTCGCGCATTCGACCGTCGCGGGCAGGTTGAGGATCAGTTTGTGGTCGGGCGTCGGCCGCAGCACGTCCATCACCGCCTCACACACCTCGAGCGAGAAATCGAGTTCGGCGGTCGAGAACGTCTCCGGACTATATTCGAAATACCAGTCGGTATCGGGCTGCGCGGCGGCCTGATCACGCAGGATCATCGCGCCGTCGATCGCGATCTTCTTGACCTCCTCGCGCGTCATCCCGAACACGATCTTGCGCCACGCCGGGCTCACTGCGTTGTAGAGATGGACGATCGCGCGCGGCGCCCCGCGCAGCGACTCGAAACTCCGCTCGATCAGGTCGCGGCGCGACTGTGTCAGCACTTGAATCAGCGTGTCGTCGGGGATGCGGCCCGACTGGACCAGCCCGGAGATGAAATCGAACTCGGTCGCGCCCGCGGCGGGGAAGCCGACCTCGATCTCCTTGATCCCGACCTTGACGATCAGGTCGAACAGCCGGGTCTTCTTCTCGGCGTCCATCGGGTCGATCAGGGCCTGGTTGCCGTCGCGCAGATCGGTCGACAGCCAGCGTGGGGCGGTCTCGATGATCCGCGACGGCCACTGCCGGTCGAGCAAAGCGATTTGCGGAAACGGTCGGTATTTGGTCGAGGGGTCGCGCAGCATGATAGGTCTCGTCGGCAGAAGGGGGACGGGATTGGATCAGGCCCTCAGGCGCGTCGTGCGCAACGCGCACGCGGGAAGTCCGCGCCTAAGGGCGCGTAAGTCGAAGCAGGCGGAGGGCTTGGACATACTTCATGGCTGCAACCTGAATAGCGTGATCCGCCTTCCCCTGTCCAGAGCCTGCGTGCCCTGATCCAAATCAGTGTGCAGCGCCGCGATCGGTGGTACCGCAAAACCGTATGCGTCAGATCATTTATACCAGCGTGACGACCAAGACGACCGGGCGAGCGGCGGACGACTGCACCGCGATCCTGCGGGTGGCGTCGGGACGCAACGGGCTCGATGGCATCACCGGGCTGTTGTACACCGAAGAGGATTCGTTCCTCCAGGTGATCGAGGGCCCGGAAGAGAGCGTCGCCGAACTGCTCGAGAGCCTCTACGCCGATACGCGGCACCGCGACATTCGCATCCTCGTCGACCAGATCGTCGAGCATCGCGAGTTTGGCGACTGGATGATGCTCCACCGCGACCGGCGCGAGACGTCGGACGCGTTCGACGATCGGCTGCGCGTCCGGCTGTCGCGCGTTTCGCCGGAGACGGCGAGCTATTTCAAGGCACTGACCGCAGCCTGAGCGGCACCGCTCGACCCGTCGGGCCGAACGATGCCGTCGGACGTTACTCCGCTTCGAACGCGGCGTTGATCGTCAGGTCGACCTTGTCGCCGACCAGCGGCAGATAGCCGTTGATCCCGAAGTCGCTGCGCTTGATCGAGGTCGTCGCAGCGAACCCGACGTTGGTCTTGTGCGCGCCGAACAGCGACGGGCCGGCACCGATGAAGCGCGCTGCGAGCACGACCGGCTTGGTCACGCCGTGCAGCGTCAGATTGCCCGTGATCGTCGCGTTCATGCCGTTGACCGCAACCTTGGTCGACACGAAGCGCGCCTCGGGGAATTTCGCGCCATCGAAGAATTCCGGCTTCTGGAGATGCTCGTCGAGCGCGGCGACCGTGGTCGACACCTTGTTGACCGGGAACACGATCTCGACCTTCGCAGCGGCGGGGTTCTTCGGGTCGATCGTCAGCGATCCGGTCGGCTGTGTGAACTGGCCGGTGTATTCGCTGAAGCCGAGATGGTTGAGCGAGAAGACGACCTGGGTGTGGCCGCTGTCGACCTTGTAGGTGCCGGCGGCGACCTTGGCGACGCTGCGCGTGCCGGGCGGGGTGGTCGGCATCTGCGCGACGAGCGGGGTTGCGGCGATCGCCGCGACGGCGGCGAGGAACATGGGTGTGCGCTGCATGGGAATACTCCTGTTGGAGCATCGTTCTGCGGCAGATTGCGCGGATGCGACAAGCCCCGATTCGGCAACATACGGTTTCGTTGGCGGGGCGCGCGTGCCGGGGCGTGGCGTTGCTGGGCTTCCCCACCCCAACCCCTCCCCTGAAGGGGAGGGGCTTTTAAGGGGTATGGGCC
>NZ_JAPYKK010000004.1 GCF_029623395.1 Sphingomonas echinoides
CGTTGCTGGCGCAGCCTGCGGTGCCGTTCGAGCGGCGGTACCGGCGCGAGGTCTATCCCGGCCAGCCCTTCGATGCGGCACCGACCGCGGTCGTGCTGGTCGTGACCAACGACAACGCGAACGGCCTGGGCATTGCGCTCCCCGCCGGCGGGACAGCGCTCTACGCCCGCCGCGAGTCCGGAAGGTTCCTCCTCGGGTTGGGCGCGATGACCGACCGTACCGTGGGGGAGCGGGTGCGGATTGCGGCAGGCGTCAGCCGTCAGGTCCTCGTTTCGCAGAAGCGGATCGGGCCAAACGGAGCGGTTCTCACGGTCGCGAACGCCAATCCCTTTGCGGTGACGCTCGACGTGCCAATCGGCGCGGCGGGGCAGAAGGTCGAACCGCAGGCCGAAAACGTCAACCGTACCGACGGCATCGTCACCTGGACGCCGATCCTGCCGCCCGGCGGAAGCGCGGAATTGCGGTATCGTTTTTAGGGAAGTGACGACGATCAGACCCCTGTTCCTGCTTGCCGCGCTCCTGCTGTCCGGCTGCGAGGGAAAGCGCGCGCCCACGCCCGCCACGCTCGTCGCCTGGGCGTGGGAGCGGCCCGAGGACCTGCGATTCCTGCCCGACGACGTCGAGGTCGCAGTGCAGACCGGCTTCGTAGAGATCGCCGGTGACGGCTTCGTCGCGCGGGGGCGCCGGTTTCCGTTGCTGGTCAAGACGCCACCGACGACCGCAGTAGTCCACGTCCAGATCGACGAGCGCACGCCCGTGCGCTGGACTCCGCTGCTCGGCCAGCGCGTCGCCGCTGCGGTGCTGCACTTCGCGCGGACCATTCCGACGCACCGGGTACAGATCGACTTCGAGGTGCGCCGATCCCAGCGCGGGATACTGACCGATGTCGTCCGCGATGTCCGCAAGAGCCTGCCGCGCGACGTCTCTCTGTCGATCACCGCGCTCGCCTCTTGGTGCCAGGAGGACTGGCTGCATACACTGCCGGTCGACGAGGTCGTGCCGATGCTGTTCCGCATGGGTCGCGGCGGTCCGTCGATCCGCGCGACGATCGCGCAGGACGGCGATTGGCGTGATCCCGTTTGTCGCCATGCGCTCGCCATTTCCGTCGATACCCCCATTGCCGATGCGCCTGCCGATCGTAGGATCTACCTGTTCGATCCACGGAGCTGGACGAAAGCGGATTTCGATTCGGTGCAGCATCAGGTGGAGGAATGGCGATGACGCGGCGGCGCGTGTTGGCGGCAGCAAGCATCGCGGCGGTGGCGCTACTGGCGGTCCGCGCCTCCGGTTCCGGCGGGCCGCCGCCCCTGCCCGACTATGTCACCGCGAACGCGCTTCAGCCGATCGATCGCTTGGCGCTGGCGGCGGGCCGGGTCGGCATCGTCAAGGGCGGCGCGCCCGCCCCCGTCCTCTACTTGGACTGGCGGCTGCTCAACGGTCTCGCAAGCGGCGCGGAGGCGACCGACGCCCTCGCGACGCCGTGTTGCGGCGAGCGACAGGACAATAGCTATGCCTGGCTTGCCGCACGGCGAACGGTGCCCGGCGCGTCACCGGACGTTTATTACATCGCGACCGAGCGCCAGGGGCCCAATTACACGAGCATTCCGACCTGTTTCGGCGACGCTTTCGACACCGCTGTCGTGACGCTCAAGGACCGCGTGGCGCGCAATGGCGCAGAATCACCTTGGGTCCGCGCGTGGCTCGCGGCGCAGGACGCTGTGTTCGACGGCTGCAGCAAAACGGGGGTGGCGCTGCCACCGCTCGACGCCGCCGCCCCCGCCTGGCTGCGCGCAGACCACGCGTATCAAGCCGCCGCGCTGGCGCTGTACGATGGCCGCCTGGCGGAGGCCGAGCGGAGCTTCGCCGCGATCGAGCGCGATCGCCAGTCACCGTGGCAACCACTTGCCTTGTACCTTCAGGTTCGCACCGTGCTGCGCGCCGCGATTACCGGATCCGACGCCGCCGGCTTTGCGCGCGCACACGCCGCGCTCGCGAGGTTGCAGCAGGCCCCCGCCGGAACCTACGGCAAGGGAGAAATCGACCGGATTGCGCAAATCCTCGAATATCACGAACGCCCGGCGGCGTTGCTGGCGCGGCTCGACCGCGACCTCGGCACCGTCGCCCCCGCGCCCGACATCGCGGTTAAGTTCAAGGACTATTGGGCCTTGTCGGAGACGTCGCCCGTGAAGCCGGAGGCGGCGGACTGGATTGCGACGGTGCAGACCAGAGACCGATCGGCGGGTGTGGCACATGCGCAAGGTCAGTGGCAGGCGACGCACCGAACGGCGTGGCTGGTTGCAGCGCTCAGTCTCGCGACCCCGCAGGATGGGGCTTCCGCAGCGCTCGTCGCCGATGCCGCGCGGACCGATCCCCGCGATCCCGCCTGGCTCAGTCTGCACTATCACGCGATGCGCCTGACCATCGGGCGCGTGCCGGATGACGTCATGCGAGCACAGGTCGATCCGGTGCTGGCGCGAACCGACCTCACCCCCTCCGATCGCAACATCTTCCTCGCCATCCGTACCCAGCTTGCGCCGACACTCGCGGACTTTGCGGTTCACGCACTTCGGCAACCATATTGCGCCGGATCGGCCACCGGCTGCATCGACGGCGACTGGCCCGCCGGCGACGGACTGTTGGGCCGGCGCGGGCAGGCGTTCGTCGGTCTCGGGGGCGATGCGCGGGTCATCATCGATCGGTTGCCACTGGCATCACGGCTTGCGCTCGGCCGCGATCCCGATCTGCCGCGAGACTTTCGGCTCGATCTCGCGCTGACCAATTATGCGCGCGGCGTCGCGCTTCGGAACACCGCCGCGATCGACGAGACGGCCCGCGCCCTGATCGGGTTGTTGCCGCAGGTGCGCGCGGACTGGGCGCGGATCGTTACCACCGCACCGGGCCCGAACAAGCGCTTCGCCGAAATCTTCGTGATGGCGAAGATCCCGAGCCTGCGCACCGACCTTGCCGATTATACGCGCCCCGAAGGCACCGAACCCGCTTTCTCGGGCTATTGGACAAACTGGATGATTCCTCCAGTTGGGCATCAGGCAGCGGCCGCTGCGTTCCCGCCCGCCAGCGGGTACATGCCCGAACGTTATGGGGACGGCGGCAACGCGTCAGAGGACGCCGATCCGTCCGACCTCCCCTGCGCAGGCAAATGCGGCCAAGGACGCTTCCCGTTCCACACGCCGCCCTTCGCCGTCCCGCTGGTCCCGGCCGCGCTCGCGGAACGCCAGCGTTTCCCGATGAGCGACGGCGAAGATCGTGCCGACAGCGGCGCTACGTCGCTGTGGGACGAGGCACTCGCCTACGTCCGCGCGCACCCGAACGATCCCCGCGCAGCCGAGACCTTGTATCGCCTGATCCGTGTCGGACGCTGGGGCGGAAACCACAATCATCTCGGCAAACGCGCGTTCGCTCTGCTCCATAGCCGGTACCCAAAGTCGATCTGGGCGAAGCGTTCGCCCTATTACTACAACGGCTGACCTGTCGGGTTAGCGCGGCGCGATCTCGATTGATCGCCAACCGTCATAGCTGGGACGCGATCGTAAAGCGCACGTTGCGGGGCGCCCCCGGCGTCGTCCACACATTCGCATAAGAGCTTGAGATGTAATACGTATCAAAGATGTTATCGATGTCGAAGCGCAGCTTCAGATGGTCCGACACGGCGTAGCTCAGGTTCGCGCGCGCAATGGTATAGGCAGGCAGGCGATACCCGCTCGCAAACGGATCGCCGGCACGGTTTCCAACGTGCGTCACCCCGCCGCCGACCGAGGCCCTGCCGATGTCCTTGACCGCGAACAGCGCCCACGCGTTCTTCGGCACGTTGGACAAGGGCGTACCGATCAGCGCTGGGTTCGCGTCCTTGCGAACCTTCGCGTCGAGGTAGGTGTACGTCGCCGTCACGTAGAGATTATCGATCAGGTTCAGCGTCGCTTCCGCCTCCGCCCCGCGCGAACGCTGTCGACCGATCTGCGTTTTCACGAACGGATCGGTCGCGTTCGGGTTGAGGACGTTGCGTTTCTCCAGATCGAACAACGCGGCCTGACCCGTCAGCCTGCCGCTCAGCGCGGTGAACTTGGCCCCCACTTCGGTCGAGTTGCTCCGTTCCGCATCGAAGGTGGACAGACCGTCGGACGGATTGAGCCGCAGCGACTCCCCCCAGCTGGTGTAAAGCGACAGGCCATTGCCGACCTGCCACGACAGCGCTGCGCGCGGCGTCACGCCCCGGTTCGTCGTGTCGAGGTTGGCGTTGCCCGTAAGGCGATTGGTCACGTCCTGGCGGAAGCTGTTCCACCGCGCGCCCAGCAGCAACGTGAACGGTCCCGACCGTACGATATCCTGCGCATAGACGCTTTCGCTGCGCATCGACTCGGTTCGGCTGAGCCCCGGCGGCGGGACGGGCAACGCCTGACCGTACACCGGCTCAAAAAGGTCGATAAGCAGGATCGGGCGGGTGGGCGTGCCGCGCGCGCGATCGAGACGGAAGTCCATGAAGTGGCGCACCCGGTCGACGCCCAGCCGCAGGTCGTGCTCCAGCCCGAGGACACGCACCGACCCGGTCAGTTCCGCGCGCAGCGTAAGGTCGTTCCAAGAGAAGTCGTGGTAGCGGCGGTCGCGCCCGGCGGTACGTCCGTTCGCCTGGAGCCCGCGGCCACCGAAGTCGACCATGGTGCCGAGCCCGCGCAGCGATCCGTCGCGCTGGCTTCCGCCGAGTTCGAGACCGATGCCGCTTCCCAGGTCAGCGAATAGACTGGCCTGTTGCCACAGGATCTTTTGCGAGATCTGTCCGTCCGACGGTTCGCCGAGGAACGTCCTGCGGTCCATCGCGCGGGCGTTGCCAGCGATACCGACGATCCCCCGGTCCAACGTGGATTCATTGTGCATATACTCCGCCTGGTAAAGCAGGCGCAGCGCCTCTGTTGCCTGCCAGGAGACCGACGGCGCAATCAGGCGACGCGATCCTTCCACGGTCTTGCGGAAGCTATCATGCTCTTCCCCAACGCCGATGAGCCGGACGGACAAACCCTTGCCGATCGGGCCCCCGACGTCGCCCGTCACCCGCACGCTGTTCCAGCTCCCGTAACTGGCGGTCGCCGCGGCATGCGGGTGCGCAAGCGGCGCCTTGGTGACGATGTTGATCGCGCCGCCGGGCTCTCCCCGCCCCGACAAGGCGGCACTGGCGCCTTTTAGGACTTCGATGCGTTCGACCGTCGCTGTGTCGACCGGTGCGTTGAAACCGAGATTGCTGCTGAATCGGTTGATCAGAATATCCGGCCCGGCGTTCTCGTCTCCGGCGAAACCCCGGATCGCGTATTTGTCCCACAGACCACCGAAGTCATTCTGGCGCGACACGCCCCCGGCCAGATCGAGCACGTCGTCGAGCCGTGTGGTGTTGAGCGCCTCGAGCTGGCGTTGATCAAATACCCGAACGGACTGCGGATAGACTGTGATCGGTACGGCGCTGCCCAGAATGCTGGCGCTTGCCTTGCGCGCGGTGACGACGATGTCGCTATCCGGACTACCGGAGCTTCCTTCGGATCGCGCCTCTTGAGCAGAAGCCGCCATCGGAAGCGCGCTGCAGGTGGCCAACAGGATCGCGCTCAGACCTACATACGCGGGGCGCTGACCCATTAACCGATGGTAACCTGCAAGCATCGACGATCCCCCTGAGCATCCGGTCGCACTATAGCGCTACGGAGCAAGGGCGGATTAGGGCTAATGCGAATAAATTGCAACAAGCAGGCTTCTACATCGTTTGGCGCGTATTTCCGTCGGTATGCTTGCGCCATGCGCGGTAGCCAGCAAGGGCAAGGCCAATCATCACCGCATAGAGTCCAGCCGTCAGGATCAAGTCCTTGACCACGAACATCGCGACATAGGCGACATCGACGACAATCCAGAGCAGCCAGCTTTCGCGATGCCGCCGCGCCGTCCAATATTGCGCGATCATGCTGAAGCTACTGAGCGTCGCATCAACCCACGGCAAAGCCGCATCGGTATGATGGCTGGTGAACCACCCGATCGCGACCGCACCGATCGCGCCCGCTCCAAGACCGACGAGCGCCTGCCGCGGCATCAAGCGCATGACGACGACCTCCCCCGTCTCGCGGGATCCGCGCCGCCAGACCATCCAGCCATACAGGATGCCGACGCCGAACACCGCCTGCAGCACCATGTCGGCGTAGAGCCGCACGTCGAGGAAGAGCTTGAAGTACAGCGCGCAGGCAACGAGATTGAGCGGCCAGCACAGCAGATTGCGGCGCGCCGTCAACCAGATCGCCAGGATGCTGACCACGACGGCAGCAATTTCCAGCGTCGACATCAGCCGCGCCCACCAATGCGGATACGCTCCAGGAACATCTGCCCGGGCCGGGACAGGAACCATTCGGCATGACCGATGAGATACGCATCCCAGGCCTGCGTGGCTGCTGAACCGTCGCCAAGCACGCCCGCGAAATACGCGACCTCCGAAAGCGCGAACTCGACATGGACCAACGGAAGCAACCGCACGACCGTCTCGATCTCGCGTGCGCTCAGGGGACGGATCGTCGCATAGCCTGCCAGCAGATAAAGCGCCGCGTCGGCATCTGCGACGACATCCCCCGCGCCCAGGTGCAACCACGCGATCGCGGTCCGCTCGATCGCGGTGGCAAGGTCGTGCACCGCGCACGTCCGGTCGGCGAGACCGAAATCGAACACGGTTTCAACCGTTCCGTCCCTGGCCCAAAGAAGGTTGGACGGATGCCAGTCATTGTGCGTCCACACCGCCCGCTGGTCCGCCAGACGCCGCGCAAGCCCCTCGGCGGCCGCCGCGAAAAGCGACTGCAACTGGCCCCGCCACGCCTTGCCCGCCAGAAACGCACCCAGCGCCGGGCGCGCCGCGACATAGGCTTCGGCGGCGGCCAGCGCGTCCTCGGCGGGCAGGATGGTAAAGCTCGCAACCAGCGGCTGGACGCTCCGGGACGGCGCCTCGAAACCTTGTGCCGCCTGATGCACACGCGCCAGCGCGACCCCCGCCGCGTGCGCATGCGCGTGCGACAGGAACGGTGTCCAGGAAGGGCGATCGCGATACAGGTCGGTCCCCGCCGACTGGCGGTGCAGCTCATAGGTCCCCAGGACCTCGGTGACGGCGCTGGCGCCGTCAGCGGTGCGCATCACGTCAGGCACCGCGCACCCTGCGGCGGCGAGGTGCGCGATGAACGCATGCTCCTGCGCCAAACCCGCGACCGACCGCACCCGGCCATCATGTCGTTTCAGGAGAAACGCGCCGCCTGTCGTCTCGACCAGAGCCGCGGCGGAAAACGGGCGCGGCGAGTGCCACGTCAATCGCTCCACCCGCCCCGCCGCCGAGAACCGCGACACCACCGCCTCCGCTTCGTCGCGCAGGATTGCAGGCCAGGTCGGGCTTTCCAGCGCAGTCCCCATGCCGTGCACCTGATGCGCGAGGGCGGCTTCCAGACCGTCGCCCAAGATCAGAACCCGCGCGACACGGTCGCCATCACGGCGGCGCCGCTCCCGATGTAATAGGCCGGGGCCGACCCTGCGATGATAACGCCCCCGCTCCCCATGACGTCGCGCGCATTGGTGCTGACCGCCTGCACGCCCGACAGGATATGCGGATCAGTCACGTTGATCGCGTTGATCCGCAGATCGGTGCGCTTCCCGTCGATCCAGTCGGCAAGATGGACGCCGATCGACAGGTCGAGTGTCGCATACCCCTTGATGCTTTCGTCGTTCATGAAGGTCGCATATTGGCGCCCGAGATATTTGCCCGCGACGCTGCCGAAGAGACGACCGTCGTCATACGTGCCGCCCGCGCCGAACTGTACGGTCGGGCTGGAAACCGCGTGCTTCCCCCGCGTCGGCAGAAAGTCCCCGCCGGCCGGCAGGTCGTCGTCGATTCGGGCGTGGAGATATTCGCCGGACAAATAGACGCTGACGCCCTTCGCAGGGCGGTAATCGATTTCCGCATCGATCCCGTAGGACGACTGTCCCCCGGCGTTGAGCGTGGAATTGACCTGCGCGCCGCCCGAAACGATGACGGTCGCCAATTGCCGGTTGCGAAATTTATAGTGAAACGCGGTCGCCGATGCGGAGAGATTGGGGCCGATGTAGCGATAGCCCACTTCCTGCGACACCGAATATTCGTTCTTCAGCGAGTCCGTACCGCGCGTGGAGAGCACACCGCCGGCATAGCTGTCGTAAAGCGTGAATTCGTTCGGCGTCCGGAAATTGGTCGTGACGTTGGCGAAGATCTGCTGACGATCGCTGACGGCATAATGGATCGCCGCCCGCGGCAGTGCGGCAAAGCTGTCGCGACGCACGTTCGTCTGCGGCCCGGGCAAGTAGTTGCGGCCGCTTCGCAGCAGGTTGACGCCCTTGAACCCGGCATCGAGCGTGAGACGCGGCGTGAGCGCGATACTGTCGGCGAGGAAAAAGCCCTTCGTCACGGTAACGGTGCGCTGGTTCTCATAAGCGAGCAGGCGGCCATCGGCGGTGCGGATCGCCCGGTCGCGGTATCCCCAGCGATCGGTCGGGTTCCCCTCGACATCGATCGAGGTGTAGGTCTGCGTCACTCGGTCCGTTCCGTAATCGAACCACAGGCCCGCGGTGATCCGGTGGAGACCCGCCTGCAGCGTCAGCTTGCTGACATTGCCGGTGCGCATCTGGTCGCCCGTGTAATTGCCGAGCACCGTCGCGACCCCGTCCACCGCCCCCGGCAGCGCGATCGGCTGCGCCAGCTCTTCGTTGCCGAGGAAGTTGCCGGTCGAGGCAAGTTCGGTGCCATAAGGCGAATTGCCGTAGCCGAACTGGAGATAGCTCGTGCTGTCGAGCGTCAGGCGATCGTTCAGTCTCACATGCACCGGGGCCGCTGCGTAGAGGCTCCGGAACGGTGCCCGGTACAGCCGCCAGTAATTGGTGTTCCCCGCCGTGTAGCGCTCGTCGTAATTGAACCCGCGACCGACCGCCTGCCAGTCGGCCAGCGTCGGGCTGGGATAGCTGGACGAATTCGCGTCATTGTACGAAATGGCCAGACTTGCGCGATTACCATTGCCCCACTCGCGCAACAGCTTTGCATCGACATGCTGGCGGGTGTCGAACCCGGCACCGCGCCAATTGTCGGCCCGCGTGTTCGAATAGGAAACGAACGCCTTCAGACCAGTCGTCCCGATCGTCCCCGTATCGACCCGCGCGAACACGCGTCGCGCGTTATACGAGCCGAGCGAGAGATCGACGACCGCTTGCCGCGTCGCCTTGGGGTCGTCGAGCGTCAGCGACAGCAACCCCGCCGCCCCGCCGACCGTCGGGGAATCGATGTCCACAGATCCCTGCGCCAGGGTAATCGTCCGCAAGTTCCCCGGATCGGCGAATTGCGACGGATAGGCGTAATAATAGCCGATGTCGTTCTGGGGCGCGCCCTCGAGCAGAACGCCGATCTCATCCTGCCCCAGCCCACGCAGGGTCAGGCTCGAACTGGTCGACAGCCCATAGGGGTCGCTGGAGGCCACGTTTGCGCCGGGCAACAGCGTGACGAGCTGAAACGCATTGAGCGTCGGCGCCTGCTTCACGATGAAGTCGGCGGAGATTTCGCTCACCGCCTTGGGCGCGGTCTGGTTGGGCAACAGTCCTTCGGGGTCGCGGTGCCCCGTCACGCGAATGTCCGCCGTGTCCTCGCTCGCTTGTTGCGCCCAGGCGGACGCAGGCATCGTCAGAAGCCCCGCCGCCAGGACCAGCGCGCCGCGTCGAACCCTCAAACCATCGTACGAAATCATGCCCGGCATCGTTCCAAGTCCACTCCACACGGGGGGACAACGGACACTCCGCCAGCCCTCCCTACGCCGGGATAAGCCGGATCAGGTTCAGCGGGTCATGGGCTGCAGCCCACCTCTCAGCCGCGCAACAGCGGCCCCCCGGGGATGCGGCCCCATAGGCTATCGGTCTGGAAGTGGAAACACTTTATCCAGCGTTTACACCCCTCGGCTTCTCCCGGTCAGCGTCACATCTTTGAAACGGTGTCGTAACGCTAGTGCAACGTATACGTCGCCAAACCGCAACAGACCCACCCTAGAGGGACGCTCGTCGGATCGAACGGTCCGTTGGGGGAAAATCACAACATGTTGCACTCTTCGCGCCTGATTCTGGCGACGCTTCCGCTTACCTTTTCGGCATTGGGCGTTGCCCTTCCCGCCGCCGCCCAGACCACGCTCGCGCCTTCGGCTGCTGCAGGCGCCCCCGCGAACGACTCCAGCGCCCCTGGCGAGGGTGACATCATCGTCACTGGTTCCTACGCCCGCAGCCTCGCCGCAGCGACGGAGACAAAGCGCAAGGCCGGGTTCGGCGTCGATGCGATCAACGCGACCGACATCGGCAAGTTTCCCGCCCAGAACGTCGCGGAAGCGCTCCAGCTCGTCCCCGGCGTCGCAATCACGCGACCACGCGGCGAAGGCCTTTATGTCAGCGTCCGCGGGCTCGGGCCGCAATTCCAGAGCACGCTGCTCAACGGCCGCCCGGTCGCCATCAACGATCTAATCGAGAACGGCGGCGCCAACGGCCGCCAGTTCCGCTTCGAAATGCTGCCCGCCGAATTCGTGTCGCAAATCGACGTCGTCAAGACGCCGACGCCCGACATGACCGAGGGTGCGCTAGGCGGCAATATCGACGTCCACACCTTCCGCCCGCTCGAAGTCGGGACCAAGACCACGCTCAACCTGCGCGGCACCTACACGACGCTCGCCAAGAAGGTCACGCCGAACGCGACCGCGCTGACGAGCTACAAGAGCAAGGACGGCACCTTCGGCATCCTCGCCGGCGCGCAATATTGGGGCAAGGAAGTCCGTAACGATCGGTTCTACAACACGGGCTGGTATCTCGACAAATTCCGCTCGGCACTCGGGACCGGTTTCTACACGCCCGGTCGCACGCGACCGACGGTGGAAACCGAGAATCGCAAGCGGCTGTCGGGGCTGATCTCGGCGCAGTGGAGCCCGAGCGCGGAGCTGGAAACGACGCTCGACGTCCTCGCGACGCGGCTCGACGTCGCCTATGACGAGTACGGCCTCGACATTTATCCCGACGATGCCAGCGTCGCCGGCCATCGCCCGGTGCTGGTGCCCGGTTCGGCGAAGCTCGACGGGAACACCGTCGTCGCGGCAACGATCAACGACGTCCGCTTCATGGGGACGCGCGAATACAGCCTCAATCGCCACGACCTCATCACGGTCGGGCTGAAACAGGTCTGGAACCCGGAAGGCTGGCACATCGTCGCCAACGCCAATTGGTCGTACGCGCACAGTTTCCACCCGAGCAACGCCCAAGGCACGGTGCGCAGCCGCATCCAGTTCTTCGCCCCGCTCAGCTACGATTCGTCGGGCGGCTATCAGGTTGCGCCGACGATCTCGACGCCGGTCAACGTGCTCGATGCGAGCAAGTACACGCTTTATCCGTTCAATATCGCGCCCAAGAACAGCAAGGATTGGGACACCTACGGTCGCCTCGACGTGGAGCGTGCGCTGTCTGGCTTCATCACCAAGATCGCTGCCGGCGGAGAATACCACTGGCGTCAGCGCGACTATCGCCGCCGCGACTTCACCGTCAATCCGGCCGCCAACACCGCGCTCACGACGTTCGCGCCGAACGGCTATGAGCAGATCCCGTTCGACAACTTCCTGTCCGGCGTCGGCGGCAACATTCCGCGCACCTGGCTCGTGCCGATCACCAGCGTCTTCTACGACAAGCTGTTCACCGATGCGGTCGCCAACGCACCGCTCGCGCCGGGCGATCTGCGCGCGTCCTATGTCGTGACCGAGAAGACCGCCGGCGGCTATGTGCGCGCCGATTACGCTTTCCCGCTCGGTGCGGTCCCGGTCACGGGGAATGTCGGCGTGCGCTATGTCCATACCGATCAGGTCGCCAGCGGCACGCTGACGGCCGGCAACGTCCCGACGCCCGCAAGCTTTCCGCAGACCTTCGCCAACTGGCTGCCAAGCTTCAACCTGCGCGCCGAGCTGACGCCCTCCCTGGTCGGGCGTCTTGCCGCAAGTCGCGTGCTGACCCGTCCGAACGTGACGCAAAGCGCCCCGCAAATTACCGTTTCGACCGATCAGGCGACGGCAAGCGGCGGCAATCCGGCGTTGAAACCGTTCCTTGCGACGCAATTCGACGGGTCGCTGGAATGGTATTTCAGCCGGTCCGGATCGCTGACGGGTGCGGTCTTCTACAAGGCGATGGACGATTACATCACCGCGCAGAACATCAACGTTGAGATCCCCGGCCGCGGCACCGTGCTGCTCAGCACGCAGGTGAATGGCGGCAAGGCAAAGGTCTACGGCGCCGAAGCCGCCTATAACCAGGTGTTCACCTTCCTGCCCAAGCCGTTCGACGGTCTCGGTTTCCAGGCGTCCTACACCCACACCTCGGTCCAGGCGAGCTACACCGCCGGCGCACGGCCGATCAAGGATCAGCTGATCGGACTGTCCAAGAACAGCTTCAACGTCGTCGGCTTCTACGACAAGGGGCCGCTCTCGATGCGGCTGTCCTATACCTGGCGCGACAAGTATCTCGCGGGCATCGGCAGCACCACGCAGGTGCCGACCTATGTCGCCGCGTTCGGGTCGCTGGATGGCAACATCTCGGTGCGGGCAAACCACGCCGTGACGTTCAGCATCGAGGCGATCAACATCGCCAATGCCAATACCTACACCTACAACGACAAGCAGCTCCAGTTCGGCGAGATTAACAATTACGGGCGCACGATCCTGTTCGGCGTGCGGGCGCAGTTCTGATGCGCCGTATCGTCCTGCTCGCCGCCGCCGCGCTGGTCCTGACCGGCGCGGCGGCGGCCCCGCGCGCGATGAACGACATTCAGGTCGTCGGGTCGCATAACAGCTTCAAGGCAAAGATCCCGGACGCAGTGATGTCCAGGATCCGCGCGGCCGAACCCAAGCTGGCGCAAGGGCTCGACTATTATCATCTGCCGCTGGCGCAGCAGCTCGACCACGGCGTCCGCCAAATCGAGATCGACATCTTCGCCGATCCCAAGGGTGGCCGCTATGCGGCGCCCGCAGGGGAAGCCTGGGCCAAGGCCGCCGGAGAGAAGACAGGGTTCGATCGCGCCGCGATGCTCAAGCCTGGGTTCAAGGTGTTCCACATTCCCGACGTGGATTATCTCAGCACCTGCGTGACCCTAGTACGCTGCCTGGGCGAAGTCGATCGCTGGTCGCGCGCGCATCCCAGGCACCTGCCAATCATGATCACGATCAACGCCGCCGACACGCCCTCGTCCCGACCGGAGATCGCCACCCCGCTGGCGCTCGACGACCGGGCGCTGCTCGACGCGCTCGACGGCGAGATCCGCTCGGTATTGCCCGGACGACGGCTGATCACCCCCGACGAAGTCCGCGGTAACGCGCCAAGCCTGCGCGACGCCGTTCGCGAGAAAGGATGGCCTTCGCTCGACGCGGCGCGAGGGCGGATCTTCATCCTGTTCGACGTGCGCAAGCCGGTATCCGACGCCTATCGCGTCGGGCACCCCTCGCTTGCCGGTCGGGCGATGTTCGGCTGGTATCCCGAAGATCAACCCGAGTCCGCGATCCAGATCGTGCAGGACCCCGTGGCCGATGCAGCGCAAATCCGGAACTGGGTCGCGGCGGGCGTCATCGTCCGGACCCGAACGGACGCCAACACGGTCGAAGCGCGCGCGCATGATTACACCATGGCGACCGCTGCAATGGCGAGCGGTGCGCAAGCCGTGAGCACGGATTATTACCCCGGCGCGCCCGATCCGCTCCATCTCGGATTTGTCGTGACCCTGCCGGGCAAGACGATGCAACGATGCAGCCCGGTACGCGTCCCAACCAAGTGCGAGGTTCAGCCATGAAGACCAAGACCTGGATCAGGGGAATCGGCGGCGTGTGCCTCGGCGTCGGCGTGCTGGTCGCTTCGATGGCACACGCTGCGCCCTCCCGATTGGTGGTCGAGCGCGCAGCGATGGTCATCCGGCACGGCATCCGCGCACCGCTCGACGGCGAAGTGCCGACGGGAACGCGCACCGCTGCGCCGTGGCCGACGTGGCCGGTTGCCGAGAGCCGGGTCACACCGCACGGCGTCCGGGCGCTCGAAATCGTCGCAGCGCAGGACCGCGCCCTTTTCGTATCCCAAGGACTGTTCTCGGCCAACGGATGCCCCGCCGTGCGGATCCACTCCAACAGCTCGGACCGGACGATCGCCAGCGGCGCCGCCTACGCCAACGGCTTCGCCCCCGGTTGCCACATCGCGGTCGATCATCGGCCGATCGGGACAATCGATCCGATCTTCGAACCGCTTCGCGCTGGAGCGACCACTTTCGATCCGGCCCTGGCGATCGCTTCCATCAACCGCGACACGGGCGGGATGGTCGCGCTCGCCAACCGTCACCGCGTCGCGCTTGCGACGCTGGGTCGTATCCTCGGCTGCGCGCAACCGGACGACGGGTGTGTCCCGACCGATGCGCCAGCCGTCACGCCAAGCGCGGATGGACGGGAAATCGTCCTGGCCGGGCCGATCCGCGCCGCGTCCGGCGTCGCACAAGTGCTGTTGCTGCAGGAGGTCCAGGGATTGCCCCGTAGCGACGTAGGCTGGGGCCGGGTGGATCTGGCAACGCTACAGCAGATCGGTACGCTGCACGCCGCCTTGTTCGCGGTGTTCACGCATCCTCCGTACATGGCGGCGCATCAGGCCGCAGTGCTCGGGCGCGAAGTCCTGGGCGCCCTATCGTCTCCCGGGCCCCGCCTGACGGTGTTCATGGGGCACGACACGACCGTGACGGCACTCGCCAGCGCGCTCCGGGTCGAGCTTCCTGCGCCGGGTTATGCGACGAACGATGTTCCGCCGGGCGGCGCGTTGCTGATCGAACGGCTCCGCGACCGGCAAACCGGCGCCCGCTTCGTTCGCGTATCGTACCGGACCCAGTCGCCGGCCGCGCTGCGGCAGCTCGGACGCGAAACGTCGCTTACTACGCTCACGGTCCCAGGATGCGGCACGGCGTTGTGCCCCGCCGCCCGCTTCGCGCGCGTCCTGACCGCGCACCTCGCCCCCCTCGCGTCTGCGGGAACCAAGACGCGGCCCTAGGACGGGACCACGTTCCGCAAAGTGGACGGCGGTCCTTGTGAACCCTTAGCGCTCCGCGGGGACCGTCGCAGCCATCGCGTGCTGAAGCTGTTGCGCCGATTTCGCCGCGTCGTGGCGTGCCTCGATCCTGCGCCGCCCCTCCTGACCGAGCGCAACCATCGCTTCCGGCGAGGCGCGCAACGCCGAGCGGAGCGCATCCGCGATCGCTTCGACCGACCCTGACGGAAAGATCCAGCCGCATTCCGCGTCGACCAGCTCGGGAATCCCGGCGATCGTCGTCGTCAGCACCGGACGCCCGAGCGCGAACGCTTCCATCAGCACGATCGGCAACCCTTCCGCGTAGCTCGGCAGCAGCAGCGCCGACGCCCGCGAGATCGCGCTGCGGACGCCCGGCGCATCTGCCCAGCCAAGAATGTGGACATGCTGCTGAACGCCGTGGCGCGCGATCTCGGCCTCGATCAGCGCGCGGTCCTCACCGTCCCCGATCAGATCGACCCGGATGTTCGGAAATTCCTTGCACACCAGCGCGACCGCGGCGGGGATCAGGCTTTGCGCCTTGTTCGGGCACAGGCGACCGACGCACACGAACCGTCCCGCCTCTCCGGCATGCCCCGATGGCGTGAACTTGGGCAAGTCGATCCCGCACGGGATGATCCGCACCTTGTCCGCGAACGCAGGCGCTTCCTCCAGAATACGCCCACGGCAATATTGTGTGATCGCGACGGTGAACGCCGAATCGGCGACCTTCCGCCCCATCGCATTCTGTTTCGGGTCGACGAGTTCGTCCGGCCCGTGAACCGTGAAACTATAGGTCGGCCCGCCGAGATGTTTCGCGAGCATCGCGACCGTCGTCGCATTCGTGGAAAAATGCGTGTGGACGTGGTCGATCCCGAGCGCTTTGGTCCGCCGCCGGAGATAGATCGCCTGCAGCAAATAGTTGACGTTCTTGGCAAACCCGCCGTGCGACTGACCCAGCACATGCCGGAAGACCGGCAGCGTGCGTAGCAATCCGCCAAGATTGACGAACGGCTCGGCCAGCGCCGCGACGATGAGCCGGCCGAGATTCCCCGTCAGCAGATATTCGGTCGTGCGCTGCTCGGCGATGTCGTCGGGGTCGAGCAACGTCCCTTCCCAATGCCGAACCGCAAACCGCTTCACCGGCTGGCCAAGCGCCTCGAGCTGCTCGATCTCCCCGCGGACGAACGTCGTGCTCGTCATCGGGTAGGAGTTCATCAGATAGGCGAGCTTCATCGACGGTCTTCCCGCGCTGCATCCAAGATGCGCATCACGTCCAGCGACACGTCCACCGGCAGCACCGGGCTCTCGATGGCACCAGCCCGGTAAAGATCCCGGAAATGGATCAGCTCGGGGACGTAGGGGCTCGCCCCAAATGAGGCGAAGCCCATCTTGCGCAGCCGCGCGATTCCCGCGAGCCGCCGGAACATCGGCCGCGCCTTGACGCGGTCACGCATACCGCTAGCCCCGGTCGGGCGCGACGGGGGGCCGACCGTCTCGACCGCGATCTTCTCTGCCGACAGCAACGGCGCCGCCACCGTCACCGCGCCGCGTTCGCACGCAATCGTCATCATATTGCCGAGCATCGCGGTCAGCGACGCGGTCAGCTGGGCCGTCGCGCCATTGGCGTGCGTCAGCAGGAGCGCGGCTTCGGTATCCACGCCGTTCCCGTCCCGCGTGATCTGCGCGCGAACGTCCACCACCGGCCCCAGTGCCAGCCGCGCCAGCGTTACCAGGTACACCGCGCGATCGAGCAGCACCCCGCCCCCGACCGCAGCATAGCACCCCGGATGGCTGGCGGGCGTGGTGGGATAGCCAAAGCTCGCCGACAGCTGCCGCGCCGCCCCCAGCCGCCCCGACGCAACGTCGGCGAGCGCATTGTGGACCGCGGGCAGGAACGGTGTCGCAACCGCTTCCATGAACAGCACGCCCGTCCGGCGCGCCGCCGCGACGACCTGCTGCGCTTCCGCAGAATCGATTGCGAACGGTTTCTCGCTCAACACGGCCTTGCCCGCTTCGAGCGCCCGGATCGCGACCGTGGCATGCTCCGCTGTTGCATTCGCGATATAGACCATGTCCACCGCCGGATCGGCGAGCAACGCGTCCACCCCGGTGAACGCCGTTGCGATCCCCAGCGCTTTCGCCACGCTACCGGCACGATCGGCACTGGCGGAACAGATGCCGACGACGCGCAGCCCCGGAACATGCCCGATCGCGGCGACCATCGTATGCGCGATATAGCCCGTGCCGACCACGCCGACGCGAATGTCCTGCGCCATCGCTTACACCCCGGTCCGCTGGCCCGACCACCGCGTCACCGGCGACGGCGTGAAGCGCGTCGTCATGTGCTGCGCGCCGGTGTTCTCCCCCGCGGACTGGATCGCGAGCGACACCTCGGTCAGGTGCAGCGCGAAATCGCCCGCCTGCCGCGCCTCGCGCCCGGCAGCGATCGCGTCGAGCATTTCCGCTGGCCCGAGCATGAAGTTCATCGACGCCGCCCCGCGCCGCTTGACCGCTGGGTGGCGCGTGAACGCAGGCGACGGCACCTTGCGCGCGACGGGGCTGTTGATCATCCGCCGCCGGATCACATGCCGCGTCCGCACCTTGACCGCCGCGCGATTGTCCCACGATTCCGAAACGCTCGCCACGCCGCGATCACCGATCACACGAATCCGGTGGTCATGCGGAGCAAGGATGCTGCACGTCAGCCGCGCGACCACGCCGCTTTCGAAGAACAAGGTGGCGGACGAATAATCCGGCGCGGTCTCGGCGCTGGTCAGCCCGGACACGTCCGCGAGCCCGGCCGACGCGGACACGGTCGTTCGCACCGGACCAAACATCGCCATCAGCCACGTCAGATAATAGCCCGCATGTTCGAGCGTGCAGCCGACGACCAGCTCGTCTTCGATCGGCCACGGCGTCCCCGACTCGCTCTTCCACTTGGTCAGCGGCGCCTGCGAGATATAGTCGTCGTCCAACTCGGCATAGACCAGCTTGGGGACGCCGATCCGCCCTTCCTCGACCGCGAGCCGCAAGGTCTGCGCCGCTTCGCTGAGCAGGCTGCACGGCGCCGACGCGATCTGCAGCCCCCTTGCCTTCGCCAACTCGTGGAGCACGATCGCATCCTCCATCCGCATGCTCAGCGGCTTCTCGGAATACACATGCTTGCCCGCTTCGAGCAGCTGTCGGCTGACCTCGAAATGCGCGTGCGGGTTGGTAAGGTTGAGCACCAGCGTCGCCGGGCCGGTCAGCACCGCGTCGATGCTGTCGACCGCAGGAAGCTGCCAATGCGCACAGAAGCGCTGCAACCGCTCGGCATCCTTGTCGTAGCAGGCGACGACCTGGATATCAGGAAAGGTCCGGAGCGAGGCTGCGTAGAGATCGGCCACGAAGCCGGTCCCGATGATCGCCACTGTGCGCATGATTTCCCAACTTCGAAGAGGCGTAGGCCGAATGGCGGATGCGCCAAGCATCTAGCTTAGGGTTTTTGCGTTCGCAATGATGCCCTGCCCCCAACGGGATGCGGAACAATGGCATGGCCCTCCGCCACGCGGCAACACTTTCGCCGCGGCTGGGGGACGACAAGGATCGTCCCCCAGCCGCTGCACCTCAAAAGAACACGCGGACCGAACCCGTGAGCATCCGGCCTGGCAGCGTTCGCGCCAGCACGACGCCGGAGGCAGGCAGGACGGCATCCCCGATATCGACGAAGGCCGTCGTATTGAAGAGATTGCTCGCATTCAGTCCGAGCGAAAGACGCTCGATTGGGCGGATCTGCAGGAATGCCCCGACCGTCGTGAACCCGGGCATCTTCAACTGATTGACGTCCTGCGAATAGCTGGAAGTCTGGCCAACCGCATTCACGCCGATCGTGAACCGCGTGGTCTCATACTGCGGCGTCACGCTGTAGATGACAGCGGACTGGTGCCGCGGCGCCTTGCCGACGACGGCCGGATCGTTCGCCTTGGTGATCTTGCCACCCGCCAGAGTGACATTGCCGGCGAGACTGAACGGGCCGCTGCGCACCTTCGATTCCAGCTCGGCACCATACGTCCGGTAGGACCGCTGGACGAGTCCGATCACCTGATTGCCATTCGCGTCATTGTAGATCTGCGAGTTGGTATCGCGCGTCAACGCGTAGAAGGTCGTGACGTTGACGATGATTCCACCGGAACGGTATTTGAAGCCGCCCTCGACCTGCCGGACCGGATCATAGGCTGCCGTACGATCGGCCAGCGCGCCCGTCGCCCGGTCGAGCGCCGGCGAGAACAGCACGCTGTCGGCCCCTGCCCGCGCGCCAAGACTGTATCGCGCGAACGCCGACAGCGCCTCGGCCACTCGGTAGTTGAGACCGACCGAGTATGAGATGTAGTGATAATTGTAGTTCACCGGCCAGCGCGATGCGGGGTCGATAAAGGGCACCGTGGCTTCCGGGCCATTGAGGTCGATAAGACCGTCCCCGTTCATGTCCTGCGGGCGACTGGTCTGATCCGCAAAGGCGCTGCCGCGTACCTTCCCCATATCATAACGGATCGACCCGCCCAGAACGAAGCGGTCCTTCTGGACGTTGAATGAGGCATAAGGCGCAGTGATGTCGTACCGGACATCGGCGTTCCGGGCGACGCCGGGCTGTCCGAGAAAGCCGTAATCCAGCACACCGTTCTGGGTGATGAGCGTCCCGTCCGGGCGGCGCAGGTCGACCAGCGCCGATCTGCCGTCCCCCATCACGTCCTGCAAGACCGACGTCATTCCCTCCGACGTCTTAAGATCCTGCAACGCCTTGTAGACCCCGAAGGTGGTGGTCAGCGTGGTGCCGTGGATCGTCCACGCCTTGCTGGAGCGCAGATCGTTGGTAACGTTGCGCATGCTGTTGATCCCGGCGCGGTAGAACCCCGTCGCCAAAAGCAGCCCGTTGCCATTGAGCGTCGCGGGGTCGATCTGGCTACCCTTGGCGGGTCCGCTGGCATAGCTCAGCGTCGTGCCTGGCTGACCGCCGAACGTCTGGGCAAGCTCGGCCGCAGGGCCGACTGCGAGCGGCACGACCTGGTTGAGCAATCCGCTGTTGTCGGCATACCGGAAGTGGTCGGAAACCGTCCAGCCCGCCAGAACGGTTTGCGCCTCGAAACCAAGGCTCTTGGACTTCGCCCGCATGTCGTCCTGCATATCGGTGTTGGTGACGGCACCACCAAGGCCAGGCGCGATGCGCGTGGAAATGTAGCGCGACTGCGCCGTGTCCGAATTGATATCGAAATTCGCGACGTTGCGGAACGTGGGCTTCGCGTTCGTACCGGTCACCGCCACGGGATAGGTGTAATAATAGGGGAAACGCTCATCGAGCAATTTGGCGTTCAAGCGGATGTAGCCGTTGGCAAATTGTCGGGTGATGTTGAATTTCACCTGACCGCCTTGCAGCGCATTGTAGCCGGTGCGGCGCGGTCCGTCGCCCTGGCGATAATAACCACCAACGTGAAAGCGCCATCCCCCGCCAAGCTGGCCGCCATAGTCAGCATCCAGCCGCTGGGTGTTATAGTCGAGTCCGGTCGACGCCTGGACCGATCCACCCTCGACCTCCCCGGTTTTGGAGACGAGGTTCACCACGCCGCCCGGCGCGTTCGACGCGAAAGTGGAGGATGAGCCACCGCGAATCGACTCGATCTGCGCGACATTGAGGTCGGTGCGCAGGAAAATGTCGGACGGCGCGACCACGAAGTCGCCGAATTCAAGAACGGGAAGACCGTCTTCCTGAAGTTGCAGATACTTGGCACCGGCGTTTACCAGCGGCAGGCCGCGCACCGTGTAACTGTTGTTGGCGATACCGGTACCGGCCTCGGCCCGGATGCCAGGAACGTCGCGCAAAAGGTCCGCCAGCGACATCGGTGCGAGGAGCGAGATATCGCGTTCTTTCAAGGCGCTGGTCGACGTTGCGCTATTGAGAGGGTCACGCGCCTTCGCAACGCCAGTCGAGATCGTCGCACGGTCGTCGATCGTCCGACTGGCTTCCCAGGCGGTGGGCGACGCCGGAGCCTCCTGCGCATGCGCAAGACCTGGAGTCCAAGCAGACAGGATAGCCACGGCGGAAACGCCCGCATGGAGCAGATGCGAGTTTCTTGCGTGCATTATTGAGCCTTCCAGGTTGGCTGATCGACGTCGATTGCGTCAATTTCGATGCGTGAGGCGACGATCCGAAGCGCGTACTGTGAAGTAGGCACGCCTATTCAACCCTCCGAGCATAGTGCTCGGAAAGTCGTGAATGTCGAAAACCGGATGCCGAACAATGTCGACGGTGACATGGTAGAGATCGCTACCGCGTCTTTACCATGGAGGAACGAAGGTTAAGGTCGCTGATGCAGAGTTATGCAGTTCGTAGTGTATAGGACTGTATTGGATCGTATTTTCATTATAGGACCGTCCTTGCAGGAACGCGCTGCGACGGACTGAATAATTTGGATGATACGAAAACGGCGTTCCTATTGAGGTCCGCGGCGCCGGACGTATCGTCCGGAATCCAGTCAATCTCTGGAATCAGCACGCGATCGCCGGACGGCCAGACAACCCTGACGGTTCGCCGCTGAGATCAGGATTGAGGAATGGACGCAGAAGCCAGTCCTTCCGCGCACATTCAGCCGACGGACAGTGCAGCGAAACGGATGCGGCCTACTCGCCTGCGCGCGGGCGGCGCACGACGACCGAGAAAAGTTACATCGTGGTCCTGAACGGAACTGCCGCAAGACGCTGTCTTAATATGGTGGTGAAGGTGACGTAGTCGTCACGGGAAACGAATGGTGGAGCCGAGGGGGATCGAACCCCTGACCTTTCGCATGCCATGCGAACGCTCTCCCAGCTGAGCTACGGCCCCATTGTTTCTGCGCGGTCCTGGGCGGGTCCGCGGCGGGAAGGCGCTGCCCCTACCTAGGGGCGGCGCGGTTGGCAAGCGCGGAACGTCGCTTTGCCGAAATTAGAGGGAAATTTTATCGCGATCGACCCGCACGCCGAGGCGCGCGGGCCGATCCGCCGATCAATGCTCGTCGTCTTCCGTCGGCGCTTCCACGCCGAGGTCGTCGTCGCCACCCAGGTCGACTTCGTCGTCGGGCGAGGGCTCTTCGTCTTCACCGGTGTCGATATCCTCGTCGTCGCCGGAGAGATCGTCGTCCTTCTTGACCTGCTCGGGCTTGGCCTGCTCGAACGGCAGCGGCTGCTTCGACTTCAGGATGGGCTCTGGCTCCCAATGCGCACCGCAATTGATGCACGTGACGGGATCATCCTTGCCCAGATCATAGAAACGGGTGGCGCATTTCGGACACGTACGCTTCGTGCCCCATTCCGGCTGTATCATGGGCCGATTGACCTTCTTCAAAATTGAATTTGAGAGCTTGCAACGCGAACGTCGCAAAGTGGGGCGCGCCTTGCCATAGCGCAAGCGCACTGTCAAAGCGCAGGCCCCATGCAGCACTCCACCCCCACCCCGCTCGAAATCCCTTCCTCCGGTCCGCTGGCGGGACGCGTCCGCGTCCCCGGCGACAAGTCGATCAGTCATCGTTCACTGATGTTCTCCGCGCTCGCGGTCGGCACCAGCCGGGTCGAAGGGCTGCTCGAAGGCGAGGACGTCCTCGCTACCGCCGCCGCGCTGCGCGCGATGGGCGCGACGATCGTGCGCGGCGACGATGGCGTGTGGACAATCGACGGCGTCGGGGTCGGTGGCCTGTTGCAGCCGACCAGCGCGATCGAGATGGGCAATTCGGGCACCTCCACGCGTTTGCTGATGGGGCTGGTCGCAAGCCACCCGATCACTGTGACGTTCACTGGCGACGCATCGCTGTCGAAGCGCCCGATGGGTCGCGTCATCACGCCGTTGTCGCAAATGGGCGCGGAGTTCACCGCAAGCCCCGGCGGGCAATTGCCGCTGATGCTGCGCGGGATCTGCCCGGCGATCCCGATCACCTACACCCTCCCCGTTGCCTCGGCGCAGGTGAAGTCTGCGGTGCTGCTTGCGGGACTCAATACGCCGGGGATCACCCGCGTGATCGAACCCGTCGCGACTCGCGACCATAGCGAGCGGATGCTGCGCGGGTTCGGCGCGGACGTGACCGTCGAGGACTCCCCCGAAGGTAAGATCATCTCGATCCGCGGCGAGGCCGAACTCAAACCGCAGCAGATCACCGTGCCCGGCGATCCCTCGTCCGCCGCCTTCCTGGTGGTCGCGGCGACGATCGTGCCGGGGTCGGACATCACGGTCGAGAACGTCGGCCTCAACCCGACCCGCGCCGGCCTGTTCACCGCCCTGCGCATGATGGGCGCGAGCATCGAGGAATGCGACGCGCGCGAAGTCGGTGGCGAGCCCGTCGCCGACCTGCGCGTCCGCTATGCCGCGCTGTCGGGAATCGAAGTCCCTGCCGATCTCGCGCCCAGCATGATCGACGAATATCCGATCCTGTTCGTGGCGGCCGCCTTCGCCACCGGTACGACGATCGCCCGCGGCGCAGACGAACTGCGCGTCAAGGAATCGGACCGGATCGCTGCGATGGCTTCCGCGCTCGGCGCGATCGGCGCGCGAGTCGAGGAAGTCGAGGACGGGATGATCGTCCACGGTTCGGGCGGGGAAACCCTCCCCGGCGGCGCGACGATCGCGACGCTGCTCGACCACCGCATCGCGATGAGCCTGGCGATTGCCGCGCTCGCTTGTCATAAGCCGGTGACGCTCGACGACATGTCGCCCGTCGCCACCAGCTACCCCGCGTTCTTCGACCAGATCGCGCAACTTCAGGGTGCCACCGACCGATGACCGCCTCCACTGCCGACCTGATCGGGTTCGTCGGCGCGCTGACGATCCTGATCGGCTATGCCCATCAGACGCTGCGCAACGCCGCGCCCGACTTGTTCTCCACGCTGCTGAACTTCCTCGGCGCAGCGCTGCTCGCACTGTCGCTGAGCGTGAATTTCAACTTGCCCGCGCTGTGCCTCGAACTCGCCTGGGCCGCCATTGCGGCGTTCGGGCTCGTCCGCATGACCGTTGCACGGCCGGGAGCGCGCGCATGATCATCGCCGTCGATGGACCCGCCGCCTCGGGCAAGGGCACGATCGCGCGGGCGCTCGCGCGGCATTACGACTTGCCCTATCTCGACACCGGCCTGCTGTACCGCGCGGTCGCGGCCAACGTCGCGAAGCTCGAGCTCGACCCGGCGATCGAAGCCGACGCGGTCGCCGCGTGCGATTTCGAGGATGCGTTGATGGAAGACGCGGACTTGCGCAGCGACGAGATCGGGTCGCTCGCCTCGGTCGTGTCGGCGCACCCGCTGGTGCGCGCCGCGCTGTTCCACCGGCAGAAGCGGTTCGCCTATCAGGAGGGCGGCGCCGTCCTCGACGGGCGGGACATCGGCACGGTCATCGCTCCCGACGCCGACGCCAAGCTGTTCGTCCGCGCAACCCCCAACATCCGCGCGAAACGCCGCCACGCGGAACTCAAGGACCGCGGATCGACGCTCAGTCTCGACAAGGTTCTCGCCGACATTCGCGCGCGCGATTTGCGGGATTCGACCCGCGCGACCGCACCGCTGGTGCCCGCGCAAGATGCCGCGCTGCTCGACACGAGCTTCCTGTCGATCGAGGCCTCGGTCCAACGGGCTATCGCCATCGTCGACGCGAGGACTCAGCGGGACTGATCGCCTTGCCTGAAAGGGCGACTTGCGCTATAGCCACGGCGTTCGGCGGGCGGTGCCCGCGGAGGTCGGCGCGTCAGGCATGCCCTTTCGCGCCCTTTTCGCATGACCGCGACTTGCCCCTCCGCGTAAACTGTCCCGGCGGATGTCGTGTCCGGCATTCGGCCGCCGCGGCAATATTGGCCAAGACCGCCGGAGACAACCGGCTGGCCGGAACATGATTTAGGAACGCAACACTTTATGGCCACTCAGCCAAACCCAACCCGCGACGATTTCGCGGCACTCCTCGAACTCACGCTCGGCGGCGCTGACAGCTTCGAGGGACGCGTTGTCAAGGGCACCGTCACCGGAATCGAGAACGACCTCGCCGTCATCGACGTCGGCCTCAAGTCGGAAGGCCGCGTGCCGCTTCGCGAATTCGCGATGCCCGGCCAGAAGGCGGACCTCAAGATCGGTGACGAAGTCGAAGTGTTCGTCGACCGCGTCGAGAACGTCCACGGCGAAGCGATGCTGTCGCGCGACCGCGCACGCCGCGAAGCCGCATGGGACACGCTCGAAACCGAATTCGCCAAGTCGGCACGCGTCGAGGGTGTCATCTTCGGCCGCGTCAAGGGCGGCTTCACGGTCGACCTCAACGGCGCCGTGGCTTTCCTTCCTGGTTCGCAGGTCGACATCCGCCCCGTGCGCGACGTCACCCCGCTGATGGATATCCCCCAGCCCTTCCAGATCCTCAAGATGGATCGCAAGCGCGGCAACATCGTCGTGTCGCGTCGTGCGATCCTCGAAGAGACTCGCGCAGAGCAGCGTTCGGGCCTCATCCTCAGCCTCGCTGAAGGCCAGATCATCGACGGCGTCGTCAAGAACATCACCGATTACGGTGCGTTCGTTGACCTCGGCGGCATCGACGGTCTGCTGCACGTCACCGATCTCAGCTACAAGCGCGTCGGCCATCCTTCGGAAGTTCTCAACATCGGCGACACCGTCCGTGTTCAGATCATCCGCATCAACAAGGACACGCAGCGTATCTCGCTCGGCATGAAGCAGCTCGAGAGCGATCCGTGGGAGGGCGCAGCAGCAAAGTACCCGGTTGGTGCCAAGCTCACCGGCCGCGTCACGAACATCACCGAATATGGTGCGTTCGTCGAGCTGGAGCCGGGCATCGAAGGCCTGGTGCACGTTTCGGAAATGTCCTGGACCAAGAAGAACGTCCACCCGGGCAAGATCGTATCGACCTCGCAGGAAGTCGACGTCGTGGTTATCGAGGTCGATCCCGACAAGCGTCGCATCTCGCTTGGCCTCAAGCAGGCGATCAACAACCCGTGGGAGGCCTTCGCTGAAGCGCATCCAATCGGTTCGACCGTCGAAGGCGAAGTCAAGAACGCGACCGAATTCGGTCTGTTCATCGGCCTCGACAACGACGTCGACGGCATGGTCCACATGTCGGACATCGCCTGGGGCGTGTCGGGCGAGGACGCGCTCAACTTGCATCGCAAGGGCGAGGTCGTTCAGGCGATCGTGCTCGACATCGATGCCGAGAAGGAGCGTATCTCGCTTGGCATGAAGCAGCTCGAGCGTGGCGCCCCGGCGGCAGGCACGGTTGCAGCAGGCGGCAATGCGTCGTCGGGCCTCAACAAGAACGCGATCGTCACCGTCACGGTGCTCGAAGTGCGCGATGCCGGTCTCGAAGTGCAGGTCGGTGACGACGGCGCAACGGGCTTCATCAAGCGGACCGATCTCGGCCGCGATCGTGACGAGCAGCGTCCGGAGCGTTTCCAGGTCGCGCAGAAGTTCGATGCGATGGTGACCGGTTTCGATCGTTCCAAGAAGCCGACTTTCTCGATCAAGGCGATGCAGATCTCCGAAGAGAAGCAGGCCGTGGCACAGTATGGCTCGTCCGACTCGGGCGCGTCGCTGGGCGACATCTTGGGCGCAGCGCTCAAGGCACAGAACAGCGATACCAAGAAGTAAGACTGTTCGGGGGTCGTTCGAAAGAACGACCCCCACTTAACTTATGCCGTCGTAATTTGCCTTTGTACGTTGGTGGAGTTGCGGTAAATCAATGCCGATACGGCCTTAATCCATACCGTGGGGGCATGGTCCGTAGGGGGTGGGAAAAAACGCAATGATCCGTTCCGAACTCGTAGAAATGCTCGCCAACGAAAACCCTGACCTGACGCCGCGTGATGTCGAAGCGCTGGTCACGACGTTTTTCGAAGAAATCACCAAGCGCCTCGCCATTGGCGGCCGTGTCGAACTTCGTGGCTTCGGCGCTTTCTCCACGCGCCCCCGCGACGCGCGAACGGGCCGCAACCCGCGCACCGGCGAACTCGTCGCGGTCGACGCGAAGCGTGTCCCGTATTTCAAGCCCGGCAAGGAAATGCGGCAGCGACTGAACGTCGCCTGATCCGTTGATCTCTCTCGTGCGATGCGCCGAAACTCCATCGCACGCTTGACGCAGCACGTGACTTGCGCTTGGCACGGCATGTTGCGGACGTGGCGAAATCGGTAGACGCAGGAGACTTAAAATCTCCCTCTTCGGAATGCGGGTTCGAGTCCCGCCGTCCGCACCATCCGGAATTCAAGCAGGATAACGGCCGCCAGCCCCGCATCGGGAGTGGCGCGACCGCGGTTGCGATGGCACAGGGGCATCATGCTGCTACCGCCCTCCCCCCGAACGGTCGTGTCATCGCTTCTGGTCTGTGCCGCGACACTGCTCGCAGCGTGCTCCGAAAAACCCGATAGCGGCCCCATCGTCGCAAGCGCGATCGGCGCCGCCCCTGCACTGGTCGATCCGGCCAAAGGACAGCTCGACCCATCCGCGCGCGTGTTGCTCGACTCGACCGCGCAAGGACTGGTCCGGTTCGATGCAGCGGGCCAGATCGAACCCGGTATCGCCGAACGCTGGAGCGTGATCGACAACGGTACCAGCTACATCTTCCGCCTGCGCGACGCCGAATGGCCCGACGGGCAGGCCGTTACCGCAGCGGAAGTGGTCAAGCTCCTACGGCGCCAGCTCGTTCCCCGATCGCGCAACATCCTTTCCCCCTTTCTCACTGCGATCGACGAGATCGTCGAGATGACCCCCGAAGTCATCGAGATCCGGCTCAAGCGCCCGCGCCCCGATTTGCTCAAGCTGTTCGCGCAACCCGAACTCGCAATCTTCCGCGTCGCACCGTCGCAAGGCGGCAGCGGCCCTTTCCGGATCCTCGCGCAGCGCGGTCCGGTCGCACGGTTGCGGCCTGCGTTCGATCCGTCGCGCGCCGCCGATGATCAGGCTGCGGAGCCCTCGACCGACGCCAACGTCAAGTTGATCGGTGAACGGGCCGCGATGGCGATCGCGCGGTTCGATGCCGGGCTGGCGGATGTGGTCCTGGGCGGAAGCTTCGTCGACTGGCCGATCGTGCTGGAAACCCGCATCGCGCCGATCGCGCGCCGGTTCGATCCGGCGGCGGGGTTGTTCGGGCTGGCATTCAGCAACCGGGACGGCGTGCTGGCCAATGCGGTCAATCGCGCGGCGATCGCGCGGAGCATCGACCGCGCGGGCTTCACCGCCGCCATTTCGCCGGAATGGGAATCGACGGTCCAGTTGTTGCCGGAACAGCTCGATTCCGCCGCTCCTCCGGCGCTTGCGGCGTGGACACAGGCCCCGGGCCCGGACGATCTTTCCCCCCGCGCGACGATCGATGCGTGGCGTGCCGCCAATCCGGGCACCATCACGATGCGGGTGGCGCTACCGCCCGGCCCGGGCGCGACGATCCTGTATGGCTATGTCGCGGGCGCGCTGGCGTCGCTTGGCATTGCCGCGGAACGGGTCGCACCCGATGCCCCCGCCGACTTGCGCCTGATCGACGAAGTCGCCCCGTATGACAGCGCGCGGTGGTACGTCGCGCGCGCATGCCAGCCGTGCGGCGGCGTGGCCCAGCTGGCGATCGAAGCGGCACGCGAAGCCGGTTCTCCCAGGCTTCGTTCCCAGCAAATTGCCGCTGCGGATGCGGCACTGGCGAGCGATGTCGCCTTCATTCCGATCGCCCGGCCGCTCCGCTGGTCGCTCGTCGCGCCGCGCCTGCGGAGCTGGACCGCAAATAGCCGTGCATGGCACCCGTTGAATCATCTTCGCCCAGACACCAATTGATACACTATGGTCCAGAACACGACACGCATGTCTTCCCCGCACATCGCTGAAATGGCTGCGCGCTATGCCAGCAAGGATCCAGCGGCGGTGCGCCAGCGGATCGAGGCGATGGAGCGGCTGCTCGAAGGGCTGTTCACCATCCCGGGGCTCAACCGCAAGGTTGGCCTCGACTTCATGCTCAACATCCTGCCGATCGGCGGAGACATCGTCGGCGCGGCGATGGGCAGCTGGATCGTGTGGGAAGCGCGCAACCTCGGCATGAGCAAGACGCAGATGGCGCGGATGTTCGGCAATGTCGGGATCGACTTTGCGCTGGGGCTCGTTCCGTTCATCGGCGCGGTGCCCGATCTCATCTTCCGCTCGAACACGCGCAATTTGAAGATCATCAAGCGCCATCTCGACAAGCACCACCCCGCCCTTGCGGTCGTCGATCAGGCGTAGGCGACGCGGCGCTTCAGGCTTTCCCCCGCCATATTTTGACGGCGGTCCCAGCGGGCACGCCGCCCGAGCTGGTATGGCATGGCTCGTACGCAAAGCGCTTGTCGAGACATAGCCACAGCTCGTCCAGCCACCCGCGCTTGTTGACCGTCACCCGCACGGCCTCGGCTGGCAGGCCGGGATTGGCGCGCGCCATCGCCGCCGCAATCTGTCCGGCGTTCAACGGACCACGAGACATCGCGCGCATGTCGGGAAAGCGCAGCCTGCCGTAAAGCCCGGTCGATCGCGCAAAATAAGCATCGGGCGTAATTCCCATGCACGTGCCGTGCTTCGCCCATTCATGCTGGATCAGTTGCGGCGAGGGCGTCGCGCAGACGGTACGGCGGATCAGGGTGGCGGGCAGCACCGGGGTCGCGGCGCAATATTGCGGCCAATCCTTGCCCACGCCATCGGGCCACAACCCGTGAAGCGTGAACCCGAAGCGGTTGCCGCTACGGCACTGGAAGCGCGCTTGCGGGTCGCGCGCGTTGGCGTGGCAATATTCCGGCGCCCAAGTGAGCGCGAGCGTATACCCGCCGATCGGGAGGATCCGTTGCGGCTGGCTCTCCGTCGCCACGTCGGGATGCGGTCGCGGGAGCGTCGCAGGAACGCGGCACTGCTCGGTTTGCGCAAAAGCGACGCCGGGTGCGACGAGCATCGCGACGGCGATCAGAACGGGTTTCATGCTGCGGTTTCTCCAAACCATGCGCGCGCGTCCGGCTTGAACATCTGCCAGACCGCAATTCCGTTGAGCACCAATCCAACGATCCCGAGCACGCCCGAGACGCCAGGCTGCATCTTCCCGGTCCCAGCGGCGCTGAGCATCGTGACGAGCACCAGCGCGAAGAAGGCGGTGACGATCCACTTCGCGACGACCGCGCGGCGCCGCGCCACGAAGAACCACAGCGTCAGCGAGATCGCGATGCTGATCGCAGTGCCGATCAACAGCATCGAAAGGGCGAACCCAGGCCCCAACTGCCGCGCCCCGGGGTTTTCCACCAGCCGGCCGATCGATTGGTCCCACGAGAGAGCCATGTTGATCAGCCCGATGACGACGGCACCGAGATAGCATCGCTCGAACCAGACGATGGAGATAGGTCGTTGCATGAGTCGTTTCCCCCAAAACGATGACCGCCAGCTTAGCGCGATCGTGTGGCAGCGCCAGCGGTTACGGCTGCGCGGTGAAGTCCAGCCCCAGGTCGACCGCGGGCGCGGACTGGGTCAGCCTGCCGACGCTGATGAAGGTCACCCCCGTCTCGGCGATCGCGCGAATGGTGTCGAGCCGGACGCCGCCGGAGGCCTCGGTCGGCACGCGTCCGCCGACCTGCGCAACCGCGCGGGCGAGGGTCGCGGTGTCCATGTTGTCGAGCAGCAGATGCGTCGCGCCAGCATTCAGCGCGGGGGCGATCTGGTCGAGCGTGTCGACTTCGACGATGATCCGCGCGATCCCCGCCGACACCGCCCGCGCCACCGCGGCGGCAACCCCGCCCGCGACCGCGACGTGATTGTCCTTGATCATCGCGGCGTCCCACAACCCCATCCGATGGTTGGTCGCGCCGCCCATCCGCGTCGCGTATTTCTCGAGCCGCCGGAGCCCCGGAATGGTCTTGCGCGTGTCGAGCAAAGTCGCGCCCGTCCCCGCAATCGCATCGACATAGGTCCGCGTCAGCGTCGCGATCCCCGACAGATGTTGCACCGTGTTAAGCGCGGAGCGCTCCGCGGTGAGCAACGCGCGGGCGTTGCCCGACAGGCGCAGCACGTCGCTCCCCGCCGCGACCCGGTCGCCATCCTCGACCAACCGTTCGATCGTCACGCCCGGATCGAGCGCGCGGAACACCGCTTCGGCGATCGGCAGCCCCGCGACGACGATCGCCTCGCGGCTGTCCATCACCCCGGTGAAGCGCGCGTCCGCCGGGATTACCGCCTGCGCGGTGATGTCCCCCGCGTCGCCCATGTCTTCAGCCAGCGTGGCCGCGACAAAAGTGCCGAGGTCGAAGCCGTCGAGCGTAAAGGAATGGTCGGTCATAGCCTTGCGTAGCCAAAACGGCCGTGCCGGTCAGCCTGAAAATCACGCCGTATCCCACACCGCTGTATCGCACCCGCAGCACTATCCCGATCGGCTGATTGACGGTATTTAACATTCGATAATCACGCGGTACCGAACGCATGTTTTCATGCGGAGCGGCAGCCTTCATTAAATAGTGCATTTGGTTTGGCATTGTCGAAAGCTGTTGTAACAACTACGTAAACTTAAATTGCTTACAGTTTAAACCTCATTTTTCCTACTGGGACGTAATGACAGATCCCTCGGTACATGACGTGTTGATTACCCAACTTTCGCGCTACGGAACACTTGATCCAACCGATCATGCCGCGATTCGCGAATTGCTCCTGACGACGCGCCAGATTGACGCATCCGCTTACATCGTGCGCGATGGGGAGAAGCCGGTGCGTTGCGCGTTTATCATGTCGGGATTCACCTACTGCCAACGGTTGACCAGAACCGGCGCCCGCCAAGTCATATCGCTCCAGATTCCGGGCGATTTTGTCGATTTACAAAACCTGTGGTTCGACGAATCCGATCATAACGCCCAGGCGCTCACGCGTGCGGAAGTGGTCCACGTCGACATTCAGGCGCTCCGGGATCTCGCCTCGACGCGCCCCGCGATTGCGCGGGTACTATGGCGGATCACGCTCACCGAATCCTCACGATTACGCGAATGGATCGTCAACATCGGGCGACGGGATGCGCACACGCGAGTCGGCCATCTGCTTTGCGAATTCTCGCTGCGACGCGCCGTCGCCGGGGTTCCGCGGGACCAGTCGGACTATCTACCGATGACGCAGGAACAGCTCGGCGACGCCGTCGGATTGACGGCGGTCCACGTCAACCGCGTGCTTAAAGGGCTTGCACAACGCGGGCTGATCGAGCGGGACCGCCGCCAGATCCGGATCATCGACTGGGCCGGCTTGCGCGACGCGAGCGATTTCAACCCGCGCTACCTGCACCTGCCCCTGCCCTGACCGAACCGTTCCCAGAGGCCGCGCGAGTCAGTCCCCCGATACGCGCAGCGGGCCAAGGTCGCCCATCCCGACCGTCCCGCTCGCCATCGCGAGCATTGCGTCGAGGCTCTTCTTCGCGCGCAGCCGCAGACCTTCTTCAATCTCGATCCGCGGACTGAGGTCGCGAAGCGCGACGTACAGCTTTTCCATCGTGTTGAGCGCCATGTACGGGCAGATGTTGCAATTGCAGTTGCCGTCCGCCCCCGGCGCCCCGATGAAATTCTTGAGCGGCGCCGCTTTCTCCATCTGGTGGATGATATGCGGCTCGGTCGCGACGATCAGCGTATCGCCCGGCATCGCATCCGCAAACGCGAGAATCCCGCTGGTCGACCCGACATAATCGGCATGGTCGAGGATGTACGGCGGGCATTCGGGATGCGCCGCGACCGGTGCGCCCGGATGCTGCAGTTGCAGCTTGAGCAGCTCGGTCTCGCTGAACGCCTCGTGCACGATGCACACGCCCGGCCACAGCAGCATCTCGCGCCCGGTCTTGCGCGCGAGATACCCGCCGAGGTTCTTGTCCGGCCCGAAGATGATCTTCTGGTCGAGCGGGATCTGGCTGAGGATCTTCTCGGCCGACGACGACGTGACGATCACGTCGGACAACGCCTTCACCTCGGTCGAGCAGTTGATGTAGGTCAGCGCGATGTGATCGGGATGCGCCGCGCGGAACGCGGCGAACTGGTCGGGCGGGCAACTGTCCTCCAGGCTGCACCCGGCATCCAGATCGGGGAGCACGACGATCTTCTCGGGGCTGAGGATCTTCGCGGTTTCCGCCATGAAGCGCACCCCGCAGAACGCGATGACGTCGGCATCGGTCGCCGCTGCCTTCTTCGACAGGTCGAGGCTGTCCCCGACGAAATCGGCGAGGTCCTGAATTTCGGGCTTCTGATAATAATGCGCCAGAATCACCGCGTTGCGATCCTTGCGCAACCGGTCGATCTCCGCACGCAGGTCGAGCCCCGTCAACGTTCCGCCAATACCACCGCGTGCGTCCATGAGCATCCTCCCGCCTTTACAGCGGTGCACATGGCCCCGGCGGCGGCGGCGATCAACCCATCACGGTACACCCATGATTAGCGGCGGTTACCCAGCACCTCCGCGATCGAGCGCGTGGTGTCCCAAACTTCGCTATTGTCGTGCGCCTCGTCGGCGAAACGCACCTTCACGGTCGCGTCCAGGCCAGCGGCGCTCAACGGCAGCGCGAAGCTTCGCTCCACCGCGCGGCGGGTCGCATCGCGCGCAAACTTCATCGGCACCGGCTCATGCGCCTGGCGAATCAACTCGCGCTGCCCGGCGGCCCGGTTCGCCGCCTGCAATCTGGCGTCCGCGTCGCTGATCGCGGACAGCAGACCACCCTCGCCATATTCGCGGATTTGCGTCAGGTCGATCTGCGGCGGCGAGACCTCGATCGGCGGGAGCGTCACGCCCAGCGTCCGGGTCTTGGCGTCCCACGTCACGTCGCGCGCGGTCAGCTTCGCCATGTCGACGCGATATTCGACATTGCCGGGCATGATCAGCGTCTTCTGGCTCGTCAGGCCATATTGAGACTGGGTCGAGGTCGATACCGCGACATAGCGCGCCGCAAAGGCGGAAAGTCGGTTCTGCTCGCGCAGGCCCTGCAACGATCCACTCACGATCGTCACCGGGTCGGGGCCAGCCAGCTTGTGCTCGACCATCGCCCCAAGGCCCCAGAACAGCGCGAGCACGAACAGCGCGAGCAGCGCCAGCGCGCCCGCGAATTTCCCTAGAAAGCTCATGCCACCACGCTCCACACGTCGCCCGCCGCCCGAACCTGCCCGCGCTGCGCCAGATCGATCAGATGCGCGAGGACCGAGCGTTCGGCGGCGGGGAACAGCCGCGGGTCGATCCCGACATACATTCGCCCGACCATTGCCGGGACCGTCTCGGGCGCGGTGCGCAGCATCCGCAGGACTTGTCCTTCGCGCTGCTTGCGATGCCCGAGCATCCCACGCACCAACCGCTGCGGGCTCTCGATCGGGTCCCCATGCCCCGGATAATAGATCCGGTCGTCGCGCGGGAGCAGCTTCTCAAGGCTCGCCATATAGGCGCCCATGTCGCCGTCCGGCGGGGAGACGATGCTCGTCGACCAGCCCATGACATGATCCCCCGAGAACAACGCCTTCGTCTCGGGCAAGGCAAAGGCGAGGTGGTTGGAGGTGTGGCCCGGCGTCGGAAACGCGGTCAGCGTCCAGCCTTCCCCGCTGATGCTTTCGCCGTCGCGCAGCACGCGATCGGGCATATACCCCGTGTCAAACGCCGCATCCGCGCGCGGCCCGAGATCTTGCAACGTCAGCGGTGCGCAGCCGATGATCGGCGCGCCGGTGATCGCGGCGAGCGGACGCGTCGCCGGGCTATGGTCGCGGTGGGTATGCGTTGCCACGATCGCAGTGACGCGCCGCCCCGCAATCGCCGCGACCAGCGCGGCGATGTGCGCGGGGTCGTCGGGTCCGGGGTCGATGATCGCGAGGTCGCTCGTCCCGACCAGATGCACTTGCGTCCCGGTATAGGTGAAAGGCGACGGGTTCGGCGCCAGCACGCGTGCCACAAGAGGTTCGCGCTGTTCGGGCACCCCGGTCTGTTGCTCGCTCATAGCATCGAAATGGCGGCTCGCGGCGTGGCGCGCAACCCCGCGCCGCGTGCGGCCCCGGCGAAAGCGCCTCCGCCTGCAGCCCTTGCGGCTTCCCGTGAAGGCGAGACCTCCGGCGAACCGCTGTTCGTTCTCCTGCGAAGGCAGGAGCCCAGGAGTCACACGCGCCGCGCGGGGTTGGATTGCTTGGCTCTGAGTTCCTGCCTCCGCAGGAAAACCGCGTCCCGCTCGGGAAGCGCCAGTCGTCCTGCCTCTTGGGACACGGCTGAGGCGGCGCGCAACTGTTCGAAGCCCTCAGCTTCCCCGGAGCACGCCTCCGGTTGCGCGCAATCTCCATCCCCGGAGGCAACGCCTCCGGGGATGGATCGGATCACCGCGCGCGCGCTACGTTGCTTTCGAGTTCCGCAATTGACGTATTCATCGCATCCAGCGCGGACCGCCGCGCCTCGGTTGGCACGTTGCGGTTGATGAGCATCCGCGCCCGCGCCGTCCGCAACCCGTCGAGTGCCTGGCGATACGCGCGCTGTTCCATCAGACGCCCGTTCATTGCCAGTTGCGCGCCCCTTGCCGCCGCCGCGGCACCCCGCGCCTCGGCTGCCGCAATCCGATCGGTGCACACCGTGATCTGCCGACGGCCGCCCCGCTCTTCCTCGAGCGTCATCCGGCGGGGATCGCCCCGCGTACCGCACGCCATCGAGCGGACTTCGGGAACCTTCGGCACCGCCGGGATCGCGGGTGGCGCCGGCAGGTGCACGACCGTGCCGTCCTGCTGGATCAGCGTCGACTGACCGTCGCGACCGAGCTTTACGTACTTGCCGTGCCGCACCACGCGTTTGCCGTTCTCGTCGACTGTGACGACGGTGGTTCCCCCCTTCCCCTCCCACACAGGCGGCGGAACGGGAACGTGCGGTGCCTGCGGGGCTTGGGGCGGCTGCGCGGCCCAGCTCTGGTCCGGACGGGTTTCGGGCGCAGCGATCGCCGGGCGTGCCGCTACCACTTCGCCGGGGACGTCGGGCGTTTCCGGCGTTTCGGGGGTCGGCGGCACGGTTGGGAGTGCTGCGTCCGGATATTGCGGGGTATCCGGTGCGGATGGCGGCACGAGCGCCGCAATGTCCACGCCGGTCGCGCGTTCCACGTCGGAGCGAACCCGCGCCGCCGCCGCACTGCCCGAGGCGGTCAGGCCGAGCCCGCCGAGCGTCAGCACTGCGATCAGCGCGCCGCCACCCGCGAGCCGGAGCCGTGAGGTGCGCCGTGTCGTCAGCATCCGCAGCCGCCGCTTGAGGTCGTCTACCGTGTTGAGGTGGCAAGTCGCGGCGACGGTGCCGTACAGTGCCGGGTGTGCAGCCTTGACGATCGCGCAGGCATAGGTGTGGCGGCGCATCGGGTTCATCCCCGCGAGCACCCGCGCGTCGTTGGCGATTTCCTGGTCAGCGCGAAAGGCACGGAAGGCGCGCCACGCAACCGGGTTGAACCAATGGACCGCGAGCACGCCGAGCGCGATCCAGTTCGCGATCAGATCGCCGCGCGCATGATGGCCAAGCTCATGCGCCAGCGCCAGGTCGCGTTCCTCGGGCTCATACCGCGCCGCGAAATCGCGCGGGAAGGCGACGTAGCGCCGCACCACTCCGAAGGCGAGCGGGCCGCTCGCCGCATCGCTTTCGATCACGCGGACGCCGTCCAGGTCGATCTGTTGCGACACGCTCGACAGCATCCGGTTGCAGAACCGGCGATGCGACAGCGCATGCCACACAAAGAAACCGCCGGCCCCGGCCAGCCACACCAGCGCGATCATCGGCAGGATCCACGCGCTGCCCGCCGCCGATGTGGCCTGTGCGCTGTGTTCGGCCAGCAGCAAACCGACCGTATCGGCGTTAAAGTGCAGCGGAACGACGGCCGCTTGCGGCATTAGGACGTGTGCTGCGGCGGTCCACGCGGCCGGCAGCGGCGGCAGGACGAGTCGTAGCACCGGCAGTGCCCACAACGCATAAGCGACATTCGCCCCGAACGCGCGCCGCACGGGTTCGCGCAACACCAGCACCACGATCATCAGGACGCTCGACGCGATCAGCGCCTCGATTGCCCAGCTTGCTCCGACCGGCCCGATCATCCCTTCAGTCCCTTCAACAGAACCTCGATCTCCGCGATATCCTGCGCGGTCAGTTCATCGCGTTCGGCAAGATGCGCGACCAGCGGGGTCAGTTTCCCGCCGAACAACCGGTCGATCAAGCGTTTTGATTCGCCTGCGACATAATCCGTACGCTGCACCAGCGGCCGGTACAAATAGCGTCGGCCATCCGCTTCATGCGCAATGATGTTTTTCGCAAGCAACCGGCCCAGCAAGGTCTTGACGGTATTGGCGGTCCAGTCGCGCGTCGCGGGAATCCGCTCGGCCACGTCTTGCGCGGTCAGCGGGCTTTCGTCCCACAGCACTTCCATGACGGTATGCTCGGCATCGCTGATCTTCTCTGGCATTCGAGTCGCCTCCGTACTGATTACAGCTGTAATCGTATCGATTACATCCGTAGTCAAGAGCCGTACCGCGGGCGCTGTAGGCGACCTTCGCGACTTTTGCCGTCGACGCGCGAGCCCAAGCATCTGGCTTGCCACCACTAACCGCGCTACGCCCCGGAGCATGATCCGCCCCCCCGAAAAGCACCTCGTCCAGCGCGTCGGCTGGCTCCGCGCCGCCGTCCTCGGCGCCAACGACGGAATTCTGTCGACCGCCAGCCTGATCGTCGGCGTCGCCGCCGCCGCGCGGGCGCCCTCCGAAGTCGTGCTGACGGGCGTCGCCGGGCTGGTCGCCGGGGCGATGTCGATGGCGGCGGGGGAATATGTCTCGGTCAGTTCGCAATCCGACACCGAAGCCGCCGATCGCCGCCGGGAAGCCGCCGAAATCGATGACGATCCCAAGGCCGAGACGCGCGAACTCGCCGCGATCTACCGCCACCGCGGGCTCGATGCCGCCCTGTCGCTCCAGGTCGCGCAGCAACTGATGGCGCACGATGCGCTTGGCGCGCACATGCGGGACGAACTGGGCATCCACGAGGTGATGGAGGCGCGTCCGGTTCAGGCGGCGCTGGCGTCCGCCGCCAGCTTCGCGCTGGGGGCGATTTTCCCCGTGCTGATGGCGTTTCTGTTCCGCGGCACCGCCTTGATCGAGGCGGTCGTCGTGACAACGCTGGTTTTGCTCGCTTTGCTCGGCGCGACTGGTGCGCGGATCGGGGGCGCACCGCTCGGGCGCGGCGCGCTGCGCGTGCTGTTCTGGGGGGCGCTGGCGATGGCGGTGACGGCCGGGATCGGCCATCTGGTCGGCGCGCAGGTCTGAGCTCTCCACGCGGGTTGACCCTCCGCCTCACCCCGCTCTAATCGGGCCACATCCTCCGAAAGGACCGTTCATGCGCAAGATCTATCCCGATGCCGCCGCCGCCCTGGAAGGGGTGCTCCACGACGGCATGATGATCTGCGCGGGCGGCTTCGGCCTTTGCGGCATTCCCGAACGCCTGATCGATGCGATCCGCGACGCCGGCACCAAGGACCTGACGATCGCAAGCAACAACGCTGGGATCGACGGCGAGGGCCTGGGCAAGCTGCTCCGCACCCGCCAGATCAAGAAGATGATCTCGAGCTACGTCGGCGAGAACAAAGAATTCGAACGGCAATATCTGGCGGGCGAACTAGAGGTCGAATTCTGTCCGCAAGGGACGCTGGCCGAGCGGTGCCGCGCAGGTGGCGCGGGTATCCCCGGCTTCTACACCAAGACGGGCGTCGGCACGCTCGTCGCCGAGGGCAAAGAAGTGAAGAGCTTCGACGGGGAGGACTATATCCTTGAACGCGGCATCCGCGCCGATCTCGCGATCATCAAGGCGTGGAAGGCGGACGAGAGCGGTAACCTGATCTTCCGCAAGACCGCGCGCAATTTCAACCAACCGATGGCGACGGCTGGCAAAGTCTGCGTCGCCGAGGTCGAGGAAATCGTGCCCGTCGGTGCGCTCGATCCAGACGCGATCCACTTGGCGGGCGTGTACGTCCAGCGTCTCGTCCTCGGCGCGCCGTACGACAAGAAGATCGAGTTCCGCACCGTCCGCGAGGCCGCGTGAAGAAGGGGCTTTCATTGAGCCCCTCCCCTTCAGGAGCGCCGGGTGAACAGCGCCCAGCGCTGTTCAGGTCATGCTGGGAGCATGACCGACCCGGCGCTGGGTTGGGGTGGGGAAGTCCAGCAAAACCCAGCTCTCTGCAAGGCACAGCCCCACCCCCAACCCCTCCCCTGAAGGGGAGGGGCTTGATACTGGCGGCACTGGCGCTCTCAGCCTGCACGACGACGCCGCCCGTCGCTGTGGCGCCCCCAAGCAGGCCCGCTGTCCCGCCCGAAATGCAGTACCTCTACGGTTCTGGCGAAGCCGCCGCGCAAGCGCTTCAGACCTGGCGGCAGCTGACGCAATTCGCTGCGGCGCAGGTTGCTGCGACCCCAACGGACTCCGCCGTCCTCGCCCCCGACGCCACGCTCGCCGCACCCAAATGGGTGCCCTGCGGCATCAAGCCAAAGGCTGCCGTCTTCGACGTCGACGAAACCGCTCTCCTCAACCTCGGCTTCGAGGCGAACGACGCCGCACACCCGGCGCCGTACAACCAAAAGACATGGGACGCCTGGGAGCTAACCGACCTCGACAAAGTCGCCCCGCAACCCGGCGCGGCCCAGGCGCTCGAAGCGCTTCGCCGCATGGGCGTGACCGTGATATTTAACACCAATCGCTCGGCAGCCCATGCCGACGTAACCCGCGCGACGATCGAGCGCGCCGGGCTCGGGCCGGCGGTGCATGGCGAAACGCTCTACCTCGCAGGCGACGATGCAATGGGCAGCCGCAAGGATGGCCGCCGCGCCACGATCGCGGCCAAGTTCTGCGTGGTCGCGATGGGCGGAGACCAGCTCGGCGATTTCAGCGACCTGTTCAACACTGCCCTCACTCCGCCCGCGCGGCGCGCCGCTGTCCAGCGCGAGCCAATTGCAGCCAAATTCGGGGCCGGCTGGTTCATCCTGCCCAACCCGGTGTACGGCAGCGCGCTCAAGGGCAGCTTCGACGACGTTTTCCCGCACGACAAACGCTGGGCCCCGCCCGCAGGAGACAAGTGATGGCCGATCAGGCAAAAGGCTGGACCCGGGACCAAATGGCCGCCCGCGCTGCGCAGGAGCTGCAGGACGGGTTCTACGTCAATCTCGGCATCGGCATTCCCACGCTGGTCGCCAACCACATTCCGCAGGGCGTCGAGGTGACGCTGCAATCCGAGAACGGAATGCTCGGCATCGGCCCCTTCCCGCTCGCGGGCGAAGAAGATGCGGACCTTATCAATGCTGGCAAGCAGACGATCAGTGAATTGCCGCAAAGCGCCTATTTCAGCTCGTCCGATAGCTTCGCGATGATCCGTGGCGGCCACATCGACCTGACCGTCCTCGGCGCGATGGAAGTCGCCGAGAATGGCGACATCGCCAACTGGATGATCCCGGGCAAGATGATCAAGGGCATGGGCGGCGCGATGGATCTGGTCGCGGGGGTGAAGAAGATCATCGTCGTGATGGAGCATACATCCAAGAACGGGGACCCCAAGTTCATTCCCGCCTGCACCCTGCCGCTGACCGGTAAGAACGTGGTCGACATGATCATTACCGATCTGGCCGTGTTCCAGCGCGCTGATCACAACTCCCCATTCAAACTGGTGGAAACCGCACCCGGCGTAAGCAGCGACGAGATCGCGAGCAAAACGACCGCCCACTACGTCCTGTAGTACCACCTTCGCGGGGCTACGGTCAGGCGCTCGACGTCGACAAAATGACGTAGCCACTGCGCAACAAACGCGGTGCGTAACATTGCATTCACGCATTTTTCAGTTAAAGCGCGCAACATGTCCAGCCAACCCCTGACTTTGTACGAAAAGATTTGGGCCGATCACGTGGTCGAACGCCGCGACGATGGGACCTGCCTGATCTATATCGACCGCCACCTCGTCCATGAAGTTACGAGCCCGCAAGCGTTTGCCGGTCTGCGCGCTAACGGACGAAGCGTCCGTCGCCCCGATCTCACGCTCGCGGTTCCGGACCACAACCTCCCGACCACGCCGCGTCGCGATGCCAGCGGCGCGCGCCTGCCAATCGCGGATCCCGAAAGCGTACAGCAGCTCGATGCGCTCAAGCGCAACACGCGCGAGTTCGGCATCGATTACATCGACGCGATCGCAGCGGCGCAAGGGATCGTCCATGTCGTCGGCCCGGAGCAAGGCTTCACCCTTCCCGGCACGACATTGGTATGCGGCGACAGCCATACCTCGGCGCATGGCGCGCTCGGTGCGCTCGCCTTCGGGATCGGGACGAGTGAGGTCGAACACGTTCTCGCAACCCAGACCCTCTTGCTGAGCCAATCGAAGACGATGGAGATCCGCGTCGACGGCACGCTCGGCTTCGGGATCACACCTAAGGATGTCATCCTCGCGATCATCGGCAAGATCGGCGCTGCGGGCGGAACGGGCCATGTGCTCGAATATACCGGGTCGATCATCCGGGAGATGTCGATCGAGGGCCGACTGACGGTTGCCAACATGTCGATCGAAGGGGGCGCCCGCGCGGGTCTGGTTGCCCCCGACGATACAACGTTCGCGTATCTTAAAGGCAAACCGATGGCCCCGAAGGGCGATGATTGGGATCGCGCGGTCGCCTATTGGCGTACGCTGCCGACCGACCCCGGCGCGCGCTATGACCGCACGGTCACGCTAGACGCTACCAACATCGCCCCGTTGCTGACGTGGGGTACGAGCCCGGAGGACGTCGTCGCGATCACGGGCACCGTTCCCGACCCCGATAGCTTCGCCGATCCGGCAAAGCGCGATGCAGCCCGCAAATCGCTCGAGTACATGGGGTTGACGGCTGGCACGGCGATGCAGGACGTTGGGATCGATTACGTGTTCATCGGCAGTTGCACGAACAGCCGCATCGAGGATCTGCGAGCTGCGGCTCAAGTCGCCAAGGGTCGGCACGTTGCGGATGGCGTCCATGCGCTGGTCGTTCCAGGCTCCGGTCTGGTCAAGCGTCAGGCGGAGGCAGAGGGTCTCGACCGCATTTTTGTGTCAGCCGGTTTTGAATGGCGCGAACCGGGATGTTCGATGTGCCTTGCAATGAACCCCGATAAAGTACCGCCTGGTCTCCGTTGCGCTTCAACTTCGAACCGCAATTTCGTAGGGCGTCAAGGGCCGGGTGCGCGCACGCATCTGGTTTCGCCGGCCATGGCGGCGGCAGCCGCCGTTACCGGGCGATTGAGTGACGTGCGCGATCTTGTAACGGCGTAAGGGGGGACAAACCATGAAGCGTGTTCTAATTTTGTTGGTGATGGGGACATTGGCAAGCGGTATCGCCGCTTACGCCGCAACTGCGCGCACCAGCGCGAACGACGCGATTGCCTCCAAAGACCGGTGACCCCTGTGCAGACTGGTGCCGTTTTCCCCGGCTCCGGTGTGCCCGCCTGACGCGACAGACCATAGGATTAAGCGATGCAGCCCGTCACGCAAGTTTCCGGCACGGCCTACCCGTGGGGCCAGAAAAATGTCGATACCGACGTCATCATTCCGGCGCACTGGTTGAAGACGGTGACGCGCGAAGGCCTCGGCAAGGGCGCGTTTGAGACAGTGCGCGCTAAACCCGGCAACATTTTCGATGATCCCCGTTACCACGGCGCCCCGATCCTGATCGCTGGCGACAATTTTGGCTGCGGATCGAGTCGGGAACATGCGGCGTGGGCGCTTGCCGACCTGGGGATCACCGCCGTGGTTGCACCGAGCTTTTCCGATATTTTTTCCGGCAACGCGTTCAAGAACGGAATTGTCGCCGTGGTTTTGCCACAAGCGGCAATCGATCGGCTTTTGGAAGTCGCACAGGATCAACCCGTGACGATCGATCTGGAAACGATGACCGTCACGACACCGTATCAGGACCGCTTTTCGTTCGAGCTCGACGCCTTCCGCCGACAGTGCCTGATGGAAGGGCTGGACGAGATCGGCCTGACCCTGGCAAGAGATACCGCGATTTCGAAATACGAAGCCGGGGTAAGCGAACACCGGCCGTGGATGAGCGGAGAACGGGCGGATGCGAGCACTCTTGTCGAAAGCGCCGGGCGGACCTGAAACGCTAATCATGGACACGCTGCCCGATCCCGTGGCGGCATCGGGTCAGGTGGTGGTCGCGGTCAAGGCGTGCTCGATCAACTACCCCGACGTCCTGATCATCGAGGACAAGTATCAGTTCAAGCCACCTCGCCCATTCGCGCCTGGCAGCGAAATTGCTGGTGTCGTAGAGAGTGTCGGCCCTGGTGTTACCGACTGGAAACCTGGCGACCGCGTGATTGCGACCACCGGCTCGGGCGGGCTGGTCGAAAAAGTCGCCCTGCCTGCGGCCAGCCTGTTCGCGCTTCCGGAAGGGCGCAGCTTCGCTGAGGGCGCGTCGCTACTGCTGACCTACGGCACCACGATCCATGCCCTGATCGATCGCGGCCGCCTGGCTGAGGGGCAAAGCCTTCTCGTCCTCGGTGCAGCGGGCGGGGTTGGGCTCGCTGCGATCGAACTGGGCAAGGCGTTCGGCGCGCGCGTGGTCGCGGCGGTTTCGTCGGAGGAAAAGGCGCAGGCCGCCCGCGATGCCGGTGCCGACGCAACGATCATCTACGCCCGGGCACCCTTCGACAAGGATCAGTCCAAGGCGCTCGCCGAGCAATTCAAGGCGGCGGGCGGCGCAGGCGGCTACGACGTGATCTACGATCCGGTCGGGGGGGATTACGCCGAGCCCGCTCTCCGCTCGATCGGCTGGGAAGGCCGTTACCTCGTGGTTGGCTTTCCCGCTGGCATCCCGAAACTGCCGCTCAACCTGACCCTGCTCAAAAGCTGCGACGTCTGCGGCGTGTTCTGGGGAGCATTTGCGGCACGCGACCCCAAGGCAAACCGAGCTCATATCGACCGTCTTTTCCGGCTTTGGCAGGATGGCAAGATCGCGCCACGCGTGACAGAGACGTTCGCGTTCGAGGACGGTGGCAAGGCAATCGCGAAAATGGCCGCGCGGGGAGCGATCGGCAAACTCGTGGTTACGGTCGCACAATAGCCGCGACACGTGGGACGGGCGTGCGCTCGTCCCACGGTATCGCAACACTTCCGCATTCGAAAATTCTTTCGACCGGCTCAGGTCGCGCGGTAGACGAACCGCACGTAGCCAGCGAATCCGAGTATCGCGGCACCGATCAATCCCACCCAGATCGGCCCGATCGTCTCCCACAACAGGTAGACGTTGAGCCCAGCGATCGCAGTGCAGATCGTGAAACCCACGAGCTTGACCCACAGCGGATTGGCATATTCCCCCATCCGCACCGGGCTGCTCGTCACCATCATCAGCGGGAAGATCGCGAACGGGAGCTGCATCGACAGGACGACCTGGCTTACGACCAGCAATTCCACCGTATCTTTCCCGCCCGTCGCGGAAATGACGATCAGGGCCGGAATGATCGCCAGTCCACGCGTCACCAGACGTCGCAGCCACGGGGCCACCCTGATGTTGAGAAAACCCTCCATCACGATTTGCCCCGCCAGTGTCCCGGTGATGGTACTGGATTGACCTGAGGCAAGCAGGGCCAGCGCAAAAGCAGTTGCCGCGGCACCACCCAGCGCCGGACGAAGCAACTGATGCGCTTCCTGCAATTCGGACACGACCATACCGTTCCGCCAGAAGACCGCTGCAGCCAGTATCAGGATCGCCGCGTTGACGAAAAACGCCATGCCCAGCGCGAGAATGGTGTCGATCGTGTTGAACGCCAGAGCCGCTTTGACGTCGCGTTTCCCCGCGCCGAATGCGCGGGTCTGGACGATCGACGAGTGCAGATACAGATTGTGCGGCATGACCGTCGCGCCGAGAATCCCCAAGGCGATCAACAGCGCCGCGGTATTAGGTATCGCGGGCGTCACCGCCCCCAACACGACTGCGTTCCAGTCCGGTTTGGCCAGCACGATCGTGTACGCAAAACACAGCCCGATGGTCGCCACCAGAACGATGATGATCGCCTCGATCTTGCGAAACCCGCGGTTGACCAGCAGCAGCAAGAGCAAAACATCGAGACCGGTGAGGACCACTCCCCACACCAGCGGCAACCCCAACAGCAAGTTGAGCGCGACTGCAGACCCGATCACTTCCGCCAAGTCGCACGCGATGATTGCAATCTCGCACAGCAACCACAGGGCAATCCCGACCGGGCGCGCGTAATAATCCCGACAGGATTGAGCGAGGTCGCGACCGGTGACGATCCCAAGCCGCGCGCACAACACCTGAAGGAAAATCGCCATCAGGTTCGATGCGAGAATGACCCACAGCAGCGTATAGCCGAACTGGCTGCCCCCCGCGAGATCGGTGCCCCAATTGCCGGGATCCATATAACCGACCGAAACGAGGAAACCCGGACCCGCGAACGCCAGCCACTGCCGGAAGCGCGAACGCTTTGGGTCTCCCGACTCCCAAACCTTCACGCTGCGATGCGCTTCCGGCAGCGACCGTGTGGCGTGGGCAGAGTCGGCCGGTGCACCGACCCGCTCGAACAGGGGACGTTTCGGGGGAGAAGATGCCATGCCTAGAAAGCCCTAACCGAACTCCGATGATTCTCCGACCCGGTTTTGCACGACGAACGTTCCGACAGCGATGCGTTGCACCAGCGCGACGCTGCCCCTATCTCCGTTACATCATTTCTCACCGTTTCCGGGGACCAACGTCACATGAGCAGCTTCGACGATCGCGAGCGCGCATTCGAAACCAAATTTGCACGTGACGAAGAGATGGCTTTCCGCATCATCGCCCGGCGCAACCGCTTGCTGGGGCATTGGGCGGCTGCGGAGATGCGGCTGACCAAGGAGGAGGCTGACGCCTATGCGACCGCGGTCGTCCAGGCTGATTTTGAAGAAGCCGGCGACGAAGACGTTATCCGCAAGCTGGTCAGCGATCTGACCGCCGCTAATATCGCGATCGACGAAGCCACCATTCGTCGCACGATCGAAGAGAAGACGATCGAGGCACGTCGCCAGTTGATGGGATCCGAATGATGCCAATGTCTGCTGACGAAATTGAAGCGCTGATCGTCGCCGGTATTCCCGATGCTCGAGTCGAGATGACCGATCTCGCGGGTGACGGCGACCATTGGGCCGCACGTGTCACCGCAGAAAGTTTCCGCGGCCTGCCGCGGTTGAAGCAACAGCGCGCCGTTTACGCCGCGTTGGGCGATCGCATGGGGGGCGTGCTCCATGCACTGCAGCTCTCCACTGCCGTTCCTGTTCAGGAGTAATGATGATGACCGACGAATCCCACACCCGTATCGCCGAGATAGTCGGCAAGTCCGACGTTGTGCTGTTCATGAAGGGCAGCCCCCTCTTCCCGCAGTGCGGCTTTTCGAGCCGTGCGATCGCAATCCTCAACCATGTCGGCGTCGAGTTCGACAGTGTCGACGTTTTGCAGGACCAAGGCATCCGTCAGGGCATCAAGGCTTTCTCTGATTGGCCGACGATCCCGCAGCTCTATGTAAAGGGTGAATTCGTGGGCGGGTCCGACATCATGATGGAAATGTACGAGAGCGGCGAATTGGCTTCGCTGATGGAAGAACAAGGCGTCGCGAAGGCTCACTGATCTGGTCGGGTGGGTCTTTGCTGTCGCGCCAAGACCCACCCTGCTGAAGCGGCCTCACCCGCCGCATGCTGACCACAGAAGTTTCGGATCATTCTACAGCCAATGTCCCGTTTGACGGGACGATATGAAGCTCGAGCAAGGGGCTTCCCCGGCGACCGTCACGGCCCTTTTGCGCTGCTGACGAAGCATCGCTAAGATCACGCCATGACATCGCTTTCTCCTCGCACCGGTGGCCGGATTTTGGTCGACAACCTTCTGGCGCAGGGGTGTGACCGCATCTTCACCGTACCGGGGGAAAGTTTCCTCGCGGTTCTGGATGCGTTGTACGATTCACCGCAGATCGACCTTACCGTTTGCCGGCAGGAAGGTGGCGTGGCGTTCATGGCGTGCGCAGATGGCGCCTTGACCGGGCGACCGGGCATTGCGTTCGTGACCCGTGGTCCGGGCGCTACCAACGCGTCGATCGGCGTTCACGTCGCCATGCAGGATTCGCAACCGATGATCTTGTTCATTGGCGATGTCGACCGCGGCACGCGGGATCGCGAGGCCTTTCAGGAAATCGACTTTCCGGCGATGTTCGCGCCGATCGCGAAATGGGCGGCCAAGATCGATGATGCTCGCCGTATTCCCGAGTATGTTGCCCGGGCTTTCGCCGTCGCTATGTCTGGTCGTCCTGGACCTGTCGTCTTGGCGTTGCCCGAAGACATGCTGCTCGACGTCGTCGAAACTGTAGACCGTCCAAGGGTTGCGCCAGTCGTACAGGCTTGTGACCCGTTTCAGCTCCATGTCTTGGCAGAAATGCTGGAGGAGGCACAGCAGCCACTTGCCATCATCGGCGGCGCTGGGTGGAGCGCGCGAGCTGCCGAATCGTTCGGCATCTGGGCGGAACGGAGCGCACTTCCGGTTGCTGCCGCATTTCGTCGTCAGGATGCGCTGCCCAATACGTCGCCGGTCTGGGCCGGCAACCTTGGATATGGGCCCAACCCCGCCCTCGTAAAGCGAGTTCGAGAGGCTGACTTGCTGCTCGTCGTCGGCCCGCGACTGGGGGAGGCCACGACGGACGGTTACACGCTCGTCACGCCGGACCACGTTGGCCAGCGGCTCGTGCACGTTCACCCGGATGCGACTGAACTGGGCCAGACCTACCGTACCGATCTTGCGATTTGCGCGGACATGGGATCGTTCGCCGAGGCGCTCCACTCGATTACTTGCCGACCGCGGGACGGTACCGAAGCGCACGATGCGTATCTTGCGTGGTCGACACCGTTGCCACGACCTGACGTAACGCTCGATTTGGGGCCGTGCGTCGCCGAGATGCGCGCGCAGCTGCCCGCCGACAGCATCATATGCAACGGCGCTGGAAACTACTCAGGCTGGTGGCATCGCTATTGGCGGTATGACGGACCTGGGACGCAGCTGGCGCCAACTGCCGGTGCCATGGGTTACGGCGTCCCGGCCGCCACCGCCGCCGCACTGCGATATCCTGGCCGGATGGTTGTCACGCTTGCGGGGGACGGCTGCTTTCTGATGAACGGTCAGGAACTCGCGACCGCGGTTGCCCATAAAGCCGACATGCTGGTCATAATCGTCGACAACGCCGCCTACGGTACGATTCGAATGCATCAGGAACGCGCATTTCCCTCTCGTATCAGCGGGACAACGTTGAATAATCCGGATTTCGCAGCCTTGGGCCGCGCGTACGGTTGTTGGGCGGAAACTGTCGAAACGACCGGTTCGTTCGCCCCGGCCCTTGGACGCGCCATGGCGCAGACCGGGGTCAGGGTTCTTCACCTCAAAACCGACGTACGGGTGATCACGTCCGGAGGCATGCTCTAGACATAGCAAGGCCGCCCCGGTTTCCCGGAGCGGCCCACGCAACTTACAACGAGCTGATCAGATGTCGTCGCCGAGCGCGCCCTTGACCTTGCCACCCAGCTGCTGGGCCTTGCCCTTGGCTTCCTGCGCTGCGCCGTCTGCCTGCGTCTCAGGATTGTTGCTTTCCTGCTTAACCTTGCCAACGGCCTCGTTGACGTTGCCTTTGATCTTGTCGATGAGTTCGCCCATGGCACTTATCCTTTCGGTTCTAGGTGATGTCGCAAACCGACATCCGCCACTCCCGTCAACTAAACGGTTATTTTGCATACCGGTTCCCAAAAACTCATGACGGATAACGCACCCGCGGGCAGCTTCGTCGGCAAAGCGTGGATCGACCGTCTCGTCGCTCCGTTGGCGACGGGAAGCACTATCCTCGACTTGGGTTGCGGCGACGGACAGCCGATTGCGCGATATTTGATGGATCGTGGCTTCGCCCTTACGGGAGTTGATGCCGCAGGATCAGTCATCGCGCTGGCAACCACCCGCTTCCCCCGAGGCCAGTGGATCAAGGCGGACATGCGGACGGTAGCGATCGACCAGACTTTCGATGCGGTAATCGCGTGGAATTCGCTGACCTGGCTCAGCCATGATGACCGCGCCGTCATGGCGCGCCGTGCCGCCGCCTGGCTCAAGCCTGAAGGGCGGATGCTCTTCAATGCGCCTGCGGATCTCGACCCAAGCAGAAAGGACTATCGCGACGGGTCGCCATACCGATTCGACCTCGAAGCGACGAATTACTCCGACGCGATCGCCGATAGCGGGCTGCGCCTGATCGCGCATATGACCGCCGACCCAAGCTGCGATGACGCCGGAATATGGCTCGCCGAGAAACTCTAGACCGACGTCACCGCCGAAACAGCGCAGCCAACTCGGTATGCGTCGACCACCGGAATTGTCCGATGGGCTGGATCCATTCCAGTCGGTACCCACCTTTGCACAACGTTTCCGCGTCCCGGGCGAAGCTACTCGGATTGCAGGATACATAAGCAATTACAGGTACGGTCGACGCGGCCAGTTGAGCAACCTGCTCCCGTGCGCCTGCCCGCGGCGGATCCAGTACGACGGCGGCGAAGCGCGAGCATTCCGCGCTTGTCAACGGTCGGCGGAAAAGGTCGCGATGCTCGGTAAAGAGCGTTCGCCCGGCGCGACTGGCTCCGGCCTGAAGCGCAAGGATCACGTCGCGACCGGCCTCGGCTGCATAAACCTTTCCCGACAGAGAAAGCGCGAATGTGCCAAGTCCGGCGAACAAGTCGGCGGTCGCTCCGCGCACCGTTCCAACCGCCTCGCGGACCGAAGCGATCAGGCTTTCCTGTCCTTCGCGCGTAGCCTGAAGAAACGACGCCGGGGGAAACGGCACAGGAACGCCGCCAAACGTGATCGTACCGCCCTCGGGTTCCCAACGGGTTTCAGGCCCGAGACCATCGTCCACCGCCAGCCGCGCTATCGCGTGATCAGCACAAAATCGGGTTAACGCTTCGGCAACGGCAAGACTTTCCGCGAGCGTCCCTTCTATCAGCACGTCTATGCCCTGATCGATCTCGGTCAGATGGACCCGCGCCCGTCCCTTCAAAGACTTCGACAAGAGCTTCCGTAACGGTGCCAGCATCTGGAAGAGCGCAGGCGTGAGGACATGGCATTCCTTCAAGTCCACGATCTCGTGGCTTGCCGCCGCACTGAACCCCAGCTTGATCGTTCCGCCCTTAACCTCTGCGTGCAACGTCGCACGGCGCCGTGTTTGGGGCGGCGATAGCATCGGTTGCCGAATATCGGTCACTAAGGCATGCGCTGCCAACGCCCCCGCGATCCGATCGACAAGGAAAACGGCATAGCTCTCGTCGTCGAGATGTTGGAGCTGGCAACCGCCGCACACTGGAAAATGCCCGCAAGGTGGTATTTGATGATGCGGCCCAGGCTCGACGACATTGTCTGCCGTCAATCGGTCGCCTGGCGCGGCAAATTTTGCATGACGGCCGTCGCCGGTCACGCCATCGCCGCGTGCGGCTACTTTCACGATCGTATCGGTCATATCGACGCCCTAGCGGCACCGAGCCCGTGCGCAAGATCATCGGCGAGGAAAGGACCGGACAACCGTCGCGCCGCCTCCGAGTGGAGCCATACGCCAGCGGCGACGCGATCGATCATCCGAACGGCTGCAAGATCTTTCGCCGCAACCATTGCAGCAATTGCCCCAGTCAGCACGTCTCCCGTTCCTGCCGTCGAAAGCCAGCTGTTTGCGGGTTGGGTCACGATCGCAGCACCATTCGGCCCGGCGATGATCGTGCCCGCTCCTTTCAGCACGACGATTGCCTTTGCGGTTTGCGCCGCAGCCGTCGCCTGCTTGATCCGCGGGGTGTCGCTGGCCCCGAATACGGCATCGAACTCGCCAGCGTGGGGTGTCAGTATTGTCGGCGCGGTACGGCGGCGGATTGACGCCATACGCCGTTTATCGATCAACTGCAGGGCATCACCGTCGATGATCAGCGCAGTGTCGACGTCGAGCGCCCGGTCCAGCATCGCTCCAGCCGCGGCATCGCGGCCAAGCCCGGGACCGATCACGATTGTACCGATCCGAACGTCGCCAAGCGCATCCGGTTCATACGGTCGCCGTACGATCGCATGCGGCACTGTCGTTCGTGTTTCCCCCAGCAGCAGCACATACCCTGCCCCGGCGCGCAACGCCGCCTCCGCTGAGAGCTCTCCGGCGCCAGGCATCGCGCCTGCAATGACCGCGACCATGCCACGCGTGTATTTGTGTGCTGCAGCTCCCGGCGCTTGGAGAAACGTGGGACGCTGGACAACTTGCCACTTCGTATCGGATTGCGGCCCTAGACCTATGTCTAATAAGCGTATTTTCCCGCAATACGTGGCCGCGGGAACCAGCAGATGCGCTGGTTTCACGTTGCCCAAGGCCAGCGTCACGTCCGCGACCGTCGCCGCCCCGAGGACTGCACCTGTATCGGTATCAACGCCACTTGGCAGGTCGACCGCAATGACGAGGCGCGCCGCGCGGGAAAGCCGCGCCATTGTCTCAGCAAGATCCGGATCGACCGGTCGGGTAAGACCCGTGCCGAACACGGCATCGAGCAAGACGGGCGCGGGCGCCGCCACATTCAATGGCTCGACCGGACCACGCCAATGCGCGCGTGCGGCAATTGCTGCATCACTGCTCGGATCGGCCAAGGCTGCGACCCGAACCGCTAAGCCCATGTCGCGTAATGTGAGCGCCGCGACGTACCCATCGCCGCCGTTGTTCCCGGCTCCGCAGGCGACGAGAATCTCCGATTCCCCCGCTAGGCGCCGAACTGCCTTCGCCACTGCCACGCCAGCGGCATGCATCAGACTGTCTACGGTAACCTCGTCGACCATCGCCCTCGCCTCGGCACGCCGCATTTCTGCGGCGCTCAGAATGGAGGTTCCGTCGATCGGGGTCATTCGATGAGCCTTACGCCCTTGATCGTCGACGGCAGACGATACCGGTCCCGGCCAATCGCGACCTCTATTGCCGCGGCGTTCAACACGCGCAAGACCGCCGGTTCCGCGCCATCGGCGGCAACGACACCATGGCCGTCCCTAGGCACGATCATCCGGCGGAACGCGCCATCCGCATGACGCACGGTGAGGGCCAGCCCCTCGCGGGTTTGCATCACTTCAAGGGTACAAGTTGCCGCAAGACCGACCCCGGCTTCCGAACAGGCGATGGGGTCGCCTTTCGGGGCTTCGCTTTCCGGGATCGGCTGCTGGCCACACGCCCCCAATGACACCGCCAGCGCCATCAGCAGCGTACAGACCGACTTAGATGTCCGCGTAAACATGACGTTCGGTTGCTGCTCCAGGATGCGTTACCGCACCCTTATAGGCAGGACCGACCGTCTGCGAATAGCGCCACAACGCGCCGGACTGGTAATCGTTGATCCGCGCCACCCAGTCGGCCTCGCGCGCCGCGAGGGTTTCCGGCGCGACGTCGAGGTCGATCGTCCCGGCCTCGGCATCGATTCGGATCGTGTCGCCATCTTGCACCAACGCAATCGGACCGCCTTCCGCCGCTTCGGGACCAACATGACCGATGCAGAACCCGCGCGTCCCACCCGAAAACCGGCCGTCGGTGATCAGTGCGACCTTCTCGCCAAGTCCGAGCCCGTACAGAGCCGCCGTGGTCGACAACATTTCGCGCATCCCAGGACCACCTTTCGGCCCTTCGTAGCGAATGACGATCACCTCGCCCTCGTTGATGGCGCGCGCCTCGACCGCAGCGAAACAATCCTCCTCGCAGTCGAACACCCGGGCCGGACCTTCGAACTGGAGCCGATGCATCCCCGCGACCTTGACGATCGCTCCATCGGGCGCAAGCGAGCCACGCAGACCAACGACACCGCCGGTTGGCGACAGCGGCGTCTTGACGTCGTAGATCACCTTTTGATCGGGGTTCCACGTGACCTGATCAATGTTCTCGCCGAGCGTCTTGCCAGTCACGGTGAGGCAGTTGCCGTCCAAGAATCCACCCGCCAGCATCGTCTTCATCAGCATGTACACGCCGCCAGCCTCGTACATATCCTTGGCGACATACTTCCCGCCTGGCTTGAGGTCGGCGATGTAAGGTGTTGATTTAAAAGCCTCAGCAACGTCGAACAGGTCGAACTCGATCCCCGCTTCGCTCGCCATCGCCGGTAAATGCAACGCAGCGTTGGTCGAGCCGCCAGTCGCCGCAACGACGCGCGCTGCGTTGACGAAGGCTTCGCGCGTGCAAATGTCCCGCGGCCTGATGTTGGCTTCAATCAGTGCCATCACTTGCTCGCCCGCAGCAATCGCAATCTCGTCCCGGCCGCGATACGGCGCGGGCATCATGTTGGAGTTGGGGAGCGAAAGCCCGATTGCCTCGCCGACGCACGCCATCGTGTTCGCGGTGAACTGGCCGCCGCATGCACCGTGGCCGGGGCAGGCGACTTTCTCGAGCTCGATCAGTTCCTGCAGCGGACAACCGCCAGCAGCATATTTGCCGACCGCCTCGAATACGTCGACGACGGTGACGTCCTTGTCGTGGAAACGCCCCGGAAGGATCGACCCGCCGTAAACAAAGATGCTCGGCACGTTGAGCCGCAGCATCGCCATCATCATCCCGGGCAGCGATTTGTCGCACCCGGCAAAGCCGACCAGCGCATCATAGCAATGGCCGCGGACTGACAGCTCAACCGAGTCGGCGATGACTTCGCGACTGACCAGCGAGGACTTCATGCCCTGATGGCCCATCGCGATCCCGTCAGTAACGGTGATCGTGTTGAACCGACGCGGCATCCCGCCACCGCTGATGACCCCCGCCTGGGCGGCATCCGCTTGCGAATCCAACGTCGTGTTGCACGGTGCCGAATTGTTACCGGCACTCGCCAAGGCGACGAACGGCTTGGCGATGTCCTCTTCGGCGATCCCCATCGCGTAATAATAGCTACGGTGCGGGCTGCGCTCGGGCCCGACCGAAACGTGACGGCTGGGGAGCTTCGATTTGTCGAAAGTGCGTGTCATGCGCGCGCCTATGTCGCGAGACGCCCCTCTCGCGCAAGTCTATTACGTATTTCCAGCAGGATTGGCGCCAGAATGTCGGTCCAGCGCTGGACGCCGGCTTCGTCAGACAGCAAATCGTTGCGGATTTCGATCGCAATGCCAGGGATTCCCCGGCCCTCGCCATGCCGGTTCAACGTCGCGTTGAGCAGGCGGCCCGAGTAGGGTTCGTTGTCGCCAACGACGAGGCCAAGCTCACGTAACAAGGGCAATGCAATATCGGCGGCGCGCCGATCGCGGTTGGAAAGAATCCCGATATCCCATGGGCGTAACGGATTCTCACCGGCTTCCAGTTGCGGGGTGAAACTATGGATCGCGGCCAGTAGCTTCGGTTTTACGGCTCTAATGGTCTCGTCCAGCGCGCGGTGATACGGCCTGTGAAACCGCGCGATCCGGTCGTCTCGGTCGATATCGACGTTGCCGGGAATGGGATGGCCGTCGCTGACTTGCGGGATCAGCCCGGGATGGTCCGGCTGGCGGTGAAGATCGATGACCAGCCGCGATACCGTTGCCAGAACAGCCGGCGCCGCGAGCGCGTGGGACAATGCCCTCGTCAGCGGGGCGGTTCCGATGTCAACGCCGACGTGCTTGTCGAGAATAACCGGTGAAATTCCAAGGTCTACGCCTGCGGGAACCACGTTGGACGCATGGTCGCACAGCAGGAGGATTCCGCCCGACGCGCCATTGAGGATCTCGGGTATGCTCATGCGCGGATGGGGGCGGCAAAGTTACCCTCGCCGCCCCTCGGCCTGGATGGCGCGCGGCGTAGCCACGGACCATCGATGGGCGAACCACGGGCAGCAGCGGACCCATCGACGAGTCCCTCAGCAAGGATCACGCCAGGCGCGAAAACCCGTGCATTTTGACGCCGAATGACGCAATTACGTCCCGGTTTGATACGGTAAAGTGTCATGCGAGTGCCGTTTTAAGACACCACCAGTCCGGTTTTGCAGCCATTATTGCAGTGGCTGCCGCTGCGCGGTCCGCGACGGTGGCGTAAAGGGCGAAACAGGTGGCGCCAGACCCCGACATCCGTGCCAGGACATGGTTACCCCCATTCAGGTAATCAAGCACCAAGCCGATTTCAGGCGCCACGGCGCGGGCCGGTGCTTCGAGATCGTTTCGTCCGGCACGCGCGAGGGACAAGACGTCGCCGTCCGGCATCGGTCCGCGATCGATGCCGTCCCATCCCCGGAAGACGGCCGCCGTCGATACCGCCACTCCCGGGTTGACCAGCAACACGGGCATCCCTGACGGACCATCGAGCGGCTCCAGATGCTCTCCGCGGCCCGACCCCAGCGCCGTACGCCCCAACAGGCACGCGGGCACGTCCGATCCGAGAACCGCGGCGATCTCGAACAGGCGAGGATCATCGACCGCAACGTCGTTGGCCCGGGCAAGCGCGCGCAGCGCGGCGGCAGCATCCGCCGAACCGCCGCCGATTCCGGATGCGACGGGCAGATGCTTGTCGAGCGTGAACGCACCGCTGACGCTCGTCCCGAACCGCTCGGCGAACGCTCGCGCGGCGCGCAAGACGAGATTATCGCCCTCGCCCGAAAGCCCTGACCCAAACGGTCCTGTGATGGTCAAGGACAACGGACCCGGCGCCAGCGTCACCGTGTCCCCGTCCGTGACGAACGCGAACAGCGTTTCCAGTTCGTGATATCCGTCGGCGCGTCGCGAACGGACGTGGAGCGCCAGGTTGATCTTGGCCGGAGCCGATTCGACAATCATGGAGCCCCGCTATCACATGTTCGGATAGTTCGGACCCCCGCCGCCTTCCGGCACCGTCCACGTGATGTTCTGGGTCGGGTCCTTGATGTCGCACGTCTTGCAGTGCACGCAATTCTGCGCGTTGATGACGAACTTGGGGTCGCCCTCTTCCTCGCCGACGATTTCGTACACACCCGCCGGGCAATAGCGCTGCGCGGGTTCGTCGTAGAGCGGCAGATCGTACTTCACCGGAATGTCCGGGTCCGCGAGCTTCAGGTGAACCGGCTGGTTTTCCTCGTGATTGGTATTCGAGATAAACACCGAGGACAGCCGGTCGAACGTCAGGACGCCATCGGGCTTGGGATATTGAATCGGGTGGACCTGATCCTTGCGCCACAGCGTCTTGTGGTTGGCGTGATGCTTCATCGTGAACGGCATCTTCACGCCCCAGCTCTCCAGCCACATCGTCGCATTGGCGAGCCCGGAGCCGATCAGCTCGCCGAACTTCTCCACCAGCGGCACGACGTTGCGGACGATCGAAAGCTCCTTCTTGACCCAGCTTTCCTCGAACGCTGCCGGATACGCCGCAAGTTCGTCATGCTGGCGCTGCGATGCGATCGCGTCGACCGCGGCTTCGGCGGCCATCATGCCCGACTTCATTGCGGTATGCGTACCCTTGATCCGCGGTACGTTGAGGAAGCCCGCCGAACAGCCGATCAGCGCCCCGCCCGGGAACACCAGCTTCGGAATCGACTGCAAGCCGCCATCGTTGATCGCGCGCGCGCCATACGACACGCGCTTGGCGCCTTGCAGCATCTCCGCGATCGCAGGGTGCGTCTTCCAGCGCTGCATCTCGTGGAACGGTGACAGGTGCGGATTGGTGTAGCTCAGCCACGTCACGAACCCGAGCGCGACCTGACCGTTCGCCTGATGATACAGGAAGCCGCCACCGTTCGAGCCGGGCGTCTCGTTGAGCGGCCAGCCCTGTGTATGAATCACACGACCGGGAACGTGCTTGTCGGGCGCAATGTCCCACAGCTCCTTGATGCCGATCCCGTACACCTGCGGCTGGCTGTCCCGTGCAAGATCGAACTTGGCGATGATCTGCTTGGACAGCGACCCGCGCACGCCTTCGCTGAGGAAGGTGTACTTCGCGTGGATCTCCAGGCCTGGCGTATAGTCCGGCTTGTGCGAGCCATCGCGCGCGACGCCCATGTCGCCGGTCGCGACGCCCTTCACCGAGCCATCTTCATTGTACAGGATTTCGGCGGCGGCAAACCCGGGGAAGATCTCCACCCCCAGTTCCTCCGCCTGCCCCGCCAGCCAGCGGCACAGATTGGCCAGACTGCCGGTGTAGGTGCCCTTGTTGTGCATAAAGCCGGGCGTGATGAAATGCGGCACCGCGCGCTTGCCGCGCTTGGACAGCATCCAGTGCTGATTGTCCGTCACGGGGACTTCGGCCAATGGACATCCCATAGTGCGCCAGTCGGGCAGCAACTCGTCGAGCGATTTCGGATCGATGACCGCGCCGGACAGGATGTGCGCGCCGACTTCCGACCCTTTTTCGAGCACGCACACCGACAATTCGAGGTCGCGTTCGGCCGCCACCTGTTTCAGTCGAATCGCGGCGGACAGGCCGGCAGGCCCCGCGCCGACGATCACAACGTCATAGGGCATCGACTCACGCTGGGTTTCGGTCTCGCTCACGGTGTCTCTCCACTGCGGTTGGGGCAGCGCAGTCTCGTCGCGCCCGCGGAACGTCCGGCCCCATCGCTATAAAAACCGAGTGCCAGTGAATTGACCTTCGCGTCAACATAGGACTCTAAGGGCCGCATGGGGGCGGACCAGAATATCGATTGGCAAATCGCCGCAGCGAGCGTGCTCGAATGGTGGCGTGACGCGGGTGTAGACTCACTCGCGGACGAGGCGCCGCGCGACTGGACTGCGGTACCGGCGCCGGTCGTTCGCGAAACGAAGCGGCATGCCGTAGCGGAATCCAATGCGCCGATCGTCGCGCCCTTGCCGACCGATCTGGAAGCGTTCTCGACCTGGCGTGGTGGTTCGGAGGCTCCCGAAAGCGGGTGGAGCGGCGCGTCGATCCTGGCGACCGGAAATCCAAAATCCGACATCATGATCGTCACCGACGTTCCGGACCGCGACGACGCCGAATCGGGAACGCTGCTCAGTGGCGCGGCGGGACGGCTGTTCGACCGTATGCTCGCCGCGATCGGACGGGACCGAAGCTCGGTCTATATCGCACCGATGTGCACGATTCGGCCGGTGGCAGGGCGCATAGCGCCCGAGATCGAACAACGGCTCGGCGAGCTGATCCGGCACCACGTCGCAATAGTGGAACCGAAGCGGCTGTTTGTGTTAGGGAACGCGCCAAGCCGTGCGCTAATCGGGGCCGATGTGCCGAGAGCACGCGGACGTTTGCAATGGGTTAATGTGGAAGTTGGACAATCCGGCAAATCCATCGCCGTCGAAGCCGTCGCCAGTTTTCATCCGCGACTGCTGCTCGAACGGCCGGCGGAAAAGGCACGTGCCTGGAAGGACTTACAAATGCTTATCGCGGGGTTAGGCGCATGAGCGCAAAGAAATTTCTGTCGGTATCCCTAACGCTGGCGAGCGTCCTGTCGATCGTACCGGGGATCGCCCATGCCGCGGTCGAGCCAGCGAGTGTCGAAACGGCCAACGCCCGCCCGGCCATCCCGCCGCAGCTCGATCCCCAGCAGCGCGAAGGCTATCGTGCGGTGTTCAGCGCCATCCGCGCACAGAAGTGGCTCGATGCGCAGCTTGCGCTCGACCTGATGAAACCGGGCCCGTTGCATGCGATCGCCCGCGCCGAACTGCTCACCGCCAAGGGCTCACCCAAGGCGGATCTCGATCCGTTGCTCAAGCTGCTTTCCGAAGCGCCCGAATTGCCCCAGGCGCGTCAGCTGGCGACGATGGCGGCGTCGCGCGGGGGCGTCGGCCTCCCCGCACTCCCCGAAGCGCGCGCGTTGATCTGGATCGATGGCGCCCCAGCGCGCAAGCGCGCCAGGAGCCTGGTCGCGGGCGACATGATCGCTGCCGAACTGGCCATCAAGATGCAGCCATACGTCAAGGAGGATCTTGGCTCGGAAGCGCAGGCTTTGCTTGAATCGACCTATGGGCTGTCGCAGGATTCGATCACCGAGTGGCAGCGCAAGATCGCGTGGATGTACTATCTCGCGGGGGACGACAATAACGCGCGCGCGATGGCCGCGAAGGCAATGACCGGCTACGGCGATTTCGCGGTCGAGGCGATGTGGGTCGGCGCGCTGGCAGCGTGGCGTCAGCACGATTGCGCCGCCGCTGGCGACGCCTTCCAGAACGTCGCTGCACGGGCGGGCGATGTCGATATGCGTGCGGCCGGCCTGTACTGGGCAGCGCGCGCGGACATGCAGTGCGGGCGTCCCGACAAGGTGGAAGGCCGTCTCAAGAACGCCGCGCAGTATCGCGAGACCTTCTACGGGCTTCTTTCGCGCCAGGCGCTCGCGATCAAGGACGCACCCTTGAAGTCGAACGCCAAGGTGTTCGCCGGCGACTGGCAGGCGCTCGAACATCGTCCCAACATTCACGTCGCGGCTGCCCTGGTCGAGATCGGCGAGAACGCTCTCGCGGATCAGGTGATCAAGCAACAGGCGCGGATCGGGAATGCGGCGGAATATCCCTCGCTTGTCCGGCTGACGGCTGCGCTCGATCTTCCATCGACGCTCGTCTGGCTGTCGCATAACGGCCCGGTCGGTGCGGCACCCCCGGTCGAGGCACGTTTCCCCGCGCCGAACTGGACGCCCGACGGCGGCTGGCGCGTCGACAAGGCGTTGGTCTACGCGCACACGCTGCAAGAATCGCGGTTCCGGACCGATGTCGTCAGCAAGGCCGGCGCCTATGGCCTGATGCAGGTCATGCCGAGCGCGGCCACTGACATTGCGCGCAAGCAAGGGCGAATCTTCGACCGTACCGCGCTATCGCGACCCGGCACCAATATCGAGGTCGGCCAAAGCTATCTCGAACAACTGCGCGATCAGAGTTGCACCAACGGTCTGCTGCCCAAGGTGATCGCAGCCTATAACGCCGGGCCGGGCCCGGTTCAGGCGTGGGATGCGCAAGCGCATGACGGTGGCGATCCGCTTCTGTACATCGAATCGATCCCCTATTGGGAGACGCGCGGCTATGTCACGACGGTCTTGCGCAATTACTGGGTGTATGAGGCGCAGACCGGGCGCCGTGCGTCGGCCAGCCGGGCGGCGTTGTCGCAGGGCTTGTGGCCACGGTTCCCCGGAATGCCGGGCGCGAGCGCGGTTCGCCTGAGTTCGAGCAACAGTCGCCAGGCGGTCGCCAGTGCCAATTGATCTGACCGCAACCTTTCAACCGGTTCGGATCGCGGTCCTTACCGTTTCCGATACGCGCGGTCTTGCCGAGGATCGATCGGGCGACACGCTCGTCGCGCGCCTGAGCGACGCGGGTCATGTGCTCGCCGATCGGGAGATCGTGAAGGACGACGTGGCGCTCATCATCGCCGTACTGCATCGCTGGATTGACGACGAAGCCGTCGATTGCGTGATCACGACCGGGGGCACCGGCGTCACCGGCCGCGACGTCACGCCCGAAGCGATCGAACGGATCGCGGAGAAGATGATCCCGGGCTTTGGCGAACTGTTTCGCTGGCTGAGTTTCAAATCGATTGGCACCTCCACGGTGCAGTCGCGCGCCTGTGCGTGCGTGACGCGCGGCACGTATATCTTCGCGCTGCCGGGATCGACGGGTGCGGTGAAGGATGGTTGGGACGGGATCCTCAAGGACCAGCTCGACAGCCGGCACAAGCCCTGCAACTTCGTCGAGCTGATGCCCCGGTTGCGGGAACGCTGAACCGCTGCGCCGTCAGTACCCCTTGATCAGCGGTAGCACCGTCGAATACCCGTCGGTCCACGGCACGAAGCCGGGACGGTGACGGATCGGTTTCCAACCTGAATCGCGCGCTTGCAGCACCCGTATCACCGCCGGATCGCGCGACAGCGCGATCCATTGCGACATCGTCGCGGCCTCGCGGGCATCAGCCGGCGGTGTGTAGAACAGGGTGGTCGCGTGCCATCCACCCGCCGTTGCGGCGGCGGCCACCACCGGCTCGAGGTCGAGGAAGCGGTTCGACACGTGTACCAGCAACAGCCCGCGGCGCGACAGAACGCGCCCGTAGCTGGCAAATGCCTCGCGCGTCATGAGGTGCATCGGGACGGAATCGGACGAGAAGGCGTCGAGCGCCAGCAGATCGAGGCTATCCCGTCGCTCTGCCGCGATATTGAGACGGGCGTCGCCCAGCACGATCGTGGGCTTCGGAAGGCAGCGCGCCAGGAAACTGAACTGACCGCTGTCCCGCGCGATGCGGACGATCGCGGGGTCGATCTCGTAAAACCGCCAGTCCTGCCCCGGCTTGGCATAGCAAGCGAGCGTTCCCGTCCCCAGCCCCACGACACCGACGCGCGCATGCCGACCGTACAGGTCTGGAAGTGCCTGCATCGCCTGTCCGATCCCCGAATCCGGCACATAATAGGCCGTCGGCGTCCGTTCGCGCGCAGGTGAGCCGCGGAGCTGCGTCCCATGAACCGTCGTCCCGTGCGCAAGCTGTTGCACGCCGGGGCTACTGTGCACCGTATAGATCCCGAAATAGCTGCGCGTCCGAGCCCCCGGCTCCAGCGAAATCAGGATTGCCTGATATCCCCCAAAGGCAACCAATACACCGAGCAACGCGACCCCGAACGCAAGCGGAGCCCCGATCGAAAGGACACCGATCGCGACGATCCCGAGCATCACGATTTGCTGAAGCTGCGACGGCGTATCGCCACCACCATTGTTGAGGAGCATGATGGCGACCAGCGCTGTCACGACGAGCGCAACGCTTAGCATCAGCACACGGCGACGCGATGGGTTGCCCTCCCAGACATGCTGCAACGGCGCGAGAAGATAGGCATGCGGCGTCAGCACGCCCGCCGCGAGGATCAGGATCGGATATTCATAGGTCCAGTTGAACAGCAGCGGCGCCACGAGCGCGCTGAACACCCCACCCAGCGCTCCACCGAGCGACATCGCGAGGTAGAACCCGGTCAACCGGTCCGGCTCGGGCCGCAACCGATACAGCGCCGTATGCAAGGCGACCGACACCAGGAACAAGAGCGCAAGCGCCATGATCGCGCCGAGATAGGGCAACCCTGGCATGCCGCTGACGAGGATTCCGCCAAACAGCAGGATCGCGATCGGCGCGACTCGGGTCTGGATGTCCGCCGCGGCGCGATCGCGCGCAAACGCGATCGTGAAGCTCAACAGGTACAACGCGAGCGGAATGACCCACAGCAGCGGCATCGCGACGATGTCCGTGGTGATGTACGTCGACGTCGCCAGCATCAACCCGGACGGAACGAACGCGAGGAGGATCCAATGGGCGATCCGCTTCCGCCCCGGCGGCGCGGACAGGATCGGCGTAACCGCCTGCAAGGGACGGTCGCGCGGGAGTGTCGCCGCGCACAAGGCGACCATTACGCCCAGAATGATGTATCCGCTGCTCCAAAGGATCCGCTGATCGAACAGCGTCATGGCTGGCTCGACCAGCAACGGATAGGCGATCAATCCCGCGAAACTGCCAAGGTTGGATGCGGCGTACAGCGCGTAGGGATCCTGTCCCTCCCGCGCCAGGCTGAACCAGCGTTGCAACAGCGGCGATTGCGCCGAGACCGCAAAAAACAACGGACCGATCGACAGGACGAACAGCCACGGGACCCAGAAGGCGGGCGCGACGCCCGCACCGGGTGCCAATCCGCCCAATCCAATCGGCAACCACAGCGCCGCCACCAGCAGCACGCCAAGATGAACCCGCCCCTGCAAACGCGGCTCGAGCCGCCCCAACCAGTGCGCATAGCCATACCCGCCGAGCAGCAACGCCTGATACACCAGCATCGCCGAGTTCCACACCGCCGGGGCTCCGCCGAGCCGTGGTAGAGCCATTCGCGCAACCATCGGTTGAACCAGGAACAGCAAGAACGCGCTCGACAGGATCGTCAGCACGAACAGCGGGTGCACGACACCGCGCCGCCTACGCAGGGGTGTCATTCAAGGCCTGTCGATGCGATACTGAATATGGCGCTTGAGCGGACTTCCATCGGCGACCAGCGGGTGGTCGAAATCGCCATCGACGACGCGATGCATGCCCAGCCGCTCCATCAGCCCCCAGCTGGCGGTGTTCCCAGGCACGGTAATCGCCACGACCTGCGGAGCGGCGAGATGTGCCCATGCCCAGTCGAGCGTCGCTTGCGCTGCTTCCCGCGCATATCCCTGCCCCCAATAGGCCTGCGAGAACCGCCAACCGATTTCCAGCGCGCCCTCGATCGGCGTATCGGGCGCGCCGGGCTTGAGACCGCAGATCCCAAGCAACGCACCGTCCGTTCTGCGTTCCACGATCCAGAAGGCGAAACCGTGCTCAGCCTGTGAAGCGTGCATCCGCGCGATCATCGCATCGAGTGCAGCCTCGTCAACGACGGGAAGCAGGTACTGCATCACGGCGGGATCGCGGCACTGGTCCCACAACGCAGCCCGATCGCGCGGCTTGACCATCCGCAAAATCAGTCGCTCGGTCTCGATCACGCGAAGACGCTCATGCACCGAGGAGACGGGCTGCGTGTGCCGCATGATACGTCAGGACACCGGACGTGCCAGCACGCTTGAACGCCATCAGGCATTCGAGCACCATTGCATCGCGATCCGCCGCGCCTGCCGCGACAGCGGCCTCGATCATCGCATATTCACCGGAAACTTGATAAGCGAAAACGGGGACTTGGAACTCTGATTTCACGCGCAGGATGATATCGAGATACGGCATCCCGGGCTTGACCATCACGCTATCCGCGCCTTCCGCCAAGTCGAGCGCGACTTCGCGCAGCGCTTCCTCGGCGTTGGCCGAATCCATCTGGTAGGTCTTCTTGTCGCCCTTCAGCAATCCGCGACTGCCGACCGCGTCACGGAACGGACCGTAGAACGCGCTCGCGTATTTCGCGGCATAGGACATGATCTGGACGTTGTGGTGCCCGCCGTCTTCGAGTGCGGTCCGGATCGCGCCGATCCGGCCATCCATCATGTCCGACGGCGCGATGATGTCGGAGCCCGCCTCGGCCTGAATCAGCGCCTGCCCGACGAGTGCCTCGGACGTCGCATCGTTGACCACATACCCTGCCGCATCGACGAGGCCGTCATGCCCATGCGTCGTATAGGGATCGAGCGCGACATCGGTCAGCACGCCGATTTCCGGAACGGCATCCTTGAGCGCGCGGATCGCACGGCACATCAGATTGTCGGGATTGAGCGCCTCGCGCCCGTCGTCCGTGCGGAGATGCGACGGTGTGTTCGGGAACAGCGCGATACACGGGATCCCCAGATCGCGCGCCTCACGCCCGCGCGCCACAATCCCGTCAATCGACCAGCGGGAAACGCCTGGCAGCGACGCGATCGGGTCTTCCACCCCCTGCCCCTCGGCAATGAACAGCGGCCAGATCAGATCGGCCGGGGTGAGCACCGTCTCGGCATGGAGGCGGCGGCTCCACGTGCTGGCGCGAGTACGACGGAGGCGAAGCGCTGGATAGGATGCGGTCATGCGCCGCTTTCTGGAACTTCGGCGAAGGTCGCGCAAGGGTTAGCGCGTGGCGGGGCGCAGCCGTCAGCGCTGGTGTATTCGTTTGCGAGCCCCTCACCCCGCCGGATGCAGCCGCCCACCCGGTTCCGCAGGGTTCTGGCTCTGATCGTGCGCCTCGTCCGCCGGCACCACCAGCCGCTGCTTGCGCCACCCGCCATAGCGATAATAGATCACAGCCATCGCGAAATTGGCGACCGACCCTAGCGGGAAGCTCCACCACAAGGCGTCGGCCCCGAGCGTCGGCTGAAACGCAAGCGCGAAACCGAGCCGCACCGGATACATCGCGATGAACAGCATCGTCAGCGGCGCCCACACCGCGCCGTTTGCCCGCACCGTCGAGAACAACACCATCGTCATGCCGAACACGATGAAGTTCCAGCTCGCCAGCACCTGAATATGCCGCGCGATCGGCAACGCCGCACTCTCGCCGCCGAGGAACAGCAGCATCACCGGCCGGTCGAACGCGATGATCGCGATCACCATCGTCGTCGTCAGCAACGCGCTGAACACCAGCCCCGCCACGGTGATGCGATCGACCCGCGCCCACTGCCCCGCACCGATGTTCTGCGCCACCATGCTGCTCACCGCCGCGCCGACCGCCAGCGCGGGCATCTGGATATAGCCCCACAATTGCATCGAGATACCGTATGCCGCTGTGGTATCGACGCCATAGCGGTTGACCAGACCCGTCATCGTCAGCGCCGCAACCGATACGACCAGCATCTGCGCGCCCATCGGCAGGCCTTTCAGCAGGATCGTGCGCGCCAGCGCTGCGGACGGCATCAGATAGGCAAGCTCCGCCCCGCGCAACCGGATCGGCAGGTCGCGGCGATAGATATACGCGAGCAAGCCGAGCGCCGCGACATGAACCGAGATGAGCGTCGCCACCGCCGACCCGGCAATCCCCATCTCCGGCATACCGAACCACCCCCTGATGAAGACCGGGTTGAGCCCGCTATCGAGGAGCACGCTCAACGCCGTGAACCACAAGGGCGTCACCGAATCCCCGACGCCGCGCAACGCCATGCCGAGCAGCACCAGCAGCATCGTCGCGGGAAGCCCGAGGAAGATAACGCGCAGATAGGCCAGCGCGAGCGGCTGCACGCTCGGCGGGGTGGCGAGGCTGGTCAGGATATCGGGGGCGAAGATCCAACCCAGCACTGCAATGACGACTGCGCCACCCATCACCAGACCGATCGACGCGCCGAACGCCCGCCGTGCCGCCTCGACGTCGCGGCGCCCCATCGACTGTCCGATCAGGATCGTCGCGGCCATGCCGAAGCCGAACACCGCGGCGAACATCAGGAACATGATCGTGTTGGCATTGGCGGTCGCCGCGACCGCGCCTTCGCCGAGGAAGCGCCCGACCCAGATCGTATTGATCGACCCGTTGAGCGATTGCAGGATGTTCGACCCCAGCGTGGGGAGCGCGAAGGCGAGCAACGTCGTCGCGATCGGGCCGGTGGTCAGGTCGCGCTGTTTGGCACCCCTCGCATTTGACGAAGGGGCGGAGGGAGGGGCTGTTCTCTCAACGACGTCGCTCACAGGCCCTCCCCTGACCCCTCCCGCAAACGGGAGGGGGATTGTGTGTCCGCCAGCATGCGCCGGCTATTTCACCCCAAACGCGCCAGGGCGGCGCCTAGTCGCTCGGCTTCCGCGGCTTTTTCCGCGTAATCCGCGCGCGCCTTCTCGACCGCCTCGGGCTTCGCACGTTCCACGAAGCTTGCGTTGCCCAGGCGGCCGGCCAGCGCGTCGCGCTCCTTGCTTGCCGCCTCGATCCCCTTGGTCAGCCGTGCGCGTTCGGCGTCGAGGTCGATCACTCCGGCGAGCGGCAGCACGAACGTTGCCTCGTCGACGACGACCTGCACCGCACCGCCGGCAGGCGCATCCCCGGCCGCCAGATCGATCCGCGCGAGCCGCGCGATCACGCTCGCCTGCCGTTCGAGCCGCGCCAGCGTTTCGGGTCCAGCATCACGAACGTGCACCGGCATCCGTGTGCCCGGTGCGACGTTCAGCTCGGTCCGCGCCGCGCGGACTTCGCCGATCAGCCGGATCAACCAGTCGATCTCCTGGCTTGCCGCGGGATCGAGTGCGCGCGCATCCGCGATCGGCCAGTGCGCGACGATCAGGTTGGTCTCGCGCGGACCCATCGCGTTCCACAGCTCCTCGGTGATGAAGGGCATGAACGGGTGGAGCAGGACGAGGATCTGGTCGATCACCCAGCCTGCGACCGCGCGGGTTTCGTCTGCGTCCGGTCCGGTGGCGGGCGCATCCATTTGGCCGAGCACGGGCTTGATCAGCTCGAGATACCAGTCGCAGAAGCGGCTCCACACGAACTGATACACCGCATTCGCCGCGCCATCGAAGCGCAGGTCGGCAAGCGCCAGATCGACCGCCTGAACGGTGGCGATGGTCTCGGCGATGATCCACTTGTTGACCGCGAGGTTGGCGACCGGCGCTTCGAGCGTCTTGCTCGCGCCAATGCCGTTGCCTTGCGCGAACCGGCAGGCGTTCCACAGCTTGGTCGCGAAGTTGCGATAGCCCTCGACGCGCTTCTCATCCATCTTGATGTCGCGGCCCTGGCTCTCCATCGCCGCCATGAAGAAGCGCAGCGCGTCCGCGCCGTACTGGTCGATCAGGCCCAGCGGGTTGACGACATTGCCCTTCGACTTGGACATCTTCGCGCCGTCGGCCGCGCGGACAAGACCGTGGAGATACAGGGTCTTGAACGGCACATCGCCCATGAAGTGCAAACCCTGCATCATCATGCGGGCGTCCCAGAAGAACAGGATGTCGAAGCCGGAGATGAGCACGTCGTTGGGGTAGCGGCCGTGGAGCGTGTCCTTGAGCCCCTCCCCTTTAGGAGTGTCAGGTGAATAGCCCCCCGGGCTATTCAGGTCAGGCTGGGAGCCTGACCGACCTGACACTGGGTTGGGGTGGGGCCGTCCAGCAAGCGAAGTCCTCTGCGAGGCATCCCCCACCCCTGGCCCCTCCCCTGAAGGGGAGGGGTAAGAAGAAGAAGAAGTACCGTCCCAACCCAACGTCGCGAACGGCCACAGCGCGGAGGAGAACCACGTGTCGAGCACATCGCTATCCTGCGTGAGAGCAACGCCCTCGCCTGCCTGCGCCTGCGCGTCGGCCTCGCTCATCGCAACGAACACCGACCCGTCCTCGGCGAACCACGCGGGAATCCGATGCCCCCACCAGAGCTGCCGCGACACGCACCAAGGCTGGATGTTCTCCATCCAGTTGAAGAACGTCTTCTCCCACGTCTTGGGCACGATCTTGATCGCCCCAGACCGCACCGCCTCGATCGCCGGCTTCGCAAGGGTCGCCGCATCGACATACCATTGGTCGGTCAGCCACGGCTCGATCACCACGCCCGATCGATCGCCATAGGGCGTCTGGATCGTGCGCGGCTCGGCGTCGTGCTCGGCGCCGTCCTTGTCGACGTGCGGGATCAGGAACCCTTCCGCCTTCAACTGCGCGACGACTGCCTTGCGCGCCTCCGCGGTGGTCAGCCCGAGGAACGCGTCCGGAACTAGCCCGTCCGTAACCTGCACGACCTGCGCCTTGGCATCGAGCATGTTGAGCATCGTGCCCGCCGCCATGCCAGCGCGCTTGCCGACCTCGAAGTCGTTGAAGTCATGCCCCGGCGTAATTTTCACCGCGCCCGAGCCAAGCTCCGGATCGGCATGGTCGTCGGTAATGATCGGGATCAGCCGCCCCGTGATCGGCAGCTTGATCTGTTTGCCCACGAGATGCGTATAGCGCTCGTCCGATGCATTCACCGCGACCGCCATGTCGGCGAGCATCGTCTCGGGCCGCGTCGTCGCGACCTCGATGAACCCCGAACCGTCCGCGAGCGGATAGCGCAGGTGCCAGAAGCTCCCCTTGATCTCGCGCGTCTCGACCTCGAGGTCGCTGATCGCGGTGCCGAGACCCGGGTCCCAGTTCACCAGCCGCTTGTCGCGATACAGCAGCCCTTCCTTGTGGAGATCGACGAACACCTTGAGAACGGCCTTGGAAAAGCCCTCGTCCATCGTGAACCGCTCGTTCGCCCAGTCCATCGAGCAACCGAGCCGACGGAGCTGCTGCGTGATCTCGCCGCCGCTCTCTTCCTTCCACGCCCACACCTTGTCGACGAACTGCTCGCGCGTGAAGTCGGTGCGCTTCTCCGGAGGGTTGAGCGCGCCCATCTGGCGTTCGACCACCATCTGCGTCGCGATGCCCGCGTGATCGGTCCCGACCACCCACAAGGCATCCTTGCCCTTCAGCCGCGCGTGGCGCGTCAGGATGTCTTGCAACGTGTTGTCGAGCGCATGCCCGATGTGGAGCGAGCCCGTCACGTTGGGCGGCGGGTTGACGATCGTCCAGGGTTCGGCACCGGGGCGATCAGGCCGGAACTGGCCGGTCGCCTCCCAATGCGCGTACCAGCGCTGCTCGAGTTCGGCGGGGTCGAAGGTTTTGGGAAGTTCGCTCATAATGCCATCGGCTTTAGCCGGGGACGCGCAAAAAGAAAGGGCACTCCGTCCGTCCTGGCAGCGCGACCGACGGTGTTCGAACGCGCCGGCGATCCGTCCGCGATCGCGTCTGACGGTCGCCGCGCGCGATTACTTCCCGGTGATCCGGTCGATTTCCTTGGCCACCATTGCTTCCACCATCTGCGGAAGATGGGCGTCGAGCCATTCGCGCAACATGGGACGCAACATTTCCCGGACCATCGCCTCGAGCGTATCGCTCCCAGCGACTTCGGGTTTGACGATGAGACGCGACAAGGTGTCCAGCGGCCCACGGGATGCGGCGGCGGTCCGCTGCGAGAGAATATTCGGCGTCTCGGGTACCGGGGGCGCCACCGGAGCGGGCGGAGGCGTTGGGGGGAGTGAAGTCGGGGGGAGTGAAGTCGGGGGCGTAGCAGCCGCCGTCTCGGCCGGCCCAGCGACCGGGGCGTCGGTGCGCCGCGCGATCTGATCCGGCATTGCCGCCTGAACCGCTTCGCGCAATTCCAGAATATCGTCCCGGACGGTGGCGTCGCCTTCAGGTCGGCGCGGGACCGCACGATCGCTGCGCTTGGCTCGGCCTGGGAGAGTATCGCTTTCCTCGGCGATGATGCGTTTGATCGACGAAAGAATGTCTTCCATCGATGGCTCTCCGCCCAAGTCCGCCATCAAAACCCCCGCGAATAAACATATACGCCGCGTCAGCGGTTCTTCGTCTGCTCACCTGCGGTAATCGGCGCGCTTCTGTCAACTGGTGCCGAGTCGAGCATCGGGTCGAGCGCGCGTGTAACGGCTGCGTTCTGTGCGGGCGTATCGGTCGTGCGAGTCCCCGTCACTGCAGGGTCGGCCTGAGACGAATAATCCCAGATCTTTCCGCGAACGCTCTCATAGTGTTTGACCGGATCATACAATGGCCCGCCATCGAGGCCCAGATCGCGGGCTTCGGCCTGCCCCATGGATGCAAGCAACGCGAACCCGGCGACATACGCATCGCGCCGCGCGGTCACCAACGTCACCTGCGAGTTGAGCAATTCCTGCTCGGCGTTGAGGATGTCGAGGATGGTCCGGTTACCGACGCTGTTTTCCGCCCGCACCCCTTCCAGCGAAAGCTTGTTGGCATTGACCGCGATTTCGCTCGACGCGATCACCTCGAGCGACGATTTCCACACGGCATAAGCGGACCGCGCCTGGGCGATGACGCTGCGCTCCGTCTCGGTCACGCGTTCGATTGACTGCGCGCGCGCGTCCTGCGCCTGGCGGATCTGCGCCGCGGGGCGGCCGCCCTGATAGAGCGGGAGCGTCAGGCCGACCCCGACGGTCGCGGATTTCCCGGACTGGCCGATCGCAACCCCCGTCCCCGAACCCAGCGACCCGAAATAATTGTAGTAGTTGCCGCCGACACTCGCACTGATCCGCGGCAAGCGGTTCGACCGTGCGACCCCGATGTCGAACCCGGTAGCGTCACGTTCCTTTGCCGCCGCAAGCAAGGTCGGGTTGTTTCGGAGCGCAACCGCCACCGCATTGTCCGGGTTGGCGGGCAGGTTGGGCAAACTCGGCGGCAAGTCCAGTCGACCGGGAACGGCACCGACCAGGCGGATATAGCTCTCCCGGCTGGAGATCAGTCGCGCCTGCGCCGATTGTAACTGGCTCCGCGCCAGCGCCAGCCGCGCCTCGGATTGCGCGACGTCGGTCCGGGTCAAATCCCCTACCTGAAAGCGGTCGCGGCTTGCTTGCAGATTGACGTCGAGCACGCGGACGTTCTGCGTGTTGAGCCCGACGATCGCCTCGTCCCGAATGACGTCCATATAGGATCCGACAACCGCGGAAAACAGATCCGACTCGGTCCCGCGGAGCCCCAATTGTCCGCCCTCGACCCGCGTGTTCGCAGCGCGGACCGCATTGCGCACCGCGCCCCCGGCATAGAGCGGAACCGTCAGCGTGACGTTGCCCGTCCCGCTTCGGTCCGGAGCGACGAAGCTGTTCGCCGCCTTGACGACGTTCTCTGTGTAGCTGCTCTGCAACTGCACGCCAGGCAGCCCCTGCGACCGCGCGATCGGAACGTTCTCGTCGATCGCGCGGAGGTTGGCGCGCTGTGCCGCCAGCGTCGGGTTACTCGTATACGCCTTGATCAGCGCATCGCGCAGCGTTTCCGCCGACAGCGGCGCCGCCATTACCATCACCACTGCAGAGCCGCTCAGAAGGGACAGAAATCGCATTGCAGGCGGCTCTTTTCTTGGTCAGAAAGTGAAAGTACGAGGGCTCGAAAAGCCCGGCAAAGGCACGCAATCGATGTCGGCGAAGTCGAGCAGCGCAAACCCGCCTGCGGTGCGACGTCCCGCCGCCAGCCGGGTGACGCCGCGATCTGCGAGGCCACCGACGATCCGACCACCGACCGCGAGTTGATCGACCAGGGCCTGCGGCACGGCTTCGACCGCGCCATCGATGAACAGCACGTCATACGGCCCATCGGCGGCATGACCTTCCGACAGCGGTGCGTCGACCACCGAGACAGTGGGGTACGCCGACAGCGCCGCCCGGGCGATCGTCAGCAAGGCCGGATCGTTCTCGACCGCGACGACCGACGCGACCAGTTCCGAGAGAACCGCCGCAGTGTACCCACCGGCAGCGCCGATCAGCAGCACCCGATCGGTTGCGCGCAACTCGGCTTGCGTCAACAGGCGCCCGGTCGCGATCGGCACGTTCTGTGCACGCCCGTGGGTCAGCGGGACGGCGGTGTCGCGATAGGCGAGCTTCGCCACGGCTTCGGGAAGAAACGCCTCGCGCGGAACCAGGTCCATCGCCGCCACCACGCGCGGGTCGCTGACCGCGTTGGTCCGCAACTGGCTTGCCACCATCGCATGGCGCATGGCCGTCATATCGTGCTCGCGCAAATCCAAATTCATGATGACACCCTCGTCGCGGTACTGTTATAGTGCAACAATACACTCATCGTCAATGCACCGCTTCTACCGTGCGTCCTCTACTTCGCCAAGCGAGCGCTTGTTCCAATTCCGTCTCTGGCCACTTTCGGTAAACAGGCCGTTAACCGCATTGCCGTTTTTTTGACTGCAAGAGTTGACACCGAGCCGATCCGCTTGCATCTGCGCCGCTCTCCGGCCCGATGGCGGAGTGGTGACGTAGAGGACTGCAAATCCTCGCACCCGGGTTCGATTCCCGGTCGGGCCTCCAGAATTCCATTCGTTCGGCGCGGCGGGATGCTTCGCGCTCCTACCGTGCCTTCAGAGCGGCCTCGAGCACGGCGATGAACGGTATGTCGGCCGGCGGCATCGCGATCTTTCGAAGCGCTGATGGATGGTGCCACGCCAGGCCGGTTGCGGCGAGCGGCTGTGGTACGCCGCGCCATTCGCCGCACAGATACAACAACAAGAGCAGATGCCGATCGGCTAGCGGCACGCTCGCGAACGTCAGGGCGGTCAGCGCGGCTGGATCGACCTCGATCGCCAGTTCCTCCCACAATTCGCGGACCAAAGCCGCTTCTGGCTGCTCCCCGGGCTCGACCTTGCCGCCGGGAAATTCCCACAGCCCGGCCAAGGTGGTGTCGAGCGGACGCTGCTGGACCAACACCTGTCCTTCGTGATTCGTCAGCGCCGCCGCGACGACGAGCATCATAGGCATATCAGGGTGTTGCTTAGGCATTCGGTAAGGCTCTCCGAGTAACGCTGTCCGCTTCCTACACCGACCGGAGGCGCTGCCGACATGCTCGTCGGAATGATAAAACGGCTGCTTGCCGACCGAAAAGCTGGAACCGCGATAGAATATGGACTGATCGTCGCGCTGGTCGTCATCGCGTCGCTCGCGGCCATGGTCCAGCTTGGCCATGGCACGACAAGCATGTGGAAAAATATTAGTACGGCGGTGATCGCCGTTCCGGTTGGTTGATCGGCTCCAACGCTCTAAAATTCTTCGCCAGTTTAAATCTTTCTAAACCCGACAGCGCATAAATCTTCCGGAGTTGGCCGGCGCACCGGTCCGACCGGGTACTGAAGCCATCCTACGGAGACCGAATCATGAAGACCGTTCGCAACCTCATCAAGAACTCGAAGGGCGCCACCGCAATCGAGTACGGCCTGATCGCTGCGCTCATCGCCGTTGCCGCGATCACCGCGATGTCGACCCTCGGCACGAAGCTGAGCACGACGTTCACCAACGTATCATCGAAGATGGTTCAGTAATGCTCTCTTGACCCGATTTTGACGCTGGCGGAGCGGTGGAACTTCGGTTCCGCCGCTCTTTCCGTTTCAGGCGGGCGTACGCTGATCCAGTCGTTACCAGTGCGAAATCAGAGGCGCCCCATCGCCAGGAACTTCTCCCGCCGCATTCGCCGCAACTCGGCGGGCGAGTGATCGACCAAACGGGTCAAGGCCGCGTCGATCGCATCGCCTAGCGCGGCAATCGCCTTGCCGGCGTCGCGCTGCGCGCCCCCCAATGGCTCGGGGACGATCGTGTCGATGATGCCGAGCCCCTTCAAATCCTGCGCGGTCACCTTCATCGCTTCGGCCGCATCGGCAGCCTTGTCGCTGGTCCGCCACAGGATCGATGCGCAGCCTTCGGGTGAAATGACCGAATAGACCGCGTGCTCGAACATCAGCACTGCATTGCCTGCCGCAAGCGCGATCGCGCCACCGGAACCGCCTTCGCCAACGACCGCCGCGACCATCGGAACGCCCAGCGCAAGGCACTGCTCGGTCGACCGGGCGATCGCCTCGGCCTGGCCACGTTCTTCCGCCTGGATTCCGGGAAACGCACCGGACGTATCGACCAGCGTCACCACCGGCAAACCGAACCGATCCGCCAGCTGCATCAACCGGATCGCCTTGCGATAGCCTTCGGGTTTGCCCATGCCGAAATTGTGTCGCAACCGGCTCGCGGTATCATCGCCCTTTTCATGGCCGATGACGAGCACCCGGCGCCCGCGAAACGTCGCAAAGCCGCCCATGATCGCTTGGTCGTCGCCAAACGCCCGGTCCCCGGCCAGCGGCATCCAGTCGTCGAACAGGCCTGCGACATAGTCCTTGAAGTGCGGACGACCGCCGTGGCGTGCGACTTGCGTCTTCTGCCACGGCGTCAGCTTTGCATAGGTATCCCGCAGCAGCTTGTCCGCCTTGGCCTGCAGTCGCGCGATTTCCGCGCTCAGGTCGACGGTGCCGTCCGAAGCGGTTTCCCGCAATTCATCGATCTTGCCCTGGAGTTCGGCGATCGGTTTTTCAAAATCGAGAAAGGTTGCCATACGCTGCGGCGGTTAAGCCTCAGGCGTCTTCGCGTCAACGCGGCGTGTCTCGTCCGCCAGCGGATGCCGCGCGTTCACCAGCGCGACCAGATGGCTCGCCTCGACGTGCGTGTAGATCTCGGTCGTCGCGATGTCGGCATGGCCAAGCATCGCCTGCAACGCGCGCAGGTCCGCCCCGCCCGCAAGCAGATGCGTCGCGAACGCGTGGCGCAGCACGTGCGGGCTGACCCGCTCTGGGGGAATGCCGGCTTCCGCCGCGAGCGCTTTGAGCAACTGGTACAACCGGATCCGGCTGAGATACGCCTTCCCCGAAGGAAACAGCCACGGGCTGTCGTCGGCGACATGCACCCGCCACGCCGCCACCGCTGCCCGCGCTCGATCGGACAGGGGAACGAGCCGTTCCTTGCCACCCTTACCGCGCAGGATGAGATACGGTCGATCAGGCGCGACCGCACGCCGCGGCAGCGAGACCAGTTCGGTCGCGCGCAAGCCTGATCCATACAGCAGCTCGACCAACGCCGACAGACGTAGATCGTTCGGATCAGGCGGATCCCGCTCGATCCGCTCTGCGATCGCGGCAAACAATCGATCGATGTCCGCATGGTCGAGCATCTTGGGCAATCCACGCGACGCGCCGGGTCGTGGCAACGCCGCGCCGGGATCATCGGAACGATGCCCCTCTTCCGCAAGAAAGGCGAAGAACCGCCGCAAAGCGGCCGACTTTCGCGCCACGCTAGCTTTCGACAGGCCGAGCCATTCGGTGCCCACCTTCGTGAGATCGTCCGCCGATGCGACGGTCAGTCCACCGTTCAGCACCCCAGACGCAAGCAGCAGATCGCTGCGATACGCCGCCACGGTATTCTTCGCGGCGCCGGCCTCCGCGGTCATCATTTCCAGAAACCGCTCGATCAGCGCGCGGTCGTCGCCCACCCCGCGCGGATCGGAGGTCAAAGCCGCGCGATCGCCTCGGCGGCGATCATCCGGGCTTCGCCGACCATCCCGACAGAGCGAAGCGCGGCGCAGATATGGTAAAGCGCCTCAGGCGGAACCCCGCGCCAGGACGGCGACTGCAATCCGGTCGCCGCAAGCAGGACGACCGTCCCGGGCTGGTCGTCCAGCGCCGCCTTGGCGATCGCGCGTGTCCAACTGTCGGACCGGTTGACCCGCACCGCGAGCGCCTCGGCACCCTGTGCGACATCCGCCGCGGACAACCGTCCCAACCCCGCCAGCGCGGCGAACAGCATCCGCCGCTTCATCCCCGTCGCGTCGTTCTCCCCGGCATATCCGCTCACATCGCCGTAGGAGACGGTGGACGGCGCAGGATCAATCAGCGTCAGCATCGCCCAGGCGTCTCCGCCGCGGACCGCTTTCTCGCGCCACCGCAGCGCGGGCGTGTCGAACCCGGCGCTCAACATCGCCGCGACCAGCCGCGTGACATCGGGCTTTTCGATCGACGTGGGGATACGGGCCGCCGCGCCCGCCGTCAGGATCAGGCGAGCGTAGCGCGCTTCATACCCCTTGGGCTCGTCCCACAATTTCGCGAGCGCCGTAATACGCGCATCGGCATCGGTGCCGTCATACGCGGCGCGCAGGTTCCGCGCGACGCTGGCCGCGGCGGGGGGTTGATCGTCACCGGCATCGATCGCGGCATATAGATCGACCAGCGCCGCACTGGAAAGAATCCCGCGCGCGGCAGCAATCTCGGACGAACCGGCGCGCGCACCCGGCGTCAGGCTCGGCGACAGCGCGCGCCAGCCCTGCACGGCGGGGGCGCTGGTCTCGAGCAGACGCTCCGGGATTTCGACGCCCATCGCCATCGCCAGCCCGTACCGCCAGGCGGTCAAGTACGGGACGCTATCCCACTCGATCGTCGTCGCTTGTCGCGCCCGACCGGTGTTGCCGATGACCTTCTGCGCCAGCATCAGATCGATCCCGCCCGCAACCCGCGACTTGCGCGCGGCATCGAACAGCGGCTTCGCCTTGGTGGCGGTTCCCGACAACCCAGCGCACATCGCTCGCGCAAGAACCCAGCCGCGCTCGCGTCCCAGGGCGGCGCCATCTTCCGCCGCCGGACACAGCGCGGCAGGATCGCCCGATGCGAGCGCCGCCTGCATCGCCGCCTCGAACATCTTGGGCGTGTAATCTTCGGTGTCGACGGCCTGCGCCATCGCGCGCCCGGCGACCGATTCGCCCATCCGCACGAGCAACCACGCGCGCTCGGCCGCGAAATCCGCACCGTTGACGCCGCGGGGCGTATCGATTCGCGCCATCAACGCGCGGCGCAGCGCGATCGATACCCACCGCGACGCGATCGGGGCGCGCAGCCGCCGCATCAGCGTCTCGAGATAGCGTCCGTCGGCGCGACCGAATGCACTCGGTGCCATCGCGCCCTCTGCGGGCCCCGCGACGCCAACCTGCGCGAGCGACCGGCGCGCATAGCTCGGCATGTCGGCGCGCACGAATGCCCCGAAGTCCGTGGGGGACGGCGGGGTCGCGACCGGCGATGGCGTTGCGCCGGGCTCGGGCAACTCGGTTGGAAGCAAGGCCGGAACCGACGGCGTCGGCGCGGCGATCGGCGATCCGACCTCCGGACCGACCGGCGCCGCGGGACGGGGCGCCGGGGTCAAGGTCGACGGCGTTCCGGGCGCCGACTGAGGCGTGGATTTCGGACGCGGACGCGCGGGTGCCACCGGTTGCGGCGGCGGGTTCGGGTCGCCAAACCCGGGCGGCAGGATCGATTCAGGCCCCTTTTGCCCCGCCGCCGGAATCGTCAGCGTCGCCGCAAGGACGGCGGTCGCGAGGATCGCCGGTAGCGCGCGGCTACTTCTGAAGGTTCGCAAGCGGCACGGCCTTCTCGACATGCTTCAGCGGCTTTTCGCGCGCCACCCCGGACAGCGCGAACAGGCCGCCGACCAGGACGGCCACGACGACGAGAAGCACGATGAGCAAGCGGGGCATGGGCAAGACCTGTAACGGACCAAAAAGACAAAAGCGGCGCAAGCGAGCTTTTGCCCGATGCGACGGTGCGCTGTATAGCCCTCGTTTCAATGTTGCAAAGCCCGCCACCTCCGCAGGATACCGCCCTGCCCGACCCGTTCCTGTGGAACGGCCCGCCGATCGTGCTCGTGGGGCTGATGGGCGCGGGCAAATCCACCGTCGGGCGTCGGCTCGCGGTCAGGCTCGGCCTGCCGTTCGTCGATGCCGACACCGAAATCGAAACCGCTGCCGGAATGTCGATCCCCGACATCTTCACGCGATTCGGCGAAGCCTATTTCCGCGATGGCGAACGCCGCGTGATCGCGCGGTTGATGGATGGCGAACGTCGCGTCATCGCGACCGGGGGCGGCGCATTCGTCGACGACAAGACCCGCGAGACGATCCTGACGCAGGGCTTTGCGGTGTGGCTCGACGCCAAACCCGCCGTGCTCGCCGACCGCGTGTCGCGACGCGATACCCGGCCGCTGCTCCGCGGAAAGGACCCGCTCAAGGTGCTCGAGGAACTGGCGCGCGTGCGCAACCCGTTCTACGCGATGGCGCCGTTGCGGGTTTCCAGTCACCGGGCCCCGCACGATGCGACCGTAAATGCCATTCTGAAAGCGCTTGGAACACTATGACCACGATCCCCGTTTCGCTCGGTTCGCGCAGCTATGACGTCGTGATCGAGGCCGGTGTGTTGCCGCGGGCGGGGGAATGGCTCGCGCCGCTGTCGCGCGGGCGCACGATGGCGATCGTGACCGACTCGAACGTTCTACCGCACCTGGAAACGGTGCAAACGTCGCTGTCCGCTGCTGGGGTCGAGAGCGAAGCGATCGTCCTAACCCCCGGAGAAGCCACCAAGAGCTGGGCGCAGCTCGAAGCGCTGACGGACAAGCTGCTCGATCTCGGGATCGAACGCGGGGATCATGTCATCGCGCTGGGCGGCGGCGTGATCGGCGACCTCGTCGGCTTTGCGTGCGCGATCCTGAAGCGCGGGTGCAATTTCGTGCAGATCCCGACCACGCTCCTCGCGCAAGTCGATTCGTCGGTCGGCGGCAAGACCGCGATCAACAGCCGCGCGGGCAAGAATTTGATCGGCGCGTTCCATCAGCCGGCGCTGGTGCTGATCGATCCCGACGTGCTCGATACCCTGCCGTTGCGGCAGGTGCGTGCGGGCTATGCCGAAGTCGTCAAATACGGGCTGATCGACGATCCCGCCTTCTTCGACTGGTGCGAGGCCAACGCCGCCGCGCTGCTCGCGGGCGATCCGGCCGCGCGCGCTTATGCCATCGCGCACTCGGTCGCCGCGAAGGCGCGGATCGTCGCGGAGGACGAGCGCGAGACCACCGGCAAACGCGCCTTGCTCAACCTCGGCCATACCTTCGGCCATGCGCTGGAAGCCGAAGCGGCGTTTTCCGACCGGCTGTTGCACGGCGAAGGCGTCGCGGCGGGGATGGCGCTCGCGTTCCACTATTCGGCCACGCACGATCTGGCGCCGCGCGCCGACGCCGAGCGCGTTGCGGCGCATCTGCGCGCGATCGGTTTGCCGGACGGCGTTGGCGCTGCGGGGATTACGGCGAGCGCGGACGTGCTGGTCGATCACATGCTCCACGACAAGAAGATGGATGCGGGCACGCTGCCGTTCCTGCTCGCGCGCGGGATCGGACGGACGTTCCTCGACAAGTCGGTCGACCTGGCCGACGTCCGCGCCTTTCTGGCCGCCTGATGCCGCGCGGCGTCGCCAAACGCGATCTTCCGACCAAGGTCTGCCCCGTGTGCCAGCGCCCGTTCGCGTGGCGCAAGAAGTGGGAGCGCGACTGGGACAACGTCGTCTATTGTTCGGACAAGTGCCGGATGGCAAAGGGGTAGCTAGCGTTCAAAGTGGGGCAGTGGCGCCCGCATCACACGCTTGCGCGCATCGCCCGCCACGCCAGCCACAGCCACCCGGCAATCAGCAGCGCACCCCCGATCGGCGTGATTGCGCCTAGCCATCGCGGCAGACCCAGCGCCATCAGATACAACGTCCCGCCAAAGATCAGGCCGCCGACGACGAACAGCCACGCCGGGCCGCGCGCCGCCATCTGCAACGCGACAAGCGCGGCAACCGCATGGATCATCTGATAGTGCGCGCCGGTGGTGAGCCACTTCGCGGCATCGCCCGTCGCGCCGTGGGCGCCAAACGCCCCCGCCCCGACCGCCATCGCGCCGCATAGAGCGGCCAGCATCGCCAACACGTTCATCCGCCCAACGCCTCGCTCGGGCCGTCGCGCGCGACCTGGGTGATGATCCGGTCGCGGGCGACGCGAATGTCCCCTGCCTCGACCTGGGCCTTGAGCCGCTCGCGATCTTCGCGGCGATAGCGATCCTCGCTGCGATCGATCTCGGCTTGGTCGACCCCGACCTGCAACAACGCAAGACGCGCCATCCTGACCGCGGATTCGAGCACTTCGCGCACGATTCCGTCGACCGGGGCGCCCTTCAGCTTGATCACCGCGCGACGATCATAGGCGCGAACGAAGATCGCGGCATTGGGGAACGCCTGATGGACCCCCTCGACCAGGTCCGCCGATAGCTGGTCGCCGTCGATGCAGAACATGATGAGTTCCGCCTCCCCCGCGCCCGCCTGCCGCAACAGGTCCATCCGCGTACCGTCGCCGTAATAGACCTTGGCGCCGAACTCTCCCGCGATGTCGATCATCTCGATATCGTTGTCGATCAGCGTCACCGGAATGCCCTGCGCGATCAGCATCTGCGCGACGGTCTGCCCGAACCGCCCATAGCCGACGATCAGCGCGTTCGCGCCATCCGCCTGCGGTCCGTCGCGATCGCCGGTCTGCACCGGTTCCTCGCGGATTCGGCGCGTGATCGACATGAGGAACGGCGTGGTCGCCATCGACAGCGTGACGATCGCCCCGAACAGGCTGGCGGCTTCGGGCGCGACCAGCAACGCCTTCTGCGCCTGCGCGAACAGCACGAAGCCGAACTCGCCCCCCTGGCTGAGCAGCAGGCCAAGCGCGAGCGCGCTCCGCCAGGTCATCCGGAAGATCATGCCGATGCCGAAGATGATCAACGCCTTGGTCGCGATCAGCGCGAGCGCCATGCCGATCACGAAGAACGGCCGCTCCGCGATCGCGTGGAGATCGAGCATCATGCCGACCGCGAGGAAGAACAGGCCGAGCAGGATCGAGCGGAACGGCTCGACATCGGCTTCCAGTTCATGCCGGTACGGGCTGTCGGCGAGCATGACGCCAGCGACGAACGCACCGAGCGCGGTAGAAAGGCCGAGCGCTTCCATGATCGCCGCCGCCGCGACGACCGTGAACAGCGCCGCGAACACGAACATCTCGCGCTCGCCGAGATTGCCGATGATCCGGAAGAACGGACGCAGCAGGAACCGCCCCGCCAGCACCAACCCCGCGACCGCCCCGACGGTATAGAGAAACAGCAGCCACCCCGGCGGGCCATTGGCATCGGCGGGGTTACGCGACAGCACTGTCACGATCGTGATCAGCGGGACGATCGACAGATCCTGGAACAGCAGGATCGAGAACGCGCGTTCCCCGAACGGGGTGCGCATGCGTCCGGCGGATTGCAGCATGGGGAGCACCTGCGCGGTCGACGACAATGCCAGCGGAAGACCGAGCACGAGCGCCGCGGCCCCCGAGAAATGCGTCGCGACCCACACGACCGCGGTCACGGCAAGACCGCACGCGACGACCTGCATCGCGCCAAGCCCGAAGATTTCCTTCTTCAGCGCCCATAGTCGCGACGGATTGAGTTCGAGACCAACGATGAACAGCAGCAGCGTGATGCCAAGTTCGGCGACGCCGATCTTGGACTGCGCGTTGCCGACGAGATGGAGCACCTGCGGCCCCGCCACCGCGCCCGCGACCAGATAGCCCAGCGTCGCGCCGAGCCCCAACCGCCGGAAGATGAGAACGAAAATGAGAGCGAAACCGCCAAGGACGACACCGTCGAACAGCAGCGATTCGCTCATGCCGGGGTCTTTGCGGTCGCGCCGTGCGCAGCGTCGGCGGCCGCCTCGAACGCGAGGCGGATCGAAGCATGGCGCGCGCTATGCGGCAAGACGGGGGTCAGCACCTCGAATCCCGGCCAATCCGGCACGGGGCCCTCGCCTGCCAGCCAGGCCGCGACCGCATCGCGCGCCGCAGCCAGTTCGTCGGCCGACTTGCCGATCGCCTCCGCACCGAGCAGCGACGCAGACGCCTGTCCAAGCGCACAGGCCCGCACCAACATGCCGAGATCGGAAACCCGCCCCGCAGAATCCACTGCGACGTCGACGGTCACCCGGCTGCCACAGATCGGCGAACGCTTTTCCGCGCTCCCCATCGGATCGGGCAAGCGGGCGTGATGCGGGATCGTCGCGGCGAGGCGAAGGATTTCGGTATTGTAGAGCGGCGCGGTCATGCACCGTATGTAGGCAGCGCAAGCGCCTCAGTCACCCCGCTTGGTGTCTTTCACTGGACGCGCCGGCTCGGTGCGGCCCAACGTCGGTTCGAACAACGGCAGCCCCTTGCGCCGACGATCGACGAAATCGGCGATCCCGGCGCTCGTCACGTTGAGCAGCGGATAGACCCGCGCGGATTTCAGCCAGATCGGGCGTTGGGTCGGTCCACCCCCCATCGTGTCGGTCACCAGCACGACCAGCAGGAAACCCAGGCTGACCAGGATCAGCCCCTTCACCGCGCCAAAGCCGAACCCCAAAGCCCGATCGATCGGCCCGATGACCGAATCGCGGGTTCGTGCCCCCACGGCATTGGCGATCATTCGGCCGAGGAAATAGGTTCCCCCCGCCAGCAGCGCGAACGCCAGGACCGCGGCCCCCGCGGTCGTCCCCACGACGCCGGTCAGCGCGTGGGTCAAGGGTACGTGGAACAGCTTGACCGCGAAGACGATCGCTACCCAGGCGAACAGCGACAGGAATTCGGTAACGAACCCCCGCGCCACGCCCAACATGGCCGCGCCGCCAACGGCAATGAGGACGACGATGTCGAGCGCGGTCAGGTTCATGCGTGCGCCATATCCGCACCGCATGGGGTGAGTCGAGGGCGCGCTATCCGAACGCGCCGGATCCGACAGGTCACTTCCCGAGCATATGCTCGACGAAGGCCCCCAGCGTGCGAAATCCGGTCAGCTTGAGCGAACTCTTCTCGTCGGTCACCGCCGGTGGCAACAGCGCGCGTTCGAACCCGAGCTTGCCCGCTTCCTTCAACCGCAGCGCCGAATGCGCGACGGTCCGGATTTCGCCCGACAGCGCGATCTCCCCGAATGCGACCGCATCGACCGGCACCGGGCGTTCGCTCAGTGCGGACACCAGCGCCGCCGCGACCGCGAGGTCCGCCGCGGGATCCTGCACGCGGTAGCCGCCCGCGATGTTGAGATAGACTTCGCACGCAGAGAAGCTGAGTCCGCAGCGCGCCTCCAGCACCGCGAGCACCATCGCCAGCCGACCGCTGTCCCACCCGACCACCGCGCGCCGTGGCGTCGCGCCGCTGGCGAGGCGGACGACCAGCGCCTGGATCTCGACCAGGACCGGGCGAGTTCCCTCGAGCGCGGGGAAGACGGTGGTGCCCGTCACGCCTTCCTCGCGCTGGGTCAGGAACAGCGCGGAGGGGTTGGCAATCTCGGTCAGGCCCTCAGCAACCATCGCGAAGACGCCGATCTCGTCGGTGCCGCCGAAGCGGTTCTTGATCGCGCGCAGGATGCGATACTGGTGACTGCGCTCGCCTTCGAAGCTGAGCACGGTGTCGACCATATGTTCGAGCACACGCGGCCCGGCGATGCTGCCGTCCTTGGTGACGTGCCCGACCAGGACCACCGCGGTGCCGCGTTCCTTGGCGAAGCGGATCAGTTCCTGCGCCGACGCCCGAACCTGGCTGACCGTCCCGGGCGCGCCTTCGATCAGGTCGGAATGCATCGTCTGGATCGAATCGATCACCAACAAGGCCGGCGGCGTCGCTTGTGACAGCGTCGTCAGGATGTCGCGCACAGACGTCGCCGCGGCGAGCATCACCGGCGCGTTGCCAAGCCCCAGCCGTCGCGCGCGCAAGCGCACCTGGTCCGCGGCTTCCTCGCCGGACACATAGGCCACCGGCAGCCCGGCGATCGCCATCTTCGCCGCGGCCTGCAACAGCAGCGTCGACTTGCCGATCCCGGGATCGCCGCCGATCAGCGTGGCGGACCCCTCGACGAAGCCGCCGCCCAGCGCGCGGTCGAGCTCGGCGATCCCCGACGCCATGCGTTCGGGCAGCGTGATCTCGGCATCCAGCCCGACGAGCTGGATCGACCGCCCGCCGCCGATGAGATTATGCTTGGCCTGAAACGGGGTAACGGTCGCCCCCGCATCCTCGACCATCGTGTTCCATTCGGAACAGTCACCGCACTGCCCCGCCCAGCGCGGCGAGACCGAACCGCAGGACTGGCACACGTAACGCTTTTGAGGTTTTGCCATGGCCGCAACTTAGCGCAATTGGAACGTTAAGGGAACAGGGTTCCCGCCTGCACGCGGTCCCTTCTCCGTCCGCACCAGATCCAGATCAGGAAGGTATTCACAGGAAAATTAACGAAACATTTGGATTTTCGAGCAATTTTCAGATGAGATCTCGGAGTTCCCCATGCAGCGTATCCTCTACATCAGCACCGCCCGAAGCGACTTTGATACCGCCGCCCTGGATGGCATTCTGCGCGCGTCGCGGCGAAACAATGCAGCGGCGGGGGTTACCGGCCTCCTCTTGTTCGGGGGACGGCGATTTCTCCAGGCACTGGAAGGGCCCGAGCCGGCTGTCGCTGGCGTGTTCGATCGGATTGCGCGAGACCCGCGCCACTTTGCGGTCGTCAAACTGTCGCGCAAGACGATCGAGACGCGGATGTTTGGCGAATGGGCGATGGGCTATCGCCCGGTACGGACGCCTGGCGACAGTTTCGAAACGGACGATCTGCGCACGATCGTCGAGCGCCTCGTCGAGCCGATCGACGACGTCACGCTCCGTGCGGAGTTCACGTCGTTCGCGGCGCTCCACGCGGCTGCCTGACCGGTCCGTCCCGTGCACGCCGCTTGTCCGGTTTGGTGGAACAGGTATAGCAGCCGCCGGGGACCCATAGCGATGCACAATATTGACGATTGTCGTGTTGCCTTGGCGGCCAATCCACATGTCGCCGAAATTCTGGCAAAAGTCTGCGAACTCACCGGCATGGGGTTTGCTGCCGTCGCGCATGTAACCGACCAGACGTGGACCGCTTGTCATGTCATCGACCGAGTCGAGTTCGGCCTCGACGCGGGCGACGAACTCGATCTCAAGACCACGATCTGCAACGAAATTCGCGATCATGGCAGACCGGTCGCGTTCGACAGCGCGTCGAACGACAGCGACTGGCAAATGCACCCCACCCCGATCCTCTACGGGTTCGAGAGCTACATCTCGCTGCCGATCACCTTGTCCGACGGCCAGTTCTTCGGGACGATCTGCGCGCTGGACCCCGCGCCGGCCAAGGTCGACCGGCCCGAAGTCATCGCGACGATGCAGCGTTTCGCAAAGGAGATCGCGGCGATCCTCGAATCGCGCGCGCCCTAACCGCGCGCAGGGATCTCCAGGCCGCGCTGGACCGCAGGCCGCGCCAGCGCCCGGTCGAGCCAGCCGCGCACATTGGTGAACGCTTCGAACCCGACCAGATCGCCAGCGCCGTAAAAGTCGACGAGACCGCGGACCCAGCCAATCATCGCGATATCCGCGATCGTATAGGCGTCGCCCAGAAACCACGTCTTCCCCGCCAGATGCGCGTCCATCACGCCGAGCAACCGCTTGGCCTCGGCGACGTACCGGTCGCGGGGCCGCTTGTCCTCATAGTCCTTGCCCGCGAACTTCACGAAGAAGCCGACCTGCCCGAACATCGGCCCCACCCCACCCATCTGGAACATCACCCACTGGATCGCGTGCAACCGCTCCGCCGGGTCGGTCGGGAGGAACTTGCCCGTCTTTTCTGCAAGATACAGCAGGATCGCACCGGATTCGAACAACCCTAGCGGAACCCCGCCCGGGCCATCCGGATCGAGGATCGCGGGAATCTTGCCATTGGGATTGAGCGACACGAACGCGGGCGTCTTCTGATCGTCCTTCGCGAAATCGATCAGATGCGGTTCGTACGGAAGCCCGGTTTCCTCGAGCATGATCGACACTTTCACCCCGTTGGGCGTCGGCAGCGAATAGAGTTGCAGCCGGTCGGGATGCTGCGCGGGCCATTGCTGCGTGATCGGAAAACGCGAAAGATCGGTCATGGCGGGACTCCAGGCCAAGGGGTGGCTTCGTGGGAGATAGTCATCCCCCATAGGCTTCGCTATGGCCGCGGCGATGGACGCAACCGATCTCCGCGTGGCCCTGTTCAGCGGCAACTACAATTACACACGCGATGGTGCGAACCAGGCGCTCAACCTGCTGGTCGGGCACCTGCTGGAAAAGGGTGCGAGCGTGCGCGTCTACGCCCCCACCAGCCGACGCCCGGCATTCGCCCCGACCGGCGACCTCGTCAGCGCGCCGTCGTTCAAGTTTCCGGGACGCGGAGAGTATAAGATCTCGCGCGGATTTAACGCGCGGCTCCGCAGCGACCTGGAAGCGTTCGCGCCCAATTTGATCCACGTGTCCGCCCCCGACATCCTGGGCCACGCGGCCGTGCGCTATGGTGAAGAGCACGATATCCCGGTCGTCGCCTCCTACCATACGCGGTTCGAAACCTACATGAGCTACTACGGGCTCGGGTTCCTCGTCCGGACGCTGGTGCGGATCCAAGCGAAATTCTACTCGCGCGTCGACGAAGTGCTCGCGCCGAGCCAGATGATGGGTGAGATCCTGCGTGAATGGGGCGTGCCGACCTCGGTCAGCCGCTGGTCACGCGGGGTGAACCACGATCGCTTCACCCCGGCCCGACGCGATCTTGCGTGGCGCCGCAGCCTGGGCATCGCCGACGACGAGATCGCGGTCGGTTTCCTGGGGCGTCTCGTCAAGGAAAAGGGCCTCGACGTCTTTGCCGAGGCGATGCACGCGCTCGACCGCCGCGGGGTGCGCCACAAGACGCTCGTGATCGGTGAGGGTCCGGCGCGCGACTGGTTCGCCAAGGAAGTGCCCGATGCGGTATTCGCCGGGTTCCAATCCGGCGACGATCTCGGCCGTGCGGTCGCGTCGATGGACGTGTTCTTCAACCCCAGCATCACCGAGACGTTCGGCAACGTGACGCTCGAGGCAATGGCGGCGGGCGTACCCGTCGTCGCCGCGCGCGCGTCCGGCGCGGTCGGGTTGATCGACGACGGCGTGACCGGGCTGATCGTCCCGCCGACCGACATCCAGGGCTATGCCGATGCGCTTCAGCGGTTCTGCGAGGATGACGCCTTCCGCCGCGCGGCGGGCGCTGCGGGCCACGCCAAGGCGGCGGGCTACAAATGGGACACGATCAACCAGACGGTGCTCGACACCTATCTCCGCGTCCTCGCGCGGCGGGCGGCGCGGTAGGCGTTGTTCAAGGTGATTGGCGGACGCTGTGCAACATAATCGGACGGCGCGAGGGGGCACCGCCCCCCCTCCACTGCCGTCATGCTGAACGTGTTTCAGCATCCACCATGCAACGCAGGCCAGCCTTAGCGGCACGGTGGACCCTGAAACGCGTTCAGGGTGACGCCGCGTGTAGGGTGGGCGCGTGATGCGGAGTGTGGTCGAGCGCGCGGCGCCTACTCTGCGCCGCGCCCCTCACCCCCAGTCGTAGGCGAGCGGTGCCTCCCGGAACGCGAACCGGTCGACGTGGCGAGCGACCGCCCCTTTCAGCCCGTCCAGTTGCTCCGCCGACGTCGCCTCGATCCGCACCACCAGAACCTCCGGCTCGGCATCGAACGTGACGGTCGCATCGCCCGGATGATCCGCACCCCGGGCATCGCGCGGGAACACCACGGTGCCGTGCGTAGCAGAATAAGTGACCGTCAGGTTATGCTCCCAATGCTTGCACGTCTGCTGCAGATATTTGCTGGCATGCGCAGTGGGCACGCGGGCGATTGCCACATACGCCATCACAGCCGCTCGATCTTCTGCGCGGCATCGTCGATCAGCGCGACGGCGGCGTGGATCGTCTCGATCGAGACATGCTCATCCCGTAATCGATGCATCAGCACTTCCCGCAAATTGCCCATCGCGCGGCGCACCGAAGCGCTGTCGGTCCGCGCGCGTTCCGCGCCCACTTCGGCAAGCCGCGCGAGCAGCGCGGTCACCACTTCGGCATTCTCGGCAAGATGCTGCACACCCGCCTCGGTCGCCTCGAACCGCTTCTTGGCGCCGTCCGCCTGTCGCGCCGCGATCAGATCCATGTCGTCGAGCAGCGTCAACGTCGGATAGACCACACCCGGGCTCGGCGCATAGGCACCTCCGGTCAGCTCCTCGATACTGCGGATCAGGTCGTAGCCGTGGCGCGGTTCGTCCGCGATCAGCTTGAGCAACACCAGCCGCAATTCGCCGCCATCGAACATGCGCCGCCCGCGCGGACCGCCCCTGCCCCCGAACCGGCCTTCCGGATGGTCACCGCCACCGAAGCCGCGTCCGCCGCCGCGCATCATGCCCGCCATGCCGCCCCTGCCGTCCCCGTGTCCGCCACGCCCCTGTCCATGCCCGTGCTGGTTTCCATGCTGATGGCGACCGTGGCTCTGTTCGTTCTCATGTCTAAACATACTGTCTCTTTCTATCGTCGATGGCACTAAGATATATCTTGAAGTACGGAGCGCAAGTGGGGCTGTGCAAAATTTTGTGCTCCACCCAATCTTCCACGGTGATACCGCTTCGCCGCGACCGGGCGGCTTCCGCGCCGAACGGTCGCAACCGCCGAAGGGGCACGCGCCTCCCCCCATAGGATGCGGCTCCGTTTCACTGGCAACCAGCCGCAACCTTAGCGGCTGACGCCGTCCTACCCCCGAAGGACGATCTTCATGTCTGAGACTCTTTTCAGCGCCCAAGCCCCATCGCCGCTGGCGGAGCAGCTTCGTCCCCGGCGGATCGCCGACGTCATCGGCCAGGATCATCTGTTGGGGCCGACCGGACCGATCGGCCGGATGATCGCGGCCAGGCGCCTGAGTTCCTTCATTCTGTGGGGCCCGCCCGGGGTCGGAAAAACGACCATCTCCCGGCTCGTCGCCGCCGAGGTGGGGTATCGCTTCCTCCAGCTATCGGCGGTGTCGACCGGCATTTCGGATCTGCGCAAGACCATGTCCGACGCCGCGAACCACCGCGATGCGTCGGGCACGTCGACGGTCGTCTTCGTGGACGAATTGCACCGTTTTTCACGCCCGGTGCAGGATGCGCTGCTGCCCGCGGTCGAGGACGGGACGATCGTGCTGATCGGGGCGACCACGGAGAACCCGAGTTTCAGCCTCGTCGCCGCGCTCCTGTCGCGCGCGAAAGTCTACACGCTCAATCGTCTGGACCAGAACGGGTTGGGCCGCGTCGTCGACCGAGTCGAGGCGCATATCGGGAAGCCGCTCCCGTTGACCGCGGAAGCGCGCGACGCGCTGGTCGAGATGGCCGACGGCGATGCGCGCTATCTGCTCGGCATGTGCGAAGAAATCCTGTCGTCCGGCGACATCGACCAGATGGATACGCCGACGCTCGCCGGATTGGTGCAGCGCCGCGCCCCGCTCTACGATCGCGGACAGGAGGAGCATTTCAATCTCCTGAGCTGTTTCCACAAGAGTTTGCGGGGCAGCGACCCCGACGCCGCGCTCTACTGGGCGACGCGGATGCTGTCCGGCGGCGAGGATCCGACGGTTGTGTTCCGGCGGCTCGCCTGTGCCGCGTCCGAAGACGTCGGCATGGCCGATCCGCAGGCGCTCGTTCAGGTCATCACCGCATGGCAGGCATTCGAGCGGATCGGGCTGCCGGAGGGGCGGCTCTTCATCGCGCAGGCGATCAACTATGTCGCGACCGCGCCGAAATCCAACGCGTCATATCTTGCGTACGACCGTGCCTATGCGCTTGCCAGGTCGACGGGGTCGCTGCCCCCGCCGCGCCGCATTCTCAACGCGCCGACCAAGCTGATGAAGGAACTCGGCTATCACGAGGGCTATCGCTACGATCACGACCATCCCGATGCGTATGCGGGGCAGGACTTCTTCCCCGAAGCGCTGGCGGAGACGAAACCGGTCTTCTACGCGCCGAACGAGCGCGGCTTCGAGCGCGACGTCCGCAAGCGCCTGGAATTCTGGGCGCGGCGCAAACAGCAGGGGAAAGCGGACGAGGCCTGAACCCCGCCCGATCGTCAATCAGGTCAGCGTACCGCGGTGTTCAGCCAATCCGCAATCACCCCGACGATGCGCGCGTTGTTCTTCTCCAGCATCATCAGATGCCCGTTGCCATGGATCCCCCGATCCTCGAGCCGCACCAGATCGACCGGCACCCCGGCCTGCTTCAGGAAGCGAGCGGTGCAATGGTCGTACGGCGCGTGATAGGACGCCTCGCCCACGACGATCATGACCGGGACATGCGCCAGCCGCGGCAAGGTGCGCGGAGTCCCCGTCTGCAGCCAGCACGGGAGCAAGTCCCGCCCCTCGGCGCTGGGTTGCCGCGCAATGCGCAGCTCGGACGGATCGGCGACCGCGGGCGCATAGGTGAGCGTGTCATAGGTCGGGCCCCACGGCCGCGTCATCTTCTCGGGCGTCTTGCCGTCGGCGGAAGCGGGATCATAGAATGGCGGGCCGTTCGGCTCGATCGCGACGACGGCACGCACCAGCTCGGGGACGTCGTCCGCGACCTCCCAGCCGAACGTGCCCGCGCGCGAATGCGTCAGCAGGATCGCCGGCCCGATCTTGTGGAGCAACGCCTCCAGCGCAGCGCGCACGACCGAGTCGATCCGCTCTCCGGGTGCGGTCACGGTCGGTTGTTGCGAGGTGTAGAGCTGCTCGAACACCGGGTCGCCCACGCGCCCCGTGCCCGGCCATTGATCGTGCTTCTTGGTCTGCGGGACCGGCGAGCTGCGCTCCGGCGCGGTGAACAGCCGCTCCATCTGCGCGGCGGGGATCGTGGCGGCGGGGCCGTCGATCGCGGCATGATACGGTGATCGCCCACGCATCGGCTGGTCGACGATATAGACGGCATAGCCGCGCCGCAGCAGCAGGTCCGCCCACCCCTCGCGCCCGTCGGGCGTTCCGGTGAAGGCGGTGCCGTTCTGGTAATTGCCATGCACCAGCACGATCGGCGTCTTCTTGGTGCGCCGCGCGGGGACGCGATATTCCACATACATGCTGTCGACGCGCAGCATCGTCCCGCCCTGTTCCACGTCGCGCCCGCCGACATAGAAGCTCCCCTGCGTGGCGAGCGCGGGCGGCGCCGGACGATCAGGCGCCGCCGCAATCAACAGCGGCAACAGCAATAGGGACAGGCATCGCATCATCGTGGTCCTTCCAGGGGCCGAAGCGGGGTGCCCGACAGCGTCAGGCCGAATCCGATCGGGAATAGCGGGCTCTGGCTGTCATGCGGCACGTCGCCCGCTTGTGCATCCACCGCCGCCTCGGACGATGGGAGTTCGAACGGCAAGCGCCCTTCCGGTGCAACCCGTCCGGTCAGCGCATCCAGCAGCGCGGCGTCGCTCGCGCCGAAATCCGCCACCAGTCCGCCCGCGCGCGACAATAGCGGCGTCAGGATCGCCGGGCGATCCAGATAGACCACCGCGATCGTCGGCACCTTGGCCGCCAGCTCCGTAAAGGTCCGCAGGGCGGGGTCGTCGGCGGCCCAGGACAGTCTGCCCTCATGCTGCTTGGCGCCATAATAATATTGAGTATGTTCGCCGCGCCACGGCGCCGCCATGCGGATCACCGCACGCGCCGCGTCTTCCGGCCGCGCGACCGGAACCAGCCCGTGCGCCACCGCAACGGCGGGATCGACCCCGACGAGATAGACTCGCGTTCCGCTCGCCAGCCGGACGGCATCCGCCTTGAGCACCACCAGCGCGCGCGATTGCGCGCGCAGCCCTTCGGCACGGAAACCCGGCGCACCGACGATTCGCTCGGCCGCGGCGGGATCGACATAGGGGTTTTCGAACAGGCCCATGCGGAACTTGAGCGCGAGCATCCGCCGCACCGAAGCATCGATCCGCGCCAGCGGCAAACGCCCCGCGCGCACCGCAGCGGCGATCGGGCGCGCATCGGTCGTGCCCCCGAACTGGTCCACCCCCGCCGCGATCGCCCGCACGAAGCGGTCCTCGACCGTCACGGACTCCATGCCCCAGGCGGTCGAGAACCCCTCGCGCGTCGGAAGCGTCTTCGCCGGAAAGCCATCCCGACACAGCGGCCCGCAATCCCGCGTCACGCCCCAATCGGACAGCACGAAGCCGCCGAAGCGATACTGCCCGCGCAACAGATCGGTCAGCAGATACGGACTGAACGCCGCCCCGACCGCGGGATGGCGCCCGTCGTTCCGTCCGGCAATCTTGACGATGGCATACGTGGGCATCACCCCCGTCACCCCGGCGGCGAACGCCCCGCGAAACGCGGCGGTGTGCAGCGCCAGCGTGCGATCGCTCAGCGCGGCATAGCGGCCGTACCAGCTATGCCCGTCATATCCCTTTTCCGACGCGCCATAGCCGACCCAATGCTTCACGACGGCGGACACGCCATCCGGCATCAGCCCGTTCGCGCCATGCTGGAAGCCGCGCACATACGCGCCGACCAGCCGCGAGACCCGGTCGGGATCTTCACCAAAGGTGCCGTTGATCCGCGACCAGCGCGGTTCGGTCGCAAGGTCGGCCATCGGCGACAGCGCCTGCTGGATCCCGGCGGCGCGATATTCCTGCCGCGCGATGTCGCCGAACCGCTCGACCAGCGCAGCATCGCCGATCGCGCCGAAGCCGGTGGCCTCGGGCCATTTCGAGAAAGCGACGCCCGCCACGCTCGCCCCGTCCAGCACCTGGAAATGGTTGCGCGGATCGGTGCTGATCGTCAGCGGCACCGCGATCCGCGCGCCCGCGGCGATGCCCTGCAGCGCGTTGTTCTGCTCGGCCAGCGTCCGGCCCGACGCCGCGAGCCGCGTGATCAGGCTGGTCATATGCCCATCCCGGATCAGCGCGGCCGCGGCCACCGGATCATAACCGCGACCATCCGCCGCCAGCGGGGCGGCATCGTGCACCATCGTCCCCGCCTTTTCGTCGAGCGTCATCCGCCCGACGAGATCCGCCGCGCGCGCCGCGGGCGATCGCCGCCAGTCCTCGAACGGCGACAGCCGCCCGTCGCGATCGAGATCGCGAAAGCGCAGGCCGTGCCGCACCAGCACGGGGACGTCGCGTTCCGCCAGCACGGGTTGGCGCTCCCCCGCCGCCGCGGGCGACGGCGCGAGCGACGCCGCGATCCCGACCAGCAGGATCGCGGCGCTCACCCGAGCGCTTGGGGTCCGCCCGATCAGAACCGTGCCCCGAACGTCACCCCGGCATAGCGATCCGCATCCTTGCTGTAATTGGCGATGAGATCGGACGGCGTGGCGGTGGTGGCCAGCAGCGAATTGTGGCTGATGGACGTCAGGTAGTTGGTATCGAACAGGTTCTTGACGAAGACGGTTAGCGAATAGCGCTTGTCCTCGGTCTGCACGCCGACCGCCAGATCGACCAGCGTGTAGGACGGCTGGCCGAGCAGCGGATCCTGCTCGAGCGAGAAGTTCTGCGCGCTCTGGAAGTTGATCGCAGTCTGGACGAAGCCGGTCAGCGAAGTCCCGGGGATCACGTCCTCATAGCGCGGCGTGATGTTGATGCGGTAGCGCGGCGATGCCGGCAGCGTGCCGTTGCGCACGTCCTGCAACGGACCCGACGTCACCGTCGTGCCGCCCACCACCGATCGACGGCGATAGCATTGGTTGACCGGGAAGTTGCCGGTCAGGATCGGAGCCGCTCCCTGGAACTGCAACGCGCAGTTGAGCCCGTCGATATCCGCCGTCGCCTTGGCATAAGTGAACGACGCGTTGACCGTGAAGGCGTCGACCGGGCGCATCACCGCCTCGATCTCGAACCCCTTGCTCTGCGACGAACCCGCATTCGTCGTGACGAACTGGGTGACGCCGGTCGCCGGGTCGGACCGGTTGGCCTGCACCTGCAAGTTGCTGTAATCCGAGAGGAACAGCGCAACGTTCAGGCTGAGCGAGCGATCGCTTGTCTGGCCCTTGAAGCCGATTTCATAGGCGTTGACATATTCGGGCTGGATCGGCGCCTGGTTGGCGAAGTTCGCCGTGATCTCGGTGTCGAAGCCCGGTCCCTTGTACCCGCGCGAATACGATCCGTAGAGCTGCGCGCGGCGGCTGAATTCATACTGCAGCCCGGCCTTCCCCGTAACCGCGGTATCCCGCACGCGCTGGCTGCCCGAGACAGGGCCGCTGCCCGGGAACAGCACTTCCCCGGTCGTCACCGGCGAGACGCGAACGCCGCGCACCGCGACCGTTTCGCGCTGAACGCGCACGCCGCCGAGCAGCTTCAGCCCGCCGACGATGCGATAATCCACCTGGCCGAACGCCGCGATGCTCTCGCCGTCGAGATGCGCGTCGCTGCGGGCCGACTGTACCACCGAGGTTCCCGTACAGGGCTGGCCGATGACGCCCGCCGAACAGGTCGCGCGGCGCCGGGTGAAGTCGCGGTCGATGTTGAGATCGGAATAGAACAGCCCCGCGACGTAGTTGAGGTCATGCTGGCCGCTGGACGACAGCCGCAGCTCCTGCGTGAAGTTGCCGAGCCCGACCCCGCCGCCACCAAGCGGCCAATGCGCATAGGCGAAGCTGGGGCTGACGAAACGCACCGGCTGCGACGGAATGCGATCGACCGACTGGTTCGCGTCGAGCTGATAATCCTGATAGGCCGAGATCGACGTCAGCGTCGCCGCGCCAAGATCCCAATCCGCCTGCAAGGATGCCGTCGTCTGGCGCGAATCGCCGAAGGTCAGCGTCTCGTCGTTGATGCTGCGGTTGCGGCGCGAGGCGACCACGGGGGCGGTCAACTGCGCGATCACCGGGTTTACCGCGCTGATCAGAACCTGCGCGCAGCAATCCGCCTTGGTATCGCGATGATCGACCGTCAGCCGGAAATTGAGGTCGGGGGTCGCATCCCAGTCGAGCTTGCCGCGCAAGCCCCAGCTTTCGGAGCCATTGACCTTCGAGTCCGTCGCATAATTATACGTGATGCCGCCGACGTTGTTGTAAAAGCCGGTCAGGCGGGCCCGCAACGTATCGCTGATCGGGCCGGAAACCGTGCCGCGCGCGCGATATTCCTGATGCTCCGCCACCGTCACGTCGCCGCGCGCGGTCAAGGTAGATGATGGCCGCGCGGTCGTGATGTTGAGGACGCCCGCGGTCGCGTTGCGACCGAACAGCGTACCCTGCGGCCCGCGGAGCACTTCGACGCGTTCCAGATCGGCGAAATCGGCAAAGCCCTGCGCCTGCCGCGCGGCAACCACGCCGTCGACGACCACTGCCACTGCGGATTCGACGCCCTGGCTGAACAACTGCGTGCCGATGCCACGAATCCGGAACGTCGTGTTCGACGGGTTGGTACCCTGCTGGAAAGTGAGCGAGGGGACGGCCTGAACCAGGCTCTGCGTATCGTTGATCTGGCGGCTCTGCAGCGCATCGGCGCTGAGCGCGGTCACCGCGAGCGGAACATCCTGCAAGCGTTCGGAGCGCTTTTGCGCGGTCACGACGATATCGCTGCCCTGGCTTTCCGCCTCTTCTGCCGGTGCGGCGGGCGCAACCTGCTGATCCTGGAGCGGCGCGGTCTCGACAGTTTGCGCCTGCGCGCTCGCAGGCATGGCCAAGGCAAACGCCAACGCGGCCGTTGAAATCCGGTACTTCATTCCAATCCCCTGTTTTATCTGATCGTCTGCGCGGCTGTTACCGGCAGGCGTTACACACCCTGATGTCTTTTATGTTTTCGGTATTCCGGATCTCGTCTTTCGATCGTCCGGGGTCCGGACGAACCGCGACTGTCTCGATCCACAGACAGTCGAATTCTGATTATTTTTCCGGCAGATCGACTTCGATGAACACTGCCGGGGTCGTGCCGCGGTTCAGCAAGGCATGCGCATGCGTGAAGCTCGCGTTGGAAGCCCCCGCGTCCAAGGTGCGCGGCGTATCGTTCCCCGCGACATATTCGGTCAGCGTGCCGCTCAGCACGTAGGATACCGAGGGCCGGTCGACATGCGGATGCATTGGCAAGGCGCCGCCGGGAAGGATGGTGACCTTGCGCATCCGCAGCGTCCTGCCGTGCGTCATTGCGAAGTCTGGCGCCAGCGGCACCGCTGCGGTCTCGACGTTCGAAACCCCCGTCTTTTCTTTGGGCAGCCCTTGCGCGACGACGACGCCGAGCGACACGAAGGAAAGGACGATGACCCAGGCCGCGCCACAGATGGCGAGCCCCCCGCGCATTCCCAAGCCAGGATAAGACCCCACGCGCATACATCCCCCTATCCCGACCGTTTCATAGATGCCGCGATGTTCGCCCGCGCATCGAGACGAGACCCTGTCTCGTCGGTGCGTGGATGGGCTCAAGGATCGTGGGACGGCGATCGGTCTCGCTCGTCACCGCAGTGCTAGCGCTTGATCCACATCTAGATCAAAAACTATATTTTTATAGTTTGCCATGCCGGATCGGCATGGAAGCGCGACGGGCTCGATCGGTTGAATTCGTGGTGGCCTAATCGTTTCAGAGTCGCACGTTCGCGCCCCACCGCGCCTCAAGAAAGGCGCGCTGGTTGTGACGTCCGCGCCCTAACCGCGGTCAGACGAGCGAGATTTTTCGGGGTGCTCCCGGGCCGATCAACGCCCCAAGCAGGTTCAGTCCGCGTTCGAGCCGATCGCGCGCCAGCATGCCACCAATCGACACCCGCAGCGCTGGCCCCGCCGCCGCCCGATCGACCGCGAAGGCATCGCCCGGAATGGCCGAGATGCCGTGCGGCCGAAGCGCTTGCGCAATCGGCGCGGCATCCACGTCCCGCGGCAGCGGCACCCATAGATGATAGCCGTCCGCATGTGCACGAAAACTGTCGTCCGGCAGGCACTTGCCGACCAGCGCCTGCCGCACGCGCGCCTCCGCGCGAACCTCGCCGACCAGCCGCGCGAAGGTATCGTCGCCGGCCCAGCTGGCGACCACCGCCGCATTGAGCGGCGGCGCCATGATCGCCGTCTCGTGCATGTCCGCTGCGAGCCGCCAGGCCTTGGCGATGTCCGGCGCGCGCAGCCACGCCACGCGCAACCCCGGCGAAAGGATCTTCGAGACGCTCGATATATGCCACGTCATCTCCGGGGCGAACGCCGCGATCGGCGGCAACGGCGATTCGGGGAGCAAGCCATAGGCATCGTCCTCGATCACCATCAGCCCGCGACGCTGCGCCACCGCGGCAATCGCCTTGCGCCGATCGAGGCCGATCGTGGCGGTGGTCGGGTTGTCGTTCGTCGGCACCAGATAGACGGCGCGCACGTCTTCGGCGGCACAGGCGGCGTCCAGCGCATCGGGATCGATCCCTTCCGCATCGGCATGGACCGCCAGCAAGCTCACGCCATACCGCCGCGCAAGCGAGAGGAGACCGGGATAGACGAAGCCCGAAACGACCAGCCGGTCCCCCGCCTTCAGCTCGACACTGAAGATCGCGTGCAGCGCATGCTGCCCCCCTGCCGCGACCAGCACCGAATCCTCATGCGCCGCGACCCCGCGTCGCCGGAGAAGATTCGCCCCGGCCTCGCGCACGGGCGGCATGCCACCGCTCTGCTGATATTGCAGCGCGGCGCCGCCGTCGGACGCCAGCAGCGCCCCCGCGGTCTTGCGGAACGCATCCGCAAGCGATCCACCGACGACCAGCGGCGGTGCATTCATCCCTGGATCGTCGTGATCCACGCCACTTGGAGACGGCGCCTGCCGCTTGTCCTTTACAAAGCTGCCACGCCGGCCTTCGCCCTCGATCAGCCCGACGCGCTGCGCTTCTCCATAAGCGCGCGTGACCGTCGTCAGGTCGACGCCAAGCGTTTCGGCCAGCACGCGCTGCGGCGGGAGGCGATCCCCCGCGCTCAAGGTCCCCGCCGCGATGTCGCGGGCCAGCGCCTGCGCGATCGCGAGATACTTCGGCCCGGCGAGCGCCGCGAGATCGGGTTTCCACGTTTGCATGTAAATTTCTTACCCGATTACCCATACAATGACCAGCGACGCGCCCGAAAAACGCGATCCGTCAGTCGCGATGCTGCTGGAACATCTCCTTGCCGGATAGCGCCGCCCGCGCGATCTCGCCAGCATCGTGCGCCGCGAGCGAGTCCCCATGCGCGACCGCTTCCCAGAAGGTTTCGTCGGCATAGCATCGCAGCGCGCGCTCGAGCCGCGCGACCTGTGCGGAAGCGGCGGACACCGCCTGAAGCGCGGCCTGGACTTCGGCGAAATCGTCGCCCCCGCCGCGCCGCACGATTCCGGCGTCGACGTGTCGTCCGCTGCGCTCCAACACGTCGGCCGCGGCCCGTCGCGCTGCGGCGACATGGTCCGTCGCCCGGTGCTCAATCGTCAAAGACATTGTCGTCCTCGCGCCCATCGAGCTTGTTCCACAGCTTCGTCGTCCCCGCCTCGACCGCGCGATTGACGTATTGCGACGCCACCAGCCAGCCCTTGATCGGTCGCAACGGCAACAGGCATCCGATCAGCATGAACGGCAGCGAGACGAACAGGTGAAACCACCACGCCGGCTCATACACCGCCTGGATCCACACCACGGCGAAAATCAGCGGGAAGGCGACGAGGCACAAGGAGAAGAATGCGGGGCCATCGTCCGGCGACGCGAAGCGGTAATCCAGCCCGCAGTTGTCACACGTCTTGGTCACCTTGAGCCATGAATCGAACATGTGCCCCTTGCCGCAACGCGGACACAAGCCCTTCCAGCCGCTTTTCAGGATCCATTCGAACGTGTTCGGCAAAATTTCAGCAGACATATCGGTACCACCACGAATCACTGATCCGTACATAGGTATTTATGTATGGATTGTCGAGGGAATATGCATGCAAATATCGGAAGCGCCGGTTCAGCCAAAACCATCCCGGCGCGCTCCCCGGCTCACCCGAAGTGCGCGCCTTCCTCAACCTCATTCTCGATCACATGCATCAGATAATCGAGCGCGGTGCGCAATTCGGCGCGACTGAGCACGCCGCCCAGCGATATTCGCACGGCCTCGGTCGGCGGCCCCGTCACGGTAAACGCATCGCTGACGACGATGCTGAGGTCGGACGCCCGCATCTTCGCGGCAAACGCCGAGCGCTGCCACGGTTCGGGGAGCGACAGCCAGATGTGGAAGGCATGCGGATCGGTCTGGTGCGCCACGCCCGTGAGCACCTGCGCCGCGATCTTCTGCCGCGCGGCGGTTTCGCGCCGCACCGCCTCCACCACGGTGTTGGCGGTGCCGTCCTCGATCCACAACGTGGAGAGCGCGGTCGTCATCGGCGACGCCATCACGCAGGTAGTGCGTAGATATCCGTTCACCGGCCACAACCGCCGCTGGTCGGGCGCGACGAGATAGGCGATCCGCAACCCCGCACCGACGCATTTCGACAGGCTCGCGACGTAGAAGGTGATGTCGGGCGCCGACGTTACGAACGCGGCGGGCGGGCGGCGCAGCAGCGCGCCATAGGCATCGTCCTCCAGGATCACGACATCATGCGCCCGTGCGACCGCAATCGTGCGCAACCGCCGGTCCTCGGGCATCGTCGCGGTGGTCGGATTGAGCAGCGTCGGGTTGAGGTACAACGCCTTGGGCGCATGGTCGCGGCACAACGCCTCGAACGCATCGGGGTCGATCCCTTGTGCGTCGATCGGCACACCCACCAGCTTCAGCCCCAGCCGCTGCGCGATTGCCCGGATCGGCGGATAGGTCAGCGCTTCGCACAGAAGCGTGTCGCCCGGTTGGGTCAGCGATTGCAGCACCGCCTGGAACGCCACATGCGTCCCCGGACAGATGACCAGCCGCTCGGTCTCGACCACCACCCCGCGCTGCCGCAGGAAATGCGTCGCCGCTTCGCGCTGGACATAGGTGCCGCCGAATCCTTGATAGCGCATCAGCGTCGGCAGATCGTGCGCGACCTTCTGCAGCCCCGCCTGCATCCGATCGAGCAGCGCGCGCTCCTCGGGCTCGGGCGGGACGTTCATCGTCAGATCGACGACGGACGGGCGGGCGGCGACATGCGGCCGTTGCGACTGGCCGGCGATGAAAGTGCCCTGCCCGACGCGCGACGCGACCAGCCCGCGCCGCTGCGCCTCGACATAACCGCGCGCGACGGTCGTGAAATTGAGACCGAGCCGGTCCGCCAGCTCACGCTGCGGCGGCAAGCGATCCCCGACCCGCAAGCCGCCCGTGCGCACGTCGTCGGCGATCGCGTCGGCAATCGCGCGATAGTGCGGCTTCCCGAACGGTTCGAGGTTCGGCGTCCAGTGTTGCGCGGTCATGCATCGCTCCCCGCCCCTGCTTAGGATTGCGCCACCCCTCAGGTCAATCACGCGACCGTCGCAGGCGGCTGGCGATTAAAGCGACCCGGAGCCGAGTGATGCTTTCGCCCTACATTGACTGCATTCGTACGTCGAATGCCCTCTGCCGCATCACCCCTATGCAGCTGACCGCTGCCATGACCACCGGTTCACCGCTTAAACCAAACGACTTACCGTGCATCATCAGGATATTGACCGCATTTTACGGTCTGTAATGAATGCGATCATTGACGCCTAATGCCCCATCCTATTGACTGTGCATATTGCACTGCAACGAAGGAGATTCGCATGCCGACCGTCACCAAGGCGCCACACCAGAAGGGCGATTTCTTCGTCGATTACGAACAGAAGGTGTTCGAGGATGTGAAGGCGGATCCCGGCGAAAAGGCGCTGGTCACCTTCCACACCGTCGCGTTCGAAGGCTCGATCGGGCTGGTCAACATGCTCCAGGCGACCCGCCTGCAGCGCAAGGGCTTCGAAACCAGCGTGCTGCTCTATGGCCCCGGCGTCACGCTCGGCATCCAGCGCGGCTTCCCGACGCTCGGCGACGAGGCGTTCCCCGGCCATATGGCGGTGAACAACCAGATCGAAAAGTTCATGAAGGAAGGCGGCAAGGTCTATGCCTGCCGCTTCGCGCTCCAGGCGCTGTACGGGCATGGCGAACCGTCGCTGATCCCCGGCATCACGCCGATCGCGCCGCAGGATGTGCTCGACATCATGCTGCTGCACCGCAAGGATAACGCCTTCATCCTCGATACCTGGACCCTCTGACGATGGCCGGGTCGATGAACGACCGCCGGATCGTACGAGTCGCCGCCGCGCAGATCGCGCCGGTGCTCGATCGCCCCGGTGGCACGCTGGATCGCGTCCTCGCGGCGATCGACGAGGCGGGGGAAAAGGGCGTGGGCTTCATGGTCTTCCCGGAGACCTTCCTGCCCTATTATCCCTATTTCTCGTTCATCGACCCGCCCTATCGCATCGGCGCCAAGCATCTCGCGCTCTATGACGAAGCCGTGGTCGTCCCCGGCCCGGTCACCCAGGCGCTAGCAAGTGCGGCGCGGCGCCATGCGATGGTGCTGGTCGTCGGCGTCAACGAACGCGACGGCGGCACGCTCTACAATACCCAGCTCGTCTTCGATGCCGATGGCACGCTCGCGCTCAAGCGCCGCAAGATCACGCCGACCTATCATGAGCGGATGATCTGGGGCCAAGGCGATGGCTCGGGCCTGCGCGCGGTGGATACCGCGGTCGGGCGGGTCGGCGCGCTGGCCTGTTGGGAGCATTACAATCCTCTCGCTCGCTATGCGCTGATGGCCGATGGCGAGGAAATCCACGCCAGCCAGTTCCCCGGATCGATGGTCGGCAAGGTCTTTCACGACCAGATCGAGGCCGCCATTCGCCACCATGCCGCGGAAAGCGGCTGCTTCGTGGTCAACGCCACCGGCTGGCTGACCGACGAACAGCGCGCGGCGATCGCACCGGACGAGGCGCATCGTCGCGCGATTTCCGGCGGTTGCCACACCGCGATCGTTTCGCCCGAAGGGCAGAATGTCGTCCCCCCGCTGACCTCCGGCGAGGGGTTGCTGATCGCCGATTGCGACATGGCGCTCGTCACCAAGCGCAAGCGGATGATGGACTCGGTCGGCCATTACGCCCGCCCCGAGCTGCTTTCGCTCCACCTGGACGACCGCCCCAAGCCCGCCATCCACCGCGCAAGTCCTGCCGCCCATTCCGACCGGGAGTTCCCTTATGCCACCGAAACCCAGCACCCTGACGGCATCGATGATCGCCGATCTGCAGTCGCACGGGATTCGGCTGGCTGATCCCAAGGCGGGTGTCGCCAGCCGCCGCGGCGGCGCGGGGCCTTCGGACCACAAGGCGATGACGATCGACGGCATCACCGTGATGGTGCCGGTGCACACCGCCACCGCCTTCGACAGCCCGTTCAAGGCCAGCGCCCCCGCCGCCGATGGCAGCGTCGAGGTGACGTGCGACGGTCGCAGCGTCGGCACGCTCAGCTTCCCGCCCCGCCCGCGCTTCTACGATCTGCAGACCGCGGAGGGCGTTCCCTATTCGCACATCGCGACGCTCCACGGGCGCGACGTGCTCGCCACCACCATCCTCCAGACCTGCATCCGCTATCAAAGCCGGACCAAGACTTGCCAGTTCTGCGCGATCGGCCAGTCGCTCGCGGCCGGGCGCACGGTGGCGCACAAGACGCCGGCGCAGCTTGCCGAAGTCGCGAAGGCAGCGGTGGCCCTCGATGGCGTGCGGCACATGGTGATGACCACCGGCACGCCCAACGCCACCGATCGCGGCGCCGCCGTGTTGTGCGACAGCGCCGCCGCGGTGAAGGCCGCCGTCGCATTGCCGATCCAGGGCCAGTGCGAGCCGCCGAACGACGACGTCTGGTTTACCCGGATGCGCGATGCCGGGATCGACACGCTGGGCATGCATCTGGAAGTGGTGACGCCCGCGCTGCGCCAGCGCATCATGCCGGGCAAGGCGAGCGTCCCGATCGAACGCTATATGACCGCGTTCGAAGCTGCGGTGCCGGTGTTCGGGCGCGGCCAGGTGTCGACCTATATCCTCGCCGGGCTTGGCGATACGCGCGAGACGCTGCTCGACATTTCGGCGCGGTTGATCGCGCTGGGGGTCTATCCGTTCATCGTCCCGTTCGTGCCGATCTCCGGCACGCCGCTCGAGGATCATCCCTCGCCCGATCCCGCCTTCATGGCGTCGGTGCTCCAGCCGCTGGCGCAAATGCTGCGCGATGGCGGGCTGGCGGCGGAATCGGTCAAGGCCGGGTGTGCGCGCTGCGGCGCCTGCTCGGCGCTGTCGACCTTCGAAAAACTGCTCCCGGTGCGGGAAGCCGCGTGATGGACCTCGTCGCCCCCCCGCCCTTCCTCGCCAGCGACTATATCGTGCGCTTCGCCAGCGAACGCTGGGAAGCCGCGGGCGCCGCCGAGCTGCGCCGCCAGGTCTTCTGTACCGAACAGCGCGTGTTCGACCATGACGACCGCGACGCGACCGATGCGGTGGCGACCACGATCGTCGCGCTTTCCACGCTCGCGGGCGGGCCGGACGAAGTGATCGGCACGGTGCGCATCCATCAAAGCGCGCCAGGCATCTGGTGGGGATCGCGGCTCGCCGTCGCACCGGCCTATCGGCGCGTCGGGATCATCGGCCCCGCGCTGATCCGGCTGGCGGTGTCGAGCGCGCATGCGATGGGGTGCGTCCGCTTCTTCGCGCACGTCCAGTCGCCCAACGAGCTGCTGTTCCGCCGCCTCCACTGGGCGAAGATCGAGCAGCTCGCGCTGCACGGCCGCGAGCATCTGCTGATGCAGGCCGATCTCGCCTATTATCCCCCGATCGCCGACGGCACGATCGGCTTCCACGCCGCGCGGCGGGCGGCGTGAGCGAAGCGGCGCGCCTCGCCACGCTGATCCGCGAGAGCCGCGGCGTCGCGCATAAATGCGATATTGCGCCGGTCATCGCGCAGCTCGGCATCGGCGCCGGCGATGCGGTTCCGGTCGGCGATGATACCGCGGTGATCCCGCACCCGAACGGCGGCAACCTGTTGTTCGCGATCGAGGGTTTCGTTGCCGATTTCGTCGCCGCCGATCCGTGGTTCGCCGGTTATTGCGGGGTGATGGTCAACCTCAGCGACGTCGCCGCGATGGGCGGTCGCGCGATCGCCGTCGTCGATGCGCTGTGGAGCGCGGGCGAGGAACAGGCCGCCGAGATCCTGGCGGGGATGCGCGAAGCCGCCGCGCGCTACGGCGTACCGATCGTCGGCGGGCATACCAACCTCAAGGCGACCGCGCCGCAACTCGCCGTCGCCGTGCTGGGCGAGGCGGAACATCCGGTCACCAGCTTCGCGGCCCGCCCCGGAGACGCGCTGATCGTCGTCACCGATCTGCGCGGCCGGTTCCGCGATCCGTTTCCGTGGTGGGATGCCAGCACCGGCACCGCCGACGCCGCCCGGCTGCGCGCCGATCTCGCGCTGCTGCCCGCGCTCGCCGCCGAGGGGCTGCTGCGCGCGGGCAAGGACATCAGCATGGCCGGCGTCGTCGGCACCGCGATGATGCTGGCGGAGACGTCCGGCGTCGGTGTCGAGATCGACCTCGATCGCCTGCCCCGCCCCGATAGCGTCGCGATCGATCGCTGGCTGACCGCCTTCCCGAGCTTCGGCTTCGTGCTCGCGGTCGCACCGGAGAACACCGACGCCGTGCTCGCCCGCTTCGCCGCGCGCGACATCGCCGCCGCCATCGCCGGGACCGTCATTGACGAACGCCGCGCCAATATCGTCACGGGCGGCGGGAGCGCCACCGTGTGGGATTTCGCCACCCCTTTCATCGGCGGTCCCGCCACCGCATCGGAGACCTTGGTCCATGCCTGAAATGCGCTTCGTCGTCCGCTGGCCGGATGGCCACCGCGAACGCTGCTACTCGCCCTCGACCATCATCGCCGAACGGCTGACGGCGGGAATCGACTATCCGCTCGCCGATTTCGTGCGTGACGCCACCGCCGCGCTCGAGGAAGCCAGCGATCGGGTACGCGCCCGCTACGGCATGGGCTGCGGCCACGCGATGCAGCAGTCGCAACAGATCACCAATACCGCACGCCGCTTCGCCGATCGCGCGGACGCCGTGGTCCACATCGAACGCTTCGAATCCTGAGGAGGACCCTGCCATGACCGATACGCCCGTCCCGCGTACCCATGTTTCCGTGCTGTTCGTCGGTGGTGGCCAGGGCGGCTTGTCGCTCAGCCATCTGCTCCAGCAAGAGGGGATCGACCATGTCGTGCTGGAAAAGAACCGGATCGGGCACAGCTGGCGCGACGAGCGCTGGGACAGTTTCTGCCTGGTCACGCCCAACCACCACTGCCGCCTGCCCGGCTATGACTATGGCGCCGATCATGGCGGCACCGATCCGCACGGCTTCATGGTCAAGGACGAGATCGTCGCCTTTATCGAAGGCTATGCGAAGAAGGTGAAGCCACCGATCCGCGAAGGCGTGGCGGTCACCCGCATCGTGCAGGAGGGTGCGGGCTATCTGGTCGAGACCACCGACGGCGTCTACACCGCGGACCGCGTCGTCATCGCGATCAGCGGCTATCACGTGCCGATCGTCCCGCGGGTCGGCCAGGGCATGCCCGCCGGCGTGACGCAGATCCAGTCGCTCGATTACCGCAATCCCGATGCCCTCCCCGATGGGGCCGTATTGGTGGTCGGCTCCGGCCAGTCGGGGTGCCAGATCGCCGAGGATCTCCACCTCGCCGGGCGGCAGGTCCATCTCGCGGTCGGCGATGCGCCGCGCGCGCCGCGCCAGTATCGCGGCAAGGATTCGACCGAATGGCTCGAGGAGATGGGGCATTACGACCTGCCGATCGACGACCATCCGATGAGCGAAAAGGTCCGCCAGAACGAGAACCACTATCTCACCGGCCGCGACGGCGGGCGCGAAATCGATCTGCGGCTGTTCGCGACGCAGGGGATGAAGCTGTACGGCATGCTCGCCGGGGTCGACCAGGGCGTCGTCCGGTTCCAACCAGACCTGTCGGAGCATCTCGACCGGGCGGACGCGACGTTCAACCGAATCCGCGCGACCATCGACGGCTATATCGCGCGCGAGGGCATCGATGCACCGTCCGCCGATCCCTACGTGCCGTGCTGGTCGCCGCCCGAAGAACCGCTGTCGCTCGATCTGGCGGCGGAAGGGATCGGCAGCGTGGTCTGGTGCACCGGCTTCCGCATGGACTTCTCGTTCATCGAGGCGCCGGTGTTCGATGCGCGCGGCTATCCCGATCATCATCGCGGCGTCTCGGCGCACCCCGGGCTGTATTTCATCGGCTTGCCGTGGCTCAACACCTGGGGATCGGGCCGCTTCCACGCGGTGGCACGCGACGCCGCGCACATCGTCGACCACATCGCCGCATCGCTCGCCCCGGCGCAGCGGATGGTTGCGGCGGGATGATCGCCAGCGCCGCCGCCAACCTTGTCGCCACGCAGGAGTCGCTGCGCATCGGCATGCCCGAGCTCTGCCGGGCGGGGCTGTCGGAAGGCTGGATGTGGAAGGCGGCGGGGCACCGTCACTGGCTGGCGCTGGCGGAAGCGCATGGCCTGGACCGCCCCGACTTCCGCGATGCGACCGGCGCGCGCCTCTACGCCGCCTTTACCGGGGTCGCGCTGGAAGACGGGCGGCTCGACCAGGTCGCGGAACACGATCAGCTCGCGTTCGCCGTCACCCTGTCGCGCACCGGCCGCAGCCGTTTCCGCAGCACCGTCACGCTCTCGGTCGAGGACGAGACGGTCGCGCGGCTGACGCTCGACAGCGCGTTCGTCGGCAGAAGGGAAGCCGGCCGCAATCGATCCGCGACTCGCGGGCTGGTCGCGCGGCCATGCCGCCTGTTGCCACCCGCCGACCCTGCGCCACCGTTCCGCGCGCAGGGGTGGGAGCACCACGGTCCGTTCCGCCGCGCGGACCGCAAAGACCTGGCCCGACTGACGCTCGACCCCAACCCGCACGAGGATTTCAACGGCGCGGATTTCCTTTATTTCGCCGCCTTCCCCGCGCTCATCGATCGCGCGGAATGGGCGTGGTTCCGACGGCTGGATCCGCCGCTCACCACGCACGCCCGGCGGATCGCCTATCTCGGCAACATCGAACTGGGGGACCGCGTCACCGCCGTCCTCTGCGGCGTGCACGCGGTCGACGCTGCGGTTTCGCACTGGATCGAATTGCGCCGGGAAGACGACAGCCTGATCGCCATCGCCTTCACCGATCGCCTGCCCGCGCAACGGGCTGCCGCCGGTTAGGCGCCAGCGCGATCAGAACTGGACTTGCAGCCCCAGGTTCACCGTCTGCCCCGAATCGATGCTGCCGGGCGCGTCGCCGGGATTGGCGATGTGCCAGTCGGTCACGTCGAGCAGGACGCGCGTGATCTTGTTGATGTACCAGGTGCCACCGATCGTGGTCGATCGCCCCAGCCCGCCCAGCGGCAGTCCGCGATAGTCGACCTCCTGGTACCGCGCCCGCAACGCGACCGCGCCCCAACCGCCCGTCGTCACCGGATCCTCGATCCGCGCGCGCGCCCAGGTGCCCCGCCGCGCGTCATAGGGCGAGGTCGTCCCGAACACGAACCACCCGGCGGATAGGCTGAAGGCATCGTGCGAAAGATCGGTGCCGCCGGCGCGGTGCAAGGTCCGGCGCCCCCATTCGTTATGCGTCCAGAAACGCCCCGTGATCACCGCCAGCTCGGCGCCGTAACCGGTGTCGCTGTCCACCCCCGTGACCGGCCCCGGCTGCGCGCGGACCAGCGTGTTGAACCCGCCCGCGATCGCACTCGCCCGAACCAGCGATCCGGTTTCGCCCCCCAACCGCTCGTGGAAGCCCCAGCCGCCGAGATGCACGGTCAGCCCCTTCGACTTGATCGGGTTCCAGTGCATCCGCGACACGACGGTCAAACCGTCGTCGCCATCGCCGATGTTGTTGGGGTCCTCGCCCGTCACCTGTACCGACGCATGCCAGTTCGGGCCGTAGAGCCGTTCCTGCAAGCCAACGCCCCAGAACCCGCGCCGCGGCAGGATCGTCGCCGCGACCGTATTGAAATCGGTGAACGGCGTCGTGCCGAGCCCGACCGATCCGTCCATCGTCCGGTCGTTGAAGCGGTTGCCAATCGACCCGTCCGCCTCGAGCCCGAGCAGATGGTGGCGGATGTTGACGAACGCCGATTTCCACACGACCTGATTTTCGGCGAACTCGCCTTCCAGCGCCCAGGACACGTTGCCGACCGCGCCCTCCATCCCCAATCGCGCCGACCCCAGGGTGGTGCCGGTGATGTTCCGCCCCGCAAACGCGCCGGTGGTGGTGGAAGCATCGAGGAACAGCCGCCCGCGCGGCCGGAACCACCAATGGCCGTCGACCGAATTCACCCGCGGCAGGCCGTTCACGAACACGACGCCCGCCTTCTCGCCATTGCCGGTTGCAGGCGGTGGGGACGCTTCCGAATCGGTGAGCCGCTGCACGATGCGGACGACCGGCGGACGCGCCACCCGCTCTGGAATGTCCGCGACCGCAACCGGCGGCACGCGCGCGGCGACGGGCGGGACCACGGGCGCCGCGACTTGGGGGGCGACCGGCGCAACCGGCTGCGCGATAGCCGGCGCCGGGGCGATCGCCAGCCGCGCTTCCATCGTGCGCAATCGCGCCTCCAGCTGGTCGATCCGCCGCTGTTGCGCCTGGATCAGGACTTGCGGATCGGTGGACGCCGGAGGGGCAGCGGTTTGGGCCTGCGCACCGGTACCGGCCAGCACCGCGCACGCGCCAAGGCCGACCGCGGATCGGCGGACGAGAATGTTCAGCATAAGCTCTTTCCATCAGTGCGGCGACGTGCCGCAGAAGCGCGGGGGCAGATCGCGCCCCCGCCGCGCCGTCATCCGGCGGATGCCCGGCGGGCGAAGAGGACGACCGCGGTCACCATCGCCGCGTCCCCCGCGGATACGCCCCGCCGTGTCGCTGCATAATCGCAGCGCATCGGCGGCGGCGGATCCGGGTCATCATCGTTTCCGTCCGTAAGACCGTCGCTCAGCGCCGCTTGGTCGGCCGCACCGGATCGAGCCCGCTCGCTTCGATCAGCGGACGCGCCTCGGCGCTCGCCAGATAGGCGAGGAACCCGCGCGCTGCCTTCGCATTGCGGCTGTCCTTGCTCACCATCCCGGCAAAGCGGCTGACCTTCTGGATCCCGGCGGGAAGCGGCCCGAGAAAGTCGACGCCGGGCGTGACCTTCAGCTCGCTGACCTGCTGCATCCCGATATCGGCCTCACCCCGCGCAAGCACCGTACCGACCAGCTCGCGCCCCTCGGCAACCACCGTCTTGGCGGCAATCTGGTCGGCGATCCCCAGCTTCGGCAGCATGGTCGTCTTGATGTAGACGCCGCTCGCGCCTTGCGAATAGGCCACCCGCTTGGCGGACAGCAGCGCCTGGCGCACGGCGGCTTCGGTCGAAACGTCGGGGTGCGGTTGTCCCTTGGGCACCGCGATCCCGATCTGCGACAGCGCGATGACCTTGCGGCTCGTCGGATCGAACACGCCGCTCTTCGCCACGGCATCCAGCGTTTCTTCGGTGCCGATCGTCACGTCCATCGGCTCGCGGTTGCGGATCCGCTCCGGGATCGCTTCGGGCGAGGTGCCGAACGACGGCCCCCAGGCGATCACCAGCGTGTTGCCGGTCTTCTTTTCATACGCAGGCTTGAGCGTCTTCATCGCGCCCTGCAGCGCGCCGGTGGCGATCACGTGCACGTCCTCGGCGGCCGCTGCGCCCGAAACCCCGAGCCCAGCCGTCGCCATCGTCATCGCGATGATCCGTTTGATCGTCATTGATACTCTCCTTCGAAAGGGGCCCATTGCGCCCCCATGGTGTTGACGTAGAGCGCGTAGAGCGAGCCGGTGGCGGCCATGAACAGGCGGTTCCCCTGCGGGCCGCCGAAGCACAGGTTCGCGCAGCGTTCGGGTAAGTCGATGTGGCCGATCGCGGTGCCGTCCGGCGCAAAGATGCGCACCCCGTCCAGCCCCGCGCCGCCGCCCCAGCCGCACCACAGGTTGCCGTCGGCATCGATCCGCAGCCCGTCGGGGCGCCCTTCCCCGGCGTCGATCAGGACACGACGGTCGGACAAAGCACCGTCGACCCCGACGGCATAAGCGACGATACGGCACGGCCGCGCGCGCGATTCGACGAGGTACAGCGTCGTGCCGTCGGGCGAGAACGCCAGGCCGTTCGGCCCTTCCAGGTCCTCCGCCATGCAAACGAGACGTCCCGCGACATCGCGGCGATAGACGTTGGCGGTCAGCGCTGCCGCCCCGCGCCGCCCCATATAGTCGCTGGCCAGCCCGAACGGCGGATCGGTGAACCAGACCGCATCGTCGGCGGCGACCACCACGTCATTGGGTGAATTGAGCCGTTCGCCGGCAAAGGCGTCGGCCAGCACGGTGATGCGGCCGTCATATTCGGTGCGCGTGACACGGCGCGCGCCATGTTCGCACGCGATCAGCCGCCCCTGCCGGTCGCGGGTCAGGCCGTTCGCCTTTCCGGCGGGCTGGCGGAACGTCGTCAGCGCGCCCGTCACCGCATCCCAGCGCAGGATGCGATCCTCGGGCAGATCGGTCAGCAGCAGGAACTGACTATCGCCGAACCACACCGGCCCCTCCGCCCAGCGCATCCCGCCCCCCAGCCGCTCCAGCCGGGCATGCGGCAGGCGATAGCGTTCGAACCGCGGATCGAGCACGCGCACGGCAGGATCGGGCACGCGCAAGGACGGTGTCCAGCGAAAGGCAGCGGGCGCCTCCATCACGCGTAAAGCCGCTGCGCGTGGTCGACCAGCACCGCCTGTGCCGCCGCCGCGCGCTCGCAAACCGCGCGGATGAAGCGCAGCAACGCAGCCCTCGCCGGAATGGCACGATCGGTCATCATGGGATCTTTCGCACGGCAATCCGGCGACCCGCCGATGCCGATTCCGCGACCAGACTCACCGCGTTCACGCGGCGGCGGTTGACGGGAAAGGGCATCGGCGGGCGCATCGGCTTAGTCGCAGCGTGCGGTCATGCCGCCATCGACCACGATTTCGGTGCCGGTGACGAAGCGCGCCTCGTCGCTCGCGAGATACAGCGCGGCATAAGCGGTATCGCGGCCATCGCCCATGAAGCCGAGCGGGATCCGCTTCAACCGGCTGTCGAGCAACGCATCGATATTCCCGCCGGTCCGCTGCCCGGCCAGCCGCGCCTCCACCATCGGGGTGTGAAGCTGGCCCGGCACTACGGTGTTCACGCGGATACCGCGCGGCGCATATTCCACCGCCGTCACCCGGCCAAGCTGGATCACCGCCGCCTTGGTCGCGGCGTAAGCGACCTGCGGCGATCCGGTGAAGCGGATTCCCGAGGTCGACGCGGTGTTGACGATCGCGCCGCCCCCGGCCTTTTCCATTTCCGGGATGGCATGCTTGCAGGTCAGGAACACGCTTTTCAGGTTGAGGTCGATCTGCGCGTTCCACTTGTCCTCGGACAGCGCGACCGCGCCACCCGCGGCGCTGCCGCCGACGTTGTTCACGAGGATGTCGACGCGGCCATAAGCCGCGACGCACGCCGCAACCATCGCTTCGACCGCGTCATTGGCGGTCACGTCGCAGGCATGCGCGGTCACGTCGCCGCCATGCGCGCGGATGCGCGACAGCGTCTCGTCCATCGCGGACATATCGCGATCGACCGCGAACACCTTGGCGCCCGCGCGCGCGAACAGGACCGCGACGGCGCGGCCATTGCCCCAGCCGGGGCCGACGCACCCGGCGCCGGTGATGATGGCGACCTTGCCGCGCAGACGATCGCTGGCAGGGAGTTCTTCGGACATGGGCGTTCCTTGTGCGTGCAATGCCATTTCAGGCGAGGGTCGTGGGAAGTTCAGGGGCGACGCCAACGGGGGGCGGCACGTCGAACACTTTGATGGTCATCGAAATCAGCGTGTAATATCCGGCGATTCCGACCAGATCGACGAGCATGGTTTCCCCCAGCGTCGCGGCGAGCGCCTGGTAGAGCTCATCCGGAATACCGCGTTCGGCATGCAGCGTGCGGACGAAGCGATGGACGAGGCGCTCGTCCTCGCTCTCGAACGGCGGATCGCGTCCGTCGCGGATCGCATCGATCACCGCTTCGCTCAGCCCGGCTTCCAGCGCGAACGGCTTGTGCGCGGCCCACTCGTACTCGGCGAGCCAGTGCCGCCCCATCGACAGGATCACCAGCTCGGACAGCCGCGCCGGGACGCTGCTGTCATAGCGGCAATATTGCCCCAGCGCCTGCGCGGCCTGCGCCAGTTCGGGCCGGTGGAGCCAGATCGCGAGCGGACCCCGCACGCCCTTGCGCGGGCCGGTGGCGATGGCATCGAACACGGGGCGCTGCGCATCGGTCAGCGTCTCGGGGGTAACGGGCGGAAGGCGGTTCATGCAGGACCTTTGGTTGGACTAGGGAGTGTTGAAGGGGTGGCGCGCGCGATCGGCACGGCGGGGCCGCGCACCCAGCTGCGACCCGGCTGCTGCCCGGTCTCGCGGGCAAAGGCATCGGGATCGAACCCGCCTTCCCAGCGCGCGATGAAGAACACCGCGATCGTATTGCCGACGATGTTGGTAAGCGCGGTGGCGGTCGCCATGATCCGGTCGATCCCGAACAACAGGCCCAGCCCACTCAGTGGGAGCGATCGCACCGATTGCAACGTCGCCGCCAGCTTGATGAACGCCCCGCCCGCGACGGTCGTGCCGCCCTTGGACGTCAGCGCCAGGATCGCTAGCAACCCCATCTGTTGCCACAGCGAGAAAGGCGTATCGGTCGCCTGCGCGATGAAGCCGATCGCGACCGCCATGTAGATCGAGGTGCCATCCAGATTGAAGCTATATCCGGCGGGAAGCACGAACCCGACGACGACATCGTCGCAGCCACTGCGCTTCAATTTCTCGAGCAGCCGGGGAAAGGCGACTTCGCCCGATGCGGTGCCGAAAACCAGCAGCATTTCGTCGCTAATCAGGCGCAAAACCGCCAGAAACGGTAGGCCAATCGACCACGAAATGGTCCAAAACACGACAAAAACGAACACGGCTGACGCAAGATAATAAACGCCGATCAGCTTGAGCAGATATAGGAGCGTTGCCCCGCCATAGCTACCCACCGCCGCCGCCATCGCGCCAAATGCGCCGAGCGGAGCGAGCTTCATCAAGAAGCCGAGCATCTTGAACAGGACCGCCTGCGCTTCCTCAATCCCGCGCACCGTCAACGAGTTAGGCCCGCACACCCGGTTGATCGCGACCCCGGCGAGGATCGAAACGAGCAAAACCTGGAGGATATCGCCGGTGGCAAACGCCCCGACGAGCGTATTCGGAATGATATGCAGGAAGAAATCGGTAACGTTCACCTTCCCCGCCGCCACCGCCGCGTCGGGCTCGACCAGATTGGTGGCATGCAAACCGACGCCGGGCTGCAGCAGATTGACCGCCACCAGTCCGACGACCATCGCCAGGGTGCTGACCACTTCGAAATAAACCAGCGATTTGATGCCCATACGGCCAAGCGCGCGCATGTCGGAAACATGGGTCAACCCATGCACCAGCGTCAGGAAAATGATCGGGGCGAGCATCATCTTGAGAAGGGCGATAAAAGCCTGACCGAGCGGGCGGAAAGCAACCGCCCACTCCGGCGCAACAATCCCCAGCACGACCGCCGCAACCAGGGCGATCAATACTTGAATGTGCAGCTCTTTCAGGTGTTTCAAGACTGTCCTCTCCGACCGACACGCCAGTCTGCCGCAGGCTCTTGGCGGCTGCGTACAAGCGATCGGCCCTTCTCCACACAAGGCCTTGGCCTGACGTGTCCGGAGGTCCTAGGCGGGATCGATATCTAGATCAAAAACCGTTTCGATATGCCATCCTATGCCGGCACGGCATAATAGATCGAGCTACCTCGGATTTACGACCAATGCCGAAAATGGATGGTTAGCTATGTTGAAACGGTTTTTGATCTAGCTGTATCCACGGCCTACCCAGCCTTCAGAAGTGCCGCCCGAAGAGCGGCCTCGTTCATGGAGGGTATGTTTCGATGGGTCTGTCCGTCTCACAACGATCGCGCGCTAAGTCGTTCCGCCTGCTTGGTTGCAGCATCCTGGCTATCGCCTTCGCCGGATCAGCCGGCGCACAGACAGTCACCCCACCCTCGCTGAGCGCCCCCGAAGCCGCGCCCCCGCCCGCGCTCGACACGGTAAGCCAGGAACAGGCCGCCCCCGAGGTCGGCGGCGGCGATATCGTCGTGACCGGATCGCGCGTTGTCCGCGACGGGTCGACCGCGCCAACACCGGTGACCGTCGTCGGCGCTGAACAGCTCTCCGCCTCCTCCCCCACCACGATCGCGACTGCGCTCAACGAACTGCCATCGTTCGCGGGTTCGCAGAAGCCGCAATCGCAGGCGTCGACCACCAACAGCGGCGGGCAGAACTACCTCAGCCTGCGTAACCTCGGCCCATCGCGCACCCTCGTCCTGCTCGACGGACGCCGTTTCGTTCCGTCCGGCGGGTCGGGCACCACCGACGTCAACCTCCTTCCCCAGGCGCTGATCCAGCGTGTCGACGTCGTCACCGGCGGCGCATCGGCGGCTTATGGGTCGGACGCGGTCTCGGGCGTCGTCAACTTCGTGCTGGATACGCGCTTCACCGGGGTGAAGGGCAGCGTGCAGAGCGGCATTTCGCAGCGCGGCGACGCGCAGAGCTTGGCCGCATCCATCGCCTTCGGCACCGGCTTCTCCAGCGGTCGCGGCCATCTGATCGGGTCGGTCGAATATGCCAACGACAAGGGCATTCTCGCGTATGACACTGATCCGGTTACGGATCGCGGATGGAATGCGGTTCCGTATCAGGTCATTCCCAACCCGGGCGGCGCGCCGCGCTTCATCCGCATTCCCGATGCGCGGATTTCGGTCGCGAGCTGGGGTGGCCTCGTCACCTCCGGCCCGCTGCGCGGCTTGGATTTCGCGCGGGACGGTACGCCAACCCAATTCGGCTATGGCCAATATGCCAACACGCTAAGCCAGCGCATGTCGGGCGGCAACGGCCCCAACATCCTGCCGCGCGTCGGGCTGCTCGCGCCGCTCGAGCGGGTCGTCGGGTTCCTGCACTCCGATTATGACGTTACCAGCGATATCAATGTCTTCGCCGAACTTTCGCTGGCGCACACCCATTCGCGTTACGGCAGCCAATATCCCTATTTCCTCGGCAACGGCCTGACGATCCGGCGGGAAAATCCGTTCCTCCCGGATTCCGTCCGGGCACGGATGGTCACGGCGGGCGTGACGACGCTGCCGATCGGCTATTACGGTCGCGGCTTGGGCATCATCTCGCCGGAGAACACCAACAACACCTGGCGCACAGCCTTCGGTGCCAAGGGCAGCTTCGGCGGCAGCTGGAAATGGTCGGTCCATGGCGAGGGCGGCCAGACCACACAGATCTATCGCAGCCGGAACAACATCGTCCTCTCGAAATTCTATCAGGCGCTCGACGCCGTGCGGAATCCGGGCACGGGCGCGATCGTCTGCCGGTCGACCCTGACCAACCCGTCCGACGGTTGCGTGCCGCTCAACATCCTGGGCGAGGACAGCCCGTCCGCGGCAGCAAAAGCCTATGTCCACGGCGACCTTTACAACCGGTTGCGCCTGTCGCAGCGCGTCGCGGAAGCGCAGGTCACCGGCAACCTGTTCAACCTGCCCGGTGGCGCGGTCGCGGTCGCCGCGGGTGTCGGCTATCGCAAGGAAAAAGCGGTTGGCGTCTCGGACGACGTCGCGACCGGCAAGAACCCGATCACGGGTTTCACCGGCGGCTATTTCCTGACCAACACGCAGCCGCTCAACGGCAGCTACGATACGAAGGAAGCGTTCGGCGAAGTCCTGCTGCCGTTCTTCAAGGATTCCGCGCTCGGCCACAGTCTGGAACTCAACGCGGCGGCCCGCTACACCGATTACAGCACGAGCGGCGGCGTCACCACGTGGAAGATCGGCGCAACCTACGAGCCGACCACTGAAATCCGCCTGCGCGCGGCACGGTCGCGCGACATTCGCGCCGCCAACATCATCGAGCTGTTCACCGGCCCGTCGCAGGGCTTCGCCACCGTCATCGATCCGGTCGTCGGCGGGATCAGCTATAACATCCAGCCGTTCGGCCTCGGCAATCCCAATTTGGCGCCCGAACGCGCCAATACCACCACGCTGGGCGTGGTCTTCCAGCCGGAGTGGCTGCGCGGTGCGATGCTCTCGGTCGATGCCTATGACATCAACATCTCGGGCGCGATCACGACGCTCACCGCGCAGGACACGCTCACCCAGTGCCTCGCCGGATCGGCCGTCACCTGCGCGCTCATCACGCGCGATCCCACTTCCGGCCGGATCACCAACCTGCTCCAGCCGCGGCTCAACCTCGCCTCGCTGAAGACGCGCGGCCTCGACTTCGAGGCAGGCTATCGGACCCGGATCGGAACGGGCGACCTGTCGCTTCGCGTGCTGGCCAACTACGTCGACACGTTCATCTCGTCGACGGCGGGCGGCATTGCGATCGATCGTGCCGGCGACGTCGGAACCCCCACGGGCAACACGCCGAACTGGCGCGGGCAGTTCACCGGCATCTATTCGCAAGGCCCGTTCAGCCTCGTCGTCCAGGAACGCTATGTCGGCAGCGGCAAGTATAACGTCCTCTACACGTCGAAGGATCTTGCCGACGAGTTCAACAACATTCCGTCGCGGTTCTATACGAACCTCACGGCGCGGCTCCGCATCGACAATCGCGGGGGAAGCCGTGGGAGCAACAGCGAATTGTTCATGACCGTGAACAATCTGTTCGATCAGGCACCCCCGATCAACCCGAACAATACGATCAGTTCGACCAACACCAACCTCGACCTGTACGATGCCGTCGGGCGGACCTTCGTGGTCGGCTTCCGCTTCAAATACTGATCGTCGCGAGGGATATCGACCATGAAGCACCATCACCTGTTCCTCTCCGCGGCGATCGCACTCGTCACCGCCCCGGTTGCGACCAGCGCGCAATCGACGGCTCCGGCGGCGCAGCAGCCGACGGACATCGCGGTCCGGGAAAAGGTGATGGTTCCGATGCGCGACGGCATCCGCATTGCCGTCGATCTCTACATGCCGGCGGGCGCGGCGGCGGGGCAGCGCTTCCCCGTCGTGCTGCAACGCTGGTCCTATGGCCGCAAGGCCAACAATACGGCGGCGACGGGCGCATGGTTCGCCCGCCACGGCTATGTCTTCGTCTCGTCCGACATGCGCGGGAACAATGATTCCGAGGGCGTCTATTACATGCACGACCCCGTCAACGATCCGCGCGACGGGCATGACATGGTCGAATGGCTCGCGACGCAACCCTGGTCGACGGGTGCAATCGGCACCTATGGTATCTCTTACGGCGGGCACACGCAGTTCAACACCGCGCTCGGCAAGCCGCCGCACTTGAAGGCGCAGTTCCTCATCAATGCGGTCACCGACTATCACGACGGTGGCGGCGCCTGGAGCCAGGGTGCGTGGCTGGGCGATCACAACCTTTCGCACACGCTCGGCGCGATCCTGACGATGCACGACAATGCCGACAAGCCGGCGGTGAAGGCGCAGGCAGAGGCGATGCGCAAGGATTATGACCGGGTGCTGGCGCTTCCGGCCGCCGAGCAGGCGAAACTGCTCGCCTTCTCGCCCCCCGCCCAGCGCTGGTTCAGCGAGTGGCTCGCGCATCCCGACTATGATGCCTATTGGAAAAGCTACGGGATCAATCCCGATCGCTATCGCGACTATCCCGACATTCCGATGCTGTTTTACGGCAGCTGGTACGATCACATGCAGCGGCCGTTCCTGAAGGCGTATCTTGGTCTGAAAGCGGCGCACCGGTCGGAAACGCGCATGATTTCCGGCCCCTGGGATCATGGCCGCTCGGTATCGCACAACGGCGACGCCGAATTCGGTCCGGACGGCGAAGGCCATCCGCTCGAAGCCGCCGATGCGTGGTTCCGGCAATATCTAAAGGGTGAGCAACCGGCGACTCCGGCCTCCCCTGTGCGGTTATTTGTCATGGGCACCGGCGACGGCCATCGCACCGCGGAGGGCCTGATTTATCACGGCGGATACTGGCGCGACGAAGCCGCCTATCCGCTCGCACGCGCGAAACCGACGTCTTACTATCTTCAGGGCAATGGCCTGCTCGGTTCGTCGCCCGCAACGTCCACGACCTCCACCGCGCTCATCGCCGATCCTGCGCATCCGGTTCCGACGATCTACACGCGGATCGGCGGGGCGTTCGATCAGCGGTGCAAGCCGACCTACAAGGGGTGTACCGACTCCCGACCGCTCAATGCGCGCGCCGACGTGAAGAGCTTCAGCACCGCACCGCTGGATCGCGACGTCGAGGTGACCGGGCCGGTCAGCGTCACGCTGCATTTCCGCACCGACGTGAAAGACACTGATTTCGCGGTCAAACTCATCGACGAATATCCGGCCTCCGCCGCGTACCCCGATGGGGTCGCGCTGACCCTGTCCGATGCGCTGCGACGCGCGCGCTACCGGGATACGCTCGACAAGGCCACGCTGCTCACGCCCGGCAAGACCTACACGATGACGATCGAGGTGCCGCCGACCAGCAACGTGTTCAAGAAGGGCCACCGCATCCGGCTCGACATCGCCGGCAGCAATTTCCCGAAGTTCGACGTCAATCCCAATACCGGCGAACCGATCCAGCATCACACCCGCCAGCAAGTCGCGCATTCGGCGATCCTGCACGATCCTGCGCACCCCTCGATGATCGTCCTGCCGATCGTACCGGCGGCACCGCGATGATCCGGGTGCTGGTGCCCGTGCTGGCCCTGGCCGGGATCGCCTTTCCCTCCAGTGCGATGGCAGGCGACGTCAAGGTCCACGCCTCCGGCGCGATCGCGGTCGCGCTGGATGCGCTGCGCGGCGACTATCAGACTCGCAGCGGCGACACGCTGGCGATCAAGATCGATCGCTCTGCCGATATCGGTCCTGCCGTGGCAGCCGGTGAGGCAACCGATGTCGTCATCGCCGAGGCGAAGGTGATCGACGGCCTCGTTGCGGGTGGTCACGCGCTTCCCGGCAGCGTCGTTCCGTTGGCCGCCTCGCCGATTTGCGTCGTCGTGCCCGCCAACCGTCCGGCACCGAAGATCGACACATCCGCCGCGGTCCGTCGTGCGCTGCTGGCGGCGCGGTCGGTCGGCTATTCGAACAGCCTCAGCGGGGACTATGTCACCCGCACGATGTTCCCCAAGCTGGGGATCACCCGGCAGATGGCCCGCGTCGCGCGGCAGGTCGGAATCGCCAAGGCGACCGCGGCGGGCGACGTGGACATCGCCTTCTCCCAGTGCAGCGAGATGTTGCACATCCGCGGCCTGACGGTGGTGGGTCCGTTGCCGCCTGCCTTGCAGCATCGCTCCGTCCTGACCGCCTTTGTCGGTGCCCGCGCCCCCAATCCCGAAGCGGGGGCCCGTTTGCTGCGCTACCTGACCTCGCCGGCCGCAGATTTGCCGTTGCAAAACAGCGGACTGGTGCCTTTGCCCGCCCAGACGTCTGCCGCCCGCTGATCGACCCCGCAACCACCCCCGGCGCATTCGGTATGACGCCGCGCCCGAAAGGGCCTAAGTAACGTCTTATGGACATTCGCGAGCTGCGTACCTTTTCCACCGTCGCCTATACCGGCAGCTTCAGCAGAGCAGCCGAGAAGCTGCGCATTGCGCAACCCGCGCTCAGTCGGCACGTCGCCAAGCTGGAGGAGGAGCTCAAGGTCGCGCTGTTCGTCCGGCACGCGCGTGGCGTCGTCCTGACGCCTGCGGGCGCACGACTGCTGGATCGGGCGGAGATGATGCTCCACTATTTGAACGGCACGAGCGAATATGTGCGGGACGACGATCCGCAGGAACGCGGTCACCTCGCGGTCGGGCTGACCCCGGCGATCGGCCTGGCGGTTGGAGCGAACATGGTGCGGCGGTTCCGCGCGCGATGGCCCAAGGCGATGCTCCACGTTCGCGAAGGCCTGAGTACCTCGCTCCAGGCATGGTTGCTGGACGGCAGCGTGCAGGCGGCGGTCGTCTACAATCAGCCGCTGCTCGAAGCGTTCGAGGTCCGGCCATTGTTCAGCGAGCCGATGGTGCTGGTCGCGCCGCCCGGTGAAGCGCCGCGCACGCTGCGGTTCGTCGACCTTGCCGATCTCCCCTTGATCCTCCCGGCCCTGCCCCACAGCAACCGCCGCCTGATCGAACAAATGGCGACCCAGAACGGCGTGCGGCTGCGGGTCATCATGGAAATCGACAGTGTTGCGCTAACTCGCCAGCTAGTGGCGGACGGCTTGGGCTATTCGATCACCGCGCAGCTCGCCATTCAGCCCGCAGTCGACGCAGGAATTGTGACGTCGCACCAGATCGAGCGTCCGTCGCTCCGGTCGCATGTCGGCGTCGCGACCCTGCGCGAACTGCGGGACAGTCCCCTGGCGGGGAGTTGGGTCGAGATCCTGACCGATGAACTCCGCACCCTCGCGCTGGATGGCGCCTGGAAGGGAAAGGCGATCTGGGGGGACGACTGACGGGATGCGGTCGGCGGACGGCGGTCGAGACCATCATGCCCCCATCCTGACCGTTCCCCGCCGTTCCGTTCCCGCCGTTCGATTCACAACGCGATCATTACCTTCCCAAGATGGTCCGCCGCCGCGAAATAGCGGACCGCTTCCGGCGCCTGATCGAACGCGAAGGTCCGGTCCACCACGGTCGTCATCCGGTGCGCGACCATCGCGTCGAGCAGATCGACGAACATCGCACGACTGCCGTTGGCGATCCCATGGATCGTCACGTTCTTCAGGATGAGCGACAGATAATCAGGGATGGCGGGCCCCTCGCCCGGTGAAACGCCGATGACGATGACCCGGCCGTTGGTTGCCGCCGCCGCGATGGAATGCCCCAGCGTATCGACGCCGCCCGTCTCGATCACGATGTCGGCTCCCTTGCCGTCGGTCTGCTCGATCACGTCGGCCGCCCAATCTGGCGACGTACGGTAGTTGACCGTGATATCCGCACCCAGGCTCCGCGCCGTCTCGAGCTTTGCGTCTTGCGACGATGTAATGACGACCTTGGCACCATACGCTTTGGCGATCTTCAACGCGGCAAGCGACACACTGCCTGTGCCAAGGCACAGCACCGTGTCGCCGGCCTTGACCTTGCAAACCTCGACAAGCGCATTCCAAGCGGTCAGCCCAGCCGAGGCAAGCCCAGCGACGTCGGCGTCGGCGAGGGCGTCGGGCACCCGGATCAGCGCTGCGGCGGGCAAGAGGACACGCTCGGCCAGCCAGCCATGGTGCGTGATCCCGATGTCGTGCGCAAAGACGTCCGACCGAAACGTCCCGTCGTGCCACGTGGCGAAATGACCGCAGACGACGCGGTCGCCGACCGCGACTTCGGTGACGCCTGCGCCGACCGCCACGACTTCGCCAACCCCTTCGGACATCGGGATGCGGGTTTCCGACTGACGTGGCCCGTAGGTGCCGCGGAGGAGTTGGACGTCACGGCTGATCAGGCCGACGAGCCGCGGCGCGACCAGCGCTTCGCCAGGCCCCGCGACCGGCGTGGCGCGTGTCGTCGGAACGAGCCCGTCGATGCCGTTCTGGCTGCCAATCTGATAGGCTTTCATCAAAATGTTCTCCGGTATGGCGCGCGTTCCGCACATTAGGTGAAAGCCCTCGGACCGGGCTTGAAGGCGAACCGATCCGCGCTGAACGCAAGCACGAGCGCGACCAGCGTGAGCGCGAGAACGGCCCAGGCGAGCGATCCTGCGCCGGAACGCTCCAGGATAACGCCACCGACTATCCCGCCCGCGGCGATCGCACCGTTCCACACCGTGGTCAGCATCGCATTGGCAAGGTCGACGCCTTCGCCCGCAGCATCGGCCAAAGCGGTTTGAAGTTGCGTCGCCGCACCGCCGAACGACAGCCCCCACAGCAGCGTCGCGACGATCGTCGTTTCGGGTACGGCGGCGAACACCCCGAACGCCACCGCCACCGCCGCGAACACCGTCAGGCTACCGAGCACGAGCGGCCGCAAGGCGCGGTCGATCAAGACCCCCGTGATCCAGATCCCCGCCAGCGCGGCAAGCCCGAACCCGAGCAGCAACAAATCGAGCCGCTGCTGAATTCCAGCAAGCGCCGCGACCGGCGCGATATACGTATAGAGAAGATTGTGCGCGGTGATCCACGCGAACAGTGTGAGGAGGACCGTGCGAACCCCCGGCATCTGGAACACCCGCGCGATCGACAAGCGCTGCTCCGCCGGTTGTCCGGGGAAGTCCGGAACTTGCCACAGCACCCAGCCGATCAGCGTCACCGTCGTGACCGACATCAGCCAGAACGCGGCGCGCCAGCCCAGCGTGGTGCCCAGCATTGCACCCAACGGAACGCCGATCGACAGCGCGATCGGCGTCCCGACCATCGCGATCGCCAAAGCCTTGCCGCGCAACTGCGGGACGACCATCCGCCGCGCATAGCCCGCGATGATCCCCCAACCGAGCCCTGCCGCGACACCGCCCATGAACCGCGCAAACAAGGTCAGCGCGTAGGAGGTCGAGACGGCGGTCACGCAATTGAAGATCAGGAAGCCGAAGATCGCGACGAGCAACGTGGGCTTGCGCCGCCACCCCTGCGTGTAAAGCGTCAGTGGAATCGCCGCGAGCACCGATCCGACCGCATAGACCGTGATCGTCTGCCCGGCGAGCGGCTCCGATACCGCCAACCCCGCAGCCATATGCGGCAGCAACCCGGCTGGCAGCGTCTCGGTGAGAATCGCGGTAAAGCCGGTCATCGCCAATGCCAGCAACGCGGAAATCGGGAGCGTCTCCCGCGCGCCGTCGCTTGTCTGGCTTGATGTTGAATGCACGGCATACTCACTTGTGGATCGACTGGTCCAGTTCGTTCGACGACCCAGCGCGGCTTGTCAACGAATAATGGATCGCTTAGTCCACAAATCTGGAAACGGAGAGTTATGGCACGGAGCGGACGACCCCGCGGTTTCGACCGAAGCGCAGCGCTGGACAGCGCGATGCACTTGTTCTGGGAACATGGGTATGAAGGCGCGTCGCTGGCCGGGTTACGGCATGCGATGGGCGACATCTCCTCGGCAAGTTTCTACGCGGCCTTCGGTTCGAAGGAAGCCTTGTTTCGCGAGACACTGACTCGCTATCTCGGCCTTCACGGTGGTGTCATCAGCGCGCTCGACGACGAACGTCTGCCGCCGCGTGCGCGGCTTGAACAGGCTCTTTTGGCGTCGGCTACGGTTCAGACTGGGGAAGCGCATCCAAAGGGATGCATGGTCACGCTTTCAGCAACGATTTGCTCCGATACCAGCGCGTCGATCAAAGCGCTGACGCATTCCGAACGCTGCGCCACGCGACAGGCGTTGCACCGATGCATCACTGCCGGCGTGCAGTCTGGCGATCTCGATCCAGCGACGGACGTTGCGGGTCTCGTCGCCTTGTACGATGGCCTGTTGCTCGGAATTTCAATCCAGGCTCGGGACGGCCTCGCGCCGAGCACGATCCGCTCCGGAATCGGATTTGCATTGGCGGCGTGGTCTGGAAGTGTGAAACCGTGACGGCGCCTCCGCGACGCACGCTCACACCGCGTCACTTCACGCGCTTCGCCGCGATCGACTGGTCCGGAGCGAAGGGCCTGCGTCATCCCGGGATCGCGCTGGCAATTTGCGAAAGCGGTCCTGAAGCGCCGGTTCTGGTCGAGCCGCCGCGTGGCGTCTGGTCCAGGACCGACATCCTGCACTGGTTACACGAGCGCGCCGAAGACCCGTTGCTGGTGGGGTTCGATTTCAGCTTTTCCGCACCGTTCGTGGAACGGGGCGCGTATCTACCGGGGGAAACCGACGCCACGGATCCGCGCGCGCTATGGGCCTATGTCGATCGGCACAGCACCGATGCGGACTTGGGCGCAGCGTCCTTCCTGGAAGCGCGCCGGGGGCGGCATTTCTACCTCGGCGCGGCGGACGGTGTAAAAGCGCACTTTCTGCACTACCGGCGATGTGAAGCACATTTCAACGCAAACGGCGGCGGCAAGGCCTCGACCGTTTATGACGCGATCGGCGCGGCACAGGTGGCCAAGGCCAGTTTCGCCGGAATGCGGCTGCTCCACCATCTCGATCCGGCGATCCCGGTGTGGCCATTCGACCCCGCGCCGCAGCACGGGCCCTGCGTCGTGGAAATCTACACGACGATCGCCGCGCGCGCCGCCGGTCTCCGCAAGGGGTTGAGCAAGGTGCGCGACGCTGCCGCGCTCGACTCCGCGCTCGCCGCGATCGGCAGTGCGCCGCACCTGCCGATGCCACGCTACACCGATCACGCGACCGACGCGATCCTGACCGCGGCGTGGCTGCGCGCGAACGCCACCCGCGACGATTTGTGGAACCCGCCAGCAATGACGCGCACGATCGCGCGCACAGAGGGCTGGACCTTCGGCGTGTCTTGACGCATGGAATGCGCGCGAGGACGGCGTCCTCCGGGCCGGTTTAGCTCAGTTGGTAGAGCGCCAGTTTTGTAAACTGGATGTCGCGGGTTCGATTCCTGCAACCGGCACCATCCTCGTGGGCATGCGCAGTAGATTTGCCCCGTTGATGTAGAAAGATAACAGGGCACTCTGACCATTCCCCCACTCCCGCAGATCTCGACGTCTTATCGTGTGCCGATCTGAGGATGGTCGAACAGTAACGAGCACCTCCGCCTTGGCAAAGCATTGCCCAACTCTGTTGAAACCAGAACGCTGGAACATGGTCAGCGGCCTTCGAAGGTGGGAGGTTTGAACGGTTTTGCATCCCCCTCAGCCGATGGCTCTTACCGTCTGCGATCCCCGCGCTCAGGCCGCAATAAAGCCGCCGTTCACTGGGATCACCTGCCCCGATACGAAGCCGGATGCGTCGCTCAAAAGGAACACTGCGGTGCCGACGACGTCCGCCGGCAGCTGGGCACGGGGAATTGCGGCACGGTCGACATACAATTGTTTGCGCTCTTCCGGCACGTAGTCGGTTGCCTCCACCCGTACGAGGCCAGGCGCAATTGCATTCACCGTAACGCCAAACGGGCCGAGCTCGCGCGATAGCGAGCGGGTCATGGCCATCACGGCACCCTTGCTGCTCACATAGTGCAGCAGGTTGGGCGCCCCCCACAATGCCGTGTCCGACGCCAAATTGACCAGCCGGCCGCCCCTGCTGGATGCCTTGAGCAGCGGTGCGAAGGCCTTGGTCATCAGCCAGGTGCCACGTACGTTGATCGTCATCACGCGGTCCCACGTCTCGATGTCGATCTCGTCCAGACCTTTTCCCCCAATGCCGGTCGCCAACGCGGCATTGTTGAGCAGTCCGTCCAGGCAACCATAATCGCGCACGATGTCCGCGCCGAGTTGCTCGACCGATCCCGGGTCCGCAAGATCGACAGCATAACTCGCAACGTCCAGCCCCTCACCGCAGAGCCCCTGCGCCGTTTCCTGGGCCAGATCAGTACGGATGTCGGCGATGATCACCCGAGCCCCCGCCCGGCCGCACGCCTCGGCGAAGGCCGCACCCAGACCGCGCGCCGCGCCGCTGACCAGGACGGTACGTCCGGCCAAGTCGATGGTACCTTTGATGACGCTCATGGGATGGTGTCCGGAGGTAAAGGGAAAATCAGGCGAAGCGGGAGACGCCGCCCGCCACTTCCAATGCGGCCCCGGTCGTGAAACCCGAGATTGGCGCCGACAAAAAGACGATCGCTGCAGCAGGCTCCTCGGGGCGGCCGAACCGTCCCACTGGGATGTGCTTTTCAGCGGCAAGTTCGGCGAGCCAATCGTCCAGACTCTGGCCAGGCCGTGCGCGCTCCTTGTAGCGACGTTCCCACTGGCCGCTGTTGACGGTGCCGAGCAAAATCGAATTCACACGAACCCGCGGCGCCAGCTCGACGCTCAGCGACTTCACCAGATTCTGCACGCCAGCGCGCGCCGCCGACGTACATACCATATGCGGTTCGGGCTGGCGCGCCAGCAGCGAATTGACGACGACGATCGCGCCAGCATCGCTGGCCTGCAGCATCGGCAGGAAGGTACGAACCGGGCGAACGACACTGAAGACCTTCAGATGAAGTTCCGCCTCCCAATCCGCATCCAGTGTCGAAGCGAAGGTGGAAATGCGCGCCTGTCCGGCATTGGCGACAAGGATGTCGAGCCCACCGAACTTGTTTTCCACCGCTTCGGCCAACCGCGAAACCGCGTCCTGATCCAGCACATCCGCCGCCATCGACAGGATACGATCGTCGCCGAACCCTTCTCCGCGGAGCGAGGCGGCGGCTCGGTGTAGCTCCCCCTGCCCTCGGGCACACAACGCCACGCGCGCGCCTTCCTTCAAGAACTGGCGTACCGTCTCCAACCCGATCCCCGACGATCCGCCGGTGACCAATACGGTCTTGTCACGAAGTCCCAGATCCATGGTACGTCCTTCTCAATCTTCGATCTGCGACAGGAAATCGGCGAGTGCTGCGTTGAACAGCGCCGGCGCTTCCGTCGCGAAACCATGCCCTACGCGAGGGATCACACGGTACTGCCCACCCGGCACCGCTGCCGCGATCCGCGCACAGCCAGCGGGGGGCGTCACGATATCTTCGTCTCCCCACATCACCAGCGTTGGGATCCGCAAGCGTGCAACGTCGCTTGTCAGATCGGCATGGGCGAGCATGCGGGAAGCCTGTGCATACCCCTCCACCGTCACTTCGCTCATCACACGGTGGATGATGGCGCGCGCTTCGGGGGATGCCCGCTCGGTCAGCAGCCGTGGCGCACGGCGTTCAGCGAGCCCGGCCGGGCCGGTGCGCGCCACTTCGTCCAAGCGTTCGGCGACGCTTGCAGGGATTGGAGCACCCTCGGGCGTCGCATAGCCGCTGGCTGGGCTTGCAAGCACGGCGCAAGCGAACCGCTCGGGCTGGAGCAACACTGCCGCCGTGCCCATGATGGCGCCCAGCGACTGGCCGACCAGCACCGCGCGCTCAATATCCAATGCATCCAGCAGCGCAATCACGCGTGTGCCGTAATCGCCGGCGGTTGGCGATGGCGCAGGGAGCGGCGTGCTGCCCGGATATCCGGGTGCATTCCAAGCGATCACCCGTCGAGTGGGCGCAAACCCGGCGAATTGCCCGGCCCAGGCGCTGGAATTGGAACCGATCCCGTGCAGCAGCACCAAGGGCGTGCCATCGCCGCCCCCTGCCTGCCGTACAGCGATGCGTTGTTCATCCCCTACGGTCACCAGGGAAAGCGGCGGCTCCAGATACAGGTCTGACGGCACGCGCTCAGGTCTTTACACGCTTGATCTTCGACAGCGGGTGTTCCGGTGGATAGGTCGGCGTTTCCGGCACGCTGGTGCCAAGACAGATGATCATCAGCGCCTCCTCGATGCCTTCGTTGATCAGCCCGCGGTAGACCCCGGCGGGAACAGAGACGAGATCGCGTTCCTTCACATAGGTTTCGCAATATTCGCCATTGGCTTCGAACATCAGCTTCACCTTGTTGCCCTTCAGGATGAAGAACACCTCCTCCACATCGTCGTGCAGGTGCAGCGGACCTTCACAACCAGCGGGCAACACCATGGTGGAAAAGGTGAAATGTTCGGCCGGCACCGTATTGCTGTCGGCGGAAACGCCGGTCGCGCCGGTGCCGACATAGCGCATTTGCGCGCGCTTGTACTTGGGGTCGTAATCCGCCTGGAATTTGAGCGCGTTCCAGTCGAGGTTGCGTGTTTCGTAGCGTGCAGTTCGGCTTTCTATCCAGTCGGACAGAGTGCGGCCTTCAGGCACTATGGCGTTCTTGCGGGTTGCGTCGATCGTATCGGTCATGATGGTCGCTCCGTGGTCGGATCAAGGATATCAGGCGGCGCGGGACTGGCGCCGGGTGTTGCCGTCGATGCCACCGGCTACTGCCCATTCGGCGAACAGTTCGGGCTTCCGCTCGAAATCGCTGGGCTGCCACGCCTCGGTGCACCAGTCGTCGTCGGCATAATATTCCAGGCTGCCGCCGAACGGGCTTTTGAAATACCAGAAATAGGCCGAGGAAATCGGGTGACGGCCCGGTCCGATGTCGGTTTCCCAACCCTTGCGGCTCATCGCCAATCCACCGCCGAACACTTCGTGGATATTGCTGACGGTGAAGGCGACATGGTTGAGCCCGGGCTTCCCGGGACGGCGCAGCACGAACGCATCGTGGTGCGGGCCTGGGGTCCGCGCCCGAAGAAAGGCGGCATGACCGGGGTAGGAATCGCTGATCGCGAAGCCGAGCTTGCCGACAAAGAAATCCATGGTCGCATCAAGATCGTCGACGAACAGTACGACATGACCGATCGAGATGGGAATTGCCCGCTCGTAAACGGGTGAGCGCGCATCGACACGCCGTGTGATACCGGGGCCGTTAACGTCCTGCGCATCGGCCTGAACCGCAACGCGGACACTGACACGGAAGGCGTGCGAAAGACCACTAGGATCGGCTAGTGCGCCGTCCGTCCCAAGCCGAGCCTGCAAAGCTGCGAGCGCACCTGCATCCGCGACGCCCCAAGTTACCTGACGCAGCGTTGCGCCTTCCTGCATGGCAGGCGGAAGCACGGGATCCGCCGTATGGCGCACCAGCACATCGGTGCGATCACGCGTGCGATAGCGCAGGCAATCGTCACTGCTGCCGTTGTTTTCCAGGCCCCAGTCTTCGAGAAACCGCCGCGCCTCAGCCATGTCGCTGACACCGAAGGTCACGCTGTCGATACCGCAAAATGTCATAGCTGCTTCTCCAGGAAAGGTTCGTGCATGTTCGGCAGGACATGCGGTGCGCCCAGCATGCGCGAGAGCTCGTGCGCCGCGGTCACCACTGCGCGCGTGATGCTCGCGAGATCATTGTCCGGCTGCTCGACGGCGACCGCGTTGATCGCAGCCACCACCCGCAGCGACGCATCGCGCACCGGGGCCGCAACGACCTGAATACCAGGTTCGTGATAGCCAGGCCCTGCAACAAAGCCGCGCGCACGGTCGTCGCGCAGTCTGGCGGCAAACTGCGCGAACGCCTTTGCCCCGCCCAACAGATCGTCAGCGTACATCGTACGCAGCACCTCCGGCTCAAGATCGCACAACATCACCCGCCCCAGCGCAGTCGTGTGAGCTGGGAGCAAGCTGCCCACCGTGACGTTGCGAGTCAGCACATGACGGCTGCCAAAGCGGCTGAGATACAGGATCGATCGCCCCTGCAGGATGGCCAGATGGGTCGACCAACCAGTCTCGTCGCGCAGCCGTTCCAGCACCCCTGCCGCCAATTCCGTAATCGGCAGCGACCCCAGATATTCGAACCCTATCGCCAGTACGCCCGCATCCAGAGCAAAATGCCCGCTCGACAGCCGCCGCAACAACCCAAGCTGAGTCAGCGCAGCCAGCAGCGCGTGCAGGCTGGAGCGCGCAAGTCCAAGTTCTGCCGCGATCTCGCTCGCTGCGATCGTCGTCCGATCGCGGCGGAACAGCCGCAGGATTGCGATGCCGCGCTCAAGGGCGGGAACGCTCATGTCAAACCGCCGCCTGAGGCTGACTGACGCGCGTTTCCGCCTCGATCTGGTCCTGCGCTGTCTTTAGAAACATCCGGCGCAGGCGCACCAGTCCGGCGTCATGGGCGTACAACGCCTCGTCGTCCCGCGCTGTGTCGAGCATGGATTCCAGGATGACACGATCCTGCTCCAGCACGTGCCAATGCAACTGTTCAAGCCGAGCGCGGTACAGAAAGCGCCAGGCATCGCGCTTCCAGCCGTCTACCTTGCGGCACCGCCAGAAGAAGACGAGGCAGTTGGTATCGTCGACGGGCGTTACCATCCCGATGATGCCAAACGGACCACCCGGCCCCGCATTCTTGCGATACGGGATCGTCAGTCGCTGCCAAAACGCACCGGTATCGGCGAGTTCCACCCAGTCGAAATTGACTCCGGTCTGGCCAACCTTTTCGAACACGAAGCCGGTTTCGGTCTCGCGCTGGCGAAGCGTCGCCATTTTTTCGCCTTCGGCCATCGAGTGGGAAGCGGCGTGCAGATAAATGCCGTGCATCGGGTCCAACACGTTTTCCAACGCATAGCGATAATTACACTTCCAGTGGGCGACACACAGGATTGATCCCCATTCGCCACCTTCCAGCTCTTCCGGAAGCACGAGCGGCGTGGGTTCGACACCAGGTGAACCGAACCACAGAAAGATCGCCCCGGCCCGTTCGACCGCCGGATACGCCTTGTTGCGGGCGCGTTTTTCGGCTTCGCACCGGCCGATCGCCGGAACCGCTGCCATATGCCCGCCGGCGTCAACTTCCACACCGTGATACCAGCAGGCGATCCGATCGTCCTTGCTCCACCCTAACGAAAGCCGTGCGCCGCGATGCGGGCAACGATCCTCCACCGCATGCACTTGGCCTTTGTGGTCACGCCATATCGCGATCCGTTCGCCCAACCGGGTGATGCCGATTGGCGCGTTCGCTAGGCGCCAGCTGGCCACGACGGGATACCACCGGTTCAGCAAGCCGCTGTTCGCGCGACGTTCGCATTCTTCCACAGAGACGGTCACTGCGCATCCCTTTTCTCAACGGCGAACAGCGCCGCGCTCGAGGCGTCCATCTGGGCGCGAAAGCTGGCTTCGTCCCATGCGGCGCCTGACTGATCGCGGCTGCCTGCGGCGTTCAGCGCGGCAACGACATCGTCAATTTCCTCTGCCCCCGCCCCAAACACCGTCATGAGTTCGTAGGCAAGTCGATCTTCGAAAGGATCAAGCGGGCCGCCAGCCGTTTGAGTCCGGATGTTCTGAACCGTGCGCGGATCTTCCACCGTGGCCTCGGACCCTTTGGTTTCCGATCGCAAATCTGCGCGAAGATAGGGATTGTGCAACAGAGCCACAGTTCACCTACAATCCATTGTTCCGATATAAGGAGATCATAACGCTCAATAGATCAGCCCGTCAACGATAGGCTGCTGTTATCAGCGTTTGTAGAGCAAATTTGTTCTAAATCGAGAAATATGCTTCATATGTGAACAACACGAAGTGTAAGTCCGGGCTCTATAACCGTTGCTGCAGTTGCGTTCCGCGAGCGACTGGTCCGCGTGCGTCAGAAGGCAGAGAGGATCGCGGTGCGTGAAGAGTGCCATCAAACCGTCGGTGACCAAGGATCAGCAGAATATCTGAGACGAGATTTTTCGTTTCACGTCATGACGCGTGCGCAAAGTTCGCTCTGTCGCACCGGTTCCGAGATGGTCCGGTAGCGCGTTCGTAATGGCGTCGGGGTAGCTCTAGGACTTCCCCATCGTCAGGCCGTTCGGGCCGATGACCAGCACAATCTGGGCGCGACGCGCATGCACTCGGGTAGAGAAATCGACGCGATCAGGCTGGCACCGCCGACCTTGGCCGCGCGATCCAGGCCCCCATCGAAACCGCAAGCGCGCCCCCCAACAGGCCCATGAAGAGCAGAGCTTGATTATTTCCGCCAAAAAGGTTCGCCAACGCGATCATCAGCAGCGGCGTGATAAATTGCGCCAAATAGAATGCGCTGAGCCACATGCCCGTGCCACGTCCGCGATTCTCGTCGCTTAGCGTGCTCATCGCCGCGGTCAGCAGAGTCGGGAGCAGGATGCCGCCGCCAAAACAGGTGACGATCGATGCCGCAACCACCACCGCCGGGGTGTGCGACAGCCCGATTATGGCGTAGCCGATCGCGGCGCTGCCGAACCCCGCCATCAGCATGCGTGGCGTGCCGATTTTGGCGTAGCGCTTGAACAGGAGCGAACCCAGCGCGATCGCCACCCCGTCGGTAGCGCCGATCAGCCCGATTTTGGATGGCGCGGATACGCCCACGCCTTCCAAGATCTGGCCGAGGCCGAGTTGGACGGCGTAGAACAACAGACCGGCAAGGACGGTAAGTCCGAGCAGCGATGCAAAGCTGCGTGTCATCGGGAAGCCCGCGGCCTTGGCGACGTGACGACGGAGCGGTTCGAACAGGATCAGCGCGCACGCCAATGCGACGGGAAGCGCGATGAAGTAGAGGCAGAATGGGCCGCGCGGCCCGAGCAGCTGGCCCATCAGTCCGCCCAGCGCCACTGCCACGATCGCACACAAGCTGCTGCACAAGACTTGGATCGCGTACCAACGTCGGCGTGCCTCCCCTTCGTAATAATCACCCAGCAGCGTGAAGGCGAGCGTCATTACCGTTGCTTCGAACACGCCGACACCGAAGCGCGTGACCAGCAGCGCGGTAATGCTGTGCAGGAACAACGGCGCCACGCCACAGACGCCATACAGCGCCAAAGCGCCGACGAGCAGACGTTTCCGCCCGATACGATCCGCCAACCATCCGGCGGCTGGCGAGAACAGGGCAATACACAGGGCCGGCAGTGTCAACGCAACCGGCACTAGATACAGCGCTCCCGGCGTCGCCGCGAATTCCCGGGTCAACGCCGGTAGCACCGGGACCAGCGAGAGAATCGCCAGCACCGGCATCAGGCTGGCAGCGATCAGCACTACGGCGTGGCGTGCACCTCCACCCGTTGCTGAACGTTGCGGGCGCGCGGTGTTGGCGTACTCAACCATGGCCGAAATCCATTTTTAGGTTGGCCCGCTCAGGCGGGCGTTGCGTTGGCGCGTTCGGCACCGACGAGATCGAGTGCCACGGTCTTCTCTTCCGGCTATCCACCATGCGCCGCCGCCCGAGTTCGAACCGGATCGCGCACGTTATCGACGTCATATCCCACGCTCGCCTTTTCGGGATCGAGCAGGAAGACATGAACGTCTCCCCTTCGGGTAAGAGCTAACCAGCGCCACACGGTCATGCAATTTGGGAGGCACCTGTCTTCCCAAATTGTGAGATGTTCCTAAAAGGCGCGCGCTTGGCGAATGGAACTTCGTCAGCCGCGCACATTGTTGTTTAACGCGAATCAATCCCTTCACGTAGCGGGGGAGTCGTCCTCGTCCTTACCGCGACGACGAAAAGTGCCAGGCGTTCTGCCGGTCCAGCGGTGGAATGCGCGCGAAAAAGCCGCTTCCGATCCGTATCCCGTGTCGATCGCGATCTGCGCAAGCGGGATTGCGGTCTGTTCCAACATCTCGGTCGCACGCATCATCCGCACCGATGTTACAAACCCGTTCGGCGTCTGGCCGGTGACGCGCGTGAAGCGCGAAATGAACGCCGAACGTGACATACAGGCGCGCTCCGCCAGCGTCGCGATGCTCCAATCCTGCGCGGGATCTTCGTAAATGGCGTGCAGGATGCGCGAAATCAGCGGGTCATTGAGCCCGCGTTTCACATCGATCCCGCTAAACGCGTGGTCGAAATGGTCCTTGATGCAAGCCGCCAACACGCCTTCTGCAAGCCGGGTCGCGATCGAATGGCCCATGAACCCTTGGCGTCCGAGTTCTCCGATTTGCGTCGTAATGTCCTGCACGAACGGAGTCCTGCGTCCGATGAAGCCCGGAAGGCGCAACAAGCGCGGCAGATTGCGCAACACAGCCGATGGAAAGCGGCGATCCAGATACATGCGCAGCGTCAGCAGCTGCGCGGAACGTCCGTCCCCGCCATGCCGCGTCCATGTCGTAAACAGACTGGCCAGGAAAGCATCGGGCGAGTCGGCTTCGTCCATCTGTGCGAGCATCACGTCGGTGAGCGCGACGGGTTCCGTCGTGACGCTGTCCGCCATCGTGTATGCCAGCGGCGGTACGGCCAGTAGCGCATCGCCTTCGTTCAGGCGGACCGGATCCTTCTTGTCATCGAGATAAGCGAGACAGTGGCCGCTCATGATCAAATGTAGCGTGACAGAATCGTCCTGTCGCGGGCACGCCAGGCCCCAGGGTTCCGTCATGATCGACGGCACCTGCAGCACGCCGGTCAACCGGATCATGCGCAACAGATCGTCGATCGGCATCTCCGGTCGGTAATTCGTCGGGTTCTCAGCGAACCGGTTCTTTGTTAGCGCCATCGGCATAACTGCGTAACTCTGTTTCAGTTGTGACGGCTCCGCAGCACGATCGCACCAAAACGCTCGGTAAAAAAGAGCAAACGAACGATCAATGACGAAGACCCTGGATCAGCATAGGCTACCTGGGTTGGCCGATCATCGCGCCAAAAGATGCCGCAGGCAGACCGGAACACCGCCCAAGCGAGCAAGCGCTTGCGGCGATAGAATTCTGCCGCGTTCGAACATCAGTCGGGAGAGATAGGATGGATCGCGAGAAGGTTAGTGGACGATCAATCGATCTTGAGGAAAAGATCCGAAACCTCGTCCAGCCGGATGCCGGCGTAATCCACGCCTCGGTCTACTCGGATCCCGAAATCTATCAGCTCGAGCTCGAACGAATCTTCGCGCGGAGCTGGATCATGCTTTGCCCGGACTCGCAGATTCCGAACAGCGGCGACTATTTCGTCGCTTATATGGGCGAAGATCCCGTAATCGTCGTCCGCCAGGCGGACGGCACGATCGCGGCCTTTCTCAACCAGTGCCGCCACCGCGGCGCCACGCTGTGTCGCGGGGAATCCGGCAACACCCGCAATTTCACCTGCACCTATCATGGTTGGACGTACGACACGGCCGGCACCCTCACCAACGTTCCACGGGAAGAATTCTCGTACAAGGAACCGCTCGATCGCAAGAAATGGAGCGCGCGCCGTGTGCCGCAGGTCGAGGTCCATCACGGGCTTGTCTTTGGCAACTGGGACGAAAACGCGCCGGACTTCCGCACCTCGCTTGGTGACGCTGCGCTGTATTTCGACCTTAACTTCGGTCGAACCGAAGGCGGCATGGCAGCGTATGGCGGTGTGTATAAATGGCGGGTGCAGTGCAATTGGAAGCTGGGCGCCGAACAGCTGACCAGCGACAATTTTCACTTCATGACCTCTCACTCGTCCGCGATCACAGCCCTGATCGAAGGCGAAGCCCCGCCCTTCGATGGGGAGCCAGGCCGTATTTTCACCAGCGTCGAGGGGCATGGCGGCGGTTTCCTAGCGGGCCAGGAGGCGTTCGTTGCGCAGTTGATGACGACAACCGGTCAGATCGGTGCGGACTATATCACCCAGATCGAACAGCCCGGCGTCGCCGCCAAATTCGGTCAACAATGGGCCGATTTCTACCCGGTCTACTGCAACTTCTTCCCGACTTTCGGCTATCTGCACGCCAATCGCCGCATCAATGTGTGGATTCCGCGCGGCCCCAACGAGATGGAGATCTGGGCCTGGGTTCTGTACGATCGCAACTCGCCCGAGGAAGTCGTCGAACTGCGCAGCAAAGTGACGGCGATGACGTTCGGTCCCGCTGGCATCTTCGAGCAGGACGATAGCGCCAACTGGGTGGATATCCAGCGGCCGCTGAGCGGGGCGATCGCGCGCACGTCCGAACTGAACATGCAGATGGGCGGCTATCAGTCGTACGACGACTGGCCGGGTCTCACCGGCCCGGATTTGACGGAAGTATCGGCCCGCAACTTCTACGCCCGCTGGCTGGAGTTGGTGACGAAGCCGAACGAAGCGCTGGAAGCCGGCGCCACAAAGCAGGAGGTTCTCGCAAATGTCCGCTGAAGCCGCCGTAGCGCTGGATGCGCCGATCGACATCGAAAGTGATCCGCTGCGCCTGCAATGGGAAATCGAGCAGTTCTATTATCACGAAGCCTGCATTCTGGATGATCGCCAGTATAACGACTGGCTCGACCTGATGGCGGAAGACATCGTGTATCAGATGCCGCTGCGGATCGATCGTACCCGGCGCGACGAACGTCGCTTCAAGTCGGGCGACGAGATCATGATCTTCGACGACAACAAGAAGCGGATGGCAACGCGGGTAAAGCGCCTGCTGTCCGGCACCGCTTGGTCCGATGACCCCCGCGCCCGCGCGCGGCACATGATTTCCAACGTCCAGATCGCCGCCGGCGACCAGCCGGACGAGATCAAGGTGACGTCGGCGTTCCTCGTCTACATCTCACGGATGGATGAACCGCCGTCGCTGTTCTCCGGCCGGCGCAATGATGTGCTGCGGCTCACGGGGGATGGCTGGCGGATCGCCGGACGGTTGGTGACGGGGGACCAGTCGGTCATCGCGTCCAACAACCTCGTGCTGTTCTTTTGATCGCGGTGCGGACGTGATCGACATGCAGTGGCTGGAAGTTACCGGGGGCGATGATCTCGCGATCGACGATGTGATGCGCATCGAATCTGCAGCGGGTCCGATCGCCGTGTATCGGCTGGAGGACGGGTATTTTGCGACGCAGGACATCTGCACCCATGCAGTGGCTTCGTTGGCGGAAGGGTTTGTTGAAGACGGGCGGATCGAATGCCCGCTGCATGCGGGCACCTTCTGCATCCGCACCGGCAAGGCGCGCACCCTGCCCGCGACCATTCCGCTCACGACCTATCCCGTGCGCGTCGACGACGGTCGCATCCTGGTCGGTGTGCCCGATGGGACAGACACATGATCGGCACCATTGTCATCATCGGGGCCAGTGCGGCCGGCGTGGCGGCCGCCATGACTTTGCGAGATGAAGGGCATATCGGCGACATCGTCCTGATCGGTGCGGAAGAACAGCTGCCCTATGATCGGCCGGCGGTGTCGAAGGAACTGCTGCTGGCTGGGACGGTCCCGCCGATCCTGACGGCGGATCGCTATGCCGAGCTTCGGATCGATCTGCGTCTCGGCGTTACGGTGACCGCAATCGATCTGACCGGCGGGCGCGTGCTGCTCGGCGAAGACGAGTCCATCACGTTCGACCGGCTCCTGGTGGCAACCGGCGGCAAGCCCCGACATCTGCCCGTGCCGGGCGCAGAATTGGACGGGCTGCATTATGTCCGCAACGCGCGCGATGGCCTGGCCATCCATACCGGACTACGGCCCGGCATGCGCGTTGCGGTGATCGGTGGCGGATTGATCGGCGCGGAAGTGGCGGCGAGCGCTGCTCAGGCGGGGTGCGAAGTCGACTGGATCGAGGCGGAAGATCGCTGCCTTGCACGCGTCCTGCCGGCACCCCTGGCCGACGCGATGATGGCGGTGCACCGCGGCCATGGTGTCCGCATCCACAGCAACGCAGCCGTGGTCCGCCTGCATGGCGATACTGCGGTCGAAGCGGTGGAGTTGCACGACGGCCGCCAGATCGCGGTGGACATCGTGGTCGTCGGGATCGGCATCGTGCCGGAAACCGCGCTTGCGGAAGCCGCCGGACTGGCCGTCGACAACGGCATTCTGGTCGATCCGTTTTGCGCCACGTCGGTGCCGGGGGTCTATGCTGCCGGCGACGTGGCGCGGCATCAGTCGCGCTATATGCCAGTCGCTGGTCGGCTGGAGCATTGGCGTAACGCCCAGCAACAGGGCGCCGCAGCAGCCCGCGCGATGCTTGGCCGTGGCGAGCCCTATCACGAGCTCCCGTGGTTCTGGACGGATCAATATACGCATCACCTCGAAGGCTGCGGCCTTGCGCGCCCGGGCGACGAAGCGGTGCTGCGTGGCGATCCGGCTTCGGGAAGCGCCACCGTGTTCCACCTCCGCGACGGCGCGCTGGTCGCTGCCGTTACGCTCAACCGCGCGAACGATGTTCGCGGCGCCATGAGGCTTATCGAACGCGGCGTAACGCCATCGCACGACGTGCTGAGCGACCCCACGCAGGATCTGCATAAACTAGGTAAGGAACGTGTTCGTGGCGCAGCTTGACGGTCAATCTGTCCTCATCACCGGCGGTGCCTCGGGCCTCGGCCGCGCGATCGCCGCGCGTTTCCTCGAGGAAGGCGCATCGGTGACCCTCCTCGATATGAACGCAGAAGCGCTTAACGCGCTGGCAGGCGATCGGGTTGCGACGATCACCGGCGACGTGCGCAGCCTGGCGGCAAACCAGGCGGCGGTGGACCTTGCCTGCGAACGCTTCGGTAAGCTCGACTGCCTGATCGCGAACGCCGGCATCTGGGATTATAATGCCGCGCTGGTCGATATCGCCGATGACGTGCTCGAACAGGCGTTCGATGAGCTCTTCGCGATCAACACCAAGGGCTATTTCTTCGCGCTGAAGGCCGCCATCCCGGCATTGGTGCGCAGCCGCGGCAGCGTCGTCATGACGCTGAGCAACGCCGCTTTCTATCCCGGCGGCGGTGGGACCATCTACACTGCAACCAAACACGCCAATCTCTGTCTGATGCGCCAGGCGGCGCACGAACTGGCGCCATTTGTCCGCGTCAATGCAGTCGCCCCGGGCGCCATCTCTACCAACCTGCGCGGCCCCGCCGCGCTGGGCCAGTCGGACAAGTCCATCGACGCATTCCCGCTGGCGGATTGGCTGGAGGTCGGCGTGCCACTCGCCCGACTTCCCGACGTCAGCGAATATGTCGGCCCCTATTTGCTGCTCGCCTCGCGTCGCGATGGCGCCGCAGCGACAGGGACGGTCATTCATGTCGACGGCGGAATCGGCGTGCGAGGCCTCGCCGCCGTCGCGGGGGGTCATGGCTTGGCGAAGCGGTTCGATCCCTGAGTTCCGCCAACACCCCATTCCCCTCGATCACAGGAGAGCACCATTGTCACAGATCCGCACCCTAGGTTACCTGGCGTTCGAAACCGTCAAATTTGATGAATGGAAGCATTTCGCGACGGAGATCCTCGGTCTCCAGATCGGCGAAGAGCTGGCCGATGGCACGCTGGTACTGCGCAACGACAGCTATCAGGCCCGCATCTTTCTCAAGCCGGGGCCGAGCGAAGACATTCTCTACGCCGGCTGGGAAACCACCAAGCTCGAGGATCTTCAGTCGCTGCGTGAAAGCCTGCAGGCGTCGGGCGTCGCCGTCACCGACGGCACGCCTGAAGAAGCCAAGGAGCGGCGCGTCCTGTCGTTCTTCCATTTCAAGGATGCCGACGGCAACCGCGTCGAGGCCTTTTACGGTGCGACAGAAGTTCGGCACGATCCGTTCCAGTCGCCCAAAAGCGTCGGCTTCCTGACCGGTGAGCAGGGCCTTGGCCATATCGTGCTGGGGACCGACGACTATGACGCTCAGGTCAAGTTCTACCAGAAGACGCTGGACTTCAAGATCAGCGATTATAACGATCTGGCCCTGCCGGATCGCATCGCACACCTAACCTTCTTCCACGTCAACAGCCGCCACCATTCGCTGGCCCTCGGCAACTGGCCCCTGCCGCGCCGCTTCAACCATTTGATGCTTGAGGTGACCACGCTCGACGCAGTCGGCTTTGCCCTGGATCGTGCAAAGAAGGCGGGCGCGCATATCCTGATGGATCTGGGTCGTCACTCCAACGACAACGTCGTTTCCTTCTACGTGCTCACACCGTCAGGATGGGCGATCGAGTTCGGCTGGGGCAGCCTCAGCGTGGACGATGAGACGTGGCACGTCACGCACCACACGGAACCGAGCGTCTGGGGTCACAAGTTCAATCCGCCCGCGCGCCATTGATCCGCCCCCTACCCCTTTCGACGAAAAGAGAACACCATGACGGTCTCAACCCATACGGCTGAAAGCACGTCCCGCACGATCGAGGTGCAGGGCACCACGATGCACTATCACGAAGCGGGATCGGGCCCGGTGCTGGTTCTACTGCACGGCACCGCGCCCGGCGCTTCAGCATGGGGCAATTTCGGTTCCAATCTGCCTGTTTATGCGGAGAAATATCGCGTCCTGGCGATCGACCTGCCGCATTGTGGCAAATCCGGCAAACCGGCCAACGGTTATATGGACGTCGCCTGGTACGCGACCGTCATCATCGACATGCTCGACGCGATGGGGATTCCATCCGCGCATTTCCTCGGCAATTCCGTGGGCGGCAGCGTCTCCATCGAAGTCGCGCTGGCGCGGCCGGAAATCGTCGATCGCCTGATCTTGATGGGAACGGCGGGATCGCTGCCAATGTTCTCGCCGCTTCCGACCGAAGGCGCGCGGAACATGACGGAGTTTTACAAGGACGAACCAACCAAGGAAAAACTGGAACGCATCCTGCGCGGCATGGTGTTCGACCAGGACCGGATCACGCCGGAAATGGTCGAACGCCGCTTCGAGGCTTCCGTCGCACGCGAACTGCTGGTGCATTCGAAGCCGAACCTGGATTGGATGCGGACGTTGTGGCGCCGTGCCGGCGACATCCCCCACAAGACGCTGCTTATCTACGGCCGCGACGACCGGGTAGTACCGTGGGATACGGCGTTAATCCTGTTGCGTCTTATGCCGAACGCGGATCTGCACGTCTTTTCGCAATGCGGGCATTGGGCGCAGGTCGAGCGCGCTGACGAGTTTAACCGACTGGTTGAAACCTTCCTGTCCGACGAGACCGCCTGACCGGACCAAGTCTCGCCTGCCTCGCAGAGCCCTATGCCCCCCAAGGCTGGCATAGGGCTTTGCCGCACTGTCGCCGCGCACATGACTTCTACGAAATGGGAAGCCTTCGTGATCCTTATGACCGAGCTGATCCTTGCCGCCCGGGCCGATGCGGTGACATCTACCTCTTGCCTAAACCCGCCCCTAAACACCCGTCCTACGGGGTTGACGAACCCACAGGATGGTCGGATCGTGCCGGGCATGTTCAGCCTCGGCTCGTTTTTGATCCGCGCCGCATGACGTCGCTCGCAAAGCTCGCCAACGCCGTTCGCGATCGACGCGCGATCCTGTTCGCGGGCGCAGGCGTGTCGATGAGCGTCGGCCTGCCCTCCTGGGCTGAGTTGATCGATCACATGCGCAGCGAACTCGGACTGATGGACCAGCCGGGCAACTGGAGTTATCAAACGCTGGCCGAATATTACCGGCTACAGCACGGGAGCATCGGCCCATTGCGCAGCTGGATGGACCGCACCTGGAGCGTATCGGCTGACCGTGTAGCGGAATCGCGTATCCACGAACTCATCGTCCAGCTCGATTTCCCGATCATCTACACGACCAATTACGACAATAATCTGGAAATCGCGTATCAGATCCACGGCAAGCCGTTCGCGAAGGTCGCCAACACCAGCGACATCGTCAACGCCGATGTCGGCCAGCCGCAGATCGTCAAATTCCACGGCGATTTCGATGACGATGAATCGCTGGTCATCGCCGAGACCGACTATTTTAAGCGGCTCGCATTCGAGACACCGCTCGATACCAAGTTCAAGGCCGATGCGCTCGGTCGCACGCTGATCTTCGTCGGTTACAGCATGTCGGACCTGAACATCCGGCTGACCCTGTATCGCATGTGGCAGACCTGGCGGGATTCAGGCCGCGAACGCGATCGCCCCTCGTCCTTCGTGTTCACCGCCAAGGAAGATCCTGTGCAGGATGCGGTGCTGGAACAATGGGGAATCACCGTGCTCCACGAAAAGGGCGAGGATCCCGCCGCATCGATGCTAGCGTTCTTGACCAAGCTCAAAGCCGCCGTTGACGAGGGCTGACCCTCAGGCCGCCTCCATCTTGCGATAGCCCATGCCGCGCGAGATCTCTGCAGCCGCGGCTTCAACCGCACTGCGCACGGTGGTAGAAAAGTTTTCCCGGTCATAGGTGGTGATCGGGCAGCTTACCGAAATTGCCGCTTCCAGCTTGCCGCTGGCCCCAAACACGGGCGCGGCAACGCTCGCCACGTCGCGGTCAAAGAAGCCCCAGCTGACCACGCTGGTTTCGCGCCGGGCGCGTTCGACCAGATCAACCAGAGCACCGATGCTGTCCGGCGTCTCCGGCGTGAACGTCTGGAAATTATAGGATTCGTACAGCGCCACGACCTCGGACAGCGGCAGGCCGGTCAACAACACGCGGCCCGGTGCCGTGGCATGGGCAGGCAGCCGGGTGCCCACCGTCATTGCGCTGATCAGCGACGTGTTTCCCTGGAACCGGGCGACATAGACGACTTCCCAACCTTCGCGCACGGCAAGATGGGTGGAGGTCTGCGTGTCATCGCGCAACTTCCGGAGGATCGGCGTGGCGACTTCGATAAGGTCCTTGCCCGCCAGGAAACTGTACCCCAACTCCAACACGCGCGACCCGAGTTGATACCGCCGAGAATCCTGTCCGCGCCGCAGAAAACCGCAGGCCTCCAGCGTGTAAACGATCCGAAACGCGCTCGAACGGGTGACGCTGGCATGCCGCGCCATCTCGGCGATAGTTTGCTCCTGCCGATCGCGAGTGAACGACTGCAGCATCTGCAGCCCGCGCGCCAGGCCGGGCACGATGTACCGCTCATCCAGCGCATCGGGTTGTTCTTCGTCAGACATCGGGAGCCCTCTTATCCTTCAGTCCAGCCTATACCGATGCGCCAGCAAACCACAATTGGTTCACGCCCAAGGCAAAGGCGAAGGATCCAACCCGACATAGACGCTTTTTTGCTGCATGTGGGCCCGGATCCCGTCCCGCCCCTTTTCGCGACCAAGACCGCTGTCTTTCCAGCCACCAAACGGCGTCGAAATGCTGAATTGCTTATACGTGTTGATCCACACCGTCCCGACTTCCAACTGCCGGGCGAGCGCATAGGCGCGGGGAAAGTTCTGGGTCCAGATCCCAGCGGCCAGACCATAAACACTGTCATTCGCCTGGGCGATGAGGTCGGCCTCGTCGTCGAACGGCATTATCACCAGTACCGGCCCGAACACTTCCTCGCGACAGATCGCGGCGTCGTTGGTGACGCCAGCCAGGATTGTCGGGAGATAATAGGCGCCATTGTCATACAGCGCGCCTTCCGGTCGACCGCCGCCGCACAGCAACGTTGCCCCGTCCGCCAAAGCGCGCTCGACAAAGTCTGCGACGGTGTCGCGGTGAAGGGTGGAGACGAGCGGTGCGACCTGCGTATCCGGCGCGGTACCCGGCCCAACTCGCAGCGCCTTGGTCCGTTCAACGAGGCGCGGCACGAACGCGTCATAAAGCGATCGTGCGACAAACAGGCGAGACCCGGCGATGCAGGATTGGCCGGATGAGCTGAAGATCCCAAACAGAATGCCGGCGATCGCCTGGTCGATGTCCGCATCGGGCAGTACAATCGTCGGCGATTTGCCGCCCAACTCGAGCGAAACCGGCATCAGCTTTTCGGCAGCAGCAGCGGCGATACGACGACCGGTGGCGGTACCTCCAGTAAACAGGATCTTGCCCACTCCGGGGTGGCGGACGATCGCTTCTCCGATGATGCGCCCCGGCCCCGGCAACACCGACAGCAACCCCTTGGGCAGCCCTTGGGCGGCGATAATGCCTGCCAGATGAAGCGACACAAGCGACGTCCATTCCGCTGGCTTCAGCACCACCGCATTGCCCGCAGCGAGCGCGGGCGCGATCTTTTGCGCGTCACTGGCAATCGGCGAGTTCCACGGCGTGATCGCGCCGATCACGCCGATTGGTTCGTGCAAGGACAGCGTCAAATAGCGTCCGCGCGGGCTGGTCAGGCTTTCGTCCATGGTTTCCAGCGCTGCGGCGAAGTAGCGGAACGTGCTTGCAGCGGAGAGCGCCAGCGCCCGCGTTTCGGCGCGCGACTTTCCGGTATCGGCCGTCTGCAATACGGAAATCGTGTCGACATCGGCCTCGATCGCGTCGCCAATCCGGGTAAGGATGCGGGCACGCTGGTGGGGCAACATTGCGCGCCATTCGGGATCGGCGACAGCGCGCTGACCTGCGGCGACCGCGTCCTTCACGTCGTCCACGCCGGCGGTACCATAACGGGTGACAACGCTGCCATCGGCGGGATTGATGCTATCGACCAAGCCGCCCCGGCCGGTGCGCCAATCGCCGCCGACGAAGATCTTCGTGAAGTCCATGCCCGTTTCCGATCAGATGACGATGGGGGAAGCCATGCCCGAAAGCAGTCGAGCGATGCTGTGCGCCGTCAGCGCCGAAGTCTTTGGATTGGCTCGCGAGGGTTCCCCGCAAATGCTGATCTCGAAGCGGCCATCGCCGCCCTCGAACATCAGCTCGTGGACGTTCTTGGCTACATTCGGATCGGCCACGAGTTCGACCTCGGTCTGATCGAAACCGATCCCGGCCAACGCGATCGTCGCCGCCACGTTGGAATTCTTCGGGTATTTTAGCGCCGCCTGCCGCGCATTGCCGACGTAAAACGTGGCCGGCGCCTGCAGGTTCGACAAGTCCACCAGTTCCTCGGCCGGGGTTCCAGCCCAGGCCATCGGCGGTTTGCGTCCGATATACCGTACACGCGACAGCCCCCCCAGCCGTGCCGCGGCCAGCGCGTCGATCCCGGCCATCGCCCCCGCGGCAAGAATGACCCGGCTGCCGCCATCGTCCGCCGCGGTGCGCAACCGTGCCAGCAACGCATCGTCGGCAAGCGATCCGATGGAAACGACCATCAGTGGAATCCCCGCGCGCAGGACCGCCTCGCCAAATTCGGACACGGCGCTGTGACCGGCGCATTCCACCACGATGTCCGGTCGGGCAGCAACCAGCGCTGCCACATCCTCCACGATCGGGCGATCGCCATCCAGCACGAACGGTCGCGTCAGGATCGCCACAGTACGATACGGCACATCGCCGCATGCGGTCAGCGCTTCGCGAACCGAATGCGCAATGCCACCGTCACCAATGAAACCGATGCCAAGGGGGGGACGGGCCGACATGGTCACTTCGCCAGCTTGGGAGGGCCTGCGAAGCGCACGGGATACGGCCCGATCGCCACCATATCGACTTCAATGATAGCCGCGCCGGGCTTGGACCGTGCCCGCGCCAGCGCAGCGGCCACGTCGCCCACGTCGCTAACCTTCTCATGCCGCAACCCCATAGCGACGGCGAGTGCGCCGAAGTCGGGGATCAGGATGTTGGAGAACAACTTGCGCGCGCCATACTCCACGTCCTGGATATTGCGGATCACGCCATATCCCAGGTCGTTCATCAGGATCAGCGTCACGTCCGGCTGCTCTTGCGCCAGCGTCATCAATTCACCCAGACACAGGCTGAGACCGCCATCGCCGGACAACGCGAACGCGCCCGCCGGAGAAGCCAACGCCGCACCGATCGCCATCGGCAATCCCTGGCCGATGCCGCCGCCCACTGCGTGAACGCCGGCGCGCGAGTGGCCGACGCGAAGATAGCGGTTCCCCCAGGTGCTATTCGAAATGGTGACGTCGCGCACCCATGCCGCCTCGGCGGGGATGGCCGCCTGCACGGCATCGACCAATTCGGCATAGTCGCCCAGGCCGGCGCGCAGGTTCGCCGGCATGGCTTCGCGCGCGGCGGTGATCTTGGCGACGAACGCGGGTTCGATTTCCAGCCCTTCCGCCGCCGCGTCGACCAGCCCAGCCAGCGCAGTGCGCACATCGCCGTGTACGAACAGGTCGTTGCTATAGGTGCGACCATCAGCCGTTACATCGCAATCGATCACTGCGACACGCGCCGGCAGGCGCAGCTTGTAGGTCCAGGTTTCGTTGCCGCGGAGCCGCGATCCTGCGACGATCAGCAAGTCCGCCTCTTCATACAGAGCCTGGATCTGCGGAGTGCAATTGAACGCGCCCAGCGACAACGGATGCATTTCAGGCACGATGCCCCGGCCGTTGGTCGACGTGACGATCGGCACACCCAAATCGGCGAGCTGCGTCGCTTCGGCTTCCGCCCCACGCGCACCACCGCCCAGCAGCACCATCGGGCGCCGGGCTGCACGCAGCATGGCCGCCAGCGCATCGATATCGCTCTGCGCGGTCGGCAGCACGCGCCGTTCGATTTCGGGCAGGACGGCGGGAACCGACATCAATGCCGCCTGCACGTCCACCGGAATCTCGATGCTGACCGGGCCGGTCGGCGCGGAAAGCGCGACCGTCGCGGCTTCCACCATCGTCGCCACCAGTTCGTCTGGCGAGCTGATCCGGAATGCCGCCTTGGAAATCGCTTGCAGCATTTCCAACTGGCGCGGCGCTTCGTGAATATAGGCACGGTCCCGGTCGAGATGCTCGAGTTCGACCTGGCCTGTGATGTGCATTACCGGCGATCCGGCAGTCAAGGCTTCGACCATGGCGCCGGCCGCATTGCCTGCCGCGGTGCCAGTGCTGGTGAACGCCACGCCCAGCGAGCCCGACACCCGCGCATAGGCATCCGCCATGTTCAAGCCGCCCGCTTCCCCGCGCGCCGCCACAAAGCGGATATTGTCGCGCACGCCCAGCGGATCCAGAATGGGCATGTTGTGGATGCTGATCACGCCAAAAGCGTAGGTCACGCCCCAATGTTCGAGCAGGCGCACGATGACCTCGCCCACGCTAGCCTGCTCAGCCTGTGCTTCTATCGTGGGGTTCATTTCAGTCTCGACGTTGATCATTTCTAACCTTGCTTCTGCGGGAAGACGCGAGCGCGCACGTTCTACCAAGGTTGACCTGGCAGTAGCGGCTGACCGCAGGCGTCCCGATCGATGAGGTGATTTCGATCTATCGCTTGTTTATATGTGAGGCAAGTGGTTTAAATGAGAACATGACCCACAGGTTGGAGTTTGGATCTATGCATTCGACTAAAAGCGTCCTGGTGATTGGCGGCGGCATTGCCGGGGCAGCGCTCGCAATCGCGCTTGCCCGCGAGAACATCGAGCCCACACTGGTCGAGAAACAGGCGGTGTGGCAGCCCTCGAGCTCGGGCATTTTCGTCTATGCCAACGGGCTGGCGGCGCTGGACCGCATCGGCGTCCTTGCCGACATTCTGGACGCTGGCTGGTCGAGCGAAGACGGCGTCAATCCGTATTACAACGCCGATGGGACATCGATTGTCTCAACCGTCTATCCCCGCATCGGCGGCAGTCATGTCCCGCCGATCCTCGGCATCAAGCGCTCCGAAATGCACCGCGTTCTGGCAGCGGCGCTGGAGTCGCATCGCGTTCCGATTCGACTCGGCACCGTCGTCGAACAGATCGACGATGCTGGCGATCACGTTTCAGTGGCATTTTCCGACGGAAGCGTCGGTCGCTATGACGCCGTGATTGGCGCGGATGGCATCCGTTCCGCCACCAGAACGAAGCTTTACGGCGCGATTGAACCCAGTTTTTCCGGCTTTGGCGTATGGCGCAGCATCCACCGGAAGCCGGCAGCAATCACCAATAAAATCATGATGATGGGCGTTGGCAAACGGTTGGGCATCATGCCGATCAGCAATGATATGCTGTATGTTTTCGCCACCGCGAACGAGACCAAGGATCGCTACTACGATCCCGCGACGCTTCACACCGAAATGGTGGCCAAATTCGGCGAGTTCGAAGGGCCGGCCGCGCCCCTCCTCGCCGAGATCCAGCGCCCCGAACAGGTACTCTATACGGCAGTCGAGGAGATGCGGTTACCGATGCCGTGGAACAAGGGTCGCACCCTGTTAATCGGGGATGCCGCGCACGCCTCCTCCCCGTTCATGGGCCAAGGCGGTGCCATGGCCCTGGAAGATGCGGTCGTCCTGGCAGAGATGCTGGGGCAGGCAACCGACATTCCCGCCTGTCTTGCCGCCTTCTACGAGCGTCGAGTCGAACGCTGCACTTTCGTCCAGGAAGAGTCGCGCAAGGTCGGTGAGCGCGGTGGCCAGGAAGATGCCGCTGCATGCGTTCGCAGGAACGAAGGAATGAAGCTCAACGCGCAAGCCGCAGTGGACAGCTTCTACACCCGAATGGCCGAACCGATCTGATCGTTGTCCGGGCTTTTCAAAGCTTTTCGACGCTCGACTCAACAGGCCTGACATAGTTCGCATTACAACAGATGTTTCACCTACAAATAATCGAGACAGCCGAAATGGCGTGATGTCGATACGGCCAGAGGTCGGGAGTGGAGCGCGAAATGAGAGCACGAGGAGGCATTTCGGAAACCTTGCGGCAGCGGCGTGCCGTGGCCTGTTCCGTCATTTTCCAGCGACCGGCAAAGGCCGGCAACAAACGCACCATCCCGACAGGCCTTCATACTCCCGCAGGAGGAAGCGACGGGCGGCACGACCAGAGCGTGCGCGGCTCGACGGACTTCGTATTCGACCGGCAGGTTGATCCCGAATATCAGGACAACCCTGCCCCACGGTTCGCACGCTTACGCGCGAACGCTTTCTCGGCTCCGCGCGTCCTGCGCAGCCGACTACACTAAAGAGGGGGAAGGCTATGACCTATATATCCTGCAACTTCCGGACGAACCTGCTGCTCGCGGCGTCGTCCGCCGTTCTGCTATGGTCGGTACCATCCGTAGCGCAGACTGCGCCCGCACTAGATCAGGCCGCACCGGAGCCGACAGCCGCGGCCTCCCTCGCGCCCGTTCAAGGAAACAGCGACGACATCATCGTCACCGCGGACAAGCGCGAGTCCAGCGTGCAACGGGTGCCAATCGCAATCACCGCGATTTCCGGTGAATCGCTCGCCAAAGCCGGCATCATCCAGATTGCAAGTCTCGCAACGAGCATCCCGAGCTTCAACTACAGCGAAATTCTGGGTTCGGCGAAACTCAACATCCGCGGGATCGGCTTCAGCAACACGGCCGCCGGTGCCGAAGGCAGTGTCGCGTACAACCTCAACGATGTGTACGTTTCCCGCCCAGCCGCCCAGATCGGCAATTTCTACGATGTCAGCCGCGTCGAAGTTCTCCGCGGCCCGCAGGGAACGCTGTATGGCCGCAACGCCACCGGCGGCGCGGTGAACATCTACACCAACCGGCCGACCAATTCGTGGTCCGGTTACGGCCAGGTCTCGTACGGCAATTACAACGACCTGATCGCCGAGGGTGCGGTGGGCGGACCCGTTACTGATACGCTCGGCATTCGTATGGCCGTGTTCAGCCAGACCCGCGATGGCTATGGCAAAAACATCGTCACCGGCAACGACGTCAACAACGTCAGGAGCCGCAGCGCGCGCTTGACCGCGCTCTGGCGCCCTGCCCCCAACCTCGCCATCACCGTCATCGGCGATATTGGTCGGCAGAAGGACAACTCAAGTCAGCCAAACTTGATCGGCGCGCGCGGTCTGACCGGCGAAGTCGGCGTCACCGGACAGCCGCTGTTGGGCGTTGCTCTGGGCGGGGTCGCCCTCCAGCGCAGCTACAACGTCGCGAACGACATGGATACGCGGTACGACCGGAAAACCGGCGGCGTGGTGGTTGACGCGAAACTCGATCTCGGTGCATTTTCGATTAGGTCGGTCAGCGCATGGCGCCACACCGACGTCTATTTGAACGCCGATATCGACTCGACCAGTGCACCAATTGCACGGGCGATCACCAACGAGAAGTCGGATACCTATTCGCAGGAACTCAACGTCAACTACACCGGGAACCGGTTTGACGTCACGACCGGCGCCTATTTCTTCGCAGAGGATCTGTTCGGCACGCAATGGTCGCCAGCCAACGCTGCTGTTTTTGGCTTCCCTTATGTTCCAGGAACCTATGTCGGCACTTATGCCGCCGGCGGAAACCTCAAGACACGCGGTGTCGCGGTCTTCGGCCAGGGCTCGTACCACGCCACGGATCGCCTGACTCTTATCGTCGGCGCGCGGTACAGCACGGAAAAGAAAACGGACGACGATCTCTACACCGATTTCGTCCGGTCGGGGGCGTTCCTGGCACCGGCCGATCTCAACAATCCGAAGCTGCCCTTTGCTGCCCCTAACCGCGTTTCGGCACGCTTCAATTCGTTCACGCCGAAGTTCGGCGTGAACTTCCAGGTCAACCCGCAGACCTTACTCTACGCGTCGGTGTCAAAGGGCTTCAAGGCGGGCCTGTTCAATCTGGGCGGTACACAGGTGATCCCGACGAGCACGGGCGTGATCCTGTCGAACCCTGCGGTGAAACCGGAATCGGTCTGGGCCTATGAAGCGGGCCTGAAGGTACGCGGTCTTTCCAACCGGTTGCGGCTCAATCTCGCCGGCTTCTACTACGACTATTCCGATCTCCAGTTGTCAAAACTGGTCGGCACCGCGGCACAACTGACCAACGCCGCAGCGGCGCGGATTTATGGCGTAGAGGCGGAAGCCAACTTCGATCCTACCCCCGAACTGCGCTTCAATCTCAATGGAAGCTGGATGCACGCGCGCTTCACGGACTTCTTCAACACCGATCCGGGACGGCCGTCGCTCGGGCTGCTCGATCTGTCGGGGAACCGGATGCCGCAAGCGCCCGACTTCACCGCCAACGCCGGCGTGGAATACCGGATCGCCATCGCCCATGGGACGATCGTGCCACGGGTACAGGGCAACTGGTCGTCGAAGGTCTTTTTCGACGAATTCAACGTCGCCGCAATCTCGCAGCCGTCGTTCGGCAAGGCCGATGTGTCGCTCGCCTATGAGGCGGTGGCCGGATACAAGATCATCGGATTCATCAACAACATCACGAACGAAAAGACCGCCGACACCGCATATCAGTCGGTTGCGTTGACCGGTTACCCGATCAACGGCGTCCTTGCTCCGCCGCGCACCTACGGTGTTCGCCTGCGCTACAGCTTCTGACCCACCCTCTGTTGGATGGATAAGCTCATCCAACAGAGGCCGTTTTGCTCAACGCGTGGCAGACCAAAGTCAGGGCCATTATTCCCGGTCGGAACCACGGTCTTCCGTGGATCCGACCGGGACATCCGCGCGGGAGTGGTAAGCGGCTGCCGCCTAACGACGTTACTACCAAGCGACGCGCGCGCTCAGCGACCCGTTGATACCCTCACCGACATTCGTCTGTGTCCAATATTTCGCATTCAGCATGTTGTTCACATTGCCGACAAAGGTCACCGTGCGACCGCCGATTCCCGTCTCATACTGAAAACCAGCGTTTGCAAGCGTGAGCGCCGGGATGAACAGGAGATTCCGATCGTCGGTCGGCGCCTTGCCGAAATAGCGGACATTGGCGTGCAGGCTGAACCCCTGAATGGCAGCGACGTGATATTCGCCGTTACCAACGATCTGCCATTTCGATGCACCGCCGGGAATATGGCCGAGTAGGTTTTCGTTGCCCGCAGACACGTCGCGAATCGTCGGATCGAGATGGACGGCGCCCAGTCCCAGCTTCAGGTCCGACGTCACGCGATATCCGGCGATCGCTTCCACGCCCTTGTATACCGTCAGTCCGTCCTGGGTCAGTCGGCGCGCCCCTGCAACGATGCTGTCGATCGTGTTCGCGCGTTCGATGCGGAAGGCGGCAGTGGTCAGGCTCAGCGCGCGATGTTCGTATTTCGCCCCTACCTCATATTGCCGGCTGATCGTCGCCTTCAGCACTTCGCCGACATTGGCATATTCGCCGCCGACGCGGCTGCCCGGCTCCATGGCCTCGACAAAGCTGCCATAGATCGAGAGGAACGGCACAGGCTTGTAGATCAGCGCGACCGTCGGCGTCACGGCCGAAGTACGATAGCCCGAGTCTGTTGTCGTATCCGCGTCAAGGTCGAACAGCCGGTAGCGGGTGTAGCGCGCGCCAAGCATCGCCTGGACATGATCGCCCAGATGCACTGTATCACTCAGGAACAGTGCCTCCTGCCGGTCCCGTGACGGCGACACATCCGTGCCGAACCGAATGGTGCGGGTCACGCGGAACGGCTGGTCTTGGTAGATATTGCCGTTGAAATCGTTGCCCCAGTGATAGTCGGTCAGCCCGAATTTGGTAGGGCTGCTCTGATACGCCGCCCCGGCGACGAGTTCGTGGCGCAGCGGACCGGTCGTGAAAGCACCCTGGATCATCGCCTGGGCGAAATGATTCCTGTCCAGTTGGGCGAAATTATAGGCGTTCCCCTCATAATCCCCCGCCTGATTCAGCATGTAGACGAACATCTTGTTCGAATGATGCAGCTTGCTGGTATAGCCGTAGGTCAGCTTTGCCGACCAGCCATCGGCAAAAGACCAGTGCAGCCCGGTCGCGGTCGACAGCGTTTTGGTTCGGTAGAAACTGTTGGCAATGTTCAGCTTGCCATAATCATAGCTGACCTTCGGCAGGACGGTATCGGCATAGCCGCTCCAATAGACCTGGAACGGTTCGTGCCGCAGGTCGCTATCCTCGTAGGTCGCGGTCGCATACCAGTTCAGCTTGGAGCTGACGGCATATTCCAGCGCGAGCGACCCCACCAGGCGATTGACCCCGGCCCTATTGTAGGCCGTACCCTTTTCCCCAGCCAGGTTGAGGCGATAGCCCAGCTTGCCATCCTTGCTCAACGGACCGCCCGCATCGATCCGGCCGTAAAAGATGCTGTTGGTGCGATAACCGATTTCCGTGGTCAGCAGCGGGGCTGCGGTCGGCCGCTTGGTGCGATAGCTGATGACCCCGCCCGGCGAACCGAAGCCGTACATGAAACCGGTCAGGCCTTTCAGCGCCGTCACGCTCTCGATCGGCTCCAGCGGGAAATCGCCGCCCCAGTACAGCAGCAGCGGGACGTCATCGATATAGTAGTTGCGCACGCCCAGTCCGCGGATTTGCGCGCCCCACCAGTTGGTCGTCCCGGCCGGTGCGGATGACGACACCGACGGGTCGTTGACGAAGATCTGCGCGATGCTGTTGGCTTGTCGCTTGGCGATATCGTCCTTGTCTACGACCGTGATCGAATATGGCGTGTCCAAGAGGGTTTTTGGACCCAGGGCGCCGCCCTCCGTGACCCTGCCCTGACCGTCGTCGGACTTCAGGCCGGTCACGACGATGTCGGATTTCTCCTCTTGCGCGTCGCGCGGATTAACTTCCTGCGGAGGATCGAGGCTGAGCGCATGTGCCGCCGGACACAGCGACACGCCTGCTAGGATCGATGCTGACAGAAGTGATCCGACAAATGTGCACATGACGTTGTCCCCCAAAGATTGAAGCCGCCCGCTATTTGCATTGCTATTGCGAGTCAATCTCAACTGTGCGTATAGGCTCCTCACGAATGACAGGGGGACACGTTGAAAAAGATTGTTGCGCGGACGACCGGAGCCGTGCTGTTCGCGTCGACGCTCGATCTGCCAGCGGACGCGTGGGCGCAGACGGCATCCGAGGCGGAAGAGAAGCAAAACGACATCATCGTCACGGCACACCAAGTCGGCGGAGCGTTGATCGCGTCCAAGGCGGAGATACCGCCTCTGGAAACCGCGCAGGCGATCTCGAGCGTGTCGCAACAGACGTTGCGCGACCGTGGCGTGCTGCGGCTCGGCGACGCGTTGGCGGGGGTTGCCGGCGTCTCGCGCAACAACACCTACGGTTTTTTCGACGGCTTCAACATCCGCGGGTTCAACGCCTCGTCGGGTGCAACCTATCTCGACGGTCTGCTCGACGATACCGGTATGGGCACGTCCGAAATGACCGGGCTGGAACGGATCGAGGTGGTCAAGGGGCCGGCCTCCGGCCTGTTCGGACAGGGGCCGTTATCCGGCATCGTCAACCTCGTCAGCAAGCGTCCGCAGGACCAAGCCTTCCTCGATATCGGGGCCAGCGCCGGGTCTTATGACCTGGTAGAATTGCGGGCCGACGCGAACGGCCCGCTGACACGCGACGGCACCGTTACGGCGAGGCTGGCAGGGATCTACCGCAATCAGGATTTCTTCGTGCAGTCCTCGGGCCAGAAACGGATCTTCCTCGCTCCCTCACTCAGTTGGAAAATCGCGCCGAGCACGACGCTGACTTTGCTGGCCCGCTATCAGAAGGATGATATCCGGCCATGGTCGCCTACCACGGCCTATGGCACCGCCCTGCCCAATCCCAACGGACCGCTGCCGATCGACCTGTCGATCAATGACACCGCGTATCCCGCCAAGCAAAAGAACGATTACTGGAACGTTGGTTACGTCGTCGATCACCGGATCGGTAGCACGATCGTGCTCCACCAGTCGCTGCGCTATCAGGATTTCCATAATGGCTGGGACAATTGGCTGTTCGTCACCGGCATCAACGCGCTGGCCGTTCCGGCGACTGCCACCACCCCTGCGATCCCCGCATACCGGCGGGTCAGCCGGGCCTTTTACGGGCCATATGAGGAGAACGGCACCTATTTCCGGGTCGACACCAACGCCAGCGCGCGTTTCAACACCGGACCGCTGAACCACTATGTCCTGACCGGTGTCGATTACGGAAGTCGCAAGGCGGACAACATCAATCTCTACGACACCAGCAAGCCTTATTATCTTGATCTGTATGCGCCGGTCTATGGCACGGTCAGCAACCATAATCCGGCAGTTCCCACGTCCAGTGCAGGTAGCCGAACCAAGCAACTGGGGTTTTACGTCCAGGATCACATCAAGCTCGGCGAGGCTCTGGCAGTCACGGTCGGCGGTCGCTGGGACGATGCTTCGGCGATCAATCTGAATGGCGGCGTACCCGGTCCGAAAACCAGCGCGAGAGCGTTTAGCCCGCGCGCTGGCGCGACGCTGGCGCTGAACGACTGGTCGTCGCTTTATGTGAACTATTCCAAATCCTTCACTCCGCAATTCAGTTACCGCGACGTCAACCAGCGCGTGCTGCCGCCCGAACGCGGCGTCAATTACGAAGGCGGGGTGAAGGTCGCGCGCGGCGACGGCCGGTTGACTGGCATGCTGACCCTCTTCTCGCTGACCCGCACCAATGTCGCCACGGCCGATGCGGTGCTGCCCAACGTCTATGTCCTAACCGGGGAACAGCGCACGCGCGGCATCGAGGCGGAAGGCGCATGGCGACCGGCACGTGGCATCGACCTTACTGCTGCTTATACCTATCTCGACGCGAAGGTGACCGCCGACAACCGGCTGCGCGTCGGATCCAGGCTCGGTAGCGTTCCTCGCCACATCGTCGATCTCTGGGCGCGCTACACGATCCAGGATGGCCCGCTGGCCAAACTGGGTGCTGGCGCAGGCGTTCATCATGAAAGCAACCGCGTTGCCAGTACGGCATCGGCCGTGCCGGGGGCGACGGAGCCCTTCTATCTCGATGGCTATGCCCTGGTCGACGGTGCGCTCTTTTACGGTTTCGGCGATTGGTCGGCACAGGCCAATGTTCGCAACATCTTCAACGCACGCTATTTCCCCACCGCCTCGCTGACCCGCACGACGCCGGGCGAACCGCGGAGCGTCCAGGTCGCACTCCAGCGGCACTTCTGACATGGCACGTAAACGGATCGCAGCCCCGGAGAGCCTTGCCGCCCGGATCAGCCTGCCCCTGCGCATCCTGGGCGCGATCGTCGGCGGCTATGGCGTCACGTCGCTTGCAGTCGCCTGCCTCGCGCGGATCCTGCCGATGCGCGCGGCCGAGGCCAGCGTCGCCGCCACCCTCGCGTCGTTTGCCATCTATGCCGGTATCATCGTCGCGATCTTCTCCGCCCGCTCGGTGTTGCGCATCTGGCTGTGGCTAATGGCTGCCGCGCTTCTGCTGGGCGCCGCCCTCTACTGGTCCATTCTGACGGGAGGTCGATTGTGAAGAACGGTTTTCGCCAATCGATGGCGGCGCTGCACACCTGGACGGGACTGTTGTTCGGCTGGCTGCTGTTCGCGATGTTCGTCACCGGCACCGCCGCCTATTTTCAGGAAGAGATCAGCCGGTGGATGCGGCCCGAGGTAGTCGCCACCGCCGCCCCGGCGCCGGCGACGCAGGCCGCAATCGCCTGGCTGCAAAAAACCCAACCGGACGCGGACAGCTGGTTCATCACCCCGCCATCCGCGCGCAACCCTGCGACGGAGGTCTTTTGGCAACCCCGGACGGTGGAAGGCGAGCAGCATGCCCGGCGCCGCCGGAACGACACCAGCGCAACGCTCGACGGGATTGGACGTGTCGTTACAACGCGCGAGACGCGCGGCGGCTTCTTTCTGTACCGCTTCCATTTCGACCTGCATTATATGCCGGTGTTGTGGGCGCGATATCTGGTCGGTGCCGCCGCGATGTTCATGCTCGTCGCGATCCTGTCCGGAATCATCACGCACAAGAAGATCTTTGCCGATTTTTTCATGCTGCGCTTCGGCAAGGGGCAACGCAGTTGGCTCGACGTGCATAACGTCACGGCGGTGTTCGCTCTGCCCTTCTATTTGATGATCACCTATACCGGGCTGGTCACGTTGGCGACGCTGTACATGCCATGGGGGATCGCCGCCAATTACGCGTCCCCCGAGACTTTCTTCGCCGAGGTGTTTCCGAACGGCGGAGAGACGCAACGGACCGGCACTGCCGCGGCGATGGTACCCATCGGACCACTGATGGCAGTCGCGACACGGGAATGGGCCGGGGCGGCAGTGGGCTCGGTCCAGATTGCCAATCCGAACGACGTCAGCGCGACCATTACGCTCCGCCGTGCGGCGGACACCGCCATCGGCGCGCGCGGTGAAAGCATGGTCTTTGCCGGTGCCACGGGCAGGATGATACGCGGCGGCGCGCCAGAAGGCGGCGCAATGGCCACCCAAAGTGTGATGATCGGGCTTCATGCCGGTCGCTACGCCGGCTGGGGTCTGCGCTGGCTCTACTTCTTGTCGGGCATCGGCGGAACGATCATGGTCGGCAGCGGGCTCGTCCTATGGACGGTGAAGCGCCGCGCGAAGCTGCCAGACCCCACCCGTCCGCATTTCGGTTTCCGCCTCGTAGAACGGCTCAACATCGCCGCGATCGCTGGTCTACCGGCAGGCATCGCTGCCTATTTCCTCGCCAACCGGCTGCTGCCGACCGGCATGACGGCGCGCGCAGAATGGGAGATCCACAGTCTCTTCCTGACATGGGCAGCCGTGCTGCTCTGGGCGATCGCCCGGCCCTACCGTCGCGCCTGGATAGAAAGCCTCGCGCTGGCCGCCGGCCTGTTCGCATCGGTGCCAGTGGTGAATGCCCTAACCGTCTCGCGCAACATGCTGACCGGCATGATGACGGGCGACTGGCTGTTCGTCGCCTTTGACATCGCGATGCTCCTATTTGCCCTTGGCTTCGGCTGGGCAGCGCGCAAGGCGTCGACGGTCAATGCCAAACCCGCTCGCGGCATGCGCACCATGCAGAACATGGCGGCAGCATGATCCACGCCCTGGCTATCATTGTCGCGGTTGTCGGATTCGCCTGCCTTTGCGCGGCCATGGTGCGACACCAAAAGGACCTTCTCGGCCACGCGCTGGCCGTTCGATCCGCGCGACGGCTTCGCATCGCTGGCGCACTCTCCCTGCTATTCGCGCTCGCGGTGGACATGATCGTCCTCGGTAGCGGCTACGGCGCGGTGGCGTGGTGCGGCCACTTGACGGCAGGTGCCGCACTCGTGCTGATCGGGCTCAACCGAAAGATCGCACGCGACAACCGCCGCATCCTACGCGCGAACGTCAGGGTTTCGGCGCCACATCGCCCCCCGCGCCGGTACGATACCGATCGAACCACGCAAGAATAGCCGACGCCTTCGCCGCCGATTGCGACGGACGCGCCGTAAAGCCTCCGTGGCTCGCGCCGGGAACCTTGACCAGTGCGGTCGGCACGCCGCGGATCTGGAGCGCTGCGTAATATTGCTCCGATTCCGAGACCGGCGTACGATAATCATCGCTGCCCACCACGACCAGCGTCGGTGTCTTCACGTTGCCGACGAGGCTCAGCGGCGAACGGTTCCAGTAGCTCATCGGGTCTTCCCACGGCAGCTTGGTGAACCAGTAGCGCGAAGTGAACAGCGTATTGTCCATCGTCAGCGCCTCGCTCGCCCAGTTGATGACGGGCTTCTGCGTCGCCGCAGCCTTGAACCGGTTGGTCTTTCCGACGATCCACGCGGTCAGCACGCCGCCGCCCGATCCGCCCGTGACGAACAGATTGTCGGGATCGGCCGTGCCATCCGCGATCGCGGCATCGACCGCGGCGATCAGGTCGTCATAATCGGCGGATGGATATTTCTTGTCGATCAGATTGGCAAACTCGGCCCCGTAGGAGGTCGACCCGCGCGGATTGGTCCATAGCACCGCATAACCCGCCGCCGCGTACAATTGCACGTCGGTCGCGAAGCTCGGGCCATACGCACTGTTCGGGCCGCCGTGGATCTCCAGGATCAACGGCAGGCGTTTCCCGGCAGGTCGGCCCGGCGGGGTTGCGATCCACGCGTCGATCGACCGGCCATCCGGTGCCGTCACCGCGATCTTGCGCACCGGCGCGAGCGCCTTCGCTGCCGCCAATCCGGCGTTGAGCTGGGTCAGGCGACGGGCCTTGCCACCGCTCGATACCCAGACGTCCGCCGGCGCGCTCGCATCGCCGCCGGTATAGGCGATCATGCCGTTGCGCGAGACGGAGAATTCGCCGCCGGTATAGGGTCGGTCGAGCCCGTCGCCCCCGACGTTGTCGACCAGCGGCGTTACACGCCCGTCCAGACCGATCCGCGCGACCTTGCGCTGTCCGCGGTCGTCGTAACTGGCGAACAGGCTGCGACCGTCCGCCGCCCAGGCGGCATCCTCTATCCCGCGATCGAGCGTCGCGGTCAGCGACTTTGCACCGCCAGCGTTGCGATCGCCGATGTAAAGTTGCGTGTTTTCATAACTACGCCGCTTGTCGTCAAACCCGATCCAAGCGATCCGCGCTCCGTCCGGGGAGACGATCGGCTTCGCGTCGGGGCCGTCACGACTGGTCAGCGTCCGCAAAGCGCCGCTGGCCACGTCCACCGCGATCACGTCGGAGTTCATCACTTGCCGATCGGCCTCGGGCCCGCGAATCGCCGCGAACACGATCGATCGGCCATCCGGCGTCCACGATAGTGGGCCGCCGTCGTCGAACGCGCCGAACGTCAGCTGACGCGCCGCGCCGCCGTCCGCCGCCACAACGAACAGATGGTCGCGGCCCGGCTTGACGTAACCGGGTCCGTCGTTGCGATAGTTGATCCGGTCGATCACCGTCAGCGGCTCCGCCCATTTTGCGCCCTCCGGCTTGGGCGGCGCCTTGCCGAGCGTCGTCGCTTCGCCCGCAACCGTTGCGACATAGGCAAGCTGTCCCCCATCGGGCGACCACGCCAGCGCCTGCGGATCGCCGGGGAAGCTCGTCACGCGCGCGCTGCTCCCAGACGACAGCCACCGAACGAACAATTGCGATCGATCCCCGTCGGCGGCGGCATAAGCGACGCGTGTACCATCCGGAGACCAGCGCGGGTTCGATCCCTGTGTCGCGAACGGCGTCTGCCGCCCCGAAGCCACATCGATCAGCCACAGCGACGACTGCATCCGGTCGGTCATCACATCGGCGCTGCGCCGGACGTAGATGATCGTGCGGCCATCCGGGCTGATCTGCGGGTCCGCCGCGATCGCGAGGCCAAACAGGTCCGCGCCGGTGAACGCCCGCGTCGGCGCCTCCGCAGGCGACGCATTCTGTTGTTGCTGTGCGATTCCGGCGGCGGGGGTCGCGACGATGAGGGCGATAGCAAGGGACAGGCGCATGCGGGTCTCCGGATAGATCGACCGCAGTCATGCCCGATCGCGTGCCCTATGCAAGGGTGTGGCGAGATCCGCCGTTCGACGGTCGCGGGCACCACGCCATCCGGACCGAAACGGTGCCAACCGCGCGAACGGTCGGCACCTGTCCGTCAGGCGGCGGGCTTCAGATAGCCGTGCATGTCGAGCCAACGCGCGAACGCGTCGAACCAACCGGTGCTCGTCGTCGTCTTCTTGTACATGCCGAACCCGTGACCACCCTGTTCGAACAGGTGGAACTCGACCGGACGCTTGGCGGCGCGCCAGCTGTCGATCAGCCCGAACCCGGCGTTGCCGAACAGCGGATCATCCGCCGCCAGCGCGACGAACAGCGGCGGCGCGTCCGCGGGCACCGTCATCGGAGTGACCGGCCCGTAGATATCGCCGATGAACGCGGGTTTCGCGTCCTGGCCGACCATCGTCGTCGCCATCGTCAGCATGGCGCCCGCCGAGAAGCCGACCATCCCGATCCGGTCACGATCGACATGCCACTCGCCCGCCCGCTTCCGCACTAGCGCAAACGCCGCGCGCGCATCCGCGATTTGCGGGGCGAGGTTCGCCATCATCGCTTCGGGGCTTGGCCGCGGAGGACGGGGACCGGCGCCCGGACCCGACCCACGCTGGAACGCGGCCATGTCCTCGGGGGTCTGGTTGAGCCGATACTTCAACACGAACGCGGCGACGCCCTTTGCCGCAAGCGCACGGGCGACGTCCCAGCCCTCATTCTCCATTGACAGGGTCTGGAAGCCACCACCCGGCGCCACGATCACCGCCGCCCCGGTCGCCTTGGCGGGATCGGGCAGGAACGGGGTAAGCGTCGCGACCGTCACGTTCCGCGCGAACACGCTGCCATATTGGCTATGCCAGGCTTCCGGCGCCTTGGCGTTCGGCAAGGTCCCGGTCCCCAATTCGATCGCGGACGGCTGTGCCGGGATCGGGATGCCCGCCATCTTGTCGGATTGCGCCTGCAGCGGCGCTGCCAGCGCAACCGCGGCAGCGATGCTGCACGTCGCAAGACAGCTGCGAACCGGCCTGCCGAACCAATGTGACGCAAGAATACCTTGTGCAGATTTCATCATCGCTCTCCCGTGTTTATCGTTCTTTCGAGCGAGCCTATCGGTACCGTTACCATGGTGCAATACGGGCATCGCAAAAAGTTCATTTCGTGTAGCCGACGCCTTCAAATGGTAGCGCTATGCAATCGGACAAAGCCGCGATTCTTCAGATCCCGAGCCGGTTTTGGCAAGCCGCAGCCGGACGCAAATTTCGCTCGCGTCGGACGCATGATCAATCCGTACGATTGCATGCCGAAGCGATCCGCCCGATAGCGCAGGGGTGATCAAGGTTGTCAGCTACAACATGCACAAGGGAGTCGGGCTAGACCGTCGCCGCGACCCGCGTCGGATCCTCGACGTGCTGTGCGAAATCGACGGAGACGTCATCGCCTTGCAGGAGGCGGATCTGCGCCACGGTACCCGCGCGGCGATCATCCCGCATCGCCTGCTGGAGGAGCACACCCCGTGGCGTGCGGTGCCGCTTCATGACCGATTGAGCATGGGCTGGCATGGCAATGCCTTGCTCGTCCGCAAGGATTGCGACGTGCTGCGCTCGACCGCGCTCCACATCCCAGCGCTGGAACCCCGGGGCGCGATCCGGGTCGACGTGGCGATCGACTCGCAGCCGGTCCGCGTCCTCGGGATGCACCTCGACCTGTCTGGACTGTGGCGACGCCGCCAGGCGCGCGCCATCCTGACGCACGTCGAGGACTGCGCGCCTCCAATGCCGACGGTGATGATGGGGGATCTCAACGAATGGACTCCCAATGGCGGCTGCCTGCATGATTTCCGCCACACGTTCGATATCGCACCGACTGGCCCAAGCTTTCATGCGCGCCGCGCAATCGGGCGGCTCGACCGGATTATGACGCGCGGTTTTCGAGTGGCGGACTGCGGAGTCCATACGAGCACGCTCGCACGCAAGGCCTCGGACCACTTGCCGATCTGGGCGCTGATCGAACCGCAATGACGCACGACAAGGAGTTGCGCCTGGCCCTGGTGTGCTACGGCGGCATCAGCCTTGCCGTCTACATGCACGGGATCACCAAGGAGATCTGGCGGCTTGCCTGCGCGAGCCAGGCGTTTCATGGCGGGGCGCGTCAACCGGACGCCGAAACCGGAAGCGCTGGCATTTACCGTGCCCTGCTCGACGAGATCGAAACGGAGACCGGGGTGCGCCTGCGCGTTCTGGTCGACATCATCGCTGGCGCCAGCGCGGGCGGCATCAACGGCGTTTTCCTCGGGCAAGCGATCAGCAGCGGGCAAAGCCTTGAACCCCTCACCAAATTGTGGCTCGAGTCGGCCGATGTCGAAGCGCTGATCGACGAACGACAAGCACCGACGACGCGCTTTTCGAAGGCGTGGGCGCTTCCGCTCGCCTGGGTCGCGGCGCGGAGCGCCGACGGCGTCGACGCGACCGTCGATTCTGACGCGCGTGACGAAGTGCGCGCCAAGCTGTCGCATTTCATCCGGTCCCGTTGGTTCGAACCGCCGTTCGGGGGCGAACGGTTCACCGGGCTGATCCTCGATGCGCTGGAGGCGATGGCCGCCGCGCCCCGCACCCCGCGGCTGCTTCCCCCGGGCCAGCCGCTCGACCTGTTCGTCACCGTCACCGATTTCCGGGGGCATCCGGAACGCCTGACGCTCCATTCGCCCCCGGAAGTGGTCGAGACGGAACACCGCGTCGTGGTTCCGTTCAGCGATCACGGCGTCGCGTGCGAGACGCTCGCCGATCCCGCGGAGCTGGCGTTCGCGGCGCGCGCGACCTCGTGCTTCCCGGGCGCGTTCCCGCCGTTCATGGTCGGCGAACTCGACCGGGTTCTTGAGTCCCGATCTGCGGCATGGCGCGGACGCGACGCCTTTCTCGCGCGGATTTTGCCGCGGCAATACGCCGTCAATGCTGCCGAAAGCGCCGTCCTGATCGACGGATCCGTGCTCAACAACGCACCATTCCGTCCCGCAATCGACGCATTGCGCGAGCGTCCTGCGCAACGCCAGATCGACCGCCGGTTCGTCTATATCGACCCGCATCCGCGCGGCAGCTTCGGTTTGGTCGGCGGCGGCGACAAACCCCCCGGCTTTTTCCAGACGATCATCGGCGCGATGTCGGAATTGCCGCGCCAGCAACCGATCCGCGACAATCTGGACGACATCGCCGAACGATCGCGCCGAATCGAGCGGATGCGAACGATTATCGCCGGAATCCGTCCGGAAGTCGAAAAGCAGGTCGAGGCGTTGTTCGGCTATACCCTGTTTCTCGATTCACCGACCCCGTCGCGCCTCGCCGCGTGGCGCCAGCGCGCACAGATCGCGGCGGCGAAAAGTTCGGGCTACGCCTATACCGCCTATGGGCATCTCAAGCTGACCGGTGTGATCGACGCAATCGTCGCGCTGCTGGACGGGGTGGGCGGCGATGCGCGCCCCCACAGCATTGCCCCAATTCGGCAACGTGTCGAAAAGGCGGTTGCCTCTCAAGGCTTTGGCGAACCCCGGACGGGCTTCGTAGGCGGTGCCGGACAGCCTATGATTGTTTTCCTACGCACGTTCGATCTTGGGTTCCGGTTGCGCCGGTTGCGTCTCGTGGCGCGGCGCATCGCCGAAATGGAAGGTGATCACCCGGAAAGCGAACTCGGTCCAATCCGGGAGGCGGTCTATGCAAGCTTGGCCGACTATCTGGAATGCAAGCGCACCGATCTGTACGCGGCGCTCTGCCCGGATGTGCGCGCACCGGACGGAGACGCCGCCGTCCTGCTCGACAGCCTTGGAACTGCTATGGCGCTGCGGGACCTGGACACCGCGACCGACACGCGCCTGGCAACCGCGCTCACCCATTTGTCCCGCGACGTAAAGCGACCGATCCTGCTGACCTATCTGGGTTTCCCCTATTATGATGTCGCCACCCTGCCCTTATTGCAAGGCGAAGGACTCGACGAGTTCGACCCGATCAAGGTCGATCGGATCGCGCCCGACGATGCGACGTCGATTCGTTCCGGCGGTGCCGAGGCCACGTTGAAAGGCATACAGTTCAACAGTTTCGGCGCGTTCTTCAGCCGGGCCTACCGCGAGAACGACTATCTGTGGGGGCGCCTCCACGGCGCGGAACGAATGATCGACATCGTGCTGTCGGTGCTGGAGGGGGACCAGCGGCTCAAACCCGGCAGAACCGCCGCGATCAAGCGCGCCGCGTTCCTCGCTATTCTAGACGAGGAAGCCGGCCGGCTTTCCGCAATTCCAGGCCTGTTCGAGACGCTGCGCCGCGAGATTGGCTGACACTGGTCAAGCCGCACGGTTTTGAGTAGCCTCACCGTCATGCAATTCCTCAAGATCCTGTTCTGGTGCCTGCTAGCGTTCATCGCCGCAGTGTTCACCGTCGCCAACTGGACAAGTGTCGCGATCCGCCTGTGGGGCGGGATGGAAGCGCTGGTGAATCTGCCGTTGCTCCTGCTCGTGACTTTCCTGGCGGGGCTTCTGCCGACTCTCGCATGGCATTCGACGTTGCGCTGGCGCCTGCGCGCGCGGTTGGCGAATGCAGAACGAACGTTGGCCGACATGCGTGCAGCAATGTCTCCGCAGATTGCGGCGGCACCACCCGCCCCGCTTCCGATCGATCCGCCAGGAACGATCTCTGCCTCCGCGCAGGCATCCTCAGCCAGTGGAGCGATTTTGTGAGCAACCGTCTATATGTTGCGCTCGACACACCCGATCTGGCCAAGGCGCATGCAATGGCGGAGCGCGTTCGCCATCATGTCGGCGGCATCAAGCTCGGTCTCGAGTTCTTCCTCGCTAACGGGCAGGCTGGAATTCGCAGCATGGCCAACGTTGGCTTGCCGATCTTCCTCGATCTAAAACTCCACGATATCCCCAACACGGTCGCCAAAGCGATCATGACGTTGCACGGGATCGATCCCGCCATCCTGACCGTGCACGCAGCGGGTGGCCGCGCAATGCTGGAAGACGCCAAGGCAGCGGCCCCCACCGGGACGAAAGTCGTCGCGGTGACGACGCTCACCAGCCTCGACGCAGAGGACCTTGCATCTATTGGTGTTCCCGGGTCTCCACAGGACCAGGTCTTGCGATTGACCGAACTGGCCAAAGAGTCGGGAATCGACGGGATCGTCTGCTCGGGGGCCGAGGTGGCAGCGGCTCATGCGCTGTGGCCGAAAGGGTTTTTCGTCGTGCCCGGTGTTCGGCCGGCAGACGGCGCGCTTGGCGATCAGAAGCGCGTCGTCACGCCCCGTGCTGCGATCGACGCGGGCGCATCGGTCCTTGTGATCGGCCGCCCGATTACCCAAGCGGTTGATCCAAACGAGGCTGCCCGCGCAATCGAAGCCACGCTGTAATCGAGCCAGTCACCGCAGCGTGGTGCACCTCTTCGTTCGGCTGAAGTTAAGCCCTTCGTGCTACCGCTTGCGCGCATCACGACGACCGCCAAGGACTTCTGCATGCCCGTTACCGCCAAGATCTGTGGACTCTCCACACCGGAAACGCTCGACTGTGCGATCGCCGGGGGCGCAAGCCACGTTGGGCTAGTGTTTTTCCCACCATCGCCCCGCCACGTCGGACGCGACCGAGCCGAGCAGCTCGCGGCGCGTGTCCCCGATCATGTGGCACGCGTGGGGGTGTTCGTGGACCCGGACGACGCCACGCTGGACGCGGCGATCGCGGTTGGGCGGCTCAGTGTTCTGCAACTGCATCAAACGCCGCCAGCGCGCACCGCGGCGATCAAGGCGCGAACCGGCCTGGAGCTCTGGAGTGCCGTCGCGGTACGGACTCGCGCTGATCTCGCTGACGCTCTGCCGTATCACGGCCTCGCGGACCGCATCCTGTACGACGCGAAGACACCCCCTGGTGCAGCGCTGCCCGGTGGGATGGGCGTACGCTTCGACTGGACGCTCCTTCAGGGTGTCCGTCACGTGCAGCCTTGGGCGCTGTCAGGCGGCCTGGATGCGCACAACGTGGCAGAGGCGATCCGGATAACCGGCGCGACGCTGGTGGACGTGTCGTCGGGGCTAGAAAGCGCCCCGGGGATCAAGGACCCGACGCGGATCTCCGCGTTCCTGCACGCCGTAGCATCATACTGATAGGACCGGGTCGATAGACCCGGCTCCGCCCCGCAGACCCTTATAAGCGTCGAGGTGCGCGTCGTCGCACCCCATGGGGATGGACATTTCACAATGGCACCACCGCGCCTGTCATTTTCGGGTTCGTAGGATACGCCCCGCCGGGGTCGTATCGTCCTGCGAAAAGTGGCTCCCTGAGTAGGATTCGAACCTACGGCCGCTCGATTAACAGTCGAGAGCTCTACCGCTGAGCTATCAGGGAACATCGCGGAGGCGCGCCTATAGCAACGGGTTGCGCGGCAATGCAAGCGCTGTGTCGCAGGTTTTTTATATTACTGAGAAAATGGCGGTTTTCTGCGGTTTCTACGACATCGATCGAGATCGCCTTGTTTGCGCGCGGCGTTTCAGAACTTCATGCCGACAACGAGATTCGCAATCGGGTTCAATCCCCCGCGTCGTTCGCCCAACGCACGATAGGAGCGCGGTAGATCCGCATTGGCCGCGCCGACGAGCGTGCCCAACTCGACCCCGAACAACGCGTTCTTATACTGCCCACTGTATCCTACCGTCGCTGCGGGCGTACGACGGTTGAAACCGGTCCGCACCCCGGTGCCGGCACCCGGCAGGCGCGGTATGTACAGCAACCCGCCGGTGGCCTTCTCGGCGTCCCGCACAAAATTGGCGACCGAGAAGAACTTCATTCCGCCCGACAGATGGAGGCCGCTGCCATTGAACGGGTAATAGTCGATCATTGAACTGGCAAAGCGGTGTTTCATCGCTCCGTCCGGATCAATCAGCTGATCGGCCTCCATGGGGGTCGTGACCATTGCGAGACGAATGCGAAAATCCGGTGTCACCCGCGCCTCCACAGGCGTCAGTTTTCCGACCATCTTGGCCGCCGATTCGCGCGATAAGACACCCGGATCCGCGTGAACGACGCTGGACAGCGTCGCGGCGGCGATCAGACCTGCAGCAATCCCCCCAATGATCCGCATTAACGCCCCCTTTGTGCGTCGCCACTCGCCCCGCCGCAACATAAGCGCAAATCGGGCACCTCGACAGTTACAATGTGTCGCATATCGATATTAAAGAGAAATAGATTTGGAGGCCTAAAATGGCACGGCTCGTCGCGCGTCAGTCTCCGTTCATCTCCAACGGTTTACAAGGTCGTAGTTCTGACGAACACCGGAGCCTTGCACCGGATCGATCGTTCTGCGCTTCATGGCCTCGACGGCACGGCTCGCCGCACAGACCAGTTCACTGGAGACCGAAATGCCCAAGTTCCCGCCGAATTTCCGCCGATCTGCGCTTGTTGTGGCGCTTGCGGCATCGACCCTACTAACGGCCTGCGCATCCGAATCGACCTATCGCCCCGCCGTTGGCAACGGCTTCTCGCGATCCGGCTACAGCGATCGCCAGATCGAGGACAACCGCTTCCAGGTCAGTTTCTCGGGCAATAGCTACACGTCGCGCGACACGGTAGAGAAGTATCTTCTGTTCCGCGCCGCGGAATTGACCGTTCAACGCGGCTTCGACTATTTCGTCTTTGCTGACCGTAACGTCGACAAGAGCACGCGTACGTACGCCACGCCCGGTCTGGGTGGCTTTGGCGGAGGGTATGGCGGTTTGGGCTATGGCGGCGGCTTTGGTTATGGCGGCGGCTTCGGCGGCGGCTATTGGGGCCCCAGCTGGCGCTATCGCGGTCGCGGCTTCGGCTGGCGTTCGTGGGATCCCTTCATCGGCGATCCATTCTTCGACCGCGGGATCGATATCAACACGATCGACAAGTACGAGGCCAACGCCGAGATCGTTGTTGGCAAGGGCCCCAAGCCGAAGGACAACATCCGTGCGTTCGATGCACGCGAGGTTCTGCGCAACCTCGGGCCGAGTATCGTCACGCCCAAGTAAGCTCGTGGTACAGAAAAGCCCCCCTTCCGCTGGTCGGAAGGGGGGCTTTTTTTGTCTGCGATCTGCGCTCGGACCAAAGGGCAGAACTTGCCCACTGATCGTCACCCCGCCTGCGCGAGATGACGCCAGAAGCGGTCGTCAGACCGCGCCGTGGCAGTGCTTGTACTTGTTCCCCGACCCGCACGGGCAAGGCGCATTCCGACTGACGTTCCCGACCCAATCGGCCGGATCCTGTCCAAGCTCCTGACCTTCCGGTCGCGGGATCGACAGCGGCGGCAGACGCGTGGTGATCAAGCCGCTCGCGCCGTCCTGATCGTAGGTATCGTCGTCGCCAGTGAACGGGTCGAAATGGTTGGTGATGAAGTCGGGCAACGTCGGCAGCGACGGCGCTGGCTCGACGTTGAACTGCGCGAACGCGATCGTCCGTGTCACGTCCTCGCGGATGCTCCCGAGCATGCGCTCGAACAGCGAGAACGCCTCCTGCTTATACTCGTTGATCGGCGTCTTCTGCGCATAGGCGCGCAGGTGGACGACCTGGCGGAGCGCGTCGAGCGTCGCGAGATGCTCCTTCCAGTGATGATCAAGGTTCTGCAGCAGGATCGATTTTTCGACCCGCACCCACGTCTCCGGATCGAGCGACTCGGCCTTTTCACGGACCAGATCATCGGCCTGCGTGCGGACGCGCTCCTCGATGATCTCGGGATCGATCGCCTCTTCCTCGAGCCATGCCTCGATCTGCGGATCGAGGTTGAGCGTCGTCGCGAGCTGCTCCTTCATCCCCGCGATGTCCCATTGCTCGGGATAGGTGCCGGGAGGGCATGCCGCGCCGACGATGCCGTTGACCGTTTCCGAGCGCATGTCCTCGACCACGTCGCCAACGGTCGACGCGTCCATGATGTCGCTGCGCTGCTCGTAGATGACCTTGCGCTGGTCGTTCATCACGTCGTCATATTCGACGACCTGCTTGCGTATGTCGTAGTTGCGCGCCTCGACCTTCTTCTGCGCGGTCTCGATCGCCTTGGACAGCCACTTGCTGCCAATCGCCTCGCCGTCGCCGATGTTCGAACGCATCATCTTGGCGAACAAAGTGTCCGGCCCGAAGATGCGCAGCAGATCATCGTCGAGGCTGAGGTAGAAGCGGCTCAGACCTGGATCGCCCTGACGCCCCGAACGCCCGCGCAGCTGGTTGTCGATCCGACGGCTCTCGTGCCGCTCGGTGCCGAGCACGAACAGCCCGCCCGCCGCGAGCACTTCGGCCTTCTCGACCGCGATTTCCTGCTTGATCCGAGCGACCGCCGCCTCGCGCTCCGGCCCCTCGGCCATTGCCGACAGCTCGTCGTTGACGCGGAATTCGAGGTTGCCGCCGAGCTGAATGTCGGTGCCGCGGCCCGCCATGTTGGTCGCGATCGTCACCACGCTCTTGCGCCCCGCCTGCGCGACAATGTGCGCCTCGCGCTCATGCTGACGTGCGTTGAGCACCTCATGCTTGACGCCTTCCTGCACCAGGAATTCGCTGAGCAATTCGGACTTCTCGATCGATACGGTGCCGACCAGCACCGGCTGGCCGAGATCGGCGTGATGCTTGATCTTCTTGGCGATCGCGCGGAATTTGTCCGCGGTGTCCTTGTAGAATTCGTCTTCCTCGTCGACGCGCTGGACCGGCACGTGCGTCGGAATCGTCACGACATTCATCTTGTAGATGTCGTAGAATTCCGCCGCCTCGGTCGCTGCCGTCCCGGTCATGCCCGCAAGCTTCGGATACATGCGGAAATAGTTCTGGAAGGTGATCGACGCCATCGTCTGGTTCTCGGGCTCGATCTCAACGCCTTCCTTGGCCTCGATCGCCTGGTGCAGACCGTCCGACCAGCGCCGGCCGTCCATCATGCGGCCGGTGAACTCATCGATGATGATGACCTTGCCGTCCTTGACGATGTAATCGATGTCCGCCCGGAACATCATGTTTGCGCGCAGCGCCTGGTTGGTGTGGTGCACAACCTGCGTGTTCTCGAAATCGTACAGGTTCGCGCCCTCGAGCAGCCCCGCGGTCTCGAGCAGCCGCTCGATATTCTCGGTGCCGTCCTCGGTCAGGATGATCGACTTCTGCTTCTCGTCCTTCTCGTAATCGGTCGGCTGGAGCTGCTTCACGATCAGGTCGACCGAACGATACAGGTCGGACTTGTCGTCGGTCGGACCGGAGATGATCAAAGGCGTGCGCGCTTCGTCGATCAGCACCGAATCGACCTCGTCGACGATCGCCATCGCGAACGGACGCTGGACCATCGATTCGCGTTCATACTTCATGTTGTCGCGCAGATAATCGAACCCGAACTCGTTGTTCGTGCCGTAGGTGATGTCGGCGGCATAGGCGTCGAGCCGCTGCTGGTCGGACAGGTTGGGGATGATCACCCCAACCGTCATGCCAAGGAAATTATAGACCTGCGCCATCCAGCCCGCGTCGCGCGCCGCCAGATAGTCGTTGACCGTGATGACGTGGACGCCCTTGCCCGGCAGCGCGTTGAGATAGGTCGCGAGCGTTGCGACGAGCGTCTTGCCCTCGCCGGTGCGCATCTCGGCGATCTCGCCGCGATGGAGCACGATGCCGCCGATCAGCTGGACGTCGTAATGCCGCTGCCCGAGCGCGCGCTTGGCGGCTTCGCGGACCGTGGCGAACGCCTCGGGGAGCAGCGCGTCGAGATCCTCGCCCGCTTCGAGCCGTTCGCGGAAGCGGGCGGTCTGGCCCGACAGCTCCTCGTCGGACATGGCGGAAATGGTCGGTTCGAACCCGTTGATCTTCGTGACGATCGTCCCGAGCGACTTGACGTAACGGTCGTTGGACGAGCCGAAAAGCGATTTGGCAATGCCGCCGAACATGGGCAATTCCTGTATGTCTAAAGGGGATGAGCGGCGCGCTACCCGCGGCCACCGAAAGATGTCGTTAAGAAGGGCAGCGCGGCAGGCGCCGCCGGATCAAGCCCGCGGGCGATCCAGGTACAGGCGCGGCGCTGCGGTGACCGGCAGGGTGAGGCTGCTGACCGAGAAGACCGGCGTTTCCACGAAGCCACCGGCGAGATGCAGATGGCCCGCAATCCGCAGGACCCGCGCCGGGAGCGCGATCTGCGCACGAGCCGCCGAGACCGACTGACATTCAACCTGCACGTCCGGCGCACGAACGCCCGTCACCACGCCGGTCAGCGCAGAAAGGATCGCAGAAAAGAACAACAGCCATTCCATGGGTACCCCGGCATGTAATGGCTGCGACGCACTTCGTCTATCGGCAAACACCGCTCGTCGTGGGGGGCTGTTCGTGCGGAGAGGGCCCTTCGACTTCGCTCAGGGCGAACGGAGGAGGATGGTTTCGACGAGCAACCCGCGCCCGAAGTGTTGAAAGAAGGAACTGCGCTGAATTCTGCTCGTGCTGAGCGAGATAGCCCGTTTGTGCTGAACGAAATAACCCGTTCGTGCTGAGCGAAGTCGAAGCACCGCCCCAAGCGAGACGCCCAAAACCGCGCGCTCCCCTTCCTT
>NZ_JAPYKK010000040.1 GCF_029623395.1 Sphingomonas echinoides
TCGACAGGAGTCCTGCAACCACCGACCCGGCGCGGCGCTTGTTGAACGCGCCGCGTTTGGCCGGCTTGCCGAGTTTGAGCTCGACATAGCCCGCAGCCCCGCCGCCGAGCAGCGTCATCCCCAGCGTGATGACCGCCCCCAGCAACGTCTCGCGCGCGATGACGATCGGCAACAGCAAGGCGAACGGCGCGGCGATCCCGAAGGCGGCGAGCAGCTTGGCGCGGTCGACCTGCGCGCGGGCGACCGGCGCGACGCTGAGCAAGTCGGGCGCATCCTCCGCCGAGACGGTCAGCCAGGCGAAGCTGCCGACGAGCTGGCTGGTGATGAGCACACTTGCGAAGGCGAGCGCGGCGGGGATCGGCAGCGCATGCCGCCCGCCGAACAACCCGAGGCACAGCGGCGCCAGATAGATCATTCGGAGCACGATCTGGAAGGCGAGCGCCGGGTCGCGCACCAGCAACGTCCACTCCTTGGCGAACACCGTGCGCGTCAGGCCCGCACGGAACAGCCGTGCGCTCGCGCGACCGGTCGGGCGGCGGCGCGACCGCCGCGTGGTGCCGTCGAGATAGCCCGACAGGAACGCGCGTTCGAGCGTCGCACCCGCCGCCGCGAACGCAGCGAACCCGAAGCCCAGCACGATCATGACTGCGACAGGATCGCCGAACGCGGCCTGGCCGGGCACCCCGCTTGCGCCCGAAGTACCGATCCCGGCGTCGCGCAGCCGGGCGAACAGCGCGCCGAACGTGCCGGTGCGGCCTTCGTCGCGCGGGAGCAATTGCGTGGCGAGGAACAGCCCGCCCCCCATCACCGCCGCGACGACTTGCCCGACTGTGCGGGCCGCGCGCGGGCCGACCAGCGTCGCGATCAGCAGCGTCAGCGCGAGCCCGAGCGACGCGGCGACCAGCGCGAGTGCGATCAACAGTGCAACCATCCCGAACAGCCGCGGATGCCCAAGGATCGCGACCGGGAGGACGATCGGCAGCAGCAGCACGGCATAGGTCAGCGCGATCGTCGCGGCGATGCCGAGCAGCTTGGCGCGCAACACGCTCCGCCCCTGGACCGGCGCGGACAGTAACAGCGCGAGGTCGCCGCTTTCGTACAGCGTGCGTTGGCTCCCGATCATTGCCTGCGCGGTCATGAAGGTCAGCATCAGCGCGCACACCGCGAGCACCCCGATCCGCGCGTCCGGCGGAATCGGGATCGGCGTATCGCGCAGCATCCAGCCCGCGCCGCAGCCGATCGCCAGCCATCCCGCGACGAGCAGATAGCCGATCCAGCGGGTCGCGCCACGCGTCGGTCGCGCGCGGAACGCGAGCCGCAGTTCGTGACGCGCGAGCCAGGCGAAGCTGCCCGCCGGGGTCAGGGTCATGCCGTGACCGGCGCGCTGGTCAGGCGGATGAACGTGTCCTCCAGTGTCATCCCCGCCGTCCCCGCGCGGTCGCGCAAATCCTGCAACGTGCCTTCCGCGAGCAATCGCCCGCCTGCTATGATCCCGATCCGGTCCGCCATCCGCTCGGCGACCTCCAGGATATGGGTCGTGACGATCACGGTCTTCCCCGCATCGACTTGCGCGCGAAGTGCATCTTTCACCAGCCGCGCCATCGCCGCGTCGAGCCCGGTCAGCGGTTCATCGAGGATCAGCAGCCGGGGATCGTGGATCAGCGCGCCCGCCAGCGCGACCTTCTGCTTCATGCCGCGCGAGAACCCCTCGCACCGCGTGTCGCGCTGGTCCCACAGCTCGAGCCAGTGGAGCAGTCGGTCGGCTTCGTCGGCGGCGGCATGCGGGTCCATCCGCCACAGCCCCGCGACGAACGCGAGATATTCCAATGGGGTAAGCTTGTCGTACAGCATCGCCTCGTCGGGCAACCACGCGGTGATCGCCTTGGCGCCGAGCGGATCGCGCTGCGTGTCGATCCCGAAGATCTCGATCGACCCGGCGTCTTGCTGCGCGAGCCCGGCGACCATCCGCAGCGTCGTCGTCTTCCCCGCGCCATTGGGGCCGAGCAGCGCGTAGAGTTCCCCGGCAGCGATATCGAGGTCGAGCCCCGCGATGACGGGCGTGTCGAAGCTCTTGGCGAGCCCCCGGATGCGCAGCGCGGATGTCGTCATCTCGCCTGTTTACGCGGTGCCGCGCGCTCGTCCAGCGGCATTGCCGGGGCGGTGCGGGGTTTTCGTCGCGACGGCTTGCCGCTACAGCGAGCGCGCATGCCGCAGCCCGATCCCGCCCCTTCCGCTTCGCGCGGGTCCGTCGATGCGCTCGACCAGCCCGCGCGCGGGCGGATCGTCGACGGGGAACACCGCTTCCCGGTGCGGGTCTATTTCGAGGATACCGACCTTTCGGGGATCGTCTATCACGCCAATTATCTGCGCTACATGGAGCGCGCGCGCTCGGACATGCTGGTCCGCGCCGGGATCGACCAGCGCGCGCATCAGGAGGCGGGCGGAGGTACCTATGCGGTCACGGCGCTCGCGATCCGCTATCGCGCGCCGGCCCGGCTCGACGACGCGCTTATTATTATCACACAATTACAACAAATTCGCGCGGCCTCGGTTGATATTCATCAACGGGTCATGTTGGGTGCCCAGATACTCACCGAAGCCGATGTCACCGCGGCACTGGTATCGCCCGGCGGACGCCCGCTCCGCCAGCCGGCCGCATGGGTGACCGCGTTCCTGCAAGTGATGGGCGAAATGCGAAGCGATCAGGGGAAATGACGTCGTGAACGAGATGATGCTGAATACCGACGCCGCGAGCATGTCGCCGATCGCGCTGTTCCTCCAGGCCGACGTGGTCGTGAAGGCGATCATGATCGGCCTGTTGCTTGCGAGCGTGTGGACCTGGGCGATCATCATCGGGTTCGTGGTCAAGCTCGGCGGTACCCGCCGCAAGATCGACGCGTTCGAGAAAGAGTTCTGGAAGGCCGAGGACATCGACGCCTTCTACAAGCAGCATGTCGACAACAAGCTGCCGATCGCGCGGGTGTTCGTCGCCGGCGTTGCGGAATGGCGGCGCTCGACCGTCGGCGGGCAGATCGATCGTGCCGCGACGCGCGAACGGCTCGCGACCGCGATGGGGGCTTCGGTCGCGAACGAGATCGACATCCTGTCCGACCGGCTCAACGTCCTCGCGACGATCGGTTCGGTCGCGCCGTTCGTCGGGTTGTTCGGGACGGTGTGGGGGATCATGCGCAGCTTCACCGGGATCGCACAGGCGCAGAACACCTCGCTCGCGGTCGTCGCGCCGGGGATCGCCGAGGCGCTGTTCGCGACCGCGATCGGCCTGTTCGCCGCGATCCCTGCGGTGATCGCGTACAATCGCTTCAGCCACGGCATCAACCGGGTCGAGGCACGGCTCAACCGTTTTGCCGACGGCTTCCACGCGACGCTCAGCCGGCAGCTCGAGAGCGACGGGCGGCGCTGAACCATGGCGATGAACCTCCCCAGCCAGCGCGGGCGCGGCCGACGCGCGCCGATGGCGGACATCAACGTCACGCCGATGGTCGACGTGATGCTGGTGCTGCTGATCATCTTCATGGTCACCGCCCCGCTGCTGACCGCGGGCGTCCCGGTGAACTTGCCCGACAGCCGCGCCAAGGCGCTCGACCAGGACCAGAAGCCGATCGAGATCTCGATCGACAACCAAGGCCAGGTGTTCGTCGCCAAGGATCTGGTCGGCGATGCGATGCTTCCCGACATCCTGTCGCAGCTTGCCGCCAAGGCCGACCCCGCCAAGCCGCCGCAGGTGTTCCTGCGCGCGGACACCAAGCTCGATTACGGCAAGGTGATGCGCGTGATGGGCGAACTCAACCGCGCCGGGCTCAACCGCGTGGCGCTGGTGACGGTCAGCCAGGACGGCAACTGAGATGGACGGGCGGATGAGCCGCAGCGAGGGGATCGCGCTGGGCGTGGCCGCGCTTGGCCATGTCGTGCTGTTCGCGATCCTGTCGCTGAGCTGGAGCGCGACCAAGCTGCCGCCGCCTGTGAACAAGCCGATCGATGTGTCGCTGGTCGACAATGTCGCGCTCGAGCAGACCGCGCCGCCCGCCGCCGAACCGCCTGCGCAATCCGCCGCGCCCGACGCCGGCCCGCCCGAGGACGCTGCGCCGCCAGCCGAGGAAGCAGCGGCCGCGCCTGAACCCGAGCCGGTGCCGGTCCCAGTGCCAAAGCCGCAACCCAAGGCGGAGCCCAAGGCGGAACCGAAGCCCCAACCCAAACCGCAGCCGAAGCCGGTCCCCCAGCCCAAGCCCGAGCCCAAGCCGGTCCCGAAACCCGTTCCGGTGCCAAAGCCGCAACCCAAACCCAGGCCAGAACCGAAGGCCGAAGCCAAGCCGAGCAAGGCCGACCTCGCCAAAGCGGCGCAGGAGAAGGCCGCGCAAGCCAAGGCTGCGCAGGCGAAGGCGGCTGCCGCGGCCAAGGCCGTCGCGGACGCCAAGGCGGCGAAAGCCGCAGCCGCCGCATCGGCGGCAAAGGCAGCAGCGGCAAAGAGCGCAGCGGCCAAGGGCAATGGCGCGAATGCCAAGTCGACCAAGGCGCGCGCGACCGGATCGCTGCTCGACGACGATTTCCGCAAGGGCCTGACGCAAAGCGCGAGCAAGGCCAAGGCGTCCGACGCCGCGCCCGGCGCGACGATGAACGCGCAAGCCGCCGCCGACATCGGCTCCGCGATCCGGCGGCAGGTCCAGCCATGCGCGGATCGCCAGCCCAATCCGGGGCCTGGCGCCTCGCGGATCATCGTGACGATCCGGCTCCAGCTCAACCGCGACGGGTCGCTCGCCGGGCGACCGACGGTTGCGCCGGATCACGGCGGAGTCGACGACGAGAATCGCCGCTATGTCGACGTGGTCGACCGCAACGCGATCGCGACCTTCACCGGGTGCGCGCCGCTGCGTGGTCTGCCGCCCGAGCTTTATGACGTGCCGCGCGGGTGGAAGACGTTTATCCTGCGCTACAAACTTCCGGGCTGAGGAACTGCCGATGCTTCCCAAGACGATGCTCAAGACCCTGTTGACCGTGTCCGGGGCCGCGCTGTTGGCCGGCGCCGCGACCGCGCAAACTGCCGCCCCGCCCCCGTCGGTGCCGCAGCCCGCGCCGCAAGGCGGGTTGCAGGCCCCTGCCCCCGGCGGCGCGCCCAATGGCCAACAGGGCGGCGAACTGGTCGTCGACGTCGTCGGCGGGATCGCCGCGCCGCTTGGGATCGCGGTGCCGACCATGCCCACCAGCGAAGCGGTCGACACGCCCGCGGGCCGCACCGACGTGCTCGGCGCGCAACTGTCGAAGATCATCACGACCGATTTGCGCAATTCGGGTCTGTTCAAGCCGCTCGAAGCCGGACTGAAGCCCGTGACCGTGCCCGAAGTCACCGCGCCGACGTTCGAGTATTGGACCGGCGCCGGCGCCTCCGCATTGGTGCAGGGCTATGTCCGCGCGACCGGGGACGGGACGCTGACGGTCGGCTGCTATCTCTACGACGTCACCTCCCGCAACGAGATCGCGCGGCAGGGCTTCGTCGTCCCGCCGAGCGACTGGCGCCGCGCGGGGCACAAGTGCGCCGACATGGTCTATTCCAAGCTGACCGGCGAAGGCCCCTATTTCGACAGCCGTGTCGTCTACGTCTCCGAAACCGGCCCCAAGGGTCGCCGTATCAAGCGGTTGGCGATCATGGACCAGGACGGCGAGAACCACCGCTTCCTGACCAACGGCCAGGCGATCGCGCTGACCCCGCGGCTGTCGCCCGACCAGCGCTCGATCGTGTACATGAGCTATCTCAACGATCGGCCTGCGATCTATGTCTATGATCTGGCGTCGGGGCGGCAGAAGCTGCTGGTCGCCAACAACGACCTGACGTTCGCGCCGCGTGTTTCGCCCGACAGCCGCTGGGTGCTGTTCTCGATGGCGCGGGCGGGGAATACCGACATCTATCGCGTTCCGCTTGCCGGTGGCACGCCGCAGCGGCTGACTCAGTCGACCGCGATCGACACCGGCGGCACCTACTCGCCCGACGGCAGCCGGATCGCGTTCGAAAGCGACCGCTCGGGTACGCAGCAATTGTACGTGATGAACGCGGACGGATCGCAGCAGCAGCGGATCAGCTTTGGCAGCGGGCGCTATGCGACCCCGGTGTGGAGCCCGCGCGGCGACCTGATCGCTTATACCAAGATCGGCGGATCGTTCCGGATCGGGGTGATGAGCCCCGCTGGCGGCAACGAAAAGCTGCTGACCGACGGATCGCAGGACGAGGGTCCGAGCTGGTCGCCCAACGGCCGCGTGCTGATGTTCTTCCGCTCGACCGGTGGTGGTAGCGGCAAGGCCGATCTGTGGTCGGTCGATCTGACCGGAGTCAACGTGCGACGGGTTCCGACCGTCCTCGATGGATCCGATCCGGCCTGGGGACCGTTACGCCCTTAATATCGATTTCCATGAATGCACCGGTCGATCGTGTAGTGATGTCGTGTAACCGGATGTTCGTTTCCGAATCCCCAAGGAGAAACCCGATGGCTAAAGTAACGACTTCGATCCTGATTGCGACCGCGCTGCTCGCAACCGCCGCCTGCAGCAAGAAGCGCCCCGCGGTCATTCCGCCCGCGCCGAGCGGTACCGCGCCGGTCGACCCGAATGCCGGCAACACCGGCGCGATCGTTCCCGGTTCGCGCGCCGATTTCGAACGTTCGGTCACGAGCAACACCGTCAACTTCGCACTCGACAGCTATGACATCGATGGCTCCGCGCGCGCGATCCTCGATAGCCAGGCGGCGTGGCTGGCGAAATATCCCAACGTGACGGTCAGCCTCGAAGGCCATTGCGACGAGCGCGGCACGCGCGAGTACAACCTCGCGCTCGGCGACCGTCGGGCCAATTCCGCGAAGAACTATCTCGCGGCACGCGGTGTCGCGGCGGGGCGGATCTCGACGATCAGCTACGGCAAGGAGCGTCCGATCGCGCTGGGGTCGGACGAGCAGAGCCTCGCGCAGAACCGTCGTGCGGTGACGATCGTTCTGAACTGATCCTTCTCGCGGTTCGGTTGGAAGGGGGCGGTGTCCAGAAGGACGCCGCCCCCTTTTTTGGTCCGTCGCGCTCCCCAGCCGCCGTGTTTGATTCAATCGGCGGCCCACCACCCAATTGCGTCCCGCCCCGCAATGATATAAATATGATATCATAATAAACGGGAGGTACCGATGGTCGAGTCGCTCGAACGCAACACCGCACTCACCCTGTCGCACGAACGCGCGGCGCAGACGTCAAACGGGTATGTGATGCTGCTGGTGATCGTCGCGGCGCTGCTGCTCGCGGTGTTCGGCATCACCCAGATCGAGACCTCCGATTTCGGCGGCGTGCTCGTCGCGGTCGGTGCGCTGACCGCGGGCTTCGTCGCGGGTGGTTTCTACATGCAGCAACCCAATCAGGCGACCGCAATCACGCTGTTCGGGGCGTACAAGGGCACCGATCGCGTCACGGGCTTACGCTGGGTGCTGCCCTGGCTGTGGCGCAAGCAGGTGTCGCTGCGCGCGAACAACATGATTTCGGAACGGCTAAAGGTCAACGACTTGCGCGGCAACCCGATCGAGATCGCCGCGCAAGTCGTGTGGCGCGTCACCGATACCGCGCAGGCGCTGTTCGACATCGACGATTACAAGGCGTTCGTGATCGTCCAGATCGAGGCGGCGGTGCGGACGATCGGCGCGCGCTACCCCTATGACGATTACGAGCACCAAGAAGTGACGCTGCGCGGCAACCACGAGCAGGTTGGCCAGGAACTGCGCGCCGAGCTGATCGCGCGACTGGTGACGGCGGGGATCACGGTCGACGAATGCGGCTTCACGCACCTTGCCTATGCGCCGGAGATCGCGGGCGCGATGCTGCGGCGGCAACAGGCGCAGGCGGTGGTCGCCGCGCGCGCGACGCTGGTCGAAGGCGCAGTCGGGATGGTCGAGATGGCGCTCGACCTGTTGTCGGCGAAGGGCGTGGTCGAGCTTGACGACGAACGCCGCGCGGCGATGGTGTCCAACCTGATGGTCGTGCTGTGCGGCGAGCGCGATACGCAGCCGGTCGTCAACGCCGGCTCGCTCTACCAATAGGCGCGAACGGATGGCGGATCCCCCCGCGAAGAAGGCGTTCGCGCTCCGGCTCGACCCCGCGCTGCATGCGGCGGTCGAACGGCTCGCCGCTGGCGAACTGCGCAGCGTCAACGCACAGGTCGAATGCCTGCTGCGCGAGGCGCTCGCGCGGCGCGGGGTCAAGCTCGACGCGCCCAACCCGCCCCGCCGGGGGCGGCCACCGAAAGAGGATAGCGATGCGTAAGGCGGATGACGGCTATTGGTTCGTGCCCAAGGCGTTCGGGATCGGCGCGACGCCGGTGACGTGGCAGGGCTGGGCGCTGACGATCGGTTTCGTGGCGCTGGCAGTGCTCGACATGACGCTGATGCCGGACCGGGTGGCGCGGATCGGGGTGCTCGTCGCGCTTCTGCTGTTGTTCACGCTGATCGCACTGCGCAAGACGCGTGGCGGTTGGTCGTGGCGTTGGGGTGGACGGGGGTAAGGGGACCAACCCCCACCGTTCGTTTCGCGCGTAGTTGACAAGTCGGCGCTGTGCCGGGTTTCTCGACTTCGCTCGAAACGAACGGTTAGAAGTGGATAGCTGCGGCAGTTTGCCCGCCTGCCTTTACCCCAGCGCCGCATCCAGCAGCTTCGCCAGTCGCAACCCGCCGCGCTCGACTTCGAGCCGCGCGACCGGCACCAGCTTCGCGATCGTCGCTTCGTCGAGCGTCACGCGGTCGGGCGTTGGTGCGCACGGATCGGCCATGACGCTCGCATAGGTGACGTCATGCGCGACCTGCCAGCTTTCGCGGCTCCAGTCGGTCACGTCGCCCGCCGCAACCTTTGCGCGGACGGCGGGCGCGTAGCGACGGACCAGCGACGGCCCCGAGGTGATCGCCCGCTCAGCGAGCAAGCCGTCCCAGATCGAATGCAGGTTGAGCCGCGGCGGAGCGTAGCTGTCGTACGACGCCTTGACGTCGTTGCCGCCCTTGTCGTCCTTCTCGCCCGCATGGAGCGGCTGGTGGAGATCGCCGACGAAGTGGATCAGGAAGACCAGCGCCTCGAGCTTGTCCTTCTGCGATGCACGACGATTCTTGAGCGTCGCGACGTCACGCGTGATCTGCGCCGAGACGCAATTGCCGTCCTTGCACGCCTCGGTCAGCGAGAACGGGCGGCAGATGTTCACGTCCTGAAAGTGCCAGGTGTAGGCGTAACCGAAGCGCGGCTTGCCGTCCGCGCCCTTGATCGGCTTGACGCAATCCGCCCAGACGCTTGCGTCCGCCATCGTCCCCGCCTTGCACGTCGGCGTGTCGAGCAGCGCCTGCTGCGCGAGTAGCCGGTGGATCGCGGCGCGGGTCTTGGGGCGGATATTGGCCTCGGCGATCCGCGCGACGGTCTGATGGCCATATTCCCAATAGGCTGCGGCAGGCGTGGCGCTGGCCGCGGCAAACAGGGTGGCGGCAGCGATAAGCGCTGGGCGAACGCGACGGAGACGGGTCATGAGCCGCGCTTTAGGCGTCTGATGGGGTTGGCGAAAGCGGGAATGCTGGGAGGTTGCGGCTAAGCTTCTTCCCGTTTCCCCGCGCAGGCGGGGATACAGGGTTACGACCACAGCCCCTGTAACCCTGGTCTCCTGCCTGCGCAGGAGCACGTCAGGCTTGGCCGAACACCCCGATCTCGCGGCCACCCTCCGACGAAAGCCGCGCGCGGTACATGCCGGGGGTGGTGAAATGCCACGCCGCACTGGCGTCGGGTGCGGCGACGATCACCCCGCCGGTGCCCCCCATCGCGTGCACCTCGTCGAGCACCGCCTTTGCCGCGTCGGCCACCGGCTCCCCGCCGATCCGCGCGCGGGCGCAGATTTCGTGCGCGACGCCGACGCGGATAAAGAACTCGCCCGAGCCAGTGCACGATATTGCGCCCGCGCGATCGTCGGCATAGGTGCCCGCGCCGATCAGCGGTGAATCGCCGATCCGGCCCCAGCGCTTGCCGGTCACGCCCCCGGTTGAGGTGGCGGCGGCGACATGGCCGTGCGAATCGCACGCGACCGCGCCGACCGTGCCGTATTTCATGTCGACGTCGAACTTGCCGCCCCCGGCAAGCATTTCCTCAAGCTGCGCGCGGCGTTCGGGGAGGACGAGCCAGTCCTGCGTCGCCGCCTCGCAGCCCTGTTCGCGCGCGAACGTATCCGCGCCTGCGCCGCTGAGCAGCACGTGCGGGCTGTGCGCCATCACCGCGCGGGCAAGCGACACGGGATTGCGCGTCGCGGTGACGCCCGCGACCGACCCGGCGTTGCGGTCGCGCCCGTCCATGATCGCGGCATCGAGTTCGGCAATCCCGTCGTGCGTCAGCGCGGCACCGCGCCCCGAATTGAAGTGCGGATCGTCCTCCAGCACGCGCACCGCCGCCTCGACCGCGTCGAGTGCGGTGCCGTCCGCCGACAGCACCGCCGCCCCCGCATCGAGCGCGCGACCCAGCGCCGCTTCCGCACCCTCGACCTGGGCCGGGGTGAGCGTCTCGCGGGTCATCTGCCCGGCACCGCCGTGGATCATCAGGGTCCAGCTCATGTCATGTGTTCCTTGCGGGGGAGCGGGCGCAGCCCGATCAGCGGGCGAAGCCAGCCGATCCGTCGCCCGATCAGATAGAAAAGCCAGCACCCGGCGATCGTCGCGACGACCAGCACCGTGAATTCGGCGAGCGGCGGAAGGCGCAGCGGGAGCAACGCGCCCTCGACCCCGACGATGATCGTCTGGTGGATCATGTAGAAAGGGAACACCGCCTCGGTCAGCGTCCGGCGCCAGCGCAGGTCGAAATTGAGGAAGCGGTCGGCGATCCCGATCAGCGCGATGATCGAGCTCCAGCCATGCACCGGGCGCGCCACCGCGAACACCGTGCCGAAGGGGGCCGTGGGATGTGCGAGTCCCGGCCAGCGCCATTCGATCCCCGCCGAAACCGCATAGCTGACGAGCGCAACGACCAGCGCCACGGGCCAGTAACGATGGATCGCCGCAAGCGCGCGCGGCGATCCGGCGAGCGCGAAGCCGAACAGGAAGCCGGGCAGATATTGCACGTGCGACACGCCATCGCGGATCAGGTCGTTGGTCGGGCCCTTGCCGGGGAACAACCATACGCTGACGATCACCAGCCACGCCATCGGCAGGAGCCACACCAGCACGGTGCCGAACACCCGGTCGAACGCGCGCTGGAGGCTGCGCCGCCCGACCAGCATCACGCCGAGCACGAGCAGCATCGTGTAGAGCCAGAGATAGCCGACGAACCACAGATGCTGCCAATTGGGCAACGGCAGGCCGTGGACCTTTGCGAACCGGAAATAATCGTGGAGCAGGAAATGGCCGAAATCGTGGGTGTAGCCGCGCTGCGTGGTCAGCTCGATCCACGGCTGGACGGGAACGATGACGAGCACGCCGAACAGCAACGGCACCAGCAGCCGCCACGTCCGATTGCGCGCGAACCGCGCCGCGCCGTGCCCGCGCGCGAGCAATGCGCGGCTGGCATAGCCCGACACGACGAACAGCAGCAGCAAGCGCCAGCTGTTGAGCGCGAGCATCGGCACCGCGACCCAGGGAATCGGGTGCGCGGTCTTGGCGTGATAGCCCCAGGGGACGAACACCATGCCGATATGGTAGAAGATAAGCAGGCCGAACGCGCCGATTCGCAGCCAGTCCAGACCATAATGCCGTTCCATCGGGCTTCCCTTAGCCGATGATCGCGCTTTGGCCAGCGCGTGCGGGACGGTGCCGCCGCTTTCAAGCGGCAAAAGGTTCCCGTTCGGCGATCGAGCCGCTATATCGGCCCCGCAGCGAAGGAAACTTTCTCCCATGTCTCTACGTCCGTGGCGCGATATCATGCGTCGTCAATCCCGCCAGATCATGGTCGGCAATGTCCCCGTCGGCGGTGACGCGCCGGTCACCGTGCAGACGATGACCAATACGCCGACCAGCGACCCGCGCGCGACGATCGACCAGATCCGCCGCTGCGAGGATGCCGGCGTCGATCTGATCCGCGTTTCCTGCCCGGATGTGGAAAGCACCGCCGCGCTGAAACAGATCGTCCGCGCGAGCCGCGTGCCGATCATCGCCGACATCCATTTCCATTATAAGCGCGCGCTGGAAGCGGCGGACGCGGGGGCCGCCTGTTTGCGGATCAACCCGGGCAACATCGGCTCGGCGTCGCGCGTCCGCGAAGTGATCGATGCGGCCAAGTCGAACGGCTGTGCGATCCGCATCGGCGTCAACGGCGGCAGCCTCGAGAAGCATCTGCTCGAGAAGTACGGCGAGCCATGCCCGGATGCTTTGGTGGAATCCGCGATGGATCACATCAAGATCCTGCAGGACCATGATTTCCACGAATTCAAGGTCGCGGTGAAGGCGTCCGACTTCTTCCTCGCGGTCGCAGCCTATCATCAGTTGGCCGAGCAGGTCGATTGCCCGCTGCATTTGGGCATCACCGAGGCGGGCGGGTTCGTCGGCGGGACGGTCAAGTCGTCGATCGGGATCGGCTCGCTGCTGTGGGCCGGGATCGGCGACACGATCCGCGTCTCGCTTTCGGCCGAACCCGAGGACGAAGTCCGCGTCGGGTTCGAGATCCTCAAGGCGCTCGGCATCCGCAACCGCGGCGTGCGCGTGGTGTCGTGCCCGTCGTGCGCGCGGCAGGGGTTCGACGTGATCCGCACCGTGCAGGCTTTGGAAGAGCGGCTTCAGCATATTCGCACGCCGATGTCGCTGTCGGTGCTCGGCTGCGTCGTCAACGGTCCGGGCGAAGCGCGCGAGACCGATATCGGGCTGACCGGTGGTGGGAACGGCAAGCACATGGTGTATCTGTCGGGCGTGACCGATCACACGGTCAACAGCGAGGACATGCTCGAGCACATCGTCAAGCTGGTCGAGGACAAGGCTGCGGCGATCGAGGCGCATGACGCGGCGCTGGCGGCGGCGGTGCCGGTGCCCGTGGCGGCGGAATAGGTCCTGTGGTATCTGGTGGGTCCTGGAGGATCCACCATGACCTACCATGCCAAAGTGACCGCTGGCGGTACGATTGCCATCCCCCCGGAACTCCTTGCGGAATTGGGGATCAAGGAAGGCGACTCGCTGGTGATCGAACGGGCAGAGGATGGCGGCTTGATCGTCAAGACCTACGCGCAGATCGTCAAAGAGGTGCAGCGTACGTTTCGCGCGATGCTGCCGCCCGACTATAGCGGCAGCATGGTCGATGAACTGATCGCGGAACGGCGGGCGGAAGCCGCACGCGAAGAGGCCGAGCTCGAAGATTGGATGCGGATGCACCAAGCGCAATGAGCGTGGTTATGGACGCGTCCGCAGTCCTTGCGATCCTCTTTGGGGAAAGGGGCGCGGACGTGGCAGCCGCCTCGGCACGTGGCGCACGGCTTTCCACGGTCAATCTCACCGAAATTCTCGAGAAGATCGCACGCAGGACAGGCACGTGCGACGCGGTACTGCCGACCCTTGCCGAACTGAAGATCGACATCGTTCCGTTCGATCACCATCAGGCGCGCCTGGCGGCGGATCTCAAACCCCGAGTCGGCAAGAATGATTCGTTTGCCGATCGCGCCTGCCTGTCTCTCGCGCTTGCCTGCGCGCTGCCGGTCGTCTCGGCCGATCGGGCCTGGGCCGACCTCGATATCGGAGTCGCTATCCACATGATCCGGTAATCCGCCTCTGCGTCATGCGTGACGTTGGTGGCGCTCCCCGCTATGGGGCAGCGATGCGGCCTGTTTCCTCATCGTTGGCCTTCTCCGTCGCCGCGATGGGCATTGCGACCTATTCGGCGATGGACGTCCTGATGAAGGGCCTCAGCATCACCAGCGGCGCGTATAGCGCGGTGCTGTGGCGCTCGTTCGTCGGAGTGATGCTGCTTGGTACGGTGTTCCTGCTCAAGCGGCGGGCCTTCCCGGGGCGGGCGGCGTTGAAACTCCATGCGCTGCGCGGGGCGACCGGGGGGATCTCGGTGCTGCTGTTCTTCTGGGGGCTGGTGCGCGTGCCGATGGCGCAGGGCGTCGCGCTGACCTTTCTCGCACCGTTGATCGCTTTGTTCTTCGCCGCGGTGCTGCTCGGCGAGACGATCCGGCGTGCGGCGATCCTCGGCTCGGTGATCGCGAGCCTGGGCGTGATCGCGATCGCGGCGGGGGAAGTGCAGGCGCATGCCTCGACCGCCCATGTGCTCGGCTCGCTCGCGATCTTCGCGGCGTCGATCTTCTACGCCTATTCGCTGATCCTGCTGCGGCAACAGGCGCAGGTCGCCGATCCGCTCGAGGTCGCCTTGTTCACCAGCATCGTGCTCACCGGACTGTTGCTGGTCGGCGCCTGGTGGTTCGCCGCGGTCCCGAGCGTGGCGCAACTCCCCGCAATCGGCGGGGCGGCGGTGCTCGGGTCGATCTCGGCAATCGCGTTGGCGTGGGCGTACAGCCATGCCGAGGCGCAGGTGCTCGCGCCGGTCGAATATACCGCGTTCGTCTGGGCGGGGCTGTTCGGCTGGTGGGTGTTCGACGAACGCGTCTCGCTCTACACGCTAGCAGGCGCGGCCCTCATCATCGCGGGCTGCATCTTCGCCATTCGCGGCACCGCCGCACCTGCCCCCCAGACCGAGGCCGCCGCATGATCAAAATCCGCCCCGCCACCGCCGACGATGTCGCGCTGATCCTGCATTTCGTCCGCGAACTCGCTGAGTTCGAGCGCGCATCGGACAAGGTCGTCGCGACCGAGCCGTTGCTTCACGACGCACTGTTCGGGGCGCATCCGGCGGCGGAGGCGGCGATCGCGTCGCTCGACGGGAAGCCGGTGGGAATGGCGCTGTTCTTCCACAATTTCTCGACCTGGACCGGGTGGCGCGGGCTGTATCTCGAGGATCTCTACGTCACGCCGGAAGCGCGCGGCAGCGGAGTCGGCAAGGCGCTGCTCCAGCATCTCGCGGCGCTGGCGGTCGAGCGTGGCTGCACGCGGTTCGAATGGTCGGTGCTCGACTGGAACGAGAAGGCGATCGCCTTCTACCGCTCGGTCGGCGCGCTGCCGATGGAGGAATGGACCGTGTACCGCGTCACCGGCGATGCATTGGCCAAGCTGGCGGACAAGAGCTGATGGTCGGTGGGGCCTGATGGCGGTCGATCCGGGATTGCTCGCATGGGTCGAGGAAACGCTCGCGCCGGTGGGGAACATGACCAAGCGCGCGATGATGGGCGGCGCGACGCTCTATCTCGACGGTACGATCTTCGCGATCGTCGGGGATGACCTGTTGTGGTTCAAGGCGGATGCGGAAAGCGATGCGACCTGGGATGCCGCCGGTTGCGTGCGCTTCACCTACGAAATGGGCGAAGGGCGGACGGGCTCGATGAATTACCGCCGCGCGCCGGATGACGTGTATGACGATGCGGATGCGTTGCGCGAATGGGCGATGCTTGGCGTCGCCGCGGGGGCGCGGGCGCCGGTCAAGCGAAAGAAGCCGAAAAACTAACGCCGTGCCCGAGCGACCGAGATAACGCGCCCCTCACCCCTCTCCGGTGCAGCACCGCAGGTCCTCAGTTGTCCTTCACCCCGACCGTCAGATCGAAGCGGATCTTGACCCACGCGCCGATCATCGGCTTCCCCCCGATCCGCGGCGGGCGCACGCGGAACTGCCACGACGCCAGGCGCAACGCGCGCGACAGGCCCGATCCCGGCGGGGATTCGCCCAGCGAGCGGCAATTCTCGACATGGTAATCCTCGATCGTCTTGCACGCGATCAGCCCCCAGCCGGTCTGCACCCCGGCGGGCAGATAGGTTGCGAGTTCGGCATGGGTCGGTTCGCGATACCATTCCGCATTGTAGAGAGTCGCACCGCCCGGCCCCTCACCCGGACCATAGGCCGCGACGCTGTCCTTGCCCTTGCCTTCCGAATCGCCTTCGCCCTGATGCGACGGGATCTTGCCGATGTCGGACGCGGCGAATTCGTCGCGGCTGAGTTCGATGAACTTGGGCCGCACCGGCGTCACCACCGGCGGCGGCGCGACCGGCGGGGGTGGCGCGGGCGAGGTCGTGGTGGTGGCGGTGCGTTCCTTGGTCGGCTTGCGCGTCGGCTGGGTCGGCTTGGGGGTCAGCGATGGCGCATCCGGCGGGACCTCGAACGTCTTGAGCTCGCGCTGCGGCTTGGGCGGCGTGAACACGCCCGTCCCGAGCTGCAGCAACAGCAACGCAACCAGTCCCTCGACGACCAGCGCGAGGATGATCCCGCGCGCGCGTCCGCGATCATTGGAAGAACGATAAGTCGAGGATGCCATCAAGTCGGTGCCCAGAGCGCGTCCCCGCGCGCTGCACGATAATCGGGGCGATTCAAAGGCCCGACATGCGGCATGACGACGATTTCATCCCGCATCGGCAGGCTGAGTCGTCCAGCCGAGCGTCGGAATCGTCACCGATCGCTTGCCCGCGAGATCGATCCGCGTGACGAACAGATTGCGCCCCTCGATATAGGTGAGCACGCGCCGCGCACGCCCCAGCGAGCTGGTGCCATAGGTCTGCGCGATCTCGGCATCGCTCGGGCACGGCAACCCTTCGCGCGCGGCCTTGGCCACGAGCAGGAAGGCGCCGAGCATCTCGTCGGGCAGTTCGTGCGCGGTCGCGATCGCTTCCGCCCAGTCGCCGTCGAGCCCGTCGAGAATGCCGGCGCGGGCCGCAGCGAGCCGCCGCGCGAAGCCCGACGGGTCGAGCGGCGCGGGCGAGACCCCGACCATCCGGCAGCGGACCTGGAAATCCTGGTACAGGATCGCCGCGGGGCGCGCGGTCGAATCCGGGTCCTCCACGATCGCGGAGAGCACGTCGCGGACGACTCCAGCGAGTTCCTCCTCGGTGTGGCGCGGCACCTCGGGGACGGGATCGGGCGTCGAGTCCGCTTCGATCCGGTCGATCACCTTCGCGGCGGGCGCGGGGCGCGGCGGGGGCGCTGGCATCGGCATCGGTTCCTCGAGTCCGAGCAACAATTGCTGTTTCATCTCGCCGGTCGGTGCATCGGGGAGCGGCGTCAGCACCGGCCCGCCACCGCGCGACCCGGTCTCGACCGAGCCGACCTTGATCGACACCGGACGGCGGCTGACCGCTGGCCCGAGCGCGAGGAAGGTACCGCGGGGCAAATCGCGGATCTGTTCGGCCTGGCGCCGCTCCATCCCCAGCAGATCGGCCGCGCGCGCCATGTCGATGTCGAGGAAGGTGCGCCCCATCAGGAAGTTGGAGGCTTCCGCCGCGACGTTCTTGGCGAGCTTCGCCAGCCGCTGAGTCGCGATGATCCCGGCGAGGCCGCGCTTGCGACCGCGGCACATCAGGTTGGTCATCGCGCCGAGCGACGCGCGGCGGACTTCCTCGCTGACTTCCGCGCCCATCGACGGCGCGAACACCTGTGCCTCGTCGACCACGACGAGCGCGGGGAACCAGTGCTCGCGCGGCGCATCAAACAAGGCGGAGAGGAAGGCGGCGGCGCAGCGCATCTGCCCTTCCATCTCGAGTCCCTCGAGATCGAGCACCACCGACGAGCGATGTTCGCGGATTCGCGTGCCGAAGCGCGCGATCTCGCCGACCGAATAGTCCGCCGCCGAAATCGCGATATGCCCGTAGACGTCGGCGAGCGTGACGAAATCGCCCTCGGGATCGATGATGATCTGCTGGACCTGGCCCGCGCTGCGTTCGAGCAGCCGGCGCAGCAGATGCGACTTTCCCGAGCCGGAATTGCCCTGGACCAGCAGTCGCGTCGCCAGCAATTCCTCGAGATCGATCGGCACCGGCCGCCCGCCCGTGTCGAGCCCCATGTCGACTTGAAATGTCATGCAGGTCCAATGGCCGATGCCGGGGGGCATGGGCAAGCGTGGTGAAGGGGGGCGAGCGGATCAAATTCCGATCACCGCTCGATCCCGTCTGTACGCGAAAATTACGTCGCGCGAAAGCTACGGCTGGCTGTCGGTCACGGCGGTGTGCCCGAACCCGTCCGCCTGAACCCGCCGCCGCACGATCGCCTCGGGCATTTCGGTTGCGATGTAGCGCATCAACCCTTCGCGAATGTCGCAGCGCAGGTCGAACGCGATCGACGCGTCCTGCGCGGTTGCAAGCACGCGCACTTGCAGCGCCTCGACCGTCGTGTCGGTCACCTGGAGGTTCCAGAAGCGCTTGTCCCAGCGCGGATTGTCCTGGACGATCAGCCCGGCGCGTTCGCGCAGCCGCGCGATGTCGGCGGAGGGATCGACATAGAGGAACACCGATCCCAGCAATTGCGCGTTCGACCGCGTCCAGTTCTGGAAACTGTCCTCGAGGAATTTGCTCACCGGCACGACTAGCCGCCGCTCGTCCCAGATCCGCACCACGACATAGGTCAGCCGGATTTCCTCGATCCGCCCCCATTCGCCCTCGATGATGACGACGTCGTCGAGCCGGATCGGTTCGGTGAACGCAAGCTGGAACCCCGCGATCAGGTTCTTGAGCGCAGGCTGCGCCGCCGCACCGACCGCCAGACCGGCAAGACCTGCGGACGCCATCAGCGTCACGCCCACCGCACGGATCGCCGGGATGCTGAGCAACATCATGCACAATGTGATGAAAACGACGCAGATGATCGCGATCCGTGTGAGGATCGCATAGCGCGTGCGCTTGCGCCGCGCCTTGAGATTGTCCGCGACGCTGACGTCGTAGCGCAGATCGACGATGTCGTTGACCGCCCGGATCGTCGCGATCACCATCCAGCCGACTAGCGCGGGAATGACGAACCCGGCGATCTGCTGTCCCAGCGCCGCCTGATGCGCGGGCAGGTCGATCGCACGCCCCGCCATGCTCAGCGCGATCGCCACGAAGATCCAGCGCAGCGGCGCGGCGATGCGCGCGACCACGACGTTGTCGGCACGGGTCGGCGTCCGCTCGGTAAACCGGCGGAGCGCAAGCATCGCGACGCGGTAGGACAGCAGCGCGATCGCAACCGCGACCGCGAAGGTCAGCGCAGCGACGAGCCGCTGCTCCCACAAATGCGACAATCCCAGGTCGCCGATCACAAAATCTCCGCTGATCGAGGCAATGCTGCGCTGCCGCAACGCCGCTCTAACGGATCAACGCGAGCGCGCGTTCCGACGTCGTGGCTCAGATCCAGCTTCGGCCGTCCGCGCCGCCGCAGCCGAGCGGCGGCAGCTGGCCCGGGAAACGCGCGTGCAGCTTGGCGCAGCCCCAGTGACGCAGCGGTGCCGGGGCGTAACCATTCAGCGCAATGCCGACTTCGTCATACGGCGAGCCCGCATAAGCGACGTACATGTACCAGCGACTGCCGAACATCACGACGATCGCAACTGCAATGACGACCAGAACTTGCAGTAGTTTCTTCATGATATTCCTCAGTGTGTCCGTGGCGGGTGGCCATGGCTGCGATTGACCCGCTCCGCAACCGATATTGATTTAAATCAATATTTTCGGTGATTGCCGTGGGAGAGAGTACCAAGGCTTTCACCTCCGCAGTCGCACGGTATAAGGGCGCCCATGACCACGCTTCGCACCATCGACGGCAGCATTGCCGTCGCCCCGCAGATCGCCCCCGATTCCATCGCCGAACTCGCTGCGGCGGGCTTTACCGATATCGTCAACAATCGTCCCGACGGCGAGGATTTCGGCCAGCCGAGCGGCGACGAAATCGCCGCCGCCGCCGCCGCCGCGGGCATGACCTATACCGCGATCCCGGTGACGCAGGCGGGTTTCTCACACCCGCAGATCGACGCGATGGCGGCGGTGCTGGACAAGGCGAAGGGGCCGGTGCTCGCTTATTGCCGCTCTGGCACGCGCTCCTGCAACCTGTGGGCACTCGCCGCAGTCAAGGCGGGGGCGCACCCCGACACTGCCATGGCGAAGGCGGCGGCGGCTGGCTACGATCTCACCGGTCTGCGCCCGTTGCTCGACGCGGTGTCGACCCCGCAGTGACGCAGACCGGCGCGCGCCAATGCCGCTGAGTTGGGACGTGATCGGTTATGGCCTCGCCGGTCTGATCGGTCTTGCGCTGGTGGCGCGCTGGCTGCGGCTGGCGGAAAGCCGGATCGGCGACGCGGCGCAAGCGCGCGAGATGGCAGAGAATTTGCTCGCAGGGTTCGTCGCGCATGGCGCGGTGGTCGGCACCGACGGCAATGCGGCGCTGATCGCGGGCAGCGGTGCGGTCGCGATGCTCAAGCGACAGGGCACGAAAGTCGCCGCCCGGCGGTTGCTCCCGCCGATCGCGCTTAGCCAGGACGTCGAGGGCGTGCGGGTCGAGACCGGCGAGCGGATGTTCGGTGGCGTGCTGCTGTTCGGCGTGACCGCGGACGAAGTCCGCGCGCTCGAAGCCACGCTGACCTTTCACTGATACCGCGCCACCGGGCCACTGGCGGGCGACCGGGGTTCGTGCCAAGTTCCGCACTCAAGGCACGCTGGCAGCATAGCCACGGCCGTGGAGCGCGAGAGGATAGGCCGTGGAAGAAGTCGACATCGTCGTCATCGGGGGAGGATCTGGCGGTGCCGCTGCGGCGGGGAGGCTGAGCGAAGGCGGCAAATTCTCGGTCGCGGTGCTCGAGGCCGGGGGGCGCAACACCGGACTGCGCACGCGGATCCCCGCAATGCTCGCGTTCCAGACCCCCAAGACCAACTGGAATTACGAAACCGTCCCGCAAGCCGGGCTCAACGGCCGGCGCGGGCACCAGCCGCGCGGCAAGGGGCTGGGCGGGTCGAGCGCGATCAACGCGATGATCTATATTCGCGGCAACAAATGGGATTACGACAATTGGGCCGCGCTGGGCTGCACCGGCTGGTCGTATGACGACGTGCTCCCGTGGTTCCGCCGCAGCGAGCATAACGAACGCGGCGACGACGCCTTTCACGGCGGTGACGGGCCGCTGTGGGTGAGCGAGCAGCATCACGCCAATCCCGGCAGCCGTGATTTCGTCGCGGCGGGCGAAAGCCTGCAGATCCCGCACAACGACGATTTCAACGGCGCGCGGCAGGAAGGGATCGGGCTGTATCAGGTGACACAACGGAACGGCGAACGCTGGACCTCGGCGCGCGCCTATCTCGGTGACCGGCCGACGCGGCACAATCTCTCGGTGCTGACTGGCGTCACTGTCGAGCGCGTCCTGTTCGACGGCGGGCGCGCGAGCGGAGTCGCCTATTTCCAGGACGGTCAGGCACGCCAGATCCGCGCGCGGCGCGCGGTGATCCTGGCGGGTGGCGTGTTCGGGACCGCACAATTGCTGCAATTGTCGGGGATCGGCCCGGCGGCGCATCTGCGCGACCACGGGATCGCGGTGCGGGTCGATCGGCCTGCGGTCGGGTCCAATCTGCAGGACCACATCGACTATGTGGCGTCGTTCGAGACTCCGGGAACCCAATTCGTCGGCAGTTCGATGAAAGGCACGATGGCGCTGGCGGGGGGCATGATCCAATGGCTGCGCAAGCGGCAGGGGATGATGACGACCCCGTTCGCCGAGGCCGGCGCGTTCCTGAAAGTGATGCCGGATGCCCCTGCCCCCGACGTCCAGCTCCATTTCGTCGTCGCCGCGCTGGAGGATCATGGCCGGACCAAGGTGCCGGGGCACGGTTATTCCTGCCATGTCTGCGTGCTCCGCCCCGAAAGCCACGGGACGGTGCGGCTCGGCTCGACCGATGCGCGAGAGGCGCCGCTGATCGACCCGGCCTTCCTCACCGACCCGCGCGACATGGCGGTGATGAAGGCGGGCGTCCGCGCGATGTACCGGATTCTCGAACAGCCGCCGCTCAGCGATCATCAGGGCCGCGATCGGCACCCGGTCGATCTGTCCGACGAAGCGGCGCTGGAAGATCTGATCCGGTCGCGCGCGGATACGGTCTATCACCCGGTCGGGACCGCACGAATGGGGTCGGACGACGCCGCGGTGTGCGATCCTCAGCTGCGAGTGCGTGGCGTGGAGGGACTGTATGTCGCGGATGCGTCGGTCATGCCCAAGCTCGTCTCGGGCAACACCAACGCGCCATCGATCATGATCGGGGAACGGTGTGCCGATTTCGTGGCGACCGATCTGCGCTGACCGCCTAGGCGCTCCGGATGGAACGCAAGGACTGGACGAGGATCGGGGTGGCGGCGGTGGTGGTGCTGGTGCCGGGCGGGTTTGCGCTGGGGGCGGTGCTCGCTGCGCGGCGCTATCGCGCGGCACGGGCGTCGAAGGTGGGCGAGGAGTCGGATTACCGGGATGATCGTGAGGATGACCGCGGGGAGCGCGTTTGACGCATCCGTTGCTACCGTGAGTCCGTGGGTGTGCCGGACCGCGCCTGAAAAGCTGCCGTCATGCTGAACTTGTTTCAGCATCCACCGTGCAACGGGCATAATCCGGATCTGCGGAGGGCCGGCTCCTGAAACGCGTTCAGGATGACGGACAGTTTTGCGGACCTGTCGCCTGCGCACGAATGACGGAGAGTGGGTGACAAGCGGGGTACGGCAGTCGGCATCCTAGAACCGCCGCACCACCGCCAGAAACGCCTCGCCATAGGCCTCGAGCTTGCGCGCGCCCACGCCGGTGATCCGCCCCATCGCCGCCAGCGACGCCGGGCGCAGGGTTGCCATTTCGCGCAGCACCGAATCGTGGAAGATCACATAGGGCGGCACGCTCGCCTCGAGCGCGAGTTCGCGGCGCCGGGTCCGGAGCGCCTCGAACAGCGGATCACCGCTTGGGTTCGCCGCCGCCCCCGCCCCCCCACGCGTCCGGCGCGTGCGCTTGGGCGGGACGATCAGGTCGACGCGGTCGTTTTCCTTGAGGATTCCGCGCGCGCCGGGGCCGAACTCGAGCCCGCCGAAATCGTTCGCGCGGAGCGCATCGCGGAGCAGCAAAGCGCGCCCGACCGGTTTGATCAGCGCAGCCTCCTCCGGCGACGACGCGATCCCGAACACACCGAGCGCTTCATGCCCGTTCATCAGGCTGCGCTCGCTCGACTGGCCCATCAGGACCTGTTCGATATAGCCAGCGCCAAAGCTCTGCCCTGTGCGAAAGACCGCGGAGAGGAACTTCCTCGCCACCTCCGTCGCATCGACGCTGGCGGGAGGGGTGATGCAATTGTCGCAATTCCCGCAGTTTTCGGGGCTGTCGTCGCCGAAATGCTTGAGCAGGATGCGGCGCCGGCAGCCCGCGGTCTCCGCTAGCGCGCCAAGCGCCGCCAGCCGCTGTCGCTCGCCCGGCTGGCGCGCTGGTTCGACCTCGCCGATCCGTTGACGCGCGCGGGCGAAATCCTCGGCGCCCCAGAAGAGATGCGCGACCGCCGGGTCGCCATCGCGGCCCGCGCGGCCGGTTTCCTGGTAATACGCCTCGATCGACTTGGGCAGACCAGCATGCGCGACGAAGCGGACGTCGGGCTTGTCGATTCCCATTCCGAACGCGACCGTCGCGCACATCACCATATCCTCGGACGCGACGAAATCGGCCTGGTTGCGCGCGCGCACCGACGGGTCGAGCCCGGCATGATAGGCGCGCGTCGGGCGGCCGGTCTTGGCGAGCGCCTCGGCCATCTTCTCGGTGCCCGCGCGGCTCTGGACGTAGACGATCCCCGCGCCGGGGGTTTCCGCGATCAGGTCGGCGATCTGGCGGGTGGCATTGTCCTTGGGGCTGATGCGATACTGGATGTTGGGGCGGTCGAAGCCTGCGACGATCATCCCGTCATGCGGGATGCCGAGCTGGTCGAGGATGTCGGCGCGGGTATGCGCGTCGGCGGTCGCTGTGAGCGCGAGCCTTGGCACGTCCGGGAAAGCGTCGAGCAGCGGGCGGAGCAGGCGGTAATCGGGGCGGAAGTCGTGTCCCCATTCGGACACGCAATGCGCCTCGTCGATCGCGAACAGCGCGAGCGGGGCTTGCCCCAGCAGATCGCGGAAACTCTGGCTCGAGGCGCGTTCGGGCGCGACATAGAGCAGGTCAAGGTCGCCGCGGCGGAAGCGTGCGATCGTCTCCATCTGGTCGGTGTCGACCGAGGTCAGCGTCGCCGCGCTGATCCCGATCGCGGTCGCCGCGCGGAGCTGGTCATGCATCAGCGCGATCAGCGGGGAAACGACGACGCAGGTCCCCTCGAGCGCGACCGCGGGAAGCTGATAGCACAGCGACTTGCCCGCGCCGGTCGGCATCACCGCAAGCGTGTTCTCACCCGCAAGGACGCGCTCGACCACCGTTCCCTGGACGCCGCGGAACGCCGGAAAACCGAAGGTGGATTGCAGGATTGGGAGAGGGTCAACCACGGTCTAGGCCAAGAAAAAGGATGATGGCGTGATCGACACGGCGCATCAGCGGCTCTTCAAGCTTGCCGACGTGCTTGTCCAGCTTTTCGCGGCGAACCGTCACCAGTTCGTGAACGGTGACATAGGATTGCACCCGCAGACCGTTGTCCAAGGTAGGGGCGACGGGGACACTGATCGACAGCTGGCTAGCGCGCGCGTCGCTTGTAATCAGCGCAAGGACGACCGTCGAGATCCCCAGATAAGCGGTGTCCTGGACGATCAGTGCCGGACGCGGTTTGCCAGCGAAACCCGATCCGCCGGCGACGGTGACGATGTCGCCGCGAATCACGGTGTGCCGCCTGGACCCCAGTCATAGTCCGCCTCAGGCCAATGCTGGATCGCTTCGATGAGAGCGACCGTATCGGCCTCGCGTTGCATCGCGTTGATGACGGCCGTGTCCCTAGCAACGCTTTCCTGAAACGCCGCGCTGCCCCGATCTGGCAGCCACAGCGTCCGCGCCCGCAGCCCCTGCGCGCGCAACGCAGCGCGGCGTTTGGCGACGCGTTCGGCGCTGGTCATCGGTCGTTCCATGCCCATTGCGGTGGTCCTCGAAAGGTGTCGTTACATGTAACGCTGGTGGGGTGGGCTCACAAGGTTTTCACGAAACGTTCTTGAACAAGCCGGGGCCGCACAGCACATGCGGGGATATGGAACGCGTTACCGACAACAAGGCCGAGGCCGAATTCGAACTGATCGTCAGCGGACAACGCGCGGTCGCGGCGTATCAGCTGGAGGGTGACACGATCGTCTTTACGCATACGATCGTGCCGCGCGCGATCGAGGGCCGCGGGGTGGCATCGAAGCTGATCCGCGCCGCACTCGATTCAGCGCGCGACCGCGGGTTGAAGGTCATTTCGCAATGCCCGTTCGTGACGGCGTATATCGAAAAGCATCCGGAATATCGCGCGCTGCTATAGTGGCTTGGGGGAAGGTGAGCACCGGCCCCCAAAACCCTATTCCGCCGCGAGTGTCTCCTCCGCGCGCTCCTGCGCCTGGCGGTTCCACATCTCGGCATACAGGCCGTCCTTGCGCAGCAACGCCGCGTGGCTCCCGCGCTCGACTACTTGCCCCGCCTCGAGCACAACGATCTCGTCCGCATGGACCACCGTCGACAGCCGGTGCGCAATCACGATCGTCGTGCGCCCGCGCTCGATGGCTTGCAACGTATCGAGGATCTCGCCCTCGGTGCGGCTGTCGAGTGCGCTAGTCGCTTCGTCGAGGATCAGGATCGGCGGGTTCTTGAGCAACGTCCGCGCGATCGCAACGCGCTGCTTCTCGCCCCCCGACAGTTTCAGCCCGCGTTCGCCGACGCGGGTGGCGTAGCCGTCGGGCTGGCGCTCGATGAACCCCGCGATCGCCGCCCCGCGCGCAGCGTTCTCGATCTCGGATTCGCCGGCACCCTCGCGGCCATAAGCGATGTTGTAGCCGATCGTGTCATTGAACAGCACCGTGTCCTGCGGCACGATCCCGATCGACGAGCGCAGGCTCGCTTGCGTCACCTGCGCGATGTCCTGCCCGTCGACCGTGATCCGCCCGCCGGTCAGATCGTAGAAACGGTAGAGCAGCCGCGCGAGCGTCGACTTGCCCGCGCCCGACGGCCCGACCACCGCGAGCGTCTTGCCCGCCGGAATATCGAGGTCGATCCCCTTGAGGATCGGCATCCCGTCGTCATAGCCGAAGCGCACGCCCTCGAACCGGACATGCCCGCGCGCGATGCTCAGCGGTTTGGCGCCGGGCACGTCGACCACTTCGGAAGGCGTATCGATCAGGTCGAACATCGCGCCCATGTCGATCACGCCCTGCCGGATCGTGCGATACACCATGCCGAGCAGGTCGAGTGGGCGAAACAGCTGTGCGAGGAGCGTCGAGACGAGCACGACATTGCCCGCGGTGAAGCGCCCTTCGCTCCAGCCATAGACGACCAGCGCCATCCCGCCCGCCATCATCAGATTGGTGATCAACGCCTGTCCGATGTTGAGCCACGCGAGTGAATTCTCGGACACAACCGCGGCACTGGCATAGGCCGACATCGCTGCATCGTAGCGTTTGCCCTCGCGCTCTTCCGCACCGAAATATTTCACCGTCTCGAAATTGAGCAGCGAATCCACGGCATGGCTGACCGCGCCGGTGTCGAGGTCGTTCATCCGTGTGCGCAGCGCCGCGCGCCAGTCGGTCACCCAGCGCGTGAAGACGATGTACACGGCGACCATCACCAACGTGCCCGCGACCAGCCCGAACCCGAACTTGGTCCAGAAGATCCCGAGCACTAGCGCGAGTTCGAGCACGGTCGGGGCGATGTTGAACAGCAGGAAATAGAGCATCGTGTCGATGCTCTTGGTCCCGCGCTCGACCACCTTGGTGACCGCGCCCGTGCGGCGTTCGAGATGAAAGCGCAGCGACAATTGGTGGAGGTGCCGGAACACACCCGCCGCCAAACGCCGCGTCGCATCCTGCCCGACGCGTTCGAACACCGCGTTGCGTAAGTTGTCGAACACGACCGACCCGAACCGCGCCGCGGCATAGCCGATCACCAGCAGGAAGATCAGCGAGACGACCGAGCGGCTTTGCGGTCCGCTTGCCATTCCATCGATCGCGCCCTGCAAGGCGAACGGCGCGCCGTAGACCTGCACCAGCTTGGACGCCACAACGAGCAGCATCGCACCGACGATTCGCAGCCGCAGCGCGGGCGCATCGGCGGGCCAGAGATACGGCAGGAAGCGCCGCAGCGTCGGGAGCATCGGGCGCTCGGGCGCGGTCGAAGTGGTTGCGAGATCAGGTGGCATCGACAGCGCATGTAGGCCTAGTCAAGCCGGATCGAAAGCGGCTGGTGGAACAAGCAGCGCGGCTCGTCGGTTTTATCGCCGAACGGAGACGATGATGGACCCGCTTTTCTACGTCATGGCGATCATGGGCTGCGGTGATGGCAGCATGGCTTGCCAACAGGCACGCGTTGAGCAGGTCCAGTATCGCTCGATCGCGCAATGTCAGGCCGCGATGCCCGCCGCGCTCGCGCGGAATGCGGACATTGATTATCCGGTGGTCAGCGCCTCCTGCCGCGCGAATGGTGCGCGACTGGCACAGGCCAAGCCGGTCCGCCCGCATCAGGGGTGAAGCGCGCAAACACGCGTAACTGTCCCCTTCTGGCGTTGCCATTCCGTTCCGTTCCCGCGATATCGGGCGGGTGACCGTTCTTCCCTATCCCGCGCTGCACGCGAGCCACAGCGGCATATGGATCGCGGACGCCAACGGCACACGACCGATTGGTCGGGGCGAAGCGATCCGCATTGCCGCCGACACACCCGTCATCCTGCTCAACGCCGCGCTGATCGGCCAACGGCTGGGTTATGCAGATCTGTCCGGGCTAGATCTGCTCGAACTGTTTGCGTTCCTGTGCCCTGCCCGCTTCATGGTGCCGACGCCACGCGGGCTGGCGCGGGTCGCGGGGATCACAGCGCCCGAGGAAGACAGTGCAATTGCGCCGTTCCTGCGCGACGCGACTGCCGCTTTGCTCGCGATGATTGAGAGCAACGACTGGCCTGAGCGCGAAGGCGCGTGGACCGCCGCGCAATCGCTATTTCGGCTGCGCTGGACCTGGGCGCCACTGCTGGTCGACCGGTTGCCCAAGCCCAAGGTGGCCGAACGCTGGCTTTACACCAAGCTGCCCGAATGGTCCGAGGGTGCCCCCCGCCCCGCGCCCCGCACGGTATCGCTCGACGCCGACCGCACGCAGGAACGGCTTGCCGCGTTGACTGGCAGCACCGCCGAGCAGCGCCCCGGCCAGCGTGCCTATGCGCAGGCCGCGCGCGAGGCGTTCGGGCCGCGGATGACGCAAGGCGCGCCCAACATGGTCCTCGCGGAAGCAGGCACCGGGATCGGCAAGACGCTCGGCTATCTCGCGCCCGCATCGCTGTGGGCGGAGCAAGCTGGCGGGGCGGTGTGGGTGTCGACCTTCACGAAAGCGCTGCAACGACAATTGGGGCAGGAAAGCGCGCGACTGTTCCCCGACGCCACCGTCCGCAAGGCCAAGGTCGTCACGCGCAAGGGGCGCGAGAATTACCTCTGCCTGCTCAATCTGGAAGACGCGTTGCAGGGCGGGTTCGCCGGGCGCGCGGCGATCCTCGCGCAACTGGTCGCGCGCTGGGCGGCGTTTACGGCGGACGGGGACATGGTCGGCGGGGATTTGCCCGGCTGGCTGACCACGCTGTTCCGCCGCAACGGATCGACCGCTTTGACCGACCGGCGCGGCGAGTGCGTCTATGCCGGTTGCCCGCATTACCGGAAATGCTTCATCGAACGCGCCGCGCGCGCGAGTGCAGACGCTGATCTCGTCATCGCCAATCACGCGCTCGTGATGGTCAATGCCGCGCGCGGGCGCGAGCAGACGACTCGCCCGACGCGCTATGTGTTCGACGAGGGACACCATATCTTCGACGCCGCCGATGCGATGTTCTCGACCGCGCTGACCGGCGCCGAGACGATCGAGCTGCGCCGCTGGGTGATCGGCCCCGAATCGGGCGGGCGCGGGCGGCGGCGTGGGCTTGCCGCGCGGCTTTCAGACGTGGCGAGCTACGACGAGGCGGGCGGGCGCGCGATCACGGATGCGGTCGTCGCGGCGCATGCGCTGGCGAGCGACGGCTGGCTGCAAAGGCTGGGCGAGGGTGCGCCGTTCGGACCGGTCGAGGCGCTGCTCGCGGCGGTGCGCGGGCTGACCTATGCGCGTGCCGAAACGGAGGGCGATGCGGGCTATGGCCTGGAGACCGAACTCGCCGAACCCGACTCGACGCTGATCGAAGCCGCCGCGCCCGCCGCTGAAGCGCTCGATGCGCTGGTACGCCCGCTGGTCGCGCTTGGGCGGCGGCTGGAGGCGGTGCTTGAGGAGGGCCCAGACTGGATGGACGGTCCCGCCCGCGCGCGGATCGAGGGCGCGGTCGCGTCGGTCGCGTGGCGCGCGGATACGGTTGCGGCGTGGCTGTCGCTGCTGACACGGATCGGTGGGCCGGCGTCGCCCGATTTCGTCGACTGGATGGCGGTCGATCGAGTCGAGGGGCGCGATTACGACGTCGGGCTGCATCGGCACTGGCTCGACCCGACCCGGCCGTTTGCCGAGACGGTGCTCAAGCAGGCGCACGGCGTGCTGGTGACGTCCGCGACGCTGCGCGGCGGTGACGCAGGCTCCGACGAAGGCTGGGATGTCGCCGAGGCACGCACCGGCGCGAATCACCTGCTGCGCGGCGCGAGCCGGTTCGCCGCGCTGTCGCCGTTCGATTACGCAAACCAGGCCGAGGTGCTGATCGTCACCGACGTCAAGCGCGGCGACATGGCGGCGCTCGCCAACGCCTATGCGCGGCTGGGGCTGGCAAGCGGTGGCGGGATGCTCGGGCTCTTTACCGCGATCCGACGGTTGCGCGGGGTCCATGCGCGGATCGCCGACCGCTTGGCGCGCGAAGGGCTGCCGCTCTACGCGCAGCATGTCGACCCGATCGACACCGGCACGCTGGTCGACATCTTCCGCGACGATCCGGCAGCGTCGCTGCTCGGCACCGACGCCTTGCGCGACGGGGTCGACGTGCCGGGACGCTCGCTGCGGATGGTCGTGCTGGAAGGCGTGCCATGGCCCAAGCCGACCGTGCTCCACGCCGCACGCCGGATGGCGGCGACCGGCGATGGCGGGGGCAAAGGCTATGACGACCGGATCGTCCGCGCGCGGATGGCGCAGGCGTTCGGGCGGCTGATCCGGCGTGCGGACGACCACGGGATGTTCGTATTGCTGTCCTCGGCAATGCCGTCGCGATTGCTCACTGCCTTCCCATCCGGCGTCACGATCACGCGCGTTACGCTGGATGAAGCGGTTGCACGCGCGGCGGCGCTTCCCTCGCCCGTGCAAACGGGGCAAGGGGCTCGCGCAACCGCCAACGGAGAAGTCCCGTGAAGACGCTGACGCTGCTGCGCCATGCCAAGTCGGGCTGGGATGACCCGGCGCTGCGCGATTTCGATCGGGCGCTCAACGCCAAGGGAAAGCGCGCCGCCGCGATGATGGGGACGCACTTGCGCAGCGGGGGTCTGGCGTTCGACCATGTCGTCGCCTCGCCCGCCGCGCGCGTGGTCGAGACGCTCGCAGGGGTGGAAAGCGGTTATGGCCGGACGTTGGCGCCGGTGTGGGACCGGCGGATCTATCTCGCCTCGGCGGTGACGCTGCTCGATCTGGTGCATGAGGTGCCTGCCGCGACCGAGCGGCTGCTGCTGGTCGGGCACAATCCGGGGCTCGAGGATTTGGCGCTGTGGCTCGTGCCGATCTCGGAAGATCCGCTGCGGATGGCGCTCGAATCGAAATATCCGACCGCAACGCTGGCCGAGATGACGTTCGCGGGGGATTGGGCCGATCTCAAGCCGGGGGCGGCGCAATTGACGAAGTTCGTGCGGCCCCGCGATCTCGATGCGAGCTTGGGGCCGGACGAGGATTAAAGGCGGCGTTTGAAGACGGCGATCCATTCCCGTGGCCGTTGCTCTCCCCCCACGGCACCCCCATCCGTTACGACCGGTCGAGCCGCTTCTCCAGCGCCGCCTTCAATCCAGCGAGCGCGCCCGCGGGCTTGGCCTCTTCCTCGCTGATTACTCCTGCTGCCTTGAGCGCCGCCGCTGCGTTCGGTCCGCGCGGAAACGGATCGAGCGACAGCGCCATCGTCTCCGCCGCCGCCTCGCCGAGATCGACCGCCGCGCCGTCGAACACCATGGTGTCGAGCGCTTCGGGATCCAGTTCGATTTCCTCGGCATCGGGTTCGTGATCGACGAAGCGCAGCGCGACCGGTTCGGAAACGGTCACGGACAACGCATCATCGGTAACCGAGCACGCCTGCACCACGGCGGCATCCACCGTCCCGCGTGCGACGATTCCGGCCGCATCACGACGGACCGCGAAGCGCGCCTCGAGCCGGTCGACCGAAATCAGGTCGAAGCGCTTGGCGAGCGCCACGCGCTCGGCGTCGGTCGCGATGACCGTGATCGTCCGCTCCCCCTCACCGATCGTGTCGATGCGTTCGAGCCGGGAAAATTCGGGGGCAGTCATGCGATGTCTCCCGCAAGGATCGAGGGGGTGGGCAAGGCGGCAAGGCGAGCATCGAACGCGAACAGCGCGGCTTGCGCATGCGCGAGGGCGGCAGGGGACGGCGGGCCTGCCCGGTACAGATTGCGTTCCAGCGCCGGTCCTAGGTCGCGCGCGGCCAACCCGTCGCGATACGCGCCCAAGCGTCCGCCGAGCATCCCCATCATCTTGCCGATATGCTTGCCCACGCCGATGTCGCCGACTCCCGATTCGCGGAGCTGACCGTCCATGTCGCTGACGAATCGTTCTGTCAGTCGCGCGCTTGCGGCGGCAGCGACCGGATCGCGCTCCAGCCGCAACAGCACGAGCGACAGCACCGCCGCGATCATGTCGAAGCGCCCGTCGATCGTGTCGGGCACACCCCCCGCTTCATACCAATGCGGCAGCCGCGCTTTCGCCACGACGGAATCATACAAGGCCAGCGCGACATCGTCCTCGCGGCGCCCGAACAGTCTCGATAACAAGCTCAAACGCATATCCTCTCGCGGTTGCCCAAGGCCTGCCCTTGTTTGGCCGCGTTTCCCGGCATATTGAGGCATCGCGTCCGGGATGCAATGGAATGGCGTGCCCTGCCTTGGGGTGTCCGCGCCCGTGTGGAGAAGTCGATGAGCCTTAAGTCCGTCCGCCAGCTGACGGCCGCCGTCCTCGCCGCCACCATTGTCGTGGGGGGGAGCGCCTGCGTTCCGCTGAAATCGCACCAGGGCTATGTGATCGATCCCGATCTGGTCAATTCGGTCCAGGCCGGCACCGACAACCGCCAGTCTGTGCTCGCGGTGCTCGGCAAGCCCAGCTTCACCAGCCAGTTCAACGAAGGCGACTGGTATTACATCAGCCGCGAAGCGCGCAATTACGCGTTCAACAACCCTAAGGTGCGCGATCAGGTCACCATCCGCATCAGCTTCGACCAGAAGGGCGTCGTTTCGGCAGTGCGTCGCTCAGGCGTTGAGCAGGTTGCCAGCATCAGCCCGTCGACACGGATCACGCCTACGCTCGGCAAGAAGCGCAGCTTCTTCGACGAACTGTTCGGCAATATCGGCACGGTCGGCGCGATCGGCGGCGGTGGCGGCGGCGGTGGCCCACGCGGTTCGAGCGGGCCGAACGGCAGTGGCGCCCCGTAGTCCCCGGTTACATTCTGATACAACCCTGTCGGTCGGCTGACGGCAGCGTTCGCGGACGGTTCAGTTCGCGCATGGCATACCCCCTTCATCGTCCGGTGCTTCCAGCAGGCACCGGATCGTATCGGAGGAGATCATCATGCGTACTCTCATCGCCACTATGTTGCTTGCTGCGACGCTGACGCCGGTCGCCGCGCAGGCGCAATCGAACCAGGAACTGCGCCGCGACCGTCAGGAAATCCGCGAGGAGCAGCGGGATCTGCGGCAGGCTTATCGCAGCGGTGACCCGCGCGCGATCCGCGACCAGCGCCACGACGTCCGCGAAGCCCGCCAGGAATTCCGCGAGGATCTGCGCGATCGTGACCGTGCCTGGGCGCGCAACGACTGGCGCGGCTGGCGGGATCGTAACCCCAATGCCTATGCCCGCGGCAATTGGAACGCGCCGTTCCGTTACACCGCGTTCCGCCCGGGCCTGCGGATCGGCCAGCCCTATTACAGCAGCCGCTACGTCATCGCCGATCCGTGGCGCTACCACCTTCCGCGCGCCCGCCCGGGTCAGCAGTGGGTCCGGCATTATAACGACGTGATCCTCGTCGACACCCGCCGCGGCTATGTGGTCGACGTCAACCGCGGCTTCTACCGCTAAACCCCGTTTCGTCGCGTGGCACCGGCCGTCTTCCGCTATCGCGGGGGGCGGCCGGTCTGCCGTTTGCGGCAGCCCTCTTAGTGGTATCGGCCGGCCGCCTCCGTCAAACCGGGTATATAATCGGACAGTCCGTTTCGTAATCGTAACGATATGTCGCCTGTCGCATGCTGTTCCGTGGTTAGATGCGCCCAAACTGAGTCGGGGGGCTTGGCATGGGGATGGAGTGGGCATCGATTGCGATCGATGCGATCGCGCGCGAGACGATGCTGTTCGCCGGGATCGGTTTCCTCATTGGCGGCCTGGACGATCTCGCGATCGATCTGACATGGATCGTGTTGCGCCTCTCGCGCCGCGCCCCGCCCGTTCCACCAGAACTCGCAGCGTATCGGCCGAGCCCCGAACGTCGGCTCGCGATCTTCATCGCGGCGTGGGACGAATCGCCGGTCATCGGTGCGATGCTGCGCACCGCGCTCGCCAGCTTCGATCATGGCGACTACCGCCTCTATGTCGGCACCTACCCGAACGATCGTGCGACGATCGACGCCGTCGCGGCGGTTGCGCGGACCGACGCACGCGTCCGGCTGGTGATCGGGGATCGTGCGGGGCCGACGACCAAGGCGGATTGCCTCAACGCGGTGTGGCGCGCGCTGTGTCGCGATGAAGCGCTGGACGGTGTTTCCGTCGCGGCAGTCGTGCTGCATGATGCCGAGGACATGGTTCACGCGGGGGAGTTGCGCGTGTTCGATGCGCTGATCGGGCGGTTCAGCGCCGTCCAGCTCCCGGTACTGCCGCTGGTGCAACGCGGCGCGCGGTTGATTTCTGGCCATTATGCGGACGAATTTGCCGAAGCGCACGGCAAGCTGATGGTCGTTCGCCAGACGCTCGGTGCGGGCATGCCGCTCGCCGGGGTGGGCTGTGCGATCGAGCGCGCGATGCTCGGGCGGATCGCCGACGCGCGCGGTGGCAGTCCGTTCGACGCGGCGTCGCTGACCGAGGATTACGAACTCGGGCTGCAGATCGCCATGTTGGGCGGGCGCGGGACCTTCGCCTGGGTTCGCGCGTCCGATCGTGGCCCGCCCGTCGCGGTGCGAGCGTATTTTCCGGCGACGATCTCCGGCGCGGTGCGCCAGAAAGCGCGCTGGATGACCGGGATCGCGCTCGCGGGCTGGGATCGCCTCGGTTGGGGCGCGCCGCTCGACTGGCGTGACCACTGGATGCGGATGCGCGACCGGCGGGCGCCGCTCGCGGTGGTAGTGATGGCGGTGGCCTACCTTGCGTTGCTCGCCTGGGTCGGGATGCACGCCGTTCACTGGATCGCCCGCACCGCGCCGCCCGCCATGCCTGCGGCGTCCGAAGCATTGCTGTCGGTCAACGCGCTGCTGCTGCTGTGGCGGATCGTCACGCGCGCGGTGTTTACCGGGAACGCCTATGGCTGGCGCGAGGCATGCTGGTCGCTACCGCGCATGATCGTCGGCAATGTGATCGCGCTGCTCGCCGCGCGCCGTGCGGTGTGGGCCTATGTCGGGTCGCTGCGCGGGATTGCGCTGCGCTGGGACAAGACCGCGCATGTCTTTCCGGATGTTCCCGGCCTGCATCCGTGATTGCCGTACGGCGGGCGGGTCGCGGCCGCCCACTGCGGTTCCTCGCGGCCATTGCGACGGGCTGGATTTCGCTGCGCGCGGCATTGCTTTGGCCCGAAGTCGCCATTCCCACGGCCGGTCCGATCGTCGACCCGATCCGCTCGCTGATCGCTGCGGCACAGGCGACCACCGCCCCAACTGCGTCGCCGCGTCCGCGCCCGCACGAACACGGTACACGGTCGGGTAAGCGCGCCATCCCGGAACCGCCCCTGCCCCATCCCGACGATGGCATCGTCCGGCGCGCTT
>NZ_JAPYKK010000041.1 GCF_029623395.1 Sphingomonas echinoides
CGTGTCGGCGCACCGCGGCGCGTTCAACGTCGGCGTCGGCGCGGGTTATGCCAGCCGGCGGTTCTCCACCCCGGTCGGATCGGGCTTCACCGTCGACGGGGTCACCGACCAGAGCGTCTACGCGCAGGCCTTCTTCGCCGTCCCGATCGACCGCGTCTCGGGTATCAACGGCAACGTCTTCGTCAACGCCTATGACAGCGGGATCGCGGCGGCACCGTCGATCTTCAGCACGGGGGCGACCGGGCTCTACTACCACAGTTTCGGCCGGATCGCCGCCCAGGCGTCGGCGGGGGTCTATGCGTTCAACCAGAAGGGCATCGACGATCAGCTCTCGGCACAGGCGCAGCTCGGGATGCGGTATCACTTCTGAAACGATCGACCGTGTAAAGGTTCGGCAAGGATGATGTTATGTACGATGATCATTACGGACTGACCGGGCGCCCGTTCCAGCTGACCCCCGATCCGCGCTTCTGGTTCGAGACCGCGACGCACCGCAAGGCGATGGCGTATCTCGGCTTCGGCCTGGCGCAAGGGGAGGGCTTCATCGTCATCACCGGGGACGTCGGCGCGGGCAAGACGACGCTGGTCGGCCATCTGATCGCGACGACGGATCCGACCCGGTTGCACGTCGTCAAGATCGTCTCGACCCAGATCGAGGCGGAGGACCTGTTGCGGATGGTCGCCGCCGGGCTCGATATCGAGGGCAAGGGGCTGACCAAGGCGCAACTGCTCGCCGCGATCGAGCAGGGGCTGCACGGGATCGCCAGATCGGGGCGGCGGACCCTGCTGATCGTCGACGAGGCGCAGGCGTTGCCGGTCGCGAGCCTCGAAGAGCTTCGGATGCTGTCGAATTTCCAGGCCGGTGCGCAGGCCCTGCTGCAGATCGTTCTGCTCGGGCAGCCCGAATTCCGCGACCGCCTCTACGGGTCGGATCGGCTCGAACAGCTCCGCCAGCGCGTGATCGCGGTCCATCACCTCGAACCGATGGGGCGGGACGAAGTCGCGCCCTATATTCAGCACCGGCTGTCGGTGGTGGGCGGAGTCGACCGCCCGCGGTTCACGCGCGACGCGTTCGATACGCTGTATGACGTGTCCGAGGGCGTTCCGCGGCGGTTGAACCAGTTGGCGGGTCGGGTGCTGCTGTTTGGCGCGCTCGAGCAATTGACGACGATCGATGCCGACGCGGTCCGCGTCGTGGTGGCCGATATCGCCGGGGATTTGCCGGGCACGAAGCTCGTTGCGCCGCTGGCCAAAGCGTCGAACGGCGGAACCGAGCCGACCCCGCTCTTCCGCGTTACGCCACCTTCGAACGATCACGACCCCATTCGCATGGTCGGCACGAGCGACAAAACCCTCGATCCCAGGCAGGATCCGGATCAGACCCGCGAGGCGTCTTCGCGCGCACTGGAGGGGCGGATCGTTAGGCTGGAAGCCCGGATCGAGGAACAGGACGTGGCGTTGCGCCGGGTGCTGACGCTGTTGGTCGATTGGGCCGAAGCGCCGCCCGGTCCGGGTGGCTTCGTCTATGGCAGCGGGAACTGAAGGCGATGCGGCACGCAATGTCGGTCGACGTCGAGGACTGGTTCCAGGTCGGCGCGTTCGAGAAGGTCATCGACAAGGCCGACTGGGCGAGCCTGACCCCGCGCGTCGAGCGCAATACCGATGCTGTCCTGGCGCTGTTCGCCGATAGCGGGGTGAAGGCGACGTTCTTCACGCTCGGCTGGGTCGCGGCGCGCTATCCTGCGGTGATCCGCCGGATCGTCGAGCAGGGGCATGAGCTGGCGAGCCACGGCTGGGACCATGCCCGGGTCTTCACGATGACGCCCGATGAGTTCCGGAGTGACGTGGCCCGCGCGGGCTGCGCGCTGGAAGACGCGGGCGGGGTGGCGGTGACCGGCTATCGCGCGCCGAGCTTCTCGATCGATGCACGCACCCCCTGGGCGCATGATGTGCTCGCGGAGGCGGGCTACGCCTATTCATCGAGCATCGCGCCGCTGCGGCATGATCATTACGGCTGGCCCGAGGCGCCACGCTACGCCTTCCGCCCCCGCGCGGATGCCGCGCTGATCGAAGTGCCCGTGACCGTGGCGGAATTGGGCCGTCGGCGGATGGCGACGGGCGGGGGGTTCTTCCGGCTGTTTCCCGCAGCGGTCACCGATTACGCGGTGCGTCAGGTCGATCGTGCGGGGCAACCGGCGGTATTCTACTTCCATCCTTGGGAAATCGATCCCGGCCAGCCCCGCGTGAACCACGCGCCGATGCGGTCGCGGTTGCGCCATTACAGTCGGTTGGGCGCAATGTCGGGCAAGCTTCGCGGGCTGATCGCGCGGCATGACTGGGGCCGGATGGATGCGATCGTCGCAAGGCTCGGTTCCGTTCCGGTCGGGATGGGCGCGTGACGATGGCTTTGCTCACGACACCGGTCGCGGTGCGGCTGGTGGATTTGCGCGACGTTCGAGAGCGGCTGCGGGTGGACGCGTTCGTCCGGGCGCATCCGGCGGGGACGCCGTTCCACTTGCCCAAATGGAGTCTCGGCGTCGCGGAAGGGTGCCGGCAGACATGCCATCTGCTGGTCGCGGAACGGGCAGGCGGCGGCCTCGCCGGGATCCTGCCGATGACAGAGATACACTCAAGACTCTTCGGTAAGGCGCTGGTCTCCAACGGGTTTGCGGTCGGTGGTGGAATCCTGGCGGAAGATCTGGCCGCAATCGCGCCGTTGGCCGAGGCGGCCGTCACGCTGGCCGCGCAACGCGGCTGCGCGACGCTCGAGCTGCGCGGTGGGCCGGTGCCGGAGGGGGCTTGGGCGGAGGATGCGGAGACCTACCTCGGGTTCGTGCGCGCGATCCCGCAGGGCGAGGCCGCGATCCTCGCCGCGATCCCGCGCAAACAGCGCGCCGAGGTGCGCAAGGCGCTCGACGGAGCGCTGACCGTGTCGGTCGGCACCAGCGCCGAAGATCGCCGCGCGCACTACGCCGTTTACGCCGAATCGGTGCGCAATCTGGGCACTCCGGTGTTCCCGCGACCCCTGTTCGACGCCGTTCTCGACCGGTTTGGCGCCGATTGCGACATCCTGACGGTGCGATCGGACGGCAAACCCGTCGCGAGCGTGCTGAGCCTGTATTTCAACGGCACCGTCTACCCCTATTGGGGCGGCGGCACGCAGGCGGCACGGGCGCTGCGCGCGAACGACCGAATGTATTTCGCGCTGATGGCGCATGCGAGCGAGCGCGGCTGTACGCGGTTCGATTTCGGGCGATCCAAGGCCGGGACCGGACCCGCCGCGTACAAGAAGACGTGGGGGTTCGACCCAACCCCGCTCGTCTACGCGAAGCATGTCGCGCCGGGCGCGGTGGCCCGCGAGGTCAGCCCGCTCGACCCGCGCTACGCCCGCAAGATCGACCTGTGGAAGAAGCTGCCGCTGTGGGTCGCCAACGCGGCCGGGCCGCATATTTCGCGCGGCCTGGGGTAATGGGCGACATTCTGTTCCTCGGGCACCGCGTGCCCTATCCGCCCAATCGCGGGGACAAGATCCGCGGCTATCACGTTCTCCGCTATCTGTCCGAGCGCGCGCGCGTGCATCTGGTCGCGTTCGCCGATGATCCGCGCGATCTTGGCGGCGCGGACGGGCTGGCGGCGATCACTGCCGATCCGACGATCGTCTGGCGGTCCGGATCGCGGGTGCGGTCCGCGGCAGAGGCGATCGTCCGTGGCGAACCGATGTCGCTGACCGCGTTCCGGAACGATGCGGTCCGGCGGGCGGTCGAAAAGGTGCTGGCCGAGCATCCGATCGACACGATCTACGTCTTTTCCAGCCAGATGGCGCAGTATCTTCCCAACAATCCGCGGAAGCGCGTCATCATGGATTTCGTCGACATGGATGCGGCGAAGTTCGAGGCGTATGCGGAAGGATCGCGCGGGCCGATGCGATGGGTGCTGCAGCGCGAAGCACGGTTGCTGCTGCGGCACGATCGCGGCATCGCGGAGACCGCGCACGCCAGCCTGTTCGTCAGCGCAGCCGAGGCGGCGATGTTCGCGGATAGGACCGGGCTCACCGATGTCCACGCGGTCGAGAACGGGATCGACACCGTCATGTTCGATCCCGCCGCGTCCTTCACCCCCGCCGATCTGCCCGCGCCCGCGATCGTCTTCACTGGGCAGATGGACTATCGCCCCAATATCGAAGCGGTCTGCTGGTTTGCCGAGACGATCCTGCCGCTGATCCGCCGACGCCATCCCGATGCACGCTTCGCGATCGTCGGGCGGGCGCCGACTGATGCGGTCCGCGCGCTGGCGACGCGTGCCGGTGTGATCGTGACGGGCGAGGTGCCCGATGTTCGCGGGTGGCTCGCGGCGGCTTCGGTGGTCGTGGCGCCGCTCAAGCTGGCGCGGGGCGTGCAGAACAAGGTCCTCGAAGCGATGGCGATGGCGCGACCGGTGGTGACGTCGCACGCCGCCGCCGAAGGGATCGACCACGCCGGCACGATCCGCACCGGCGAGACCGCGGCGCAGATCGCGGCGGCGGTGATCGCGGTGCTCGACGACCCGATCGCCGCGGCACGCATGGGCAGGGACGCGCGCGCGCAAGTGCAGCAGCGCTATAGCTGGGCGGCGCGGCTGGCGCCGCTCGACGCGCTGTGCGGCTTCGCGCCGACCGCACGCGCCGTCGTCGGCTGACATGGCGAGCCTCGCGGGGGAACGATCTTATGCCATCGATCCGGGCCACACCGTCCGATCTGCGGCGACGGCGTGGCGCGATCCTCTCGCGTTGCTGGCGGCAACCGTCGCCGGACTGCTGGTGCTGTTCCGGCAAGATCTCGCGGTCCTCGCGCGGATCTGGTGGACCAGCACGACCTTCGGGCATTGCCTGTTCATCGCGCCGGTCGTCGGCTGGCTGGTGTGGCAGCGTCGCGACGGGCTGGCGCGGCTGACGCCGGTTTCGTGGCTGCCGGGCTTGCTGCTGGTCGCCGTGGGGAGCTTCGCCTGGCTGACGGGGGACGCGGCGGGCGTGGCGCTGGCGCGGCATCTCGGGCTGGTGCTGATGGTGCAGGGGACCGTGGTGACGATCCTCGGTCCCAACGTGTCGCGCGCGCTGCTGTTTCCGATTCTCTACGCCGGGTTCCTCGTCCCGTTCGGCGAGGGGCTGGAAGCGCCGCTGCAACGCGTGACCGTCTGGATGACGATGCCGCTGCTGCACCTGTTCGGCGTGCCCGCGACGGTCGACGGCGTGTTGATCACCATACCCAACGGCTATTTCGAAGTCGCCGAAGCGTGTTCCGGCGCGAAGTTCGTCCTCGCAATGATCGCTTATGGCGCGCTTGTCGCCAATGTCTGCTTCGTTTCGTGGCGGCGGCGGCTAATGTTCATGGCGGTGGCGCTGGTCGTGCCGGTTCTGGCGAACGGGGTCCGCGCGTTCGGGACGATCTATGCGGCGTACAAGACGTCGGTCGCGCAGGCGACCGGGCTCGACCATATCGTCTATGGCTGGCTGTTCTTCGGCTTCGTGATGGCAGCCGTGCTCGCAGTCGGATGGCGGTGGTTCGACCGATCGCCGGACTCGCCGATGTTCGACCCCGACCGGTTGCAGGCGACCCCACGCTGGCGGGTCGATCCCGTTGTCGCCGGGATGCTCGTGCTGACGGTCGCGGCGGGCGGTCTCGCCTGGTCGGGCGCGATCGCGCATCGATCGCAAGCGGTGCCCGATCGGATCGCGGCGCCGGTGATCCCGGGGTGGCACCGCGTTGCACCCTCGGCAGCGTGGGAGCCCTATTATCCCGGGGCGGATCGGACGCTGTTCGTCCGCTATGCCGATGCGAACGGCGCGGTGGTGGACCTTGCGGTTGCGGTTTTCGGCAGCCAGCGCGAAGGGAAGGAACTCGTCGGCTTCGGGATCGGGGTGCTGCGCGAGGAGGACCGCTGGGTCCGGATCGGCGATCTGCCCGATCTGGCGGGGGGATCGTCCCTTCGGATGGTCGGGCCGGGGCGGATCGAACGCGAAGTGGTGACATGGTACCGGGTTGGTGACACGGTGACGCATGCGGGAAGTGTGGTGAAGTTGGAAACGCTTAGGGTTCGTCTGTTGGGAGGACCGCAACGCGCGGTCGCGGTGCACGTGTCGGCGGAACGCCGGCCGGGACACGCCACACGGACCGACCTCGCGCGTTTCGTCGCCTCGCTCGGGCCGATCGATCGCCTGGCGGATCGCAGCGCGGGCGTGCTGCGCTGATGTGCGGGATTGCGGGGCTCTATTACACGGCGATGCCCAAGCCGGTGGACCCGGCGCGGGTGCGCGCGATGGCGGACGCGCAGGCGCATCGCGGGCCGGATGGCGCGGGGGTGTGGACCGCGCCCGGCGTGGGGCTGGGGCATCGGCGGTTGTCGATCATCGACCTCGAAGGATCGCCGCAGCCGATGACGAGCGCCGATGAGGCGCTGACGATCACGTATAATGGCGAGATCTACAATTTCGCGGCGGTGCGTGCCGAACTCGAAGCGCTCGGCGCGACGTTCCGCACCGAGGGCGATACCGAAGTCCTGTTGCACGCGTGGGACCACTGGGGCCCGGCGATGCTGCCACGGCTCAACGGGATGTTCGCCTTCGCGATCCACGATGCGCGGCGGCAATGCCTGTTCCTGGCGCGCGACCGGTTGGGCGTGAAGCCGCTGCATTATGTGACGCTGGCTGACGGCGCGTTGGCATTCTCGTCAGAACTCAAGGGGTTGCTGGCGCATCCTTTGCTCCGGCGTGAACCCGATATTCGCGCGGTCGAGGATTATCTCGCCTACGGATACGTGCCCGACGACGCGTGCCTGGTGGCGGGCGTGTGCAAGCTGCCCGCGGGACATGCCCTGCTGATCGAGCGCGGGCGCCCGGTGCCGCTGCCGCAACGCTGGTGGAGCGTCGACTTCTCGAACCGCGCCACCGGAAGCGCGCGCGATCTGGCCGCCGAGCTGCAAGGGTTGCTGCGCGAGGCGGTCACGTCGCGGATGGTTTCGGACGTGCCGCTCGGCGCGTTCCTGTCGGGCGGGGTCGATAGTTCGGCGGTGGTCGCGTTGATGTCGGAAGCGTCGCGCGGTGCGGTGCGGACCTGCACGATCGGGTTCGACGAGGCGGGCCTCGACGAACGCCGCTATGCGTCGGACGTGTCAAAGCGCTTTGCGACCGCGCACCGCGAGCGGGTCGTCGCGCCCGACGATTTCGCGTTGATCGATACGCTGGTCGCGGCGTTCGACGAACCCTTCGCCGATGCGTCCGCCCTCGCCACCTACCGCGTGTGCGAGCTGGCGCGCGAGGATGTGACGGTCGCGCTGTCGGGCGACGGCGCGGACGAGGCGTTCGCCGGATATCGCCGCTACAAGTTCCAGGCGGCGGAGGAGCGCGTGCGCGGGCTGTTGCCGCCGGACATGCGGCGCAGCGTGTTCGGGACGCTCGGTCACTATTATCCCAAGGCCGATTGGGCGCCACGTCCGCTCCGGGCAAAGACGACGCTGCTCGCGCTCGCCGAGGATGGCGCGGAGGCGTATGCGCGCTCGGTCGGCGTGACGACGCCTGCGCTGCGGGCTGCGCTGTTCACCGACGCCGCGCGGCGGGCGCTGTCGGGGCATCGCGCAGAGGACCGCTACGTCACCACGATGCGCGATGCGCCTGCGCGCGATCCGCTCGACCGCGCGCAATATGCCGATCTGCAGCACTGGTTGCCGGGGGACATCCTGACCAAGGCGGACCGGACGAGCATGGCGGTCGGTCTCGAAGCGCGCGAACCGCTGCTCGATTACCGGCTGGTCGAGTTTGCGGCGAAGCTTCCGGTCGGGATGCGGCTGCGCGGCGGGCAGGGGAAGTGGCTGATGAAGAAGGCGCTGGAGCGCTATTTGCCGAACGACATCCTCTACCGGCAGAAGATGGGGTTCGTTACCCCGATCAGTGCGTGGTTCCGCGGGCCGCTGGCGGATGAGGCCGCGGCGCTGGCGCGATCGCGCGTCCTCGGCGGGACGGGCTGGTTCGACCTCGCGACGATCGCGCGGATCGCGGCGGACCACCGCGCGGGCGTTGCGGAGCATGGGCGGACCTTGTGGCAGCTCGTCATGCTGGAACGGTCGATGGTGCGGCTGTTCGGCTGAGCTCTAGGCGAACACCGCCATCGCCGCATGCAGGGTCAACGCGACCAGTGCGAGCGATGATCCGAGAAACAGCGCGAACCGCACCGACACCTTGTTGACGGTCGCCTGCCAGACGCTGTGCGCGATCCGCAGCAGGACATAGGCCCAGGCGATCCAGGCGTTGACGCCGTTGCCGGTGCCGGTCAGCGCAATCACGCCGCAGACCGCATAGAAGAGCGTAGGTTGTTCCATCAAGTGGTTGTAGTTGTGCGCCTTCCACTGAACCTTCGGGGGAAGTCGTCCGTCCGCATCGGCGGGCTTGGTGCCGACCAGCGTGTTCAGGTCGACCCCGGATGCCTTCATCGCGGGCAACCGGGTGAGCATCATCCACAGCAGCATGACGAGCGTCCAGGCAATCAGCACGACCACCGGTTTCAGAATTTCGCTATGCATCCGCCATGCCCCCTCCGATTGTGCAGCCATGCTGCCGGATCGGCGGGGCGGGGGCAACCCGTGGGACTTTACCGGCGCCCCATCACTTCGCCGATCCAGCGGTCATATTGGTCGGGCCAGAGCGACCCGCTTTCGGTGGCCGGCAGCCGCGCGGCGAACCCGTGCCCGCCGCGAAGCAGGAAATGCGCCTCCACCGGGATCCGCGCCGCGCGCGCGCCCGCGAACAGGTCCATCGCGTTGGTGAAGGGGACGGTCGGATCGTCCTGCGCGTGGACGATGAACAAAGGCGGTGTCTCGCGCGTGATGTTGCGGTCGCACGCATAGCGCCGTTCCATCGCCGGATCGGGGTTGGGGCCGAGCAGATTGGTGCGCGATCCGCCGTGGCTTCGGCCGAGGTCCATGTTCGACACCGCGTACATCAATCCGCCGAAATCGGGCCGCGCGGACACCGCGTCGGCGGCGTCGACGCGGTGATAGACCGGCGCCTCATATTGCGTGAGCAGCGACGCGGCGAGATGCCCGCCCGCCGAGAAACCGAGCACGCCGATCCGGCGCGGGTCGATCCCGTAGCGTTCCGCGTTGTGGCGGATCAGCCGCAGGGCACGCTGCGCGTCCATCAACGGTGTGTTGGCGCGATCGACCCAGCCTTCGCCCGGAAGTCGGTAATTGAGCACGAAGCCGGTAATCCCGCGCGCGGCCAGAACCAGCGCGATATCCAGGCCTTCCTTGCGGATCGAAGTGAAGCTGTACCCGCCGCCGGGCATGATCAGCACCGCGCGCCCATCGGGCCGGCGCGGGCGCACCACGCCGACGTCCGGGCGGACGACGCCGCGCAGCCACAGATCGTGATATTCGCCGGTCCGCCCGGTGATTTCGGATCGTGGGAGCGGTTCGGGTGTGCGGGCGCCGGGGGCTGCGCCTGCCCATAACGGGAAATTCTCGCGCGGGGGCCAGGTCGGCGTTGCGGAGAGCGAGATCGCCCCCGGCTGAAACGGAAGCGCGGTGCGTTGGGCAGCGGCCGCAGCAGGGGCTGCGGCCGCGCCGATCGAGAGCGCCAGGATGTTGCGACGATTCTGCATTCCGGGCGCTTAGCGGGTTCAGTCGAAGCTTGCACCCCAGCGACGCTTCACGCGGTCCTTCCACAGACCACGGTGATAAGCGTCCGATGCCAGCAGCGGCATCACGCTGCCCGCTTCGGCGAACACCATCTGTTCGATCGCGGTGTTGACCTTGCCCCACGATGCCGCTTCCTGCAGCGTCGAGGACGAGCAGGCGCCGTCGCGCACGTCGGCGACGGTGATCTGCACTGCGTACTTGTGGACCTGGACGTCGTCATGCCCGAGGATCTCGGCGCAAACCACCGTATCCTGGATGAAGTTCTTGGGCACGCCGCCGCCGATCATGAGCAGGCCGGTGACGCCCGCCTTGATCTTGATCTCGGTGAGCTCGCGGAAATCGGCGATCGCGTCGAGCACCATGTACGGCTTGCCCGCCTTCACCGAATCGACCTGATGCTTGACGAGACCGAAGCCAGCCGAGCTGTCGACGAACGCCGGGCAGAAGATCGGCACGTCATGCTCGTACGCGAGCTTGACCAGGCTGTTGTCCTTCTTGCCATGCTCGACGAGATACTTGCCCATCTCGCGGATGAACTCGCGGCTCGAATAAGGCCGCGGCTCGAGCGTCTCGGCGATCTCGAAGATCGTGTGGTCGACGTGCTGGAGCTGTTCCTCGTCGATGTACGTGTCGTAGATCCGGTCGATCAGGAGCGAGCGCAGCGTGTCGTCGTCCGGCACTTCCAGCGCCTGATAATGCTTGTGGCCGAGGCCCTCGAAGAAATCCATGTCGACGATCGACGCGCCGGTCGCGACGATGCCGTCGATCATGTTGTTGCGCAGGAGCTCGGCATAGAGATCCATGCAGCCGCCGGCCGAGGTCGAGCCTGCGATGACGAGGAAGATCGAGCAATCCTTGTCCGCCAGCATCTGGTTGTAGATGTCGGTCGCGCGGCCGAGGTCGCGGCTGGTGAAGCTCATCTTCTTCATCGCGTCGACGATCGGACGCGCGTCGAACTTGGTGATGTCGATATGCTCGACGGTGGTCGAAAGCAGCTCGGCCTTGCGGTTGGTGTTGAGGACTTCGGTCATGGGGTCATACCCTTTTTCAACAGCCGCCGTCGTTTAGGGGACGCGGAAACCCGGAGAGAGGCGGTGCATCGCTGCACCGCCCCCCCGATTCGTATTGGTTATGAAATGCCTGTTACAGCTTGACGACGTTCGACGCGACGTGCGGCATGGCTTCGCTGTACAGCGACACCATCGGTTCGTCCGCAACGATCACCGTCTCGTCCGATCCGAACCCGTTGAACGCGGTCCGCATCGCCGATCCGTACGCGCCGAGCATCCCGATCTCGAGATAGTCGCCAGCCTGCACGTCCGCGGGCAGATAGAACGGCCCCGCCATGTGATCCATGTCGTCGCACGTCGGCCCGTAGAAGCTGAACGCCATGTCCTTCGACCGGCTCTCCGGCTCGCGCAGGAGTTCGACCGGGAACCGCCAGCCGATGTGTGCCGCATCGAACAAAGCGCCGTAAGCACCGTCATTGATGTACAATTCGTCGCCGCGACGCTTTTCCACGCGCACCACGATCGAGCTGTATTCGGCGCAGAGCGCACGGCCCGGTTCGGCCCACAGTTCCGCCGAATAGCTGACCGGCAGCGATTCGAACGCACGGTGGATCGTCTCGAAGAAATGCTCGAGCGGGGGAGGCTCCATCCCCGGGTAGGACGAGGGGAAGCCGCCGCCGACGTCGATCACGTCGACCGTGACCGCCGCGTCGACGATCGCCGCACGGACTCGCTCGAGCGCATTCGAATAGGCTTCGGGCGTCATCGCCTGGCTGCCGACGTGGAAACAGATGCCGAGCGCATCCGCCGCCTGGCGAGCACGGAACAGCAATTCCCGGGTTTCGCCGGGGGCTGCGCCGAACTTCGAGGCGAGGCTCAGCTTCGAATGCTCCGACGAGACACGCAGCCGGACGCAGAGCGTCAGGTCGGTCGCCTGGTCGGTGGCGTCCATGATCTTGTCCAGCTCCTCGATCGAATCGAGCGAGAAGGTGCGGACACCATAGTCGAAATAGGCAGAGCGGATCGCTTCGGGAGCCTTGACCGGGTGCATGAAGCACAGGGTCGCGCCCGGGATCGTCGTCGCGACGAGCCGGACTTCGGCGATCGAGGCCACGTCGTAATGCGTGATCCCCGAGTCCCAAAGGATTTTGAGCAACTCAGGAGCCGGATTTGCCTTGACCGCATACATCGAGCGACCCGGGAACTTCTCGACGAAGAACCGAGCCGCACGCGCTGCCGCGTGAGGACGAACCAGCGTAACCGGCTGAACCGGCCGCTGCTGAGCGATGTCGATACCCGAAACCGAGTTCGAAGGGGTCTTCGCTAACCCCAGCGCGCGATGATGCTTGTGCAACTCAAGGGACCTCCAAGTGGCTTGCGCCGAACGGTGAAAAAAGCTGCCTTGCGGTTGGAAGTCCCATGGGGCAGCGGATGGGCGAGATACGGTCGCGCTTTTGCAATGTAAAGCGGTTTTGGACCCCCGGAGACAGATGGTGACAATTTTAAGACAGCCGACACGGGCCGGGGTGCGGGATGCAGCGGCGAAGGTCGCTGCGGTGGTGCCACCAACACCTTTATTTTCCGTGGAAATATCGGGGGTTACGGTCACCTTCAAAGCGGAAAATCTGCAGCCGATGGGCGCGTTCAAGCTGCGCGGGGCGTGGCATCGGTTGACCGCAATCGAACCCGATTTGCGATCCAGAGGCGTGGTTGCCTTCTCATCGGGGAATCATGCGCAGGGCGTGGCGTGGGCAGCGAAGCGCCTCGGCATGCCCGCGACGATCGTGATGCCGTCGGATGCGCCCAAGGCGAAACGCGACGGCACGCTCGCGCTCGGCGCGGAGGTGGTCGCCTATGACCGCGCGACCGAGAGCCGCGAGGCGATTGCGGCGCGGCTGGCGGAGGCGCGTGGCGCAGTGCTGGTGCCGAGCTTCGATGATCCCTGGGTGATCGAGGGGCAGGGGAGCGCAGGCATCGAAGCGGCAACGCAAATGGCGGCGCTGGGGTTGGGGCGACCGCTGCACGCCGTGATCCCGTGCGGGGGCGGCGGGCTATCGGCAGGGATCGCGCTGGCGCTGCCCGACGCGACGATCACCGTGGTCGAGCCGGAGGGTTGGGACGACATGCGCCGATCGCTCGCCGTGGGTCGGATCGAACCCGTCGGCGCGTCGCCACCCCCGACCGCGTGTGATTCGCTGCAGACGATGCGCGTCTCGCCGCTGACGTTCGACGTGTTGCTCCGGCGCGGTGCCACGGGCGTTGCGGTCAGTGAACGGGAGATCCGCGACGCGCAACGATGGGCGGCGGATACGCTGCGGCTGGTGGTGGAACCGGGCGGAGCGGTCGCGCTCGCCGCGATCCTGGCGGGCGAGGTGCCGCCTAAGCCGGGAATGCTCGTGCTGCTGTCCGGCGGCAACGTCGATCGCGCCGCTTACGCCGCGGTGCTGGCGGGGGCGGCATGAGCGGAATCGAATCGCTCGCACCCGCGATCGCGATGCTGGCGGCGTTCGCCTGTTTGATCGGGGGCGGCGTGATGATCGTTCGGCGGAGCGACGTACGCAAGGGCGTGTTGCTGCTCGTGATGGCCGTGGTCCTCGTCGGGAACGTCGCGATCTGGACAGTGTAACGCCGCGCCAAGTGGCGTTTCTGGCGTGGCGGCGATAGGTTGCGCCGATGACACCCCCGCCAGCCGATCCCCGTCACATGCTCTCGCTCGCACGCGGCCTCGCCGTTTTCGAGGCGCTGGCGGAACTCGGACCGGGTCAGAGCGTGGCGCGGATCGCCGAAGCGACGGGGCTGGCGCGCGCGGTCTGCGGGCGCTGCCTGTTCACGCTCGAGGCGGCGGGCTACGTCGAATGCCAGGACCGGCGCTATGCCTTGCGGCCCAGCGTGTTGCGGCTGGCGGCTGGCTATATGGGCGAGCGGTCGCTGCCGGCGCTGGCGCAGCCGCTGCTCGACCGGTTGCGCGATGCGGTCGGCGAAAGCGCATCGCTCGGCGTGCTTGATCGCAGCGAGGTTCTGTATCTGGCGCGGGCCTCGCGCGACCGGATCATGGCGGTCGGCCTCCACGTCGGCAGCCGCCTGCCGCTCGCGACGAGTTCGATGGGCCGGGTGTTGCTCGCGCAGCTGCCCGACGACGCGCGCGACGCGACGCTCGCCGACCACCCGCCGGTCGCGCATACGCCGCGTACCCTGACCGACCCCGATGCGGTGCGCGAAGAGCTGCGGCGCGTCGCGGCGCGGGGATATGCGCTGGTCGACCAGGAACTCGATCTTGGCCTGCGCTCGATCGCGGTGCCGGTCCGTGCGCGCGATGGGCGGGTCATCGCGGCGATGAACGTCGGCGCGCATGCCTTGCGCGTTTCCGTGAACGAAATGACCGAGACGATCCTCCCCCAGCTCATCGCGACCGCGGGGGAACTGGGCGGACAACTCGGCTGAAAGGACTTGCCGAACATCCGGCATTTGCGTATTTCGATGATCGAACATTTAGTTCGTTAATCGAACAACGGAGAGGGTATGACCCGGAAGATTTTCGATACGCCAGCCGCGGCGCTCGACGGATTGCTCTTTGACGGCATGACGATCATGTCGGGCGGCTTCGGCCTTTCGGGCAACCCGGAAAGCCTGATCCCGGAAATTCGCGCGAGTGGCGTCACCGGGCTGACGGTGATTTCAAACAATGCGGGCGCGGACGGTTTCGGTCTGTGGATGCTGCTGGAAAGCCGGCAGGTGGCCAAGATGGTCTCCAGCTACGTCGGCGAGAACAAGCTGTTCGAACAACAATATCTCTCCGGCGAACTCGAGCTCGAGCTGACCCCGCAGGGCACGCTGGCGGAGCGCATTCGCGCAGGCGGCGCGGGCATCCCGGCGTTCTTCACCAAGACCGGCGTCGGCACCGTCGTTGCCGAGGGGAAACCCACCGAGACGTTCGACGGCGAGGAGTATGTGCGCGAGACCTGGCTCCGCGCCGATGTTTCGATCATCAAGGCGTGGCGCGCCGACCCGGCGGGCAACCTGATGTTCCGCAAGACCGCGCGCAACTTCAACCCCAACATGGCGACCGCCGGCAAGGTAACGGTCGTCGAGGTCGAGGAAATCGTCCCCGCAGGCACGTTCGACCCGGACTGCATCCACACCCCCGGCATCTATGTCGACCGGATTGTCCTCAGCACCATCAACGAGAAGCGGATCGAAAAGCTGACGACCCGCGCAAGGGAGGCCGCATAATGCCCTGGACTCGCGAACAGATGGCCGCACGCGCGGCGACCGAACTCAAGGACGGCTATTACGTCAATCTCGGGATCGGCATCCCGACGCTCGTCGCGAACTATATCCCCGAGGGGATCGACGTGACGCTCCAGTCCGAAAACGGCATGCTCGGCATGGGGCCGTTCCCGTTCGAAGGCGAGGCGGATCCCGACCTCATCAACGCGGGCAAGCAGACGATCACGCAGCTTCCGGAATCGAGCTTCTTCTCGTCCGCCGACAGCTTCGCGATGATCCGCGGCGGCCATATCGACCTGACCGTGCTCGGCGCGATGGAGGTGTCGGCGGACGGCGACATCGCCAATTGGACGATCCCGGGCAAGATGGTCAAAGGCATGGGCGGCGCGATGGATCTGGTCGCCGGGGTCAAGCGCGTCGTGGTGGTGATGGACCATGTCAGCAAGAACGGCACGTCCAAGATCCTGCGCGAGTGCAGCCTGCCGCTGACCGGCAAGGGGTGTGTCGACCTGATCATCACCGATCTTGCGGTGATCGCGTGCGACAAGCCCGGTCTGCGGTTGCTCGAATGCGCCCCCGGGGTCAGCATCGAAGAGATCCGCGAGAAGACGGACGCCCCCCTTACGCTGGCGCAGGAGCTTGCCGCATGACCGACGCCTTCATTTGCGATGCAATTCGCACCCCGATCGGCCGTCTCAACGGCGCGCTCGCAAGCGTACGGGCGGACGATCTCGCGGCGATCCCGATCCGAGCGCTGATGGCGCGCAACGCCGGGGTCGACTGGCAGGCGGTCGACGACCTGCTCCTCGGCTGCGCAAACCAGGCGGGGGAAGACAATCGCAACGTCGCGCGGATGGCAGGCCTGCTGGCGGGGCTCCCCGAACAAGTGTCCGGCGCGACGATCAACCGGCTGTGCGGGTCGGGCCTGGACGCGGTTGGGTCGGCGGCGCGGGCGATCCGCTGCGGCGACGCCGATTTCATGATCGCGGGCGGTGTCGAGAGCATGACGCGCGCGCCTTATGTGATGGGCAAGGCGGGGAGCGCGTTCGATCGATCGCAGAAGATCGAGGACACCACGCTGGGCTGGCGGTTCGTTAACCCGGCGATGCAGGCGGCGTATGGCGTCGACACGATGCCGCAGACCGCCGAGAACGTCGCCGACGACTGGCGCGTGAGCCGCGAGGATCAGGACGCCTTCGCCCTCGCCAGCCAGACCAAGGCCGCCGCCGCACAGGCAAATGGCCGTTTTGCCGCCGAGATCGTTCCCGTCACGATCCCGCAGCGCAAGGGCGACCCGGTCCTCTTCGATCGCGACGAACATCCGCGCGCGACGAGCCTGGAGGCGCTCGCCAAATTGCGCCCGGTCGTGCGCGCCGACGGCACCGTGACCGCGGGCAATGCGTCCGGCCTCAATGACGGCGCCGCGGCGATGCTGGTCGCGTCCGAAGCGGCCGCCCGCCGCCACGGCCTGACGCCGCGCGCGCGCGTGGTCGGGATGGCGGCGCACGGGGTTGCACCGCGCGTGATGGGGATCGGCCCGATCGAGGCGGCCCGGCGCTTGCTGTCGCGCACCGGGATCGGTCTCGACCAGATCGACGTCATCGAACTGAACGAAGCGTTTGCCGCGCAGGCGATCGCGACGCTGCGGGATCTCGGTGTCGATCCGGCCGATCCGCGCGTCAATCCGAACGGCGGGGCGATTGCGCTGGGGCATCCGCTCGGCATGTCGGGCGCGCGGATCACGCTGTCGGCGGTCGAGGAATTGCAGCGGACGCAAGGACGCTACGCACTTGCGTTCATGTGTATCGGTGTCGGTCAGGGGATCGCGCTGCTCGTCGAGCGGGTGTGACCCTGAACATCGCTATCGTCGGAAAGCATAGGAGCCCATAGCCAAAGAGCATTTGCTGTTCGGTCCCGCGATCCTACTTTCCATGATGTTGGCTGATCATGCCAGCGTGTAGGAATTGGAGAGTATTTCGTGATCAGCAAGCAACTCCTTGCTTCCGTCGCTGCTGCGGTCTGCGCCGTTTCCGGGCCTGCCGCCGCGCAAACGGCCGAGGTCGCGCGTGTCCTCGTCAAGAAGGGGCCGGTCCAGATCGAGGTGCTCGAACAGGGGCAGGGCAAGACGATCGTCATCCTGCCGTCGCTGGGCCGTTCGGCGGAGGATTATGATGTCGTCGCGCAGTATCTCGCGAAGGACGGCTTCCGGGTCCTCCGTCCCGAACCGCGCGGTATCGGGAACAGCACGGGGCCATTGGCCGATCTGACGCTGCACGATTTCGCCGCCGACGTGGCGATGGTGATGGAGGATCGGAAGACCGGTCCCGCGATCATCGTCGGCCACGCCTGGGGCAGCCAGCCCGCGCGGATGCTGGCGGTCGACCGGCCGGATCTGGTGCGCGGCATCGTGATGGCGGCGGCGTCGGTCGGCAAGGTGCCGCCGGGGTCGAAGGAAAAGCCATACGGCCGGCTCCGCGACGCGATCGATGGGTCCGGCAATCCCAAGCTCCCCGTCGCGCAGCGGATCACCTATTTGAAGCAAGCCTTCTTCGCGCCCGGCAACGATCCGCGCGCGTGGCTCGGCGGCTGGTATCCCGAAGCGCACGACGCGCAGGCGCACGCCCGGAACGTCACCCCGGTCGACACTTATTATGCCGGGGGAACGACCGTGCCGATCCTCGACCTGCAGGGCGAGCATGACGCCGTCGTCGTCAAGAACGTGCTGCAGGCGCTGGTGCCGGAGCGCGTCGAGACCAAGGTGATCGCCGGGAGCGGCCACGCGATGGCGCCGGAACGCCCCAAGGCGATGGCCGATGCGATCGCGGCCTTCGCCAACCGGGTCTATGCGGCGGCGCCAGCACCCGCTCCCCGCTAAACGACCTGCGCCGCCGACCTTAGCGGACGGCGGACCGCAGATCCGCGGGCAAGTGATCGATCGGGCAATAGCGATAGGCGGTGCTTTGCCCGCGGATCTTGACCGAGAAGTTCAGGGCGTCGCGAACGGTGACCGTCTGGCGTTCGGTAAACCGCGGTGCCGGCCCGACGCCTGCATCGACGCACGACTGGTCGACCACGAAGGTCGACCCGCGACGCGAGACGATTCGGACACGGCATGCGGAACTGTGCGCCCCGCTGATCCCGCGGCCGTCATATTGCCGGATCACCGCGTTGGGCGGAGCCCCGCAGCTTTGTTTGCCCGCAACATAGATGCCGGGTTTGAGCGGGTAGACCCCGCCCGGTTTCGGGGACCGATCGACACTGGCCCATACAGGCGCAAGGATCGTCGCGCCGGCCAGGGCGGTGATCGCCAGGAAAACAGGTGTTCGCATTGAGAGGCTTGTTCGCTCAGGCGGGACCCGCGTCAAGGCGTACCCGGAGAACCGCACGTCAAAACGTTAAGGTCTCCGGTGCGGCGATGCGCACCGGAGACGATGATCGAAAAGTCGGCGATCCAGCTCTCGGCCTTAGAAGTTAAGTCTGAAGCCGATGTCGTAGCGCGGTCCGAAGTTCTGATAGTTGAGCAGCTGGTTATCGAAGCGACCCGTCGTGATGTACTTCGCGTTGAACAGGTTGGTGCCTTCGATGAAGACCTGCGCGGTCTTGGTGACCGCGTAGGAGATGCTGCCGTCGAACTGGCCGTACGTCCGCACGAACACGGGTTCGTTGCCGGGGCCGCCTGCCAGCGTCTGCAGGAACCGCTCACGCCGGTTGTAGGCGATGCGGGCCGACAGACCGTACTTTTCGTAGAACACGGTCGCGTTCTGCGAATTGCCGATGCCTTCCGCCGCGAACGACTGACCGATCTGCGTCACGTCGAAATTGCGGTTGGTGCTGACGAAGGTCGCATTCGCCTGCACGCCGAACCCGCTGAGAATGCCAGGTGCCCAATCGAGCGTATGGACGAGGTTGAGCTCCAGCCCGCGGATGTCGAGGGCGGTCGCGTTGCGCGGACGCCGCACGCTGAACCGCGCGGTGGTCGGGCTGATGATCAGGCCGCCGACCGGCAAGTTCCCGGCGTTGGCGATCGTGAACGTCTCCGGCGCGAAGGTCTGGACGATGAAGTCGTCGATGGTCTTGAAGAACACCGCCGCCGACAGCGTCGTCGTCCGGGTCGGATAATATTCGAACGACAGATCGAAGTTGGTCGCGCGGTAGGGCTTCAGATCGGGGTTGCCACCGCTTGCGGTGAGCGTTGCCGGACGGAGCGTATCGTAGTTGAGGTTCGGCGCGAGATCGTTGATCGCCGGACGCGTGAGCGACTTATAGGCCGCGAAGCGCGCCTGGAACTTCGGCGCGATGTTTACGCGCACGTTCACATTGGGCAGGAACGTGTTGTAGGTGGACTGCTTGTCGACCGCGACCGTCTGGCGGTTGTTGGCGAAGACACCGTTGTAGATGGTCGGATCGCCCACAACCGGCAACAGATCGGTCAACTGCAACTGCTGGCCGAACGACCGCAGCTCGGTGTGCTCGTAGCGCGCACCGACGTTGACGAACCACGGAACGCCGCCAAGCGTGCCCTCGAAGTCGACGTCGGCATAGCCTGCGTAGACCGTCTCCTTGACGCGCGTCGAAGGCTGGGCGGTCGCGGCATAGCCGTTCGAGGCCGCATAGAGCGCAGCCGTCGTGCCCGGTGCATTGCCGCGCGCGATGTCCAGCGCTGCCGTCGCGGCCGGGCTGGTGAGGAAATTCAGATACGCGCGCGGATCGAAGGTGAGGAACGTCGTCGGCAACCGGCTCGGGTTGAACGACCCGATCGTGAACGGCGACAGCAGCGACGGATCGGCGAAGGTCGAATAGCCGCAATAGACGCAACCGACGTTGGGATCGGACGTGACCGGCACGTTCTGCTTGTCGCGCGAGGTCCGCATCAGGCCGAAGCGCAGCGTCTTCAGCGCGCCCGAATCCGCTTTCCACTCGGTGTTGAGGCGATATTCGGTGACCTTTTCGGTCACGTCATTGCCGTTGACGCCGGCGATATGGGTCTTCCCGAGCGCCGGGTTCGAGAGAGCGTCCGCCCGGTAACCGAAGGTGGAGGGGATTCCGCCATTCTCGCCCGCGGTGAAGCTATACGGCGTCGCTGCGCCGATGACTGCGAAATAGCCCTGGCCGCCACCCTTGTTCTTCGCGCGCGATTGCGTCGCGTCGAGCACGACCTTGACGGTGTCACTCGGCTTCCACTCGACGTTGCCGCCGAATTCGTAGGTCGTCGTCTCGCGAACGCTGCCCGACGAGATGAAGTCGGCGTTGCCGTTCGTCGTCAGGCCAATAATCGACCGGTTGGAATCGATTGTTGCGTCGGTGTAGCTGGAAGGCTCGAACCAGCTGCCGAGGCCGCGCGTGGTCTGGTCGCTCTTGAACCGGTTGTACAAGCCGTCGACGGTCAGCGTGAGCGTGTCGGTCGGGGCATATTGCCCGACCAGCGTCGCGCCGAGGCGCGAGCGACGATCGACGGTGTTGGAAATGTCCTGGTTACGCGGCGCATAGACGTTCGTGTATATCGGCGCACTGTTCGCGCCGACCGACGTGCCGGGGATGTAGCCACCAGTGGAGATCGAGTCGATCGAGGCGATGCGCTTCTGATAGGACAGCGACGCCAGCACGCCGATCCGGCCATCCGCGAACGTGTCGCTGAGCAGGCCGAACAGCTGCGGGGTGAACTTCTCGCTGTTCTTTTCGTACAGACCCTTGGCCGAGAAGACGCCCTTGAACTTCTTGAGGTCGAGCGGACGCGGGGTCTGGACGTTGATCGTCGCGCCGATGCCGCCGCCCTGCAGCGGCGCCTGCGTGCTCTTGTAGACCTGCGCGCCGCTGATCAGCTCGGCCGGGATGAGGTCGAACGAGAAGGCGCGGCTGTAATTGTCGGAGGCGAAGCTGCGACCGTTGAACAGCACAGTGTTGAACGCTGGCCCGAGACCGCGGACGGTGACGGACTGGCCTTCGCCGCTGCTGCGGTCGATCGCGACGCCCGGAATACGCTGGAGCGATTCGGCGACGTTGGCATCCGGGAACTTGCCGAGATCTTCCGAGGAGATCGCATCGAGAATGCCCGAGGAATTGCGCTTCTGCGCAGCCGAGGAGGCGAGACTGCCGCGGATACCGGTAACGACGATGTCCGTCCCGGCGTTGTCCTGCGCGAGCGATGGCGGAACCGAGGAGGCGGTGGCGGAGTCTGCAGGAAGTTCGGTCTGCGGCGCTTGCTGAACCTGCGCCTGCGCTGGCATGGCAGCGGTCAGCAGCGCCAGAGCGGCGACGGCAGTCCCACCCATCAGTGTGGCAACCCGCCGGTCAAAAACCGTGGTCCGCGAAAAGTCCGACATATATCCTCTCCCCTTGTCTGCTCATTTCGCATCATTCTGCGCGAATATGATGGAGCCTCCATATTTCATTTGTCCGATATATCAAGGTCTATTCGCAGCCTCTGATCTGCGGCATAAGCGGGGCAGGGAGAGCGCATGCAAAAGCAGCAGCAAACGGACAGCATTCCGGGCATCATCCGGACGATCGTGGTCGTCGGCGGGGGATCCGCGGGTTGGATCGCGGCCAATCGGCTCGCCGCGAAAGGCGCGCGCGGATCGGACGATATCGTCGTCAAACTGGTCGAATCCGCCACCGTCCCGACGATCGGCGTCGGCGAGGGAACGTGGCCGACGATGCGCAACACGCTCGCCAAGATCGGGATCGGCGAAACCGAATTCCTCCGCTCGTGCGACGCCGCCTTCAAACAGGGCGCGCGCTTCGTCGGCTGGAAGGACGGATCGCCGCGCGACGCCTATTATCACCCGCTCAACCCGCCTGCGGGCGCGGCGGACCTCAACCTGTCGCCGCATTGGCAGCAGGCGCTGGCCGACACGCCCGATCGCGATTTCGCCGACTGGGCGGATTTCCAGCAGGCGCTGTGCGATGCCGGGCTCGCCCCCAAGACGATCACCGCGCCGGAATTCGGCGGGGTGGCGAACTATGCCTATCATCTCGACGCGGGCAAATTCGCCACCTTGTTGCACGATCATGCGGTCGATCGGCTCGGCGTCGAGCATGTCGTGGGAGACGTCACCAATGTGGTGATGGCCGACAATGGCGATATCGCCTCGCTGGAGCTGGCCGACGGGCGCAGCATTGCGGGCGATCTGTTCATCGATTGCACCGGTTTCGCGGCGCTGCTGATCGGCAAGGTCTACGGGGTCCCGTTCCGCCCTTGCAACGACGTGCTGTTCGCGGATCGCGCGATCGCGATGCAGGTGCCGTATCTGACCGAAGACGCGCCGATCACCAGCCACACCGTCTCGACCGCGTCGGACGCGGGGTGGTTCTGGGACATCGGGCTGTGGGCGCGTCGCGGCACCGGCTATGTCTACAGCAGCGCGCACATCGACGACGATGCCGCCGAAGCCGCTTTGCGCGCCTATGTCGGGCCGCAAGCCGAGCAATTGTCGACGCGGCGGATCACGATCGAGGCGGGGCACCGCGAGCGGTTCTGGGAGAAGAACTGCGTCGCGGTGGGCCTGTCCGCCGGGTTCCTCGAACCACTCGAAGCCTCCGCGCTGATGCTGGTCGAAGCGTCGATGGACGCGATCGCGGATCGCCTGCCGCGGACCCGCTCCGCGATGGACGTCGCCGCACGCCAGTTCAACGACTCGTTCCGCCATCACTGGGACCGGATCATCGAGTTCCTCAAACTCCATTATGCGATCACCAAGCGGACCGACACCGCCTTCTGGCGCGACAATGCCGCACCGGAATCAATCCCGGATTCGTTGAAGGAACGGCTCGAGCTGTGGCGGCAGCATCCGCCCGCACCGCAGGATTTCGCGCACGCCCGCGAAGTGTTCTCCTGGCCGAGCTACCAATATGTCCTCCACGGCATGGGGTTCGAAACGCAGTACCCTGTGGTGCCCGCGACATCCCCCGACGCCGCGCTTGCGCGCCGCTGGATCGGGCGGATGGAGCGGATGCGCGGGGATGCCGTGGCGCAGATGCCGCGCCATCGCACGTTGCTTCGCGCGATCCGCGAACACGGGTTGCAGGCGGTATGACCCGCCTGGTCGCGCTGGACCCCGCCCGGCATCACGCCGTCCACGTCGATCCCGTAGCGGGGGCGGCGGTGCGGCAGTTCTGCCAGATCGGTCTGTCGGAGATCGCGCTCGCGGCGGCGGATATGCCGCTGTTCCTGGTCAAGGATGCGCAGACCGGGCGGTTCAACCTGATCGCGCTGTTCGGCCTGATCGAGCCGCGCAACCTGTTCTGGTACAATGACGCGATGCAGCTGACCTACTTGCCGCGCGCGGCGTCACTCACGGCGTTCCGGCTCGATGCGGGCGGGGCGGCGGGGCTGGCGCTCGACGAGGCGGATGCCGCGGTCGGCACGCGCGGACAAGCGCTGTTCGCAGCCGATCGCAGCCCCGCGCCGTTCCTGGCGACGACCCGCGACGCGCTGAACGCGGTCGTCGCAGACGTCGCAGCCGCGCAGGCGTTGGTCGACGGTTACGCGCAGCAGCGGCTGATCCGCCCGTTGTCGCTCGTGCTGCGCCACGCCGACGGGCATGAACATGCCATCGGCGGTCTCTACGGCCTCGACGAGGACGCGCTGGCGAGCCTCGATGACGCGACGGTGGTCGCGATGCACCGGGCGGACCGTCTCGCGCCCGCCGCGGTGATCGCGGCATCGCACGCGCAGGTCGAACGCTTGCGGCAATTGCACAACGCCGCCGGGTTGCGCGCGATTGAGGCCTTCACTCTTACGCTTGCCGAATAATCCCTTTGGCAGCCCACCCGTAAGGTCGGTGTAAGCCACCCCTACTAGCGACGACAGACGGCGATGCGGAAACGATCGCGTTACCGGCACGACATTCCGTGTCCCGTTGTTGCTTGGAGGATTGGTCATGACGTCCCGCTGGGTTCGTGCCATCGTCGCGACGATCCTCGCGATCGTTTTCGTCTCGATGGTCATCACCGGGTGCACGCTTGCCGCGCCCAACAATGCCGCGCCGACCTTCGCGATGACGTGCCTCGCGTTCGCCATCATCGCCTTCTTCGGCGGGCGGATGCCGACCGCGGTCGCGGTTGCGGTCGGCGCGCTCGAACTGGCCTTCATCCTCCCGGGCGAGGGGTTTGCGGTCAGCGATCCGGATCATGCGATGGGCCTGATCGCGGTGATCGCCACCGGGGCGATCATGGCGTGGTATGTCGGCCGCCGGGATACGCTTTCCGCGGCGCTGGCGGCGGAAGCCGAAGCCAGCCGGAACGTCGCCGAATGGCGCAGCGTGGCGCATTCGGAACTCGCGCACCGGCTGTCGAACGATCTGTCGATCATGGTATCGATGGCCGCGATCAAGGCGAGCGACGCGACCAGCCCGGAAGCGCGCGCGGTTCTGGCGGACATCAGCGGCCGGCTGGTCGTGCTGGGCCGGGTGTATCAGCGGCTGGAAGTCCGCGACCGCGATACCCAGGACGCCGTCGCCGCCCGCCAGTTCCTCCTCGACCTTTGCGACGACCTGCAGCTCTCCACCCTCAGCCTCGGTTCGATTTCGCTGCGCACCGACATCGACGAGACGCTCCGTCTGCCGATCCGCACGCTGAGCCTCCTCGGCCTCATCACGAATGAAATGCTGACGAACGTCCGCAAACACGCCTTCCCGGATCACCATGGCGGCGAAGTCCTGCTGTATCTGCACCGGCACACTTTTCGCCCCGATTGCGTCGAGCTGATCGTGACCGACAACGGCGCGGGGTTCAGCGGAGGCGAGGCCAAGGGGCGTCGCGGGCGCAGCCTGCTGGTGATGCTGGCGAACCAGCTCGACGGAACGATCGCCTATGCGCGCATCTCGGGCACGACCGTCGCGACCTTGCAATTCGCCTTCCCGACCGCAACCCGCAAACCGCTCGGCGACGGATCGGCGGGCGAGGCACCGCGGGACCGGACGTGGGCTATCCCGCAGCCAGTGGAATGACCATGGCGAAGCGCGCCCCGCCGCCGGGGCCATCGCCAATGTCCAGATGGCCGTCGTGCAGGTCGACGATCCGCTGAACGATCGACAGGCCGATCCCCGCACTGTCGGAACGCTTGTGGTCGGCCCGCCAGAACCGCTGGGTCAGCAAGCTGCGGTCCATGACCGTGATCCCCGGCCCGTGATCGGTGACGATCAGTGCACCGGCAGGGTCGACCGCGATTTCGATCGGTGTTCCGGCGGGCGTGTGGCGGACGGCATTGGTCAGGAAATTCGACAGCGCGATCGACAGCAGCACGCGGTTTCCGCGCACCCAGACCGGTTCGGCCGGAGCGTCGAGCGTCACCGGGTGCTGGCTTGCCAGCATTTTCGCGGCAGCCTCGCTCAGCGTCTCGTGCGCGACCGCGACCAGGTCGACCGCAAGCAGGTCTTCCCCCAGGATCGCGTCCGCGCGCGCCAGATCGTGGAGTTGCGACACGACGTGCGAGACACGGTCCGTTTGCGCGAGCAGGGCAGTACGCAACCTGTCGTCCCCAACCGAATCGAGCTGAATGCGCAGCGTCGCCAGCGGGGTGCGCAGTTCGTGGACGACGTTCCCGACGAATTCCGCCTGCGCGGCGAAGCTTTGCTCCAATCGTTCGATCAGGCCGTTGGTCGCCTCGACCAGTGGACGCACTTCGGTCGGCAAGCCCGCATCGGGCAGCCGGACATGCAAACTGCGCGGACCGATCGCGGCGGCACTGGCCGACACCGTGCGCACGGTGCGCACCAGCAGCGCGATCAGCACGCTGTTGACGAGCGGGAGCAGCAGCAGGATCGGCAGCAACACCGCGAGATAGCGGGTGAGGAAGCTGCGGGTGATATCGTCGGTGATCGCCCCCGGACGCGTTTCGTCCTGCGACACCAGGATCCACAACGGCGTCGCGCCGACTCGCACCGGCACGCTGACCATGACGTAACTGCCGCGCTTGACCGCTTGCGGCGCGCGCCCTCTGGGAACGACCCTCCACGGGACGTCGCCAGCGTGGGGACTGGCCATCACGATCCATCCCGAAGCGCCAAGGATGGCGAAGGCGCGGCCGTCATAGGTGCCCGCGTACAGCGCCTCGAGCGCCGGGGGGAGCAGCACGCGCCCGGGAGACGCCGCCACCGTCACCTCCGCCGCGATCGCCTGCGCCTGCGAAACGAGCAGTTCCTTCTGATAGACCGCCTTGGTCCGATGCAGCACCGATCCGGTCAGCAACGGGATCAGCACCAGCACCAACAGGATCGCGCCGCCTTCCAGAAGCAGGATCCGCGCGATCAGCGACCGCGGCCAGCCGATCTTCATGCCGCCGCGCGCAGCATATAGCCAACCCCGCGGATCGTCTCGATCACGATCGTCGCACCCGCCTGTTCCAGTTTCCGGCGCAGGCGATGGACATAGACTTCCACCGCGTTCGATCCGAGCGACTCCGACAAGCCGAACAGCTGGTCCTCGATCGTCGCCTTGACCACGACCCGCCCCGACCGGCGCAACAGCACGTCGACCAGGTCGAGTTCGCGCGCGGACAGCAGCACGGCCTGACCCTCGACCGTCAGCGCCCGCGCCGACGGATCGAACCGCAGATTCCCAACCGCGAGTTCCGTCCCCGCGAACCCGCCTTGCCGCCGCAGGACCGCGCGGAGCCGCGCCACCAGTTCCTCGACGTCGAACGGCTTGGCCAGATAATCGTCGGCGCCGTGATCGAGCCCGCCGATCCGCGCGGCGGTATCCCCGCGCGCGGTCAGGATGATGACGGGGACGGGATCATGCCGCGCCCGCAAGCTTCGCAGGACTTCCATCCCGTCCGCATCGGGCAAGCCGAGATCGAGGACGACAGCGCTGTACCGGGCCGCGGCGGCCATCTGCAACGCGTCCCCGGCGGTCGCCGCATGGTCGCTGGCAATGCCCCGCCGCGTGAGCGCGGCGGCGAGCGCCTCGGCCAGCTCGCGATCGTCTTCCACCATCAACAACCGCATCGTCTTGCCCCGGACTTTCCTGCCAACCCGCTCTTGCAGAAACCTTTCGGGTAAAAATAGGTCTGTAAGCCTGCTGTAAGCCAAGCCTCCTAGTGCGCCGCGACGACATGCCTCGCAAGCGAGTTTGACATCGAGATGACGGCAACGACCGACCACGGCATTGTATTGCCGACCCCAACAAAGCTGGACCGCCGCGCCCAATTCCGGCTGCTGGGGGTCGCCGCCCTGATCATCGTCGCGATCTTCGTGCTGGTGGCGATCATCCGCGCCGCGACCAAACCCGCCGAGCCCGTGACGCACGCAGCCCCCGCCGGGTCCTTCGCACCGACACGCGACCAGCTTGCCGCGATGAAGCTGATGACGGTGCGCGACGGATCCGCGGTCGGCGGAATCCAGGCTACGGGGACGATCGCGGTCAATGGCGACAGCAGCACGCCGGTGCTGCTTCCCTTCTCGGGGCAAGTCGCGGCAGTGTTCGTCCAGGCCGGGCAGAAGGTCGTGCGCGGGCAGCCGTTGCTGCGGATCGCGTCCCCTGATTTCGTCGAGGCGCGCGACCAGTTCCTCACCGCCAGCGCCCAGCGCGCGACCGCCGCCGCGCAAGTCCGAATCGCGCAGGATACCGCGACCCGCCAGGCCGCAATCTACCAGACAGCGGGCGGCGCGCTCAAGGATTACCGTCAGGCGCAAAGCGATCTGGTCACCGCGCAGTCCGCGCTCCGCTCCGCCGACGCCGCGCTGGCGGCGACGCGCGACAAACTATCGTTGCTAGGGAAGGGCGCGACCGAGATCCGCGGGATCCAGGCGGGCGGCGATGCGATTTCGTCGCAGACCGTGTACCGCGCGCCGGTCGCCGGAACGATCGCGACGCGCGACGTCGCGCCCGGGCAGTATGTCACCGCGGGCGGGGACAAGCCACTGATGACGATCGCCGACGCAAGCCGCGTCTGGCTGATCGCACAGCTTGCCGAGGGCGATGCCGCGAGCGTCCATCTCGGCGACCATGTCCGCGTCACCACGCCAGCCTATCCCGGTCGCGTGTTCGACGCGGTGATCGACAATATCGGCGCCGCGCTCGATCCCGCGACGCACCGCCTCCCGGTCCGCGCGACCGTACGCAACGACGACAATGCCCTCAAACCGCAGATGTTCGCGAACTTCACGATCGAGCAGCGCAGCGGCGAACCCACCGGGATCTACGTCCCCGCCGATGCGGTGATCCACGAAGGCGACAAGGCGACCGTGTGGGTCGCCGGACCCAAGGGCTATCTCTACGCGCGTCCGGTCCAGGTCGCGGACAGCAGCGGCGGGGTCGACCATATCGTCGCGGGGCTGAAACCGGGCGAGCGGATCGTCACGTCCGGCGCGTTGTTCGTCAACGAAGCAGGACTCTGACGTGAACGGCATCGTCGGTTTCGCGCTGCGCCAGCGCGTCCTCATCCTGATGCTGCTGGTCGGGTTGATCCTGGCCGGGGGGATCGCCTTCTACAATCTCAATATCGAGGCCTATCCCGATCCGGTTCCCCCGATGGTCGAGGTGCTGACGCAGAGCAACGGCATCTCCGCCGAGGAGATGGAACGCAACGTCACGATCCCGATCGAAGTGGCGATGGCGGGCGTCCCGCACATCACGGCCGTCCGCTCGATCTCGCTGTTCGGCCTGTCCGACATCCGGATCCAGTTCAGCTACGATTATACCTTCGCCGGCGCCGAGCAGAAAGTGCTGGGGCGCCTGTCGCAGCTCGGCAATCTGCCGGGCGGCGCGCAGCCGCAAATCTCGCCGACCAGCCCGATCGGCGAAATCTACCGCTACCGCATCAGCGCGCCCAAGGGCTATTCGGTGATGGACCTCAAGACGTTGCAGGATTGGGTCCTGCAACGCCGGTTCAAGCGCATTCCCGGCGTCGCGGACGTGACCGGCTGGGGCGGCAAGTTGCGCACCTATGAGGTGGTGGTCGACAACGACCGGATGGTCGCGCACGGCGTGACCGTGGCGCAAGTGCTCGCCGCGATCGGCAAGGGCGACAGCAACGTCGGCGCGCAGACGATCAACTTCGGGTCGCAAGCGGCGATCGTCCGCGGCGTCGGGCTGATCCAGTCGACCGACGCGATCCGCAACGCGCTGGTCGCGACCAATGCCGGCAACCCGGTGCTGGTCAAGGACGTCGCGACGCTCCGGATCGGCAACGCCCCGCGGCTCGGCATCGCGGGCGAGGGGCTGGACGACGACATCGTCATGGGGATCGTGCTGATGCAGCGCGGCGCGCAGTCGATGCCAACGATCAACGCGGTCCAGAAAGAAGTCGAGACGATCAACGCGAGCGCCATCCTGCCCCCCGGCGTCAAGCTCGAACGGATCTACGACCGGTCCGAACTGATCGGCGTGACGACGCACACCGTGATGCACAATCTGGTCGAGGGGATCCTGCTGATCTTCGTGCTCCAGTGGCTGTTCCTCGGCAATTTGCGCAGCGCGGTGATCGTCGCGCTGACCATCCCGTTCGCGCTCGCGTTCGCGGTGATGATCCTGACGGTGCAGGGCGAATCCGCCAATCTGCTGTCGCTCGGTGCGCTCGATTTCGGGCTGGTGGTGGATGCCAGCGTCATCATGGTCGAGAACATCTTCCGCCACATGGTCGAACGCTCCGCCGCGATCGACAGCGGCCATACCCACGCAACGCCTGCAAGCCGCTTCTCCGCGATCCTCCACGGATCGAGTGAAGTCAGCCGCGGGATCTTCTTCGCCGCCGCGATCATCATCGCGAGCTTCATCCCCTTGTTCACGCTGACCGGGGTCGAGGGCCACATCTTCGGCCCGATGGCGAAGACCTATGCCTATGCGATCGCGGGCGGGCTGATCGCGACCTTCACGGTGTCGCCGGTGCTGTCCGCACTGCTCCTCCCGGACTCGCTCGACGAGGTCGAGACCTGGGTCGTGCGCAAGCTCCGCGCGGTCTATGAGCCGGCGGCCGCGTTCGCGCTGTCCAACCGGATCGTCACGCTCGGCGGCGCGGCGTTGCTGCTCGTCACCGCGCTGGTCGGGATGCGCTCGCTCGGGGTCGAGTTCCTGCCGCATCTGGAGGAGGGCAATCTCTATATCCGCGCGTCGCTGCCGGGGTCGATCTCGCTTGAGGCGGGGCAACCCTCCGTCAACGCGATCCGCGACATGATCGCCGCCTATCCGGAAGTGCAACGCGTCATCTCGACGCATGGCCGCCCCGACGACGGCACCGATGCGACCGGCTTCTTCAACGCCGAATTCTACACGCCCCTCAAACCCGCCGACCAATGGCCCGCGGGCGTCACCAAGGAAACGCTGACCGCAGAGTTGCAACACCGGCTGCACGCGCGATTCCCCGGCGTTGATTTCGAATTCTCGCAATACATCCAGGACAATGTCGAGGAAGCCTCGTCCGGTGTGAAGGGCGCCAATTCGGTCAAGGTGTTCGGCCCCGACCTCCCGACGCTGCAGCATCTGGCGGAGCAGATCCGCGACCAGATGGCGAAGGTGCGCGGGGTCGCCGATCTCGGCATCTCCAACTCGCTCGGCCAGCCGACCGTCCAGATCGACATCGATCGTGGCGCGGCGGCGCGCTACGGCCTCACCCCGGACGACATCAACACCGCGGTCGCGGCGTCGATCGGCGGGCAAAGCGGTGGCGACCTGTACGAGCGCGGCACCGACCGGCACTTCCCGATCGTCGTGCGGTTGAAGGACGCGCAGCGCGACAGCCTCGAGGCGCTCCGCCGGATCACGATCGGCGCACCGTCGCCGACCGGGACCGGGTCGGTCCAGGTGCCGCTGTCCGAAGTCGCGAACGTTCGCCTGACGACGGGCGCGTCGTTCATCTACCGCGAGCATCAGGAACGCTACGTCCCGATCAAGTTCAGCGTGCGCGGGCGCGATCTCGGCGGCACGGTGGACGAGGTGCAGGCGCGGATCGCGAAGACGATCATGCTGCCGCCGGGCTACAGTCTCGAATGGGCGGGCGAACTGGGCAGCCTGACCAGCGCGGTCAACCGCCTCGAGATCGTCGTCCCGATCAGCCTCGTGCTAATCCTGGTGCTGCTCTACGCCAACTTCTCCTCGGTCCGCGACACGCTGCTCAGCTTCAGCGTAATCCCGATGGCGATCATCGGCGGCGTGCTCGCGCTCGCGCTGACCGGCACGGCGTTCAGCATCTCGGCGGCGATCGGCTTCGTCGCGCTGTTCGGGATCGCGGTGATGGACGGCATCCTGATGGTGACGACCTTCAACCAGCATATCGACCAGGGGTTCGATCGCGACGCGGCGCTGGCCGGCACGGTCCGCACCAGCCTGCGCCCGGTGGTGATGACCTGCCTCGCCGCCGCGATCGGGCTGCTGCCCGCCGCGATCTCGTCGGGGATCGGCAGCCAAGTGCAGAAGCCGCTCGCGCTCGTCGTGGTCGGCGGGATGGGGCTCGCGCCGATCCTGATCCTGCTGGTGCTGCCAGTGCTGATCGGGCGCTTCTCGCGGCATGTCGGCCCCGAGGATCGCGGCGCGCACGGTCGCGACGTCGGGCATCATCCGCATCCCGGTGCGCCGCAGGGAGAACCGGCATGAAGCGGCTTTCGATCGCCGTCCCGCTGCTGCTGATCGGCTGCACGGTCGGCCCGCAGCACCCGACCACCGCGCTGTCGCTCGCGCCGCCGACCCAGGCCGGACGGATCACCGCGACCAGCGGCGTCGACCAGACGATCCAGCCGGGCATGGCGCTCGATCCCGAATGGTGGCGGCGGTTCCGCAATCCCGCGCTCGACGCGCTGGTCGACCGCGCGCTCCACGCCAATAACGAACTCGCGACCGCCGACGCCGCACTCCGCCAGGCGCAGGCGCAGGTGACGGTCGCCGCGGCGGCGGGGAAGCCGCAGGCGGATCTGTCCTACCAGGGCCAGCGCGCGCGCGTGTCCAAGGCGCTGCAAAGCCCGCTCGCCGATCCCAGCCAGACGCTCTACTCGCTGCACACCGCGCAGCTCTCGGTCACCTATCCGCTCGACCTGTTCGGCGCGTCGCGTAACCGCACGCGGTCCGCGCGCGCGGCGGCGGAGGTCGCCGCGGACCGGCTGCTCGCCGCGCGCTCGACGATCGTCGCCAACCTCGTGCTCGCGGTGATCCAGCACGCGTCGCTCTCCGCGCAGATCGCCGCGGCGAACGACAGTATCGCGGGCAATCGCGACATCCTGCAATTGCTCAACCGCCGGGAGCGGCTGGGCGATATCGGCGCGGCGGACGTCGCGGCGCAACAGACCGTGCTCGCGACCGCCGAAGCGTTGCTCCCCCCGCTGATCCGCCAGCGCGATCATCAGCGCACGCTGATCGCGATGCTGCTCGGCGTCGCGCCCGGCCTGCCGCTCCCGCCCTTGCCGGCGCTGGAGACGCTGACGCTGCCGGATACGCTCCCGGTCGGTCTGCCCGCGCAGATCGTCGCCGCGCGCCCCGACGTCTGCGCCGCCGAAGCGCAGATGCGCGGCGCGGGCGCGGATGTGGGCGTGGCGATCGCAGCGCGTCTGCCCAACATCCTGCTGACCGCCACCGGGGGCAGCACCGCGCTCGATATCGGCGGCCTGTTCGCCAGCGGGAACCCGTTCTGGGCGCTGCTCGGCGGGGTGACGCAACCGCTGTTCCACGCCGGGGCCTTGCGCGCGCAACAACGCGCCGCGGAAGCGGCGCTCGACGGGGCGAAAGCGCAATATCGCAGCGCCGCGTTGCAGGCCTTCGCCGACGTCGCCGACAGCCTGTCGGGGCTCCGTACCGATGCGACCGCGCTCGACGCCGCAACCCGCGCGAACGATGCGGCGACGCAGAACCTGACGTTCACGCGCCGGCAACTGACGCTTGGCGGGGTAGGGACACTGACCGTCTTCAACGCGACGACGGCAAGCGCGCAATCGAATGCGTTGCTGATCCAGGCGCGCGCGATGCGCCTGGCCGACACCGTCGCGTTGTACCAGGCGGTCGGGGGCGGGGTGATCGCGCCAGCAAACCGGGGGGAATCCTGATGGGCGGATTGGTCGGCGGCGTCAGCAGCAAGATCGTTCTCGTCGCCGCGACGCTGACGTTCACCGCGCGTGTCGATCGGGAGCATGTCCGTGCGATGCTGGCGCCACAAGCGGCGGTGTCCGCGGTGAGCGCGCGGCTGTCGCAGAAGGTGCACTTGCCGGGCGACGGCGATGCCACCGCCAGACGCCGCGCCCGCGACCGCATCGACATCGGGATCGGTGCCGAGGAGATGCGCGTCGACGCGAAGATCGTGTCCGACGCCACGCTCCCCAAGGACGTCGATCTGCGGATCGGGCGCGACATGCTGGACCATATGATCGACGTCGATCTGAAGCGGCACCGGATCCGTCTGCTGCTCCCCTCCGAAGCCGCCGGGGCGACGCGCGGGCGTACCGCCATCCCGCTGACACCGCGCGCCGATGGGCGCTGGACCGTGCCAGCGACCGTGGCGGGGATCGCGGGCGAAACCGCGATCCTCGATTTCGCCAGTACGGCGGAAGTGCAAGTTCCCGCGGCTGCCGCGGACCTCGCCCGGATCTCGGATGGCGCGAAGGTCGCGGTCACGCTCGGGGCGGCGCGACCGATCGACCGCAAGGTCCAGCGCGATGCCGGCGCGGAGGCGCTACCGGTCGTCGGCTGGCAGACCTTCGCCGGACGCGATGTCCTGCTCGATCTCGGGCACGATCGCATCTGGCTCGAAGGCGCTGCCGGGAAGACGGTACGGTCCGGGTCCTGACCGCAGGTCGCGCCGCGTGGGGCTCAGTCCGCCTGGTACAGCGAGCCGCGCAGATTGATCGCGTCATATTGGTCGAGCAGCGCGCTGACTTCGGCAACGACCGCTTCCTGCTCCGCGCGCACCCGCGCGGAGGCATCTTCGGTCGGAACGCCGTTCCTGCCATCGTGGATCGAAAAACCGTTATCGATCAGCCAGATCGTATCGGCTGCGCGGGAGCGCTGGCGGCGCAGGTGTACCGCCCATTGCTCGATCAATCCTGCCGGAACCTGCCGTTCGATTTCGCCCATGGCGTCGCCTAGCGCAGATTTAGTTAACGCGCGATTTCATTTACGCCCGCGTCGACATTAGGATGACATCGCGCGCGTCGGCGCTTTGGTTCGGAACCGATCGTCCGTCACTCCCCCCTGAAAGGGAGGGGTAGGGGGTGGCTCGGCATGACGGGAGCCCACACCCCAGCCATAGGCTGATGGCCCCTTGGTTCGGGATCGATCGTCCGTCACTCCCCTCCCTGAAAGGGAGGGGTTGGGGGTGGGTCGGCATGCGGAGAGAACAGACCCAGCCACGGGCCAACCCACCACCGGCCCCTCCCTTCCAGGGAGGGGAGGCAGGGCGATCCGTGCCCTGCGCCCCCCGCCCAACGACGCGGGAGTCCGTACCTCCGAAGGCGTTCAGCTCCGCCGCAGCCGCGCCCTCGAAAGACACCGATTCTCAAGCGAAGAGTACAGCCAGATCTCACCGTTACGACCG
>NZ_JAPYKK010000042.1 GCF_029623395.1 Sphingomonas echinoides
CAGCTTGTTCGCGCCGATCCACGGCATCATCGCGCGCAGTTCGGACCCGACCTTCTCGATCGGATGCGCCGCCGCCTGCTTGCGCGCGGCCTTCAGCTCGGGCTGGCCGGCGCGGTTGTCGAGCACGAAGTTCTTGACGAACCGGCCCGACTGGATGTCGGCGAGCACGCGCTTCATCTCGGCCTTGGTCTCATCGGTGATGATCCGCGGGCCGGTGACGATGTCGCCATATTCGGCGGTGTTGCTGATCGAATAGCGCATGTTGGCGATGCCGCCCTCATACAGCAGATCGACGATCAGCTTGGTCTCGTGCAGGCATTCGAAATACGCCATTTCCGGCGCATAGCCCGCCTCGACCAGCGTCTCGAACCCGGCCTGGATCAGATGGGTCACGCCGCCGCACAGCACGGCCTGCTCGCCGAACAGATCGGTCTCGCATTCCTCGCGGAAGTTGGTCTCGATGATGCCCGAACGCCCGCCGCCGACGCCGCTGGCATAGGCAAGGCCGATGTCATGCGCGTTGCCGCTCTTGTCCTGGTGGATCGCGATCAGGCAGGGGACGCCGCCGCCCTTGACGTATTCGCTGCGCACGGTGTGGCCGGGGCCCTTGGGCGCGATCATGATGACGTCGAGATCGGCGCGCGGCTCGATCAGGCCGAAATGTACGTTGAGGCCATGCGCGAAGGCAATCGTCGCGCCCTGCTTCAGGTTCGCGTGGAGATCGTCGGCATAGATCGCGGCCTGATGCTCGTCGGGCGCGAGGATCATCGTGATATCGGCCCAGGCGGCGGCTTCGGCGTTGGTCATCACCTTGAAGCCAGCCTCGGTCGCCTTCTTTGCAGTGGCGGACCCGGCGCGAAGCGCGATCGCAATGTCCTTGACGCCCGAATCGCGCAGGTTCTGCGCATGCGCGTGGCCCTGGCTGCCGTAGCCGACGATGGCGATCTTCTTGCCGGTGATCAGGTTCAGGTCGGCATCGGCATCATAATAAACGCGCATGGTATTCAGCTCCTAAGGACGTCACCCCGGCCTAGTGCCGGGGGCCACCGCGCCTCATGCACGGTGGGGGTGTTGGATGGAGGGACCCCGGCGCATGGCCGGGGTGACGGAAACTGGTCTAAACCGCCTTCGCGCCGCGGGCCATTGCGACGATGCCCGTACGCGCGACTTCGCACAGCCCGACTTCGCGCATCAGCGTGACGAAGGTGTCGATCTTCTCGCGTCCGCCGGTCACTTCGAACACGAAGCTGGTCGTCGTCGCATCGACCACGCGCGCGCGGTAGACGTCGGCGAGGCGGAGCGCCTCGATCCGGTGATCGCCGACGCCCGACACCTTGAGCAACGCAAGCTCGCGTTCGACATGCGGGCCGAGCGCGGTCAGGTCGGTGACCGAATGCACCGGGATCAACCGGTCGAGCTGCGCGAGGATCTGCTCCATCGTCGCATCGCTCGCCGATGTGACGATCGTGATCCGGCTGACCGCCTTGTCGGCGGTGACGTCGGACACGGTCAGGCTCTCGATATTATAGCCACGCGCGGTGAACAGCCCCGCGATCCGGGCGAGGATACCGGGCTCGTTGTCGACCATCACGGCGAGCGTGTGGCGGGTTTCCTTGGCTTGGGTGATATGCATTATTTCTCCCCTCCCGCTTGCGGGAGGGGCTGGGGGTGGGCTCCCGACCTCCGCAAACGGTACGTTTGCGCAAAGCGCGCGCCCACCCCTCGGTCCCCTCCCGCAAGCGGGAGGGGAGGCAGAAGACTATCCATCACACCAGCGCCTTCGCTTCGTCGTCCATCTCGCCCGAGACTTCGCTTGCCTGCAACAGCATCTCGGTATGCGCAGCCCCGCTCGGGATCATCGGGAAGCAGTTCGCCAGCTTGGCAACCCGGCAATCGACGATCACCGGCCCGTCGTAATCGAGCATCGCCGCGATCCCGTCGTCGAGCTCGCCCATCGTCTGGATGCGAATGCCCTTCCAGCCATAGGCTTCGCCGAGCTTGACGAAATCAGGAAGCGCATCGCTGTAGCTTTCCGAATAGCGGCTCGAATAGGTCAGCTCCTGCCACTGGCGGACCATCCCCATATATTCGTTGTTGAGGATGAAGATCTTGACCGGCAGGCGATATTGCGAGGCGGTCCCCAGCTCCTGGATGTTCATCTGGATCGAGGCTTCGCCCGCGATGTCGATCACCAGCGCCTTCGGGTTGCCGACCTGTGCGCCGATCGCGGCGGGCAGGCCGTAGCCCATCGTGCCGAGACCTCCGCTGGTCAGCCACTTGTTCGGTGCCTCAAACCCGAAGTGCTGCGCCGCCCACATCTGATGCTGACCGACTTCGGTCGTGATGATCGGGTTGCGCTTGTGCGTCGCCTCCCACAGCGCGCGGATCGCGCGTTGTGGCATGATGTCGCTCGGCAGGTCGGTGAAGGCGAGGCTGCGCTTGTCGCGCCATTCCTCGATCATCGTCCACCATGCGCGCAAATCGGGCTTGGGATGACGCCGCGCCTTGAACACGCGGACCATGTCCTCGAGCGCATGACCGACGTCGGCGACGATCGGCAAATCAACGCGCACGTTCTTGTTGATCGAAGACCGATCGATATCGACGTGAATCTTGCGCGAATGGGGACTGAACGCGTCCAAACGGCCAGTAACCCGGTCGTCGAATCGCGCGCCGAGGCACACGACGAGGTCGGCCTTGTTCATCACCATATTGGCTTCGTAGGTGCCGTGCATCCCGAGCATGCCGAGCCATTGCGGCCCGGTCGCGGGATAGGCCCCCAGGCCCATCAGCGTCGAGGTGACGGGCGCGCCGCTGATCCGCGCGAGTTCGCACAGCAACTGGCTCGCCGCCGGCCCCGCGTTGATGATCCCGCCGCCGGTATAAAGGACCGGGCGTTCCGCCGCGGCGAGCATGTCCATCGCCGCTTCGATGCTCGGCTGGTCGGCCTTGACCTGCGGGCGATAGGTCTTGTGGCGGATCGGACCGGGCTTGGCATAGCGCGCGGTCGCGACCTGCACGTCCTTGGGGATGTCGATCACGACCGGGCCGGGGCGCCCCGAGGTCGCGATGTAGAACGCCTCGTGGATCGTCGCGCCGAGCTTGGCCGGATCCTTCACCAGATAGTTATGCTTCGAACAATGCCGCGTGATTCCAACGGTGTCGGCTTCCTGGAACGCATCGGTCCCGATCAGCGCGGTTGGCACCTGACCCGTGATCACCACCATCGGGATCGAATCCATCAGCGCATCGGTGATCCCGGTGATCGCGTTGGTCGCGCCCGGGCCCGAGGTGACGAGCACGACGCCGGGCTTGCCGGTCGAGCGGGCATAGCCCTCCGCCGCATGCGTCGCGGCCTGTTCGTGGCGCACCAGGATGTGCTTGATCCGGCCTGAGCGGAACAGCGCGTCATAGATCGGCAACACCGCACCACCGGGGTAGCCGAACACGACTTCCACGCCGAGATCGCACAGCGCCTCGATCAGGATGTCGGCTCCACTCAACTCGGTCACGCTCGTTCTCCTTGCGAATGCTGCATGGCAGCAATGGGAGAGGGGCGGCTAAACGTACAAAACATGCGTGTCAACCTTTATCTAAGTAATATTGTGTCGATTATACTGGCAGTATCGGTCTTTTCTGACTCGGTAATTCGCAACCAGCTCTTCGGAGGCTGATTTCGGAACCATGTGAACTGCCGTTTCGCATATTGTCGCGTCGCCAGCCGCACCGCTTCCAGCGCCTGCGCCCGTGTACTGTCCCCCACAAGCAGCGCCGCCACTTCGGGCACGCCAATCGCCCGCCGGATCGTCGCGTCGGCCGGCAGATCGTCGCGCGCGAGCAGCGTCCGCACCTCGTCGACCGCGCCCTCGTCAAACATCGCAGTCGCGCGCGCATCGCATTTTTGCAGCAACCACTCCCTGTCCGGCAGCAGCACGACCGCCGCCTGTGCAACCTTCGCCGCGATTCCTCCTTTGCGCTCCGCCTGCCACGCCGAAAGCGTCCGCCCGGTCGACCGCACCACCTCGAGCGCCCGCGCCACCCGCGTCGTATCCGCCGCCGCCAAACGCCCCGCCGCCGCCGGATCTAGCGCGGCCAATTCGGCGTGCGCCGCCGCGACCGGCAGCGCCCGCACCTCGGCGCGGATCGCAGGATCGATCTCCGGCACCGGCGCGATCCCGTCGAGCAAGGTGCGCAGATACAGCCCGGTCCCGCCGACCAGCACCGGCAGCTTCCCCGCCGCGTGAACCGTTGCGATCTCCGCCGCCGCATCCTTCGCCCAGCGCGCCGCCGAGCAGCTTTCGGCGCCATCGATATAGCCGAACAACCGATGCGGCACCCGCGCTTCGTCGGCAGGGGAGGGGCGCGCAGTCAGCACGCGCAAATCCCGATAGACCTGCGCCGAATCCGCGTTGATGACGATTCCGTCGTGCCGTTCGGCTACCGCCATCGCGAGCGCGGACTTGCCGCTGGCGGTCGGCCCTGCGATGAGCGCCAGCATCGGGAGATTGTTTGTGTTCATTGCCACGCTGATAGCATCCGGGCGGCTCGCCGCGGGGGATATTTCGACCGCCAGGGACCGGCTCGACGCCGCGGGCTGCTCCGCGGTCGCCGATGGCTGGATCGAGCAGGGGGTCGCTGCGGACGTGATGTTCGCCGCTGCGCCGGATGCCGCGCGGGCGGCACTGGAAGGCGCGTTCGCGGGCGTCGACGTCGTCGTGCAGCAGGCCGAGGGCCGCGAGAAGCGATTGCTGATCGCCGACATGGACTCGACCATGATCACGGTCGAGTGCATCGACGAACTCGCCGATTATGCCGGGATCAAGCCGCAGATCGCCGAGATCACCGAGGCCGCAATGCGTGGCGAGCTCGATTTCGAGGCGGCGCTGGACGCGCGCGTGGCGTTGCTGGCGGGGCTGGACGAGCGCGTGATCGCGCAATGTCTCTCCGACCGGGTCGTTGACACGCCGGGCGCGGCGACGCTGGTCCGCACGATGCGCGCGCGGGGCGCCACCGCGATCCTAGTGTCGGGCGGTTTTACGCGGTTTGCGGAGCCCGTCGCCGAGCGGATCGGCTTCCATTATGCAATCGCCAACCGGCTGGAGATCGCCGACGGTGCGCTCACGGGCCGAGTCGAACGGCCGATCGTCGGCGCGCACACCAAACTCGAAACGCTCCGCGCGGCGGCGGCCGACCTCGGTTTGCCGCCCGAAGCCACATTGGCGATCGGCGATGGCGCGAACGATCTGCGGATGATCGAGGCGGCGGGGCTGGGCGTGGCGTATCGGGCCAAACCGATCGTCGCGGCGGCGGCGGGCGCCCGGATCGACCACGCGGATCTCACCGCGCTGTTGTACGTGCAGGGCATTCCTCGCGCGGCGTGGGTCGAAGGCTGACCTTCTAGCTGTTCACCGCGATGCACGGACGGATCGCGCGGCAGGCCTGCGATGCGCTTGCGCGAGAGGGATATGGACCGATCAGAACGCGTGTCATGACGCCAGCCTTGACGTAGCTGACGTTGGCGCCCGGAAAGCTGGCTGCGGTCTGCGTCCACAGCCGCCGCGCGTTCGCGGCGTCGCCGAACGCGCCGAGCTGTAACCGCCAGCTCCCGCGACTCGCCACGACCGGCGCAGGCGGCGGCTGTGTCGGTTTGCGTGCTGGCTGCATTCGCGCGACGGACGGCGGCGCGACGGCAGAAGCCAGCGCAACGCGCACGGGTGCCGGCGGCGGTGGGGCGATGGGTAGTTGCGGGCGTTTTGCCGCGGCTTCGTCGTCGCGGGCGAGCAGAAGGCCCTGCTGGCGTTCGACGATCGGGATTACCTTGTCCATCTGCGCCTGGACTTCGGACGCGCGCGGCACATCGGCCGCCGCTGCGCGCACGAGCAGAGCATAGGCCCGTGGCCAATCGCGCGCGACGCCGTCACCATTGAACAGCATCGTCCCCAGCACGAGTTGAGCCCGTGGTTCGTGATGCGCCACTGCCTTTTCGAGCCAAGGGGTCGCCTCGGCGCGCTTGCCCTGATCGAACAGCAACAAGCCGAATTTGGCTTGGGCGGCGGCATGGTCCTGCAGCGCGGCCCTGCGGAACCATTCTGCCGCGGTCGGCATGTCCCGCGGTACGCCGCGGCCGAGCAGATAGGCTTGGGCAAGATTGAATTGCGCGTCGGCGTCTCCGGCCGTCGCCGCCGAGCGCCAGGCAGCCACCGCTGGGCCGTAGGCGCCGCGACTCCACGCATCGACGCCGTCGCGGACATCGGCACTGGCCGGTGCTGCGGACACGCTAAGCACAGCCAATCCCAACAACAGCGCTCCGTGCGTGCCGCGCATTCTGTTGGCTTCGGATCGAAAAGTCATGCGAGCCGTGTACGTCCGACATGGCAAAGAAATCGTTAGCTTCACGTGCCAACACGCTCTGCCGCATTAACCGATTGTTGAATCCTAGATGGCACAGCGGTGGCGAACAGGCGGGAGGATCACGGTCTCATGCAGGTCACCGGCGTGACATCTCAGAAAGGCGGGGCGGACAGGATCAGCCGGTCTGGTCGTCTCGCGCCTGCCGCCTTCGCGGCCACCCCGGTGTTCGACCTATCCCACATCTTCCTGCCAAAACGCGACGGGCTGCCGTTCCAGCCGTCGGTTGCGGCCAAGCGCCAGAGAATATCATGAAGTCCAGGTCCGCAATCGCTCTTGGGCCCGTCACCCTCGGCTTGTCCGCCCTGTTGGTCGCCGGATCAATCGGCGCCGTCGCCACGTCGATCGCTGACGCGTCGTCACGCGCGCAATCGCGCGCCGAACGCAACGCTCTGCACGAGATCAAGAAAGCCCGGTCTGCGCTCAGCAAGAAAAACGTGGCGGCTGCCATCTCCCACGCCGAAGCGGCGGTGGCGCTACAACCAGAGGTTGCGGAATATCGCATGACGCTCGGCCAGAGTTACGTTCGGGGCGGGCGGTTCAGCTCGGCGCGCGAAGCCTTCGGGGATGCGCTGGCGCTGGATCCAGCGAACGGGAAGGCCGCCTTGCAACTTGCGTTGATGCAGATCGGAACGGGGGATTGGGCGGGCGCTCGGTCGACGCTCGACGCGCATGCCGCCCACATTCCTGTGAGCGACCGCGGACTCGGCATGGCGCTGGCGGGGGATCCGGTGTCGGCGGTCGAATTGCTCGATCCCGCGGCGCGCGCAGCCGGGGCGGATGCGAAGACACGGCAGAACTTTGCACTCAGCCTGGCGCTGGCAGGGCGATGGCAGGATGCGCAGACGGTGGTCGAGATCGACCTTGCCCCGGTCGAGGCTGCGCGCCGCCTGCTGGAATGGTCGACCTTCGCGCGCCCGACGTCGGCGTCGGATCAGATCGCCGCCTTGCTCGGGGTCGTGCCGGTGGTTGACGCCGGTCTGCCGCGAGCGCTCGCGCTCAACCGCGAGCAATCGACCGCGGTTGCTGCCGTGGAAGTCTCGCACGGTGCGGACATTGCCCTACAGGAGCCGCAGGGGCAGGAGACCGTCGCGGTTGCGGCCTCCGTTGTGCCGTATCCAGTTGGTCCTGCGATTGGTGGCGTCGTCTTCGCGCCGCGTAGCGAAGTCGTCCAGGCCCTCCCGGTTGCCGTTGCGACGCGAAGAGCGCCGTCAAGGCAACCTGCTCTCGCGCAGGGCCGGCGGAGCGTGGCGCGAGGCAATTTCTACGTTCAGCTCGGTGCCTATGATACGCCCGCGGTCGCCCAGGATGCGTGGATCCGGGCTGGTCGCCGGTTCGCGGCTTTGTCGGGGCATATTCCCCAGGGAATGGGCGTCGCACGGGGCGGGGCCAATTTCTACCGGCTGTCGATCGGTGGTTTTTCCAGGGACGAGGCAACCGCCCTGTGCCGGGGCTATCGGGGGAAGGGCGGCAATTGCTTCGTGCGCGCCGGCGCGGGGGATCAGATCGCTGCATGGGCGAACCGGCGCGAGCTGGCTTCCCGGTAGCTGCTAGCACAGCGGGTCTGACCGATACGGCAAAACGTGCGCTAGTCTCCTTGTTCCTATTCTGTTCTTAATGTGATATCAGCCCTGGCATGGCGACCGTCAGGACGAAGCGCGCGATGCGAGGCGCAACCGGAAACGCGCTTAGCGTGCGTTTTGGTATTCCTACGATGGAAGACGATTGCGATTGGCTCGACGCTCGCGACGCGATCGATGGACCACGTCCGACCGTCAGGACATCGGTGCAGGACGTACAGTCCAGAACCATCCTGAGTTACAATGAGTCGCCGGACGTTTCGTTCGATCGTAGCATCAACCCATTTATCGGTTGCGAACACGGGTGCATTTATTGCTTCGCACGGCCGACCCACGCCTATCACGACCTGTCGCCGGGCCTCGATTTCGAAACCAAACTGTTCGTCAAACGCGATGCCGCGCAGATTCTGGAAGGCGAACTCAGACGCAAGGGGTATGACCCCAAACCGATCGCGCTGGGGGCGAACACGGACCCCTATCAACCGATCGAGCGCGAATACCGAATCACGCGAAGCATCATCGAACTTCTGGCGAAGGTCGATCACCCCGTGACGATCACGACCAAGTCGGATCGTGTCGTGCGTGACATCGATCTGCTCGCCCCGATGGCGGCGAAGGGTTTGGTCGCGGTTGCGGTTTCGGTAACGTCGCTCGTTCCCGAGATCGCCATGACGATCGAGCCACGGGCACCGCACCCGGCGAAGCGTCTTGAAGCCGTCAGGATCCTGGTGGACGCCGGTATTCCAACCTACGTAAACATCGCTCCGGTCATTCCCGCGATCACCGACGACGAGATCGAGGCGATCATCGCGCGCGCTGCCGAGGCAGGGGCATCGAACGTATCCTACATACCCGTCCGATTGCCGCTGGAGGTGGCGCCGCTCTTTCGTGCGTGGCTCGATACGCATTTTCCCGACCGTGCCGCGAAGGTCATGGCGATCGTCCAGTCGCTTCGCGGCGGGCGCGATAATGATCCGAACTTCTTTTCACGGATGCGCGGCCAAGGGCCTTGGGCGGAATTACTGCGCACGCGCTTCAGGATCGCCAAGGCAAGGCACGGGTTCCCCAGCGGGAGACGCGTTTTGGCATTGCGCTGCGACCTGTTCCGCCCCCCTGCCGGACCGCAGGGCGAGTTGTTTTGAGGGTATGCGGCGCCCGCACGGACTGGACGCCGCGGCCACCGTTAGCGGATCAAGAACACCCCCGTATAATCCTTGCCGGCATCGCCGAGCGTCGTGCTGCTGAACTGGTACGTCCCACCGCGGCGCGTGACGGGGGCACGGAACCGGACGGTCATACCTTCACCGGACGCCAGCACGATCTTGCCACCATGGATCTTGTTCCGGTCCCGGCCCGCAACCAGGGCCTGATCGAAAAATGCTTCCTGCGTGAGGTTGTGGCCCTTGTCCGAACGGTTGACGATCCGGAGAACGTAAGGGGCGCCCTGTCGAACCGGAATGCTGCGGGGAATGAACCCGTCGTCGGTCATCCGGATCGAGATCGGCTGCGCCTTGCGCCAATCCGGCGACTGCGCAGCAACGGGCGTTGCGAGAGCAATCATTCCGAGAAGAATGGGTTTCATCGTATTTCTCCAGTGCAAAAGACTGGCGATCAATGAAGGATGGACGGCTTCGTTCCGGTAAGCCGCCCGGCTTGTCGCACGCTGCGGCAGGCGGCACCGGTCGCGTGACCAGACGCAGCCTGTTAACCATCACCCGGGGAGCGTCACCGCAGTCCCACCCTTGAACAGACGCCGGACTTTGCCCTCGACCGGCAGGCCATCGAACGGTGTGTTGCCCGCTTTGGCGTGCATGTCTTCACCCATGATCTGCCACGGCGCACGCGGGTCACATATCAGAAGGTCGGCGGGGGCACCGACCGTCAGCGTGCCGGTGTCGACGCCCAGCACACGCGCCGGGTTGGCGGCGAGCAGCGCAAAGAGACGGTCAAGCGTGATATGCTCGTCACGCACAAGCCCGAGACCCAGCGCGAGGAGCGTTTCTGCGCCTGCCATGCCAGCCGATGAATCCCCGAAGGGCAATCGTTTTTCTTCAGGACCATGCGGATCGTGTGCGGAACACAGGACGTCGATCGTCCCATCCGCAAGCGCAACCAGCGCGGCCCGGCGGTCATCCTCGTGGCGGAGCGGGGGGGAGATATGCGCAAAGGTGCGGAAATCGCTCATCGCAATATCCGACAACAGCAAATGGGCGGGGGTGATGCCGCACGTGACGCGAACACCGCGACGCTTGGCCGCGCGGACCAGATCGAACCCTGCGGCGGTGGTGACGGTGCGCAAATGCAACGACGCGCCGGTTTCCTCGGCCAGCATCAGATCGCGCGCGACCGCCAGCGTCTCCGCGACCGATGGCGCCGACGATAGCCCCATGCGCGTCGCAGTCTCGCCTGCCGTTGCCACGGCACCGGCGGTGATCCCGCCGTCTTCGGCATGCGTGATTACGGTGAGGCCGAGGTCGTTGGCGTAGGCGAGCACCTTTCGCATCACGCCTGAGTCCGCGATCCAGCTGGCACCGGTGCCGACGGCCCGCGCACCGGCGTCACGGTTGATCGCCATCTCGGCGAGATCCTTCCCCGCCAACGCACGCGTTGCGGCGGCGATGGGGTGAATCCACAGGCCTGGGCGACCGATCAACGCCGCGCGTTGCACCACGCCGGGATCGTCGAGAACGGGCGACTGGTCGGGCATGAGTCCGACGCGGACGATCCCGCCTGCATGGAAGGCGGGAACGTCGATCGCAAAGACGCCGAGGTCGACGATCGCAGGGGCGAGGACGAGGCCAGCGCAGTCGATCGTTTCCGCACCCTCGGGAACATCGATCAACCCGGTCGCCGCGATCGTGTCGTCCGCGATCAGCACGCCACCGCGCGATACACCGCCGACCGGGCACGCGAGCGTCGCATCGAGCAAGGCGATCATTCGGCTCATGCCCAGCCCGTCACGCCACGCGATCGACGCGTCAGTACATCAAGACACGCCATCCGGACCGCGACTCCCATCTCGACCTGCTCCGTGATCGCGGAGCGGGCGTGGTCCGCAACCACCGAATCGATTTCGACGCCGCGGTTCATCGGCCCCGGGTGCATGACCAATGCGTCCGGCTTTGCGAGCGCGAGACGTTTTTCGGTAAGGCCGTAGCGCAAGTGGTATTCCCGATTCGATGGGACGAACCCGCCGTTCATCCGCTCGTTCTGCAGGCGCAGCATCATCACCACGTCCGCGTCCTGAAGCGCGGCATCGAAATCGGTAAAGGGCGTTACGCCCATCCGCTCGATCGCAGCGGGCATCAGCGTGGTCGGCGCACAGACGCGGACCTCGGCCGCAAGCGCGGTAAGCGACAGAATATTCGATCGCGCGACTCGGCTGTGGAGCAGATCCCCGCAGATCACGACGCGCTGCCCCGCAATCGTTCCCCGCCGCCGGCGAATCGTGAGCGCGTCGAGCAACGCCTGCGTCGGATGTTCGTGCTGCCCATCGCCTGCGTTGAGGACCGGACAATCGACCTTGTCCGCAATCAGGCGCACAGCCCCGGACGACATGTGACGAATGACGATCATGTCCGCGCGCATGGCGTTGAGCGTCATTGCGGTGTCGATCAGCGTTTCGCCCTTCTTCACGCTCGACTGCGCGGCGTGCATGTTGACGACGTCGGCGCCGAGCCGTTTCCCGGCGATCTCGAACGACAGCAAGGTCCGCGTGCTGTTTTCGAAGAAGGCATTGATGAGCGTCAACCCACCAAGCCGCTTGTCGGCGATCGCGCGCGTGCGGTTGGCGGCGACCCAACCGTCGGCTTCATCCAGGAGGAACAGGATTTCGTGGGGCTGCAATCCCTCGATCCCGGTCAAGTGCCGGTGCGGAAACACGGCGCGGCCCGGGATGAGCGAGGCGGGGCGGTGGTCGGAGCGTTGCATCGAGCGTGTCGGTTAGCGAGGCGGCAAGGCGGACGCAAGCTGGCAAAGCCGTGGCCGCCGGCCAAGGCGTATTTGATTGCGAACGGCCCCAACGAATTCAGCCCCGCCGCGATGCGCAAAAGATTGATCGTCAACAACATAGTACACGTCATGGGCAAAAGTAGACCCATTCTAGGACACCTACGCCGCTTGTAATTCACTCGGTTCATCGTAAACGAACCGTTAGCGTAGTATTGCCGGCGACAGGAAACGATCATGTTTGGATTGAGAACGACGCTCGCGTTGACGATTGCAGGCGCTTTCGCCGCAGTAGCCACCCCCGCCATGGCCGCCGAGTTCCAGTACAGCTATTTCAGCGGTGACGTTTTCGCGTCGGGGATCTTCACCACGACCGATACGACGACGACCGTCGATGGACGCGAAGCTTATACCGTAACCGGAATCAGCGGCTCACGCGGTGGTGTTCTCATCGCTGGGCTGAACGCTCTCTATCCGGGCGCATCAGGCGGTTCCGACCAATATCTGTTCGCGACCGGCGTGCCCGTCACGGGCTTCGGCATCGGTTTCGACTACGTCAACGGCCTCAGCGGCAACCTTTTTTACGGCGTGAACGGCAACGAAGCGTTTCTCGGGGAATATTACGGCAATACCGGGACCGATCGCGACGCCCAGTTCGGTCCTCAGCAATTCACGCTGACGCCCGTCACCACGCCGCCGGTGACACCACCGGCAGTTCCCGAGTCCGCGACGTGGATCATGATGATCCTAGGGTTTGGGGGAATCGGCGCTGCGCTGCGGTCGCTCCGGCGCACGCCGCAGCTTGCCGTCGCCTGAAAGCGTTCGCCTTCAGCGCTCGCAGGCACGTTTAGTTCGTTACTGAAGCAGCGCGGGTAAAGCGTGCTTCAGATCGCGACCAGCGCGTCGATCGCGCTTTGCAGGATGTAGGCCGCCGCCATCTTGTCGACCAGCTCGGCGCGTTTCGCCCGGCTGGCGTCTTGCTCGATCAGCGTGCGCGTCACGGCTTGCGTCGACCAGCGTTCATCCTGGAGGAAGATCGGCAGCGCGAGATCCGCAAGGTTGCGGGCGAAGGCGCGGCTCGACTGGCTGCGCGGGCTTTCGCTGCCGTCAGTCAGGTTGAGCGGGAGACCGATGACGATCCCCTTAACCTGCTGCGCCGCGATCAGGTCGGCGAGCGCGATCTTGTCCTTCTGGAACTTGGTCCGGCGGATCAGCAGCGCAGGCGAGGCGAAGCTCCAGCCCGCGTCGCACAAGGCGGTGCCGATCGTCTTGGTGCCGACGTCCAGGCCGATCAGCCGCCCCCCGGTCGGGAGGGCGGCGCGGAATTCGAGGCGGTCGGTCGTGATCATTGCGGGCGGCTCGGTTGCACGGCGCGCTGCCGTTGCCCAGCGGGGACCGACGCCGCGGTGAACGTCGCGAGCCGGCGGGCCGCATCGGCGCGGACGTTCGCCCAGAACAGGCTGTAATCGTACACGTGATAATTGTTGCCGGGCAGGACATAGCCACCGAGCGACGGTGGGTTGCCGATCAGCAGGATCCCGCGCGAATCGCAGCGCGCCGCGACTCGGCCCGGTTCGATCGTCGCGCTGGTGAGGTCGGCCGAGGGGAAGAGCGTGCCAAGGTTGGCGGTCGCGGGGGCGGTCGCGTCGGGGATGCCGGTCAGCGGGTTGGTGCAGATCATCGGCGTACCGCGGCGGGGTTTGCCGTCGATCGTGCTGCTCGCGTCATAGGCATCGAGCACCAGCGACGGGTCGGCGGGTTCGGCGAAGCTCTGCCACGACAGGATGCACCCCGACTGCTCCGCGGTGCGGCATTCGGGCAGGCCGAGCGCAGGCATGTCGGTCGTCCGCGAGACCGGCCAGCCGACGACATAAGCCGCGACGATCCGCTTCGCGATCGGCTTGCCCGCGATCTTCTCGCGCAGCAGCCGGATCAGGTGGAGCGACCCTTGGCTGTGGCCCGCGAGGATGATCGGCCGGTCCCCGGCTTGCGCGACGAAGGCGTCGAACGCGGCGGCGACGTCTTGATAGGCGAGATCGAGTGCCTTGGCCGCGTTCGCTTGCGTCGTCAGGAACGCCCCGAAGGTCGCCTGGCGGTAGCGCGGTGCCCAGATCGCGCCGATGTCGTTGAACGCGCTCGCCTGGCCGCGCAGGAACAGTGCCGCGCGAGCATTGGCTTCCTGATTGTCGAGCGGGGCGTTCCAGCGCGAGCGTTCGAGGAACGAAGTCGGATGGACGAAGAACACCGCAGCCCGCGGCGTCCGCGCAGGGGTGTAGCCGGGCGGTGTCCATGACGCGGGGTTGCCCGGAATATCGGGGCGCGCCAGCCACATGCGCGCAACGCGATAGTGTGCGGTGCTTTCAGCGGGCAAGCGTTCGAAACCGGCGGTCGGCACCGTCGCCAGCGCGATCAACTCCTTGCCCCAGATCGCATAAGCAAAGGCACCGGCGATCGCGAGCACGATCAGGCCGCTGAAGATGTAGAGAAACTTGCGCGCCAAGCGGTCCACCTCCCACGGGCATGGCGCGGCAGTGCCCATGCAGACGTGATGGGATTTCCGTGCAGCAGGATCGCGGCGCTTGCAATCGCCTTGGCGCTGCTGTCCGTAGCGGACCAGCGTGGGGAACGAAGCGATGGACGAAATGACCGAAGGTACCCGCGACGGGATCGGGTGGCCGATTCGCCCGATCGTGCTCGCGCTGGTTGGCGCGCTGGCGGCGCTTGCGGTGCAGCAGGTGCTGGATATCGCGAAACCGCGGTTTCCGGCAGTCGATCCGGCAGCGTGGCGAATCGCGCTGGCGACCGCGATCGGCACCGGGGCCGTCACCTTCTGCTTTGCCCTCGAGCGCCGGCGCTGGTGGTGGGCGGCGCTGTTCGGCGCGGTCGTCGGATTGGTATCCGGGCTGATCGTCTATTGGAATGGCGGCGGTTGGGGCGCCTGGTACAATTGGCATAGCGCCAGCCTGTTCCTGGCGATCGCGATCGCGGTGCCGCTGTTCCAGACCGCGCGCGATCATGGCGCGTGGCGCTTTCCCTATGCCGACGTGCATGGCGAGGCCTGGACCAACGTCGTCCTGTGGGGCGCATGCTGGCTGTTCATCGGCGTCGTATTCGCGCTGGCGTGGCTGCTGGCGGCGCTGTTCGACCTGATCGGGCTGCATTTTCTGCGCGACCTGTTGCGGCACGGATGGTTCGACGCATTGCTGTTCGGCGCGAGTTTCGGCGGTGCGCTCGGGTTGTTGCGCGAACGCGACGGGGTGCTGCGGCTGCTCCAGCGGGTGGTGACCGCAGTGCTCGCGGTGCTGGCCCCGGTGCTCGGCGCGGGGTTGCTGGTGTTTCTGCTCGCCTTGCCCTTCACCGGGCTCGACGCGCTGTGGGAGGCGACCAAATCGACCACGCCGATCCTGCTCGGCTGCGTGATCGGCGCGCTGATCCTTTCCAATGCGGTGATCGGCAACGGCACGGACGAGGAGGCGACCAACCCGGTGCTGCGCTTTGGCGCGATGGCGCTGGCGCTTGCGGTGCTGCCGCTGGCGGTGATCGCAGGAATCGCGACGGGGCTGCGGATCGGGCAATATGGCCTGACGCCGGACCGGCTATGGGCGGTCGTCTTCGTCGGCTTCGCCAGTGTTTACGGCGTGGCGTATCTGGTCGCGCTGGTCCGTGGACGACACGCGTGGAGCGCGTTCGTGCGGCCGAGCAATTTGCGGATCGCCTTCGTCGTGGCGGGGGTCGGGCTGCTGCTCGCCACGCCGATTGTGAGCTTCAACACGCTGTCGAGCGCCGATCAGGTCGCGCGGCTCGAGGCTGGCAGGGTCTCCGTGGCGAAATTCGACTGGGCAGCGCTTTCGTTCGATTTTGGCGATCCCGGCAAGGCCGCGCTCCGGCGTCTCGCGCGCTCCGCCAATCCGGTGATCGCGGCGCGCGCAAAGGATGTCGCGACCAAGACCGGTCGGTGGGATATCGCGGGGATCGACCGCACGCAGACCGATGCCGACCTGCTCGTCAAACGCCTGCGCGTGCTGCCGGCGACGGTGCCCGTGCCGTTCGCCTTGCGTAGCGTGCTGACCGACTGGCAGGGGTGCCGCTCCGATCGCGAGAATCGCTGCACCCTGCTGTACGCCCCCGGTGCACGCGAGGCGGTGTCGATCTCGCAAAGCTGCATCGACGATCTGACGCGCGATCCGCCGACGGCCACGCCCGCGAGCCCGGCGCTGCGATCGGGCTGCGGTGCCGCGCGCTATCGTCGAACGGGGGATGCCTGGGCGCGGGTCGACGACGATGCACGGCTCCCGCTGACGCCCGCGGAACGCGCTGCGCTCAAGGCGGGGGACGCCGCAGGCCGGGTCGAGATCCGTGCCGTGCCCGCGCGTCGGGTGTTCGTCGGGGGCGTTCCGGTCGGAGATCCGTTCGAATAGGTTGCGCAAGGCTCGGACGCTCTGCTAGCCGCAGGCCATGTCAGTCACCATCGCCACCGTCACCAAGATCGCCAGCCTGGCCCGCATCGCGATCACCAAGGAAGAAGCCGCGCGCATGGCGCCCGAGCTCGACAATATCATGGGCTGGATCGAGCAATTGAGCGAGGTCGACACGACCGGCGTCGCGCCGATGACCGCGGTGATCCCCAACCATCTGCGGCTGCGCGACGATGTCGTGAACGCCGATCCGCTGACCGGCGGCGGCATCCGCGACGCCGTATTGGCGAACGCGCCACAGGCCGAGCACGGGTTCTTTACCGTGCCCAAGGTGATCGAGTGATGGCGGGACGTCATCACAAGATCATCCCCGCGCCGGCGGGGATTCAGACACAAGAACCGCTACCTGCGCTGCCCTGGACCCCCGCTTTCGCCGGGGCACGGGAGAGGATGACGAAATGACCGACCTTACCAATCTTGGCGTCGCTGCGATCCGTGACGGCGTGCGCAACGGCAGCTTCACTGCGCGCGAAGTGGCCGAAGGGTTCATCGCCAACGTGTCCGCCGCCAAGGCGCTGAACGCGTTCCTCGTCGAAACGCCCGACCATGCGCTCGCTGCCGCAGACGCTGCCGATGCGGCACGCGCAAAGGGCGAGACGCTCAAGCCCCTGGCGGGCGTGCCGATCGGGATGAAGGACCTGTTCTGCACCAAGGGCGTGACCACGACCGCGGCGAGCCACATCCTCGCCGGCTTCACGCCTCCCTATGAATCGACCGTGTCAGCCAATCTGTGGGATGCGGGCGCGGGGATGCTCGGCAAGCTGAACATGGACCAGTTCGCGATGGGATCGTCGAACGAGACGTCGGCGTTTGGCAACGTTATCTCGCCGTGGCGGCGGAACGATGGCGGCAACGCCGCGCTCGCGCCGGGTGGATCGTCGGGCGGGTCGTCCGCGGCGATCGCGGCGCGGCTGTGCCCGGCAGCGACTGGCACCGACACCGGCGGCTCGATCCGTCAGCCCGCCGCCTTCACCGGCATTTCCGGCATCAAGCCGACCTACGGGCGCTGCTCGCGCTGGGGGACGATCGCGTTTGCCTCGTCGCTCGACCAGGCCGGGCCGATGGCGCGCGACGTGCGCGACTGCGCGATCATGCTGGGCGCGATGAGCGGATTCGATGCGAAGGACGCGACGTCGCTCGACTTGCCGGTGCCTGCGTGGGAAGCAGGATTGTCCAGTGATCTCAAAGGTAAGCGCGTCGGTATTCCGAAGGAATATCGTGTCGACAACATGCCCCCCGAAATCGAGGCGCTGTGGCAGCAGGGCATCGACTGGCTCAAGGATGCCGGGGCCGAGATCGTCGAGGTGTCGCTGCCGCATACCAAATATGCGCTCCCGGCCTATTACATCATCGCACCGGCCGAGGCGTCGTCCAACCTCGCGCGCTATGACGGCGTGCGCTACGGTCTGCGCGACTTGCCCGAGGGGGCGAACCTGCAGGACATGTATGCCGCGACCCGTGCCGACGGGTTCGGCGACGAGGTCAAGCGCCGGATCATGATCGGCACGTACGTGCTCTCGGCGGGCTATTACGACGCCTATTTCACCCAGGCGTCGAAGATCCGCACGTTGATCGCGCGCGATTTCGAGCAGGCGTGGGCCAAGTGTGATGTGCTGCTGACCCCGACCGCACCGTCCGCCGCCTTCGCGCTGGGCGAGAAGAGCGCGGACCCGATCGCGATGTATTTGAACGACGTGTTCACGGTGCCGTCGTCGCTCGCCGGCTTGCCCGCGATGAGCGTTCCGGGCGGTCTCGACCATGCCGGGCTGCCGCTCGGGTTGCAGATCATCGGCAAGCCGCTCGACGAGCAGGGCGTGCTGAATGCGGGGCTGGCGCTGGAGGAACGCGCCGGCTTCACCGCGCGTGCGGAGCGCTGGTGGTAAGCTGACCCAGACCCCTGCTTGAGCAAAACGCCGCGCAATGGTAAAACTGCGCGCGGCGGGGGACGAAGAATGGGGATGCTGCAGCGCGTCAGCGGTTCCTGGAGAGATCTGGCGGAGGCCGGGCCACAGTTCTGGCTGGGCGGTTTACGCGCCTGGTTCGGAAACTCCAGGCATGTATCTGTCGTCGTGCCGGGAAACATGTCCGTCAGTGTCAGGCCACGAACCAGTGACTTCAGCGTTCTTCGACAGATCTTTCGCAATCGGGAATATGCGCTCACCAATAGCTATGTCCGCGACGCTGTGCAGCGGGAGTATCTGCGCATCCTGGCGAATGGCCAGGTCCCGGTAATCGTCGATGCTGGTGCCAATATCGGCGCCGCATCGCTTTGGTTTCGCCAGCAATTTCCCGATGCCTCGATCGTCGCGATCGAGCCGGATGCCGCCAATGCCGAAATGGCGCGTATAAATACCGCGCATCTCGACGGGATGCTCGTCCTGCAGGCAGCGGTTGGGGGCGAACGCGGATTTGTTAACGTCGTACCGGCCGATGCCGCCTGGGCGGTGCAGACCGAACGCAGCACCGGCGGGTGCGAGGTGCTGACCATTGCGGACGCCATCGCGCGCGTGCCCGGGGGGGTGCCGCTGATCGTCAAGATCGATATCGAGGGCTTCGAGGCGGACGTCTTTGACGGGAATACCGACTGGATCGATGACACCGCACTGATCTTCGTCGAGCCGCACGATTGGATGCTCCCGGGGAAGGGGACGAGCCGCAGTTTTCAGCGCGCCTTCGGTACGCGCGGGTTCGAGATTTTCATTCAGGGCGAAAATCTTGCGTACCTGCGCGCGGCGCCCATGCAGCACTGAGGCTGTTTCGGCAAAGCGCCGTGGGTCATTTTCCAAATGCAGAACGGCAATCTGCGTGCTAGCCAGCGCGCATGAGCGAACATCAGACCTATACGATTCATGGCGAAACCGGTGACTGGGAGGTCGTCGTCGGCCTCGAGGTCCATGCGCAGGTGACCTCCAACGCCAAGCTGTTCTCGGGCGCGGCGACCGCGTTCGGGGCCGAGCCCAACAGCCAGGTGTCGCTGGTCGATGCCGCGATGCCGGGGATGCTCCCCGTGCCCAACCGCGAGTGCATCCGGCAGGCGGTCCGCACCGGCATGGCGATCGACGCGCAGATCAACAAATGGTCGCGGTTCGATCGCAAGAACTATTTCTACGCCGATCTGCCGCAGGGTTACCAGATCAGCCAGCTTTATCATCCGCTTGTGGGCGAGGGCGCGATCGACATCAGCCTTGACGACAAGAACCCCGACCAGAGCGGCAAGCGCATCGGCGTCGAGCGGATCCACGTCGAGCAGGACGCGGGCAAGCTGATGCACGACCAGCATCCGACTCGCTCGTACGTCGATCTAAATCGATCGGGCGTTGCGCTGATGGAGATCGTGTCCAAGCCGGACATGACTTCTCCTGCAGAAGCAGGGGCTTACCTGCGCAAGTTGCGCTCGATCCTGCGTTATGTCGGTAGTTGCGACGGCAATATGGAAGAGGGCTCGATGCGCGCCGACGTCAACGTCAGCGTGCGCAAGGCGGGGGACCCGCTGGGCACGCGGACCGAGACCAAGAACGTCAACTCGGTCCGCTTCGTGATGGCGGTGGTCGAGCAGGAAGCGCGGCGGCAGGTCGAGGTGCTCGAGGACGGCGGCCGGATCGTCCAGGAAACGCGGCTGTACGACCCCGACCGCAACGAGACTCGCTCGATGCGGTCGAAGGAAGATGCACACGATTACAGGTACTTCCCGGATCCGGATCTGTTGCCGCTCGAACTCGACGATGCGTTCCTCGAGGAATGCCGCGCGTCCTTGCCCGAACTGCCCGACGCCAAGCGGCGGCGCTATGAGGCGCTCGGCATCACGCCGTATGCCGCGGCGGTGCTGACCGCCGAGGTAGAGGCGGCGCGGTGGTTCGATACGTTGCTGGAAACAGGGACGAAACCGGTCGCGGCGGCGAACTGGACGACGTCGGAATTGTTCGGCGCGCTCAACCGCACCGGGACCGATTTCACGACCTCGCCGGTCAGCCCGACGCAGGCCGCCGAGCTGCTCGGACTGGTCGCGGATGGGACGCTGTCGGGGAGTCTCGCCAAGCAGGTGTTTGAGATCATGCTCGAAACCGGACAGGGCGCAGGTGCCGTGGTCGAGGAGCGCGGGCTCAAGCAGACCAGCGATACGGGTGAAATCGAACGGGTCATCGCCGAAGTCATGGCGGCGAACGAAGACAAGGTCGCCGACTATCGCAGCGGCAAGGACAAGTTGTTCGGCTTCTTCGTCGGGCAGACCATGAAGGCGATGGGCGGAAAGGCCAATCCCGGCGTCGTCAATGAAGTTCTGAAGAAAGTATTGGGCTAACGTTCAATCCTCGGGCTCTGCACGATTATTGATCGTCGTGCGCCCGGACCTTGATCTTTTCCGCTGTTGGCGCATACTCTTTGTCATCGACCTTGGGGGCAAGGGCGATGACAGGGGGCTTTATGCCGTTGCGACTTTGCACGCTGCGTTGTGCCTGCATCCTGCTGGTGATCTTGCCGCAAGTTGCGTGGGCGCAGGAGCGGACGGGGACGAAGCCGGGCTTCGTTCTGCCGCCGCGTTCAGCGACGATCCTGCTGATCCGCCCGACGATCTCAGTCGGCGCGCAATCGACCGGCGGGATGTTCGAGCCCGATGCCGACTGGACCGCGCAGGCGCGCGAAAATATCGCGGCGGCACTGACCCTTGCGCAGACTCGCCTGGGCAATCAGGTGATCGTTGCCGACGAGCCTGTCGGCCCCGCCGCGCAGGTGATGGCGGAGTATCGCGCGCTTTTCTCGGTGCTTGCGGATAGCGTGATGCGCTATCAGTTCTTCGCCGGAAACCGCTTGCCGAGCAAGAAACGCAAGGGGCAGTTCGATTGGACGATGGGGCCCGGCGTCGCCGAAGTCGCGCGCGGAACGCGCGCGAATTACGCCCTTTTCGTGTCGAATCAGGACCAGTTTGGGTCGACCGGACGCAAGTTCCTGCAGGTTTTCGCCGCAATGGCGTACGTTTCGGTCAAGTCTGGCGAGCACACCGGGATGGCGGGGCTGGTCGACCTGCGCACCGGCGATCTGGTATGGCTCAATGCCGATATGGCGATGGGGGGCGACGTCCGCACCCCCGAGGGCGCGAAAAAACGCGTGGCGCAATTGCTCGAGGGCTTTCCGGGCAGCGCGATGCCCGCCAGCCAGACGGTCAAGTAGATGTGGCCTGGCCAATGGCGCCGGGCGGCGGCGGCGGTCGCGTTGTTGACGGGCGTGGCGGCGCACGCGGAGCCGATCCCCAGCCTTCCGCCCTATAGCGGAGCGTATCAGCCACAGGGTGTCGACGAGCGCGGGATCTGGATGGAATTCGACGAGCGCGAGCGCAGCTTTCGCGATTCGACCGTGGTCATCAACGATGCGCCGCTCAAAGCCTATGTCATGCAAGTGGTCTGCCGGACCGTCGGCGCGGCGCGGTGCCAGGCCGTCCGGCCCTATATCGTTCGCGACACCAGCTTGAACGCGTCGATGGCGGCGAACGGGATGATGATCGTCCATACCGGCCTGTTGCTTCGGGCACGCGACGAGGCTGAGCTCGCGTCCATCCTCGGCCACGAATTCGCGCATTTCGAATTGCGGCACAGCTTGCATGGCTTCAGGCATGACCGGACGGCGGGGGGCATTGCCGCATGGGCGAGCGTCGCGGGGGCGGCGGCGTGGGCGTACGGCGGCCGCAGCGCCTATGACACGGTGCGAGTCGCGCGGTCGGTGCAGACCTCTGCGATCGGATCGACTTATGCCCATACCCGCGATCAGGAGCGGCAGGCGGACCTGCTGTCGATGGCGTATCTCAAGGCGTCCCCTTACGATCCGCAGCGATTCCCCGACATCTGGGATCAGCTGCTGGATGAAAAGGATGCGACCGCGCATGGCCGCCGCCAACGCAGTACCCGCTACGATCGTGCCGGCTTTACCGACGACCATCCTTCTACGATCGAGCGAACGACGACCTTGCGACAGCTCGCGCTGGCGATGAACAAGCCGGGGGAAGACGGCAAGGAGCGGTACGACGCGGCGCTGGCACCGTGGCGGGCGGCGTGGCTGTCGGACGAGATCAAGCGCAACGATTTCGCCGGGACCGATTTCATCCTGCGTCGGATGGCGGGCGCGCAGTGGTCGGCGGACCTGCTGTTCGCGCGCGGCGAACTCTACCGGGCGCGTGGCCATCCACGAGACCTGGTCGCTGCGGCCGGTTTCTACCGGGAGGTCATCGCGCGCGATCCGACCCGTGCCGAGGCGTATCGCGGGTTGGGGCTGGCGCAATTGCGCAGTCGCGATGCGGGCGGGGTAGCGGCGCTCAGGACCTATCTGACGATGAAACCCGCCGCACAGGACGCGGCGATGATCGCGACGTTGATCCAGTGAGGGCAACCCCCGGCAATCATATGCGCTGGTTCTGCGCGATCCTGCTGGCGGCGGCACAGCCCGCGCTGGCGGCGAACACACTGGTTGCGGCGCACGTGCCCGTGGCGGTCGCCAGATCGCCGATGACGGTGACGCCCGACTGCGAGTGGAACAGGATGGGCGCCCGGCCCGGACGCCGCTCGGAAAGCTGGACGATCGACGGGGACGGACTGAACGAAGTGACCTTCTACGGTGGGATCGAGCCGGACCGGACGCTATTTCGCGAGGTCGACAAACATTCCAAGCCGCTGCCGCGCTTCTCGCGCACGATGTTGCTGACCGATATTCCTGCGCTGTTCGAATCCAGCTACCGGATTGCGCTCAACACCCCCGTCATGACCATCGAAACGATCGCCTCGGCGCGGTTTCTGGGCGAAAAGGGGGTGGCGTTTACCTACACCTACGCCCGAGTCGATGAGGAGGTGCGGCGTCGTGGGGACGGTGTTGCCGCGATCGTCGACGGGCGATTGTTCATGATCACTTTCGATGCGCCGGCCATATTCTTCTATGACCGCGACGCCCCCGCTTATCGTGCGATCATCGCCAAGGCAGCGATCGCACGATAGCGGGAGGACGATTTACTGCGCGTCGTCGCGTTGGTTCTTGGTGACGCCGCCGGTGCCGCCTACGCCGTCGGACATGCCCGTGGAGGTGAAGGTTTCCGGCTCAGCGCCGCCTTCACCGTCCTCGACCGCATCCTTGCGCGCTTCCACCATCTTCTGGAGGTCGCTGCGGTCGTCCTTGTCCGCCTTGGGATCGTCGAGCGGCCCCTTGATCGGTCCTTCGCTCTTATCGATGTCGCTCATGCGAAGTCGCCCGACAGGCCGGAGTCGTCGACCGGTTGCGCCGGGTCGATCGCCGGGTCGCCCATCGGTGCCGGATTGGGGATGTCGGTGTCCGGGGTCGGTGGCGGCAATTCGGTGGGCATCGGGGTCGGCTGACCGGGTTCGGTCGGCACCGTGCCGGGATCGCCGGGCATCGGGGGAAGTTCGGTGGGGGGTGTGGTCGCCATCAGTTTTCTCCTCTGCCTACTTTAACGCGTGGTCCCGGCGGGAGTTGCCCCGTAATATCCCGGAGCACGCTTCCGGACTGTTTTTCGGGCATGTAACGCCGCGACTTGCCCAACCCTGTGCGCCTGCTATAGACGCCCCCCACACCGGCGGTGTCCTGTGCGGGCGTGGCGGAACTGGTAGACGCAGCAGGTTTAGGTCCTGCCATCGCAAGATGTGGGGGTTCGAGTCCCTTCGCCCGCACCAGCCGCCCGTGGCAAACGGGCGGCCGCCAAACGAATTTCCTGTAAAAGGCCAGACCTGAACATGCAGACTGTCGAGACGTTGAACGAGGGGCTGAAGCGCGCCTACACGCTGAAGATCACCGCGAAGGACATCGATTCGCGCGTTGACGCCGAACTGAAGCGTGTCGCGCCGACGGTGAAGATGCCCGGCTTCCGCCCTGGCAAGGTGCCCGCGAACCTGGTGCGCAAGATGCACGGCGAGGCGCTGATGCAGGACGCGCTCAACAGCTCGATCCAGCAGGGCATCCAGGAGCTGATCGCCGAGCACAAGCTGCGCCCCGCGCTGCAGCCTTCGGTGAGCCTCGACGAGGGCTATGAGCTTGGCAAGGATGCCAGCATCAAGGTCGAGCTCGAAGTGCTCCCCGACGTGCCGACTCCGGCGATCGAGGGTCTGAAGCTCGAGCGTCTGACCGTTCCGGTTGACGAGGCTGCCGTCCAGGCACAGCTCCAGAAGTTCGCCGACCAGCAGAAGCGCTGGGAAGAGGCCGAGGGCCGTGCAGCCGAATCCGGCGATCTGGTCGTGATGGACTTCGTCGGCAAGGTCGACGGCGTTGCGTTCGACGGTGGCACCGGCGAGGACATGTCGGTCGAGATCGGTTCGGGGCGTCTGATCCCGGGCTTCGAGGACCAGGTCATCGGCGTGAAGGCTGGCGACGAGCGTCAGATCAACGTCAATTTCCCGGCCGACTATCAGGCCAAGGAACTCGCCGGCAAGGCCGCGACGTTCGACCTGACGATCAAGTCGGTAAAGACCGCGGGCGAGACCAAGATCGACGACGAGCTCGCGACCTCGCTCGGCCTGCAGAGCCTCGACCAGCTGACCGAGTTGCTCAAGGGGCAGATCGAGCAGGAGCTCAATGGTCTCACGCGCACCTACATGAAGCGCAAGCTGCTCGACCAGCTCGCCGAGGGGCATGACTTCGAAGTGCCGCCGTCGATGGTCGAAGCCGAATTCGGCCAGATCTGGCAGCAGCTCGAGCATGAAGCGACGCATGAGGAAGATCCGGCGGCAGCGCTTGCCGAGATGGAATCCGAGCGGGAAGATTACCAGAAGATCGCGGAGCGTCGCGTTCGTCTGGGCCTGTTGCTCAGCGAAATCGGCCAGGCCAATGGCGTCGAAGTCAGCCAGCAGGAAATGAACCGCCTGATCGCGCAGGCCGCGCAGCAGTACGGCCCCGAGGATCGCCAGCGCTTCCTGCAGTACGTCCAGCAGGAGCCGATGGCAGCAGCGCAGCTCCGTGCGCCGCTGTATGAGGACAAGGTCGTCGACTACCTGTTCGAGAAGTCCGAGATTTCGGATCGCGAAGTGACGCGCGAGGAGCTCGAGGCAGCGATCGAGAGCGACGAGGGTTTCTCGACCGGCACGCACAGCCACGATCACGACAACCACAAGCCCAAGGCTGCCAAGAAGGCTTCGGCGAAGAAGGCCAAGTCGGCTGATGGCGACGCCGAGGGCGAAGCCGCTCCGGCAACCGACGATGCGGCGGCACCGACGCCTGCGGAGCCGGTGAAGAAGGCTGCGACCAAGAAGGCCCCTGCCAAGAAGGCTGAAGAGCCGGCTGGCGACGAGGCTGCTGCGGAAGCGCCTGCCAAGAAGGCACCGGCGAAGAAGAAGGCCGCTGCGGTCAAGGAAGAGCCCGAGGCGTAAGCGCCGGGTCTCTTTCGCGAGGTTCAAACAGGGGCGGTCTTCGGATCGCCCCTTTTTGTTGGCTGTCGATCATCGCGCGGCGGCGTTGCGTGGCCCCGGATCACGACCCTGTAGCCCAACGGGGCTTGAACTCGTTTCCGGCAACGCCGATGTATGACGTCTCTTCGGGGCATAAAGGATTTCAAGACTCATCATGCGCAATCCGTTCGACACCGGTGACTTCATGGCCCCCCTTCATGGCGCCGGGATGGCGGCCTCCCCGCAGGGCGGGCTCGTTCCGATCGTCATCGAGCAATCCAATCGCGGCGAGCGCAGCTTCGACATTTACTCGCGGCTGCTGCGCGAACGCATCATCTTCATCACGGGCGGCGTCGAAGACCATATGGCCTCGGTGATCAGCGCCCAGCTGCTGTTCCTGGAATCGGAGAATCCGAAGAAGGACATTTTCATGTACATCAACTCGCCGGGCGGTGTCGTCACGGCGGGCATGGCGATCCATGACACGATGCAGTACATCCGGCCGCGCGTCGGTACGGTCTGCATGGGCCAGGCTGCCTCGATGGGCAGCTTCCTGCTGGCCGCGGGCGAGCCCGGCATGCGCGTCGCGCTGACCAACGCCCGCATCATGATCCACCAGCCTTCGGGCGGGGCGCAGGGCATGGCGAGCGACATCCAGATCCAGGCGAAGGAAATCCAGCGGATCAAGAACCGGATGAATGCGCTGTATGCGCAGTACACCGGCAAGCCGCTCGAGGAGATCGAGCGTGCGATGGACCGTGACACGTTCCTCGAGGCGCATGAGGCCAAGGACTTCGGCCTGGTCGATCAGGTGTTCGACAAGCGTCCGGCGCTCCCCGACGACTCGACCACGCCGCCGGCGCTGACGTCTGCATAATTCGAAGTGATCTCGTAAATTCACCGTATATTCAGTGCCGGGCGTCTATGTTTTAGCCCGGCACACCTATCTCAAGACGATTTTGGTGATTGTCGGACCGCGCGAGGGCGGTCTAGGATGGACCCTCGCAGTAGTGCGCCCCAAGGGCTGCCAAGGATGGACTAAATGCCAAAGATGACCGGCGGCGACTCCAAGAGCACGCTTTATTGCTCGTTCTGCGGCAAATCGCAGCACGAAGTCCGCAAGCTGATTGCGGGCCCTACCGTTTTCATCTGCGATGAATGCGTCGAACTGTGCAACGACATCATCCGCGAGGAGACGAAGTCCGCGCTGGTGAGCAAGAAGGACGGCGGCGTGCCCACGCCGCAGGAAATCTGCGACGTGCTCGATGATTACGTCATTGGCCAGAAGCGCGCCAAGCGCGTGCTTTCGGTGGCGGTGCATAACCACTACAAGCGCCTCAACCACGGCCAGAAGGGCGCGGATGTCGAGCTGGCCAAGTCGAACATCCTGCTGATGGGCCCGACGGGTTGCGGCAAGACGCTGCTTGCCCAAACCCTTGCTAGAATCCTCGACGTGCCGTTCACGATGGCCGATGCGACGACGCTGACCGAAGCCGGGTACGTCGGCGAGGACGTCGAGAACATCATCCTCAAGCTGCTCCAGGCGTCCGACTATAACGTCGAGCGGGCGCAGCGCGGGATCGTGTACATCGACGAAATCGACAAGATCAGCCGCAAGGCCGAGAACCCGTCGATCACGCGCGACGTTTCGGGCGAGGGCGTCCAGCAGGCGCTGCTCAAGCTCATGGAAGGCACCACCGCAAGCGTTCCGCCGCAGGGGGGCCGCAAGCATCCGCAGCAGGAGTTCCTGCAGGTCGACACGACCAACATCCTGTTCATCTGCGGTGGCGCGTTCAGTGGCATCGAGAAGATCATCGGGGATCGTCTGCAGGGCAAGTCGATCGGCTTCGGTGCCTATGTCGCCTCGCCTGAGGAACGCCGTACCGGTGAGACGCTCAAGGCGGTCGAGCCCGAGGATCTGCTCAAGTTCGGGCTCATCCCTGAGTTCGTCGGCCGTCTGCCGGTGATCGCGACGCTCGAGGATCTCGACGTTCCGGCGCTGGTGACGATCCTGACCGAGCCGAAGAACGCTCTGGTGAAGCAGTATCAGAAGCTGTTCGACATGGAGACGGTCAAGCTCGGCTTCACCGACGATGCGCTGGTGCAGGTCGCCAAGAAGGCGATCGATCGCAAGACCGGCGCGCGTGGGCTTCGCTCGATCCTCGAGGGGATCCTGCTCGACACGATGTTCGACCTGCCCGGGATGGACGGCGTCGATGAGGTGATGATCGACAAGGACGTGATCGACGGCCGCAAGGAGCCGATCCGCGTCTATGCCAAGAAGGAAAAGGCGGGGGCGGGCGCGGCGTAACGCCGCACCATTTCCCATTCCGCAGCGGGGGCGTCGGGCGACCGGCGCCCTTTCTGTTTGTCGTCCGGGCGGCGTCGCGCGGGACGGCCGATCGTAGCAATTGACGAATCGTTAACCCGCGATCTTTACGTTTGGATAGGGTACCATGGGTCCGGGTCGGATCCTGGGTCCGGAGGGAGTTTTATGCGCCACGCTGCGCTGCTGTTATCCGCGACGATCGCTCTTGCTACCGGGTGCACGCCGCAACGTCCGCCACAGATCGCGGTTTCGGAGCAGCCTGATGTGCCGACTAGCTGGCATATGCGGCTCACCTCGGTCGACCGGTCCGCGATCGACCGCCTGCCGACGGTCTGGGCGCGGGCGCGGGCCGACCTGCCGCGTCGCGCGCGAGTTGCGGTCGCGGCGGAGGGGCCGCTGCTCGACCCGGCGGTCGCTTTGCCCAAGGCCGAACTGTCGCCGGGCCTCTATTATTGCCGCCTGATGCGGTTCGGGGGGCGCGCCGGGTTCGCGAGCTTCAAGCCCGATTTCTGCACCGTGGTGGTCACGCCCGAGGGCACTGCCTTCAACAAGCAGAGCGGCACCATCCAGCCGCGCGGCTGGCTGTTCACCCAGAACGACACGCGACAGGTGTTCCTGGGCGCGCTGGCGCCCGTCCGGGGTGGCTCGGTGCCCGCTTATGGCAACAGCCCGGCGACGAACGTCACGGGCGTGGTGGAGCGGGTCTCGCCGTTCCGGTGGCGGCTGACCCTCGCGCGGGCGGCGGGCGGAGCGTTGCTCGACGTGTACGAGCTGGTGCCGGTGACGCCCAAGGTTCCGGGGTCGGTGCCGGCGGTGTCGGGGTAGGACGAAACGTCTTACGGAGTCCTGACGACGATCGGCAGGATCGCGTCGAGCAGCAGCATCCCCGCCTCGGTAACGCCCAGCCAGTCGCCGTCCCGCGCGATCAACACCTGTGCGATCAGCCGTTCCGTTGCGACGGTATCGATCAATCCGTCCACGGTCGTTTCGCCAAGCCGTGCGATCCGGCCGAGGTCGACGCCCTCGCGCAACCGCAGACCCATCAGCAACGCCTCGGTCGAGCGGTCCGAAGGCGGCAGCAGATCCTCGATCTGCGCGCCATGACCGTTGCGGGCGACCGCCGACATCCAATTCTCGGGCTTCTTGTGCCGCGCCGTCGCCAGCCCGCCGCGCCGACCATGTGCGCCAGGGCCGATGCCTGCATAGTCGCGGTAGCGCCAATAGACGAGGTTGTGGCGGCTCTCCGCACCGATTCGCGCGTGATTGGAGATTTCATACGCGGGCAAGCCGGCCGCCGCCGTCATCGCACGAGTCGTTTCGAACAGGTCGGCTGCCGAATCGCCATCGGGAATCACGATCCGCCCCGCCGCGGCTTCGGTCGCGAAGCGCGTGCCGGGTTCGATCGTGAGCTGGTACAGCGACAAATGTTCGGTTCCGAAGCTCAACGCGCGGCTGAGTTCGGCTTCCCAATCGGCGATCCGCTGCCCCGGGCGCGCGTAGATCAGGTCGAAACTGACTCGCTTGAACGCCGCCTGCGCGGTCGCCAAGGCACCCAGGCCTTCGGTCACGTCGTGCGCGCGCCCGAGGAAACGGAGTGCGCTGTCGTCGAGCGCCTGCAACCCCAGCGAGACGCGGTTCACCCCCGCGCGGGCGAGGTCGGTGAAGCGCGACGCTTCGACCGACGATGGGTTGGCTTCCAGCGTAATCTCGATGTCGGGGTCGGGTTTCCAATAGGTTGTCGCCGCATCGATCACGGCTGCCACGGTTTCGGGCGGCATCAGCGACGGCGTTCCCCCGCCGAAGAAGATCGAGCCCAGTCGCCGACCCGGCAACGCCTGCGCCTCGTACCGGAGATCCTCCAGCAGCGCCTTGCGCCATTCCGCCTGATCGACCACGTCGCGGACGTGGCTGTTGAAATCGCAATAGGGGCATTTCGACACGCAGAACGGCCAATGCACATAAAGCGCAAGCGGCGACGACGGATCAGCAGAGGAAGCGGACGGGACGATCATCCGGCGCGCTATGAAGGTAGACGATGACGGTGGGAAGGTCTTTGCGGTATAGAGGCCGAATGTTGGGGGGACTGCTTGCAGTATTGATGCTGGGCGGATGCGATGGCGCGTCCCCTGTAACTGTGGTCGAGCCACGGACGATTGCCGGAAGCTATCCGCGCGGCGAGGCAATGCTGAAAGAGGCCATGCTGGCACGCCATGCGGCCGCCCGGGCCGAAGTCGGCGAGGCGCCGTTGCTCTGGGACGACATGCTTGCCGCGCACGCAGCGACCTACGCCGATACGCTGGTGCGAACCGGGGATTTTCGCCATGCCGATCAGCCCGAGGGGGCGGGGCGGGAAGGGGAAGCGTTGTTCCGCGGAACGCGGGGTGCCTATGCCTATAGCGAGATGGTCGACCTGTGGGTCGCCGAGAAGGTGAACTTCATCAACGGCGAGACCCCGTTCTTCAGCAAGACCGGGCGTGGCGAGGACGTCGGCCATTACACCCAGATCATCTGGCACTCGACCACGCATGTCGGCTGTACGCTTCGCAGCACCGCGGACGACGATTATCTGGTCTGCCGCTATTCGCCCCCCGGCAACGTTGTCGGCGAACGCGTTTACTGAGTCGCGGCGCAATCGTTGCTTGCGGCGGTAAGGATGGCGCCTGTTGCCACGCCGATTGCCGAAATATCCTTCCCGAAGTGTCGCAAATCGGGAATGGGCGAGATGTTAACGATGATCTTCCAATTTCGAAACAATGCTTGGTTAACAGGCATTTATACGCGGTTGCGCAACATCTTTTCGGAAGTAGATGCGGTTTCACCAGGGGCCGACGAGCGGCTTTGTAAAAGGGGTGTAACCGATGAAGTCGATCAAGAGCTTGTATGCCGCCGCCGCAATCGCCAGCGCGCTCGTTGCGATGCCAGCCTTTGCCGCGACGCCGATCGTCACCGGCGGCAAGTTGATGGGCGCGACGGGCGTCTCCATCGGCGGTGCAAGCTATGACGTCGCCTTCCTCGACGGGACCTGCTCGAGCGTGTTCGGCGGCTGCACGACCAACAACTTCACCTTCAAGACGCTGTCTAGCGCGTTCGCCGCGGGCAATGCACTGCTGTCGCAGGTGTTCATCAACAGCAGCGCAGGCGCATTCGATTCGCGCCCGAACCTGACCAACGGCTGCAGCAACCTGGTTGCGTGCAACGTCCTGATCCCGTTCGCGCAGACCGGCGGAATCGTGCTGTTCAAGGATGCGGTCAACACGCCGCTGACCTCGGTGGACTTCACCGTCCCCGGGATGATCGGCGCGAACACGTCGACCAAGTCGCTGTCGAGCTTCGTCTATGCCAAGTTCACCCCGTCGATGACCGCAGCGGTGCCTGAGCCCGGCACGTGGGCGATGATGCTCGCCGGTTTCGGCCTGATGGGCGCAGCGCTGCGCTATCGCAAGCGCTCGACCAAGCTCCGCTTCGCCTGAGCGGTTTGGGGGCATATTGAAAAAGCCGGCGGTCCTACGACCGCCGGCTTTTCTACGTTTTGGGGCTCGTCCGCTTACAGAACGGCGTCGACCATCGCGGCAAAGGCGGCGGCACGGTGGCTGATCGCGTGCTTTTCGGCGGGGTCCATCTCGGCATAGGTCTGGGTGTTGCCCAAGGGCACGAACACCGGATCATAGCCGAAACCGACGTCGCCACGCGGGGGCCAAGTCAGCGTTCCCTCTGCCCGACCTTCGAACCACTGCACGTGCCCATCCGGCCAGGCGAGCGCGAGCACGCTGACGAAATGCGCAGCGCGGCTGGCATCGGGGCCTTTTTCCGCGAGCGCCTGCTCGACCTTGGTCATGGCAAGCGTCCAGTCGCGACCGTTCGGCGTTTCCGCCCAATTGGCGGTGTAGACGCCGGGGTCGCCGCCCAAAGCATCGACACACAGACCGCTGTCGTCCGCCAGCGCGGGCAGGCCCGACAGGTCAGCCGCCTGCAACGCCTTCAGCTCGGCATTCGCGACGAAGGTGGTTCCGGTCTCCTCGGGCTCGGGCAAGTCGAGGTCCGCCGCCGAGATTGCCTCGATCCCATATTCGGCGAGCAGCGCGTTGATCTCGCGGACCTTGCCGGCATTGTGGCTGGCGATGACGAGCTTGCCGGGGGTGAGCTTGCGGATCGCCTGGGGCGGCACGCCGTCGGGCTCGACCGGGCTCATTTGCCGACGGCCCGGGCCTGCGCCGCGAAGATCTCGGTGCAGCCGATGCGCGACAGGCGGAGCAGGCGGAGCAGCGCCTCCTCGTCATAGGTCGCGCCTTCGGCGGTTGCCTGGACTTCGGCGATGTTACCGGTTTCTAGCAGGACGAAGTTGGCGTCCGCGTCGGCCTTCGAATCCTCGTCGTAATCGAGATCGAGCACGGGGGTGCCCTTGTAGATCCCGCAGCTGACCGCGGCGACCTTCTGCGTGAGCGGATCGCTGGTCAGCTTGCCGCTTTCGAGCAGTCCGTCGATCGCGAGGCGAAGCGCGACCCACGCGCCCGAGATCGCCGCGGTGCGCGTGCCGCCGTCCGCCTGGATCACGTCGCAGTCGAGCACGATCTGACGTTCGCCGAGCAACTTGAGGTCGGTGACCGCGCGCAGCGAGCGCCCGATCAGGCGCTGAATTTCCTGCGTGCGGCCGGATTGCTTGCCCTTGGCGGCTTCGCGGCTGCCACGGGTATGCGTCGCGCGCGGGAGCATGCCATATTCGGCGGTGACCCAGCCTTCGCCCTTGCCGCGGAGGAAGGGGGGGACCTTTTCCTCGATGCTGGCGGTGACGAGCACCTTGGTGTCGCCGAACCCGATCAGCACCGATCCTTCGGCATGGCGGGTGAAGCGCGGCTCGATCGTAATCGTGCGCATCTGGTCGGGGGTACGGCCGCTTGGGCGCATCGGGTATCTCCTGAGAATGGTCGCGACGACCTACCCGTGCGTTCGGATGGTGTCACCCCTATCTGAAGGGGGAGATCTGGAGCCATTTGCCTGCAATGACAACGTATCGTGCATCATCGACCAAGGACCGGGTGGCTTCCGCCGGCGGAGCGGCGCTGCTGGTCGTGGCGATCGGCTATGGCTTGATGACAGGGTTGTCGGTCGATTTCCGCACGCGCGTGGCGGAGGAACTGAAGGCGTTTTCGGTGCTGCCGCCTGCGCCGCCGCCGCCCCGGAAGGAGATCGTCCCCGCACCGCGCAAGGCGGAGAAGCGCAAGGAGGCGGAAGCCGCGCCGCCCAACCTGACTGCCAAGCCGACCGAAGTCGTCGCGCCGCCACCGGTGATCCGCTTGCCGCAGCCGCCGCCGATCCCGGTGGCGCCGGTCGCGGGTCCGGGAATCGATCCACGC